>DATJJA010000062.1:0-5391 GCA_035492595.1 Puia sp.
TCTGCGCGACAAGGAACAGGGCGCATAGTGAAAGCAGGGCGCGGAGAAGCGCGGAATTTTTCTCAGGTGTTCTAAGCATATGGCAGCAGCAGTCAGGCTGTAATTAAAGATAAGGAATTAAATGTAAAAATGACATAATTATATATGTATCGTCTCCGCTGCGTCGAAAAAATACCCTTTTTGGGAGGATTTGTACCCCATGGATGTGGGCGCTGATCGGCATTTTTGTGCTGACAATGTCTTTTTACCAAAAACAACGATTGCGATGAGAAACAAGTCATGTCTGCTGGCCAAAGCCAGATGGCCGATCTTTCTTTTGTTCCTAACTCTTTTGTCCCGGCAGACCTTCGGTCAGAATAACGAGATCACGGTGACCGGGAAGATCCGGTCCGATTCCGCGGAGCTCCCTGGCGTTTCGGTGGTCCTGAAAACGGACCCCAGAAGAGCTACTGCGACCGATGCCAAAGGGGGTTATACCTTAAAAGTTCCGGCAAATGGTACACTGATCATCTCCCACGTAGGCTTTGAGCCCCAGGAGGTACAGATAAACGGCAATAGCGTGATCAGCATTACCCTCAAGCGGAGCGACGGCAAATTAGACGACGTTGTCGTGGTTGCATACGGCACCCAAAAGAAGGCGACGCTGGTAAGCTCCATAACATCCATCAATCCCGGGGAGATCAAGGGGCCGACGAGCAACCTGACTACCATGCTGGCAGGGCGAATACCCGGCTTGATCAGTTTTCAAACCTCCGGGGAGCCGGGCAAGGACAATGCCTCCTTTTTCATCAGAGGTCTTGGGACCTTCGGGGCCGGGAAAGTCGATCCGCTGATCCTCATCGACGGCATCGAGTCCAGTGCTACGGATCTTGCCCGGTTGCAGCCGGATAATATCTCCGGTTTCTCGATACTCAAGGACGCTACGGCGACCTCGGTATATGGCGCCCGGGGAGCGAACGGCGTGATCCTGGTGACGACGAAGACGGGGCAGACGGGAGCTATGAGATTCAATATCAGGGTAGAGAACTCCGTCTCCTCGAACACTAAGGACATCGGCCTGGCGAATAACATCGATTTCATGAACCTGGCAAATGAGGCCGTTCTGACCCGCAACCCGCTGGGCGCCACTTTGTATTCTCAAAATCAAATCGATCATACGATCCATGGCGACGATCCCCTGCTTTATCCCAATAACAACTGGATCCAGCAGCTGATCAAAACCGCCACTGTCAACCAGCGGGCCGATGCCAATATCAGCGGCGGAACTGAAAAAGCACGGTACTATCTGGCCTTAAGCTATAATCTCGACAATGGCAACCTGAAGGAAAACTCGTTAAATGGGTTCAACAACAATATCAAATTGCAATCCTATTCCATCTTGTCGAATGTGACCCTGAATCTCACCCGAAATACGGAAGCGTTGATCAGCCTTAAAGGTCAATTTGACGACTATCACGGACCCATTGGCGGCGGCTCACAAGTTTATTATAGCGCGCTGTTTAGCAATCCCGTAGCTTTTCCCGCTATCTATCCTGCTTCCTATTTGCCCTATGCAAAGCACCCATTGTTTGGGAACGCGGTGATTCCCGGATCGGCCACTCAATTATATACGAATCCTTACGCCCAGTCACTCTCAGGTTACCAATCGACCAATACCAGTACCATGACGGCCCAGTTTAGCCTCAAGCAAAACCTGAGCATGATCACTACCGGCTTGTCCGCCCGCGCCATGGCGTACACGACCCGGTATGCCAACTTTGCCGTTACCCGGCAGGCCAGCCCTTATTATTATGGCTCCAGCATTGTGGGTGGTAAAATGGCCGGCATCTACCTGATCAACGATGGCAGCCCCGGCAATCCTTTTCCGGTGCCTACCGAATACCTCACCTACAATGGCGGGAACGATACGGTCAACAGTATCTTTTACGGTGAGGCCGCCATCAACTACAATCGGATTTTGGGGAATAAAAACAGCATCGGCTTAATGGCAATCGGTACGCTTCGGAATTATCTCACCGGTAATGCCTCGACCTTGCAGCTTTCCCTGCCGGCAAGAAACGAAGGTGTATCGGGCCGGGCGACCTATGGCTATGACGACCGGTACCTGCTGGAGTTTGATTTTGGCTACAACGGTTCCGAAAGATTTGCGGCCAATCATCGTTTTGGTTTCTTCCCTTCGGTGGGGGGCGGATGGGTAGTGTCCAGGGAGAAATTCTTCGAGCCCCTGACGAAAGCGGTCGATAACCTGAAGTTCAGGTTCACTTACGGGTTGGTAGGCAATGACCAGATCGGCAATGCCAACGACCGGTTCTTCTATCTGTCGGAGGTCGGGCTCAACGGCGCAGCCGCCGGTGGATTCGGTACGAATTTCAACTATACAACGAGTACCGTCAATACAAGCCGGTATGCCAACCCGGACATTACGTGGGAGCAATCGAAGCAGCTCAATGTGGGCATGGACCTTACGCTATTGCGGGATATCAAAGTGACGGTAGACGCTTACCACCAGAAACGCACCAATATCCTCATGTACAGATACACCATCCCATCTACCATGGGTCTTCAGGCGACACCCGCCGCCAACGTCGGCCAGGCCTCCAGTAAGGGAATCGATATCGCCGTCGACTATACAAAAACACTGGAGAAGGATTGGTGGGTCACTGCAAGAGGAACGTTTACCTACGCTACCAGCAAGGTGTTGGTCAATGAAGAGCCAATTTACGCCGAAAACAACAAGAACCTGACGCATGTAGGGCAGTCGCTCAATGCCAACTACGGCCTCGTTGCCGAGCGGTTATTCATCGACCAGGTGGAAGTCAACAACTCGCCGGCACAATTTGGTAACGTGCTTGCGGGCGACATCAAGTACCGGGACGTTACTCGCGACGGAAAGATAAGCACGGACGATTATGTCCGCATGGGATTCCCTTATGTTCCGGAGATCCAATACGGTTTTGGTTTTTCTGTAGGCTACAAGCACTTTGACCTCAGTGCCTTTTTCCAGGGATCCGCCCGGGTATCCTTTATGATCGATCCGATAAAGATCTCTCCCTTTGCCGGTCAGCACGGGCTGCTGGACGTGATCGCCAAAAGCCACTGGTCCGAAGATAACCGGAATTCCTATGCCTTCTGGCCCCGCCTCAACATCAACAGCGATTTCGCGGGAACACCGCCAAACTTTACGGATGAATCAGCCCCTACCTATAATGATAATTTCCCCTCTTCCTGGTGGCTGAGAAGCGGCGCTTTCATGCGGTTAAAGTCTGCGGAAGTGGGTTATAACTTCTCCGCGTCGTCGCTCAAAAGACTGCATCTCGGCAGCGCCAGGATCTACATGAATGGTATCAATCTTTTGACGTTCAGCGCCTTTAAGACCTGGGATCCCGAAATGGGTTCCTCGGGGCTGGGTTATCCCATCCAAAAAGTCGTGAACGCCGGCATTCTACTCGGATTTTAAATACTTCAAAACTGCTTGTTGTTATGCATCATATTAACAAACACATCTGGATCCTTCTTTTTCTTGGTCTTTTCATCGGCTCGTGCAAAAAGAGTTTCCTGAACGTCGTTCCTGATAACGTCGCCACTATCGATAATGCTTTTTCGACAAAGGTGCAGGCCGAAAAGTATCTCATGACCTGCTACTCCTATCTTCCATATGAAGAGGACCCGACCTATAATGTCGGTCTAACGGCCAGCGATGAGACGTGGATAGAAGACAACGAGATCCACATCCGGTCCACCAATGTGGCTCAGCTGCCCAGGGGCGGTCAGAACTCCTCCAGCCCGATATGCAATTACTGGGACGGCACGCGTGACGGGGCCCTGAACAGCGATGGGAACGGCATGTTCAGAGCCATCAGGGATTGCAACGTATTCCTGGAAAATGTCGGCAACCTGAGTGAAGTACCGGATCTCGATCTCGATACCCGGAACAGGTGGATCTCGGAGGTTACCTTCCTCAAGGCCTACTATCACTTTATCCTCTTCAGGGCATACGGACCGATACCCATCGTCGACAAGAATCTGCCCATCAGCGCAAGCCTGAGCGAAACGCAGATCAAGCGGCAGCCCGTCGATAGCGTTGTGAATTACATTGCCGGTTTGCTGGATTCTTCGGTTTCGCATCTGCCTGCTTTAATCAGTAGCACGGCTTCCGAGCTTGGCCGCATTACCAGCCCCATCGCCCTGGGTCTAAAAGCAAAGCTGCTGGTATATGCGGCGAGTCCCCTGTACAACGGCAATTCTGATTTCGCCAGTTTGAAAAATGGCGATGGCACCGCCCTGTTCAACCCGACCTTTAGCCTTGCTAAATGGCAAAGGGCTGCCGATGCCTGTAAAGCAGCGATCGATGCCTGCACCGCGCAAGGGATCAGCTTGTATACCTTCACGACCCCGGCGGGAACGACGCTCACGGACACCACTATCACGCAGATGAGCATCCGGAACGCTATGAGCGAGCCATGGAACACTGAGCTGGTCTGGGGCCTGACACACGCAAGCATGGGCTACAACAGCTTTCTCCAGGCCATTGGCGGCGCCGCTTATGACAGGACCTATGTTCAGAACGGCGGCATTACCTATGGCAATGCGCTGATGGGGCCTACCCTGAAGATGGCTAAGCTATTCTATACCCAGAACGGTGTGCCCATCGACGAGGACAAGACCCTGGACTTCAGCAACTACACCGCGCTGCGGGTCGCTACGCACGACGAGCGGTTCAATGTAAAAGAGGGCGAAACGACCGCCAGGCTCAACTTCGACAGGGAGCCGCGTTTTTATGCCAACATTGGATTCGACCGCTGTATCTGGTATATGGCGAACAGCCCTTCGCATTCGGATGAAAATACGTTTTACCTGTTTTGCCGGGCGGGTGAATTCGGTCAGAACTCGCCGATACCCATTACGACGATGTACATGAAAAAGATCCTCAACTGGCATTTTGATTGGAATACCCGCCTGTATACCCATTATCCCTATCCGCTGCTGCGGCTGTCCGACCTGTACCTGCTATACTCAGAAGCACTGAACGAAGCAAACAGCAGTCCCACCGCCGATGTCTATAAGTATATCGACCTGGTGCGGGCGCGGGCCGGCCTGCCCACGGTGGAAAACGCGTGGACCAACTTCAGCACCAATCCTACCAAATATACTACCCAAGCCGGGATGCGGTCCATCATCCAAAGGGAACGCGCCATCGAGCTGTGTTTCGAAGGCCAGCGGTATTGGGACGTTTTACGCTGGAAAACCGCAGCGCAGGAGTTGTCGGGTAATGTCACCGGCTGGGACCGGACGGCTAAGACCCCGGATCTTTTCTACCGTGAGCTGACGTTCTATTCCCGGTCCTTCGTGGCGCCCCGCGACTACTTTTTTCCCCTCGCAGATGGGGATCTG
>DATJJA010000063.1:0-19327 GCA_035492595.1 Puia sp.
GCCGGGACAAACCTGGTGGTTATCCCGGCGATTGCGGTCGAGATGGACCGTTATATCGCAAAAGGCCACGGCAACGAGGATTGGACGGTGATCGCCAAAGATGCGGTGACGCCATAACACGTTGCCGCATCTGCGCCGGGCAGCGGTGGCCCGATAGCCCGGGCTGCGGTGGCCGGATCTCACTCCGACCTGAGACTCCTGGCCGGGTTGCTCATCGCAGCCCGGATAGCATGAAAGCTCACCGTGCAAAAGGCAATGATACAGTTCCTGTACGTTTTGTCTGAGTAAAAAAGTCTACAGAATAACAGGGCTTCCCGCGCATCTTGCGCTTAAGACCGGGCTGGCATCGACTTTGAAACAACTATCATATTGTTTCACCAAAAATGATCTTATGCCAAACAAAAACTATAAGCTAACCAATCCTTTTGTAGTGGCAGGTTTTGCCCTTTGTGGTCTGGTCGCCTGTAACAGCAGTGATTATAAGACGGACAACAGCTCATCAGACAGCAGCGCTGTGACGACACCCGTAAATCCTGCAGATCAGGCAGCCACGGACAAAGTGGACAGTGCGGATAAAATGGCCTCCGCATCAAAAGGGGCCGTTGCTAAAAGAAAGGGAAAAATGACTATTAAAATGCCGGCCGGCAGCAATACCGACAAAATGGTAAGAGACAAGGAAGGGATCTATAATTGGGCAGAGGCCGCGCCGGAATTCCCTGGTGGTCAGAATGCGCTGGACAATTACGTAAACAACAATATCGAATACCCCGAAAAAGCTATCGACGATAATACAGCCGGTGTCGTAAGAGTGTCCTTTGTGGTCGACGAACAGGGTAAGGTGACAAGAGCCCGTATCGTCGGGGACAAGCTGGGCAATGGTCTGGACGAGCAGGCGCTGAAAGCAGTCAGCAATATGCCTGCCTGGAAGCCCGGGAAAGTCAATGGCAAAAATGTCAAGACAAGGCTTGAGCTGCCCATTGCCTTCCAGGTCGAGGCCTAGATTTAGTAGCAACGATCGCTCCCCATAAGAAAAGCCCCCTGATAGGGGGCTTTTTTTTATAAATGCAGATCCACTTTTTTACCGGTTCGCACCGCTTCGTAAATGGCATCGATGATCTTGAGATCTTTTACCGCTTCTTCGCCGTCTACCGGTACTACAGGTTGTTTGCCTTCAAAGAGGATGCCGGCCATCTCGTCCATCTGAACCGTCTGGTGTGTCGTGATGGGCTGGTTTATCTCCCCTTTGTTGGTACGACCTTTTATTGGACCATACCCTGTAGCAGGCAGCAGTTCGGCGAAACCCGATGAGCCATTCAGGAAAAAGCGATCGAGGAAATTCATGTTGTAGGTAGACAGGCAGGATGCCACAGCCCCGCTGGGGAAACCCAGCTGGAACTGGATCGTTTCATCGACGCCTTCCTTGAATTTCACGTGATCTGTCTTTGTTTCCTGCGCCGTCACCCAGATGGGGTCCTCTCCTATCATATAACGCGATCCATTGATCGAATAGATGCCGATGTCCATCATCGCTCCGCCTCCGGCCAGCTGCCTGTTCAACCGCCATTGGGTGGGATCCCCGATGATGAAGCCGGACAAGCCCTGGAAGAACATTGGCTTGCCGAGCTCTCCTGCTTTACGCATGCGGATGATCTCCAGCGTATGCGGCTCGAAATGCATGCGATAGCCTACCATGAGCTTGACCTTTGCCTGCTTGCAGGCATCTACCATCTCCTGTCCTTCTTTGGCATTGACGGCCATAGGTTTCTCGCTGATCACGTGTTTGCCGGCTTTTGCCACCCGGATGACCTGGTCATGGTGTAAGGCATTGGGAGTAATGACATACACCGCATCGATGTCAGGGTTGTCTTTGATCCTATCGAAGTTTTCGTAGTTGTAACAGTTCTTTTCAGGTATATTGTATTTGGCCTGCCAGGCTTTGACCTTTGACGGCGTGCCGCTGATGACCCCTACCAGCTTAGCTTTTTTACAGGTCTGCATAGCTTCCGCCACTCTTGTCCCATAACTGCCGAGACCGCAGATGGCGACCCGTAACATAGGGCCATCATACGGACGCGTGTCGACGGTAGGTTCCTCCGCCAGGAGATGATTGGGTAAAAAAGAAAAGGCGATAGCCGAACCGGTTAGCTTTTGCAAAAAGTCGCGACGTGAATTCATACAGGCAATTTTTTTATTGAAAGAATAAGGAAAAGCAGGGTTATTTACATAAAATATGATCTCCTGAAATCGATTGCATAAATAAAGATAAGGAAATGCCCGTATATAGAATAAAGTCCCTGAAACACAGGGGCTTTATCATTTTAACAAAACGCCTGCGGGTGAAGTTATCCACAAACACTTGCAAATCTGACCATCGGCTATTATCTTGCCTCCTGAAATTGATCCTACTTCAGACAGAGTCTATACCCTTGAAATACCATGAGATCATTCATCGTATTTCTTAATTTTTAATCAGACTCTATGTTACAAGCAAAAGACCTCCGAATCGGGAACAAGGTATTCAATCGCAAAGGCGAGATCATCACAGTCCAGCAACTCCTCGCCAACACCCTCATCTACGATACACAGATCAATATCAGCCGGAAGGTTGCCAATGCCGGTCCTTTCTACGAAGACAGCTATACTACAGAGGTGATCGAGCTCATCAAGGAAATTGATTTTCAGGATGTAACCCCCGTGTCCCTTACACCCAAGATCCTCGAGAAGTGCGGGTTCAGAAATTATATCCGTGACGAATGGATCATCAGCGTTGGCAACACCCACACGGATTTCACCTTCTCCGGTGAAGGGCTGCGTCTAAGACATTCCACGCCTACTCGGGTTGGCATTAAATACCTTCATCAGCTGCAGAACTTCTTTTATGCTATCACAGGTCATGAGCTGGAGGCGGATCTGTAGGCCTGGCTATTGCAGATCCAATTGAAACACCTGCGCCCGATATTTTGGTGGCAGCAGGATGAACTTCAGGAACCTGTCGAGGTGAAACAGCCTGATGGCCTTGTAAAGCTGGATCACCGGCCAGAGCAGAGAGAGCGGCGATAATCCAAGCAGTCTGCGCACCCGTGCCGGGACCAGCACGATCTGCGCCTGTAATAGCAGCTGGTAGCGGACCTCACCCAGGCTCTGCCGGTATCTCTGGTACAGGTCCCGGGAAAAGCCGCTCCGGACCAGGTTTTCCTTCAGATATGCCGCACGCTGCTCCTCCCAGTCCGGGTATGTCGATGGCAAGGCCTTTAAACCCATCCGCCCGCCTACCCGGTAGAACACGGCAAAAACTTCGGCCTTCTCTTCAGGGCTTAGGCGCCGGTGCAACAATTCGAAGGACCGGATTGAATAATCGATCAGCAGGAACAGGACATCAAGATAGGCTTCGTCGGGTATGGAAGCTCCCCGGCTGGCTTCCACACCCTTATGGATAGCCGAAATGCTGTCTATCGCAGCGTTGGCTTTGTTCGTTTCTGCAAAAACGATCTTCTGGGCATAGGCCACTGTCGAAAACAATCTGCCCAGGGGATCTGCCGGCAGCTTTCCCGTGAAATACAACCAGTCGACTGCTTTGTTCAGGGCAAACTCCGCCGAGGCCCCTGCAAAAATGAAGAGGATGGTGTCGGCGCTGCCCCAGATCTTTCGGACTATCGAGTCTTTTGATACAAATTCTTCCATACAAGTCCCTCCAAACTTATGACGGTCACAATGCCCAAAGTGTAACAGAACATATCGGTCCAGCTGAAACGGTAACCCAGCATAACCCGCATCACCGATGGGCCTTTGAACCCCAGGCGATCAGCATATCCGAAATACTGCAACGTCTCTATCACATAAGAAAACAACAGGACAAGCAACGCTGTCGGCAGCACCGGCCATTGCCAGAAGCTTCGTACCAGGCAGTAAAGCCAGATGACGACGAGGAAGTCCCCGCCAAAGGGACGGATAATTTTATCATGCATTTCGGCTCCGATGAAAATCTCAATCAACAGGAGCAGCAGGCTGAGCAGGAAATAAGGGCGGCTGAATCGAAACATAGTTTTAAAAGTGCTTTGAATTACAAAGTAAAGTATAAAATCTGAATTTGGCAAGGTTTTGGCCAAAAACTCCGGTATCCTCCCGACACCGGGGAGCCAATTAATTGAAAAAGGATTAAATTTGCAGGATGGCCCTGAACAAAAGGCTATCATAAATTGTAGACCCAACATGCACCAATACGAAATCTGCTGCGTAGGACATATCACATTAGACAAGGTTGTAACTCCCCGATCGGTTGTACACATGGCAGGCGGCACTGCCTTTTATTTCTCGTATGCGCTGTCGCGCATGGACGTTCGTTATACACTGGTCACCGCACTGGCCAAGAGCGAAATGGGAGCCGTTGAAGACCTGAGAGCCTTGGGTATTGAGGTAAAAGCCCTGCCCAGCAAACATACCGTCTATTTTGAGAATATCTACCCGGAGAACAGCGACTATCGTGAACAGCGGGTATTGCAGGAAGCAGATCCTTTTACCGTCGACCAGCTGAGCCCGATAGACGCCCGTTATTATCACCTGGGGCCTTTGCTGGCCGGTGACATACCGGTAGATGTCATCCGCAAACTGTCCGAACATGGCAAGGTTTCGCTGGATGCTCAGGGTTATCTGCGCAAAGTAGAGGACCACAACGTCCTGGCCGTCGACTGGCCCGCTAAAAGAGAGGCGTTGCAATACATCGATATCTTAAAGGTCAACGAATCTGAAATGGCCGTCCTGACGGGACAGAAAGGAGTCAGGAAAGGTGCGCGTGTCCTGGCCGACTGGGGCGTCAACGAAGTGGTCATCACACTTGGCAGCATGGGTTCCGTTATCTATACCAACCAGACCTTTTATACCATCCCGGCTTATGTCCCGACTACCTCGGTGGTAGATGCGACGGGCTGCGGGGATACCTATATGGCCGGATATCTTTATCAACGGGCAAAGGGCGCTTCAGGCGCTAATTCAATTCAGGACGCCGGAGAGTTTGCAGCGGCCATGGCTACCCTGAAGATCGAAGGCTCGGGACCCTTTACCGGCACAAAGGAAGATGTACTGGACTTGTTAGCCAGCCGGAAAGACAAGGTCTATTATGATACCTTTTAAACCGATCCCATGTCCCCGAAACCGGTGTCTTCGACTCCCATGACCTCTCCTCAGGCCATTACTGAGCAGATGATGAAAAACGACCGTTTTTCCAAATGGCTGGGCCTGGAGGTCGACCAGTGCGGTGCCGGATATTGCAGGCTCCACTACCGGATCACCGAAGACATGATCAACGGTTTCCATACCGTACATGGCGGGATCCTTTTCTCTGCCGCAGACTCCGCATTTGCGTTTGCCTGCAATTCCCATGGCGTACTCTCCGTCGCTCACGACGTATCCATCACTTTTACCCGCCCTTCCCAGGTCGGCGATCTGCTTACGGTGGAGGCCAGAGAACTTCATCTCGGCAAAACGACCGGTCTTTATGAGGTCCGCACTACCAATGCGGATGGGAAACTGGTAGCCCTGTTTAAAGGCACCAGCTTTCGGACCTCGAAGGTCTGGGGCGTGGCGGACGGCCTTAAATAGCCCTCCAACTTCTTATTTAATAGCATTTTAATTAAACAATCCCGCACAAATCGGCAAAAAGTTCAATCTTTGCCAACTCACTCCTGATCTGACTTATCGATTATACGCCGTATTTTTCCGGGGTTGGCACAAAAATAGCGCCCCAGAAAGGTTCATCATATAGTAAATTTTACAAAATCGATATGCTCAACACCGTAACGGTTTCTTTTTCAAAGCGCTTCGTACTCAACATTTTCCTGATCTGTATATCGATTGCTGCCTTTTCTCAACCTGCTAACCAGCCCGACACGGCGTTGACCCTGGATCAGTGTATAAGCTATGCCCTTAAGAATCAGCCTACTATCAATCAGGCCATCATCAATGTAGCTATCACCCGGGCCACCAATGCCATCAACACCTCCGGCTGGCTGCCGCAGGCAGGTATCTCAGGGAACCTGACCCATTATCTTACCCTGCCCACCAACTTTATCAAGAATGCCGGCACCGGAGCGGTCACGCAACAGAGAACGGGAGTCGTCAATACCTTTAACCCGGTGGCTTCCGTCACCCAGACCATTTTCAATCCTACGCTTTTGTATGCCGTAAAAAGTGCCCCCTTGTATGTCAGGCAGTCCCAGCAATTTACGGACAGCGCAAAGATCGACGCGATCGCGGCCGTCAGCAAGAGCTTTTACAGCCTCCTGCTGACACTGGAGCAGATCAATGTTCTGAAAGAAGATACCGCCCGTCTGACCAAGACGGTCAGCGACACGTACCATCAGTATATCGGCGGCATCGTCGACGAGACGGACTATGACCAGGCACTCATCACCCTCAACAATTCCAAAGCCCAGCTGAAACAGGCGACCGAAACGGTCTCTCCGCAATACGCGCTGCTGAAGCAGGTGATGGGCTTCCCCCCTGCCCGGCAATTCAATGTGGTTTATGATACCGTGCGTATGATGAACGATATTGCGTTTGATACCACCCAGCAATTGCAATTTGAAAAACGGATCGAATTCCAGGCGCTGCAAACATCCAAACAGCTGCAGACTCAGCTCGTCAATTACTACCGGAAGGCCTGGCTGCCTACCGTAGGCGCCTTTTTCGATTATGACTATGCGATGCAGAGCAATTCTTCCCTTGGAGACATGTTCTCTCATAACTATCCTTATTCCTACCTGGGTCTTTCCGTGAGCCTGCCCATCTTTACCGGGTTTGCCCGGACCAATAATATCCGTCGCGCCCACCTGCAGTACGATCTGCTGGACTGGCAGGAGGTCGGGCTGAAATCGCAGATCAATTCGGAATATACCAATGCGCTGGCGACCTACAAAAGCAATCTATATAATCTCAGCTCCACCCAGGAGAACACAGCCCTGGCTAAAAAGGTCTTTGACATTGTCACGCTGCAGTATCAGCAGGGTACCGTCCCTTATCTTAACGTGATCACTGCTGAATCAAATCTGATCACTTCGGAGATCGGCTATCAGAACGCCCTCTTCCAGCTTTTGTCCAGCAAGATAGACCTCGAAAGAGCGATGGGAGTAATTACTATAACTAAATAATCAAGCAATTTATTAAAACACGCATATGAGCAGACAGGCATTGACCCTGGTTTTCATCATCAGCCTCGCGCTTTTTTCCTGCCAGCAAAAGCCGACGGCATCCAATAATCCCCCTACACCCGTCAACCTGGTTACAGTAAAGACAGCGCCTGTCTTATACTATGACAATTATCCGGCGACAACCCAGGCCCTGATGCAGGTAGACCTGCATGCCCAGGTACAGGGGTATGTCACGGGGATCTATTTTACGGAAGGCACTCATGTGCACAAGGGGCAAAAACTGTATTCTATCGACGAACGCCTCTACCAGGCAGCCTATGACCAGGCCGCGGCCAACGTAAAAGTAGCCGAAGGCAACCAGGTCCAGGCGCAGCAGGATGCCGATCGCTATCAATACCTGATCCAGCACAATGCGGTGGCCAAACAGACGCTGGATCATGCCGTCATCGCGCTGCAGAATGCAAAGAATGAAGTGGCAGCCGCTCAGCAGGCGCTGAAGACCGCTGCTACCAACTTCACCTATTCCACCATCACAGCTCCCTTTGATGGCACCATCGGTTTTAGCCAGGTCAAATTAGGCAACCTGCTGACTGTCGGTACCACGATCCTCAATACTATCTCTACCGACAACCCCATGGCCGTGGACTTCCTGATCAACGAAGCCCAGTTGGGCCATTACCAGGATCTGCAGCGGGAGAAAGAGCATCATGTCGACTCGCTGTTCACCATCGCCCTGCCCAATCATGCTATCTATTCCCAGCTGGGAAAGATCTCGGTGATCGACCGTGCGGTCGACCCCCAGACGGGTACGATCCGTGTGCGGCTGGTCTTCCCGAATGATAAGCAGGAGCTGCGGGCAGGGATGAGCTGTGTCGTGCGTGTGCACAACCTGGAGACCACGCCACAGATCGTGATACCCGGAAAGGCCATCGTCGAGCAGATGGGTGAGTATTTTGTGTATGTCGCGAAAGACACGATCATTCATCACAGAGCCGACTCAACAGGCAAGACGTCCGACGGCGATGCTGGCGGCAAAGATGGGGCAGGTAAAGATGGCAGTGGTAAGAGCAGCGATGGCGGGCAGGGTGCAGACCCGGCCGCCGGCAGACCGCATCTCGTGGCCATCCAGGTAAAGGTGGAGACGGGTCAGACCATAGGGTCCAATGTCCTTATCAAATCCGGACTTAAAAGTGGCGACCGGATCGTTGTCGACGGGGTTCAGGCCCTGCACGATGGTTCACCCATCACGACAGAGAACAAACAAGGGCCAGCTGCCCAGGGTGGCCGTGGAAGGTAGGCCCGAAAAAAAACACTTGATACAAATTATCTATGCTCGCTAATACTTTTATCAAAAGGCCGGTAACCGCTATAGTGATCTCTATCGTGTTAGTGCTCACCGGCGCGATCTGTATCTTTATCCTGCCCATCGATCAGTACCCGGATATCACACCCCCCATCGTACAGGTGACGGGTCAGTTCACCGGCGCCGATGCGCAGACGGTGGAACAAACAGTTGCCACGCCCATCGAACAGCAGGTCAACGGTACGCCGGGGATGGAATACATGCAAAGTAACAGCACCAACAACGGTCTGATGACGATGAACGTGACGTTCAACATCGGCACCGATATCGACGTCGCCGCGCTGGACGTCCAGAACCGCGTCAGCATCGCCACTCCCCTGCTGCCTGCCGTCGCCAGCCGTCTTGGCATTACCGTCCGCGCGGTCAATCCCAGCATGCTGATGATGGTGGCGATCTATGCCCCGAAGGGAACGCATAACATCACCTTCCTGGACAACTATGCCAATATCTTTGTACAGGATGCTTTGCTGCGTGTTCCGGGCGTGGGTACGATCACCCGCTTTACAGACGACTTCAGCATGCGGATCTGGATGAACCCGCAGAAGATGGCAGCCTACAGCCTTACTCCGCAGGATGTCATCAATGCCCTCAACGCCCAGAACGTACAGGTAGCCGCCGGCTCGGCGGGTGTGCCGCCGCAGAACAAGGCCCAGACGTTTGAGATCGGTATCCTGGTCAACGGCCGTCTGAGTAAAGTAAAGGAATTTGAGAATATCATCGTCAAAACGCTGCCGGCCACCGGCGAGCTGGTGTATATGAAGGACGTTGCCCGGGTAGAGCTCGGGAAGTTCACTTTTTCCAGCAACTCGTTTGTCGACGGTCAACGCGCTTCTTACCTTCAGATCTACCAGGCGCCCGGCAGCAATGCCCTGCGTACCGCGGAAGGCATTTACAAACAGCTGGCTCAGCTGAAACAATTCTTCCCTGCCGATGTCGAATATAGCGTGCCCTTCGAGTCCGTCACCGTCGTAAAAGTGTCCATGACGGATGTGGTCAACACCTTGCTGATGACCCTGGGTCTCGTGGCTGTCGTGGTTTTTCTCTTTTTGCAAAACCTGCGTTCTACCCTGATACCCGTTCTCGCTATCCCCGTGTCTATCTTCGGCACCTTCTGCTTCTTTATCCCGCTGGGCTTTACCATCAATACCCTGACGATGTTTGGTTTCGTGCTGGCGATCGGGATCGTGGTGGATGACGCCATCATCGTGGTGGAAGCCGTACAGCATTATATCGATCATGAGAAGATGTCGCCCAAGGAAGCCACTTATCACGCGATGAAGGATATCTCCGCGCCGGTGGTAGCGATCGCCCTGATCCTCGCCGCGGTCTTCGTACCCGTCGGTTTTATCCCGGGCATCGTGGGGCGTCTTTACCAGCAGTTTGCGATCACCATTGCCATCTCCGTGATCATCTCGGCCTTTATAGCATTGTCGCTGACACCGGCGTTATGTACCCTGCTGCTCAAGCCATCGAAACCAAAGGAGGAGGCAAGAGGGCTGACCAGGATGTTCAATAATTTCAATGACTGGTTCCAGCGGGTGACCGACTCCTATTCCAATGGGGTCAATCGCAGCATCAAGGCTTCCAGGTACATACTTATATTACTGGTATGCGTTTGTGTCGGAACGGTGTTCCTTTTCAAGGATAAGCCATCGGGCTTTATTCCTTCGGAGGACGATGGCAATATCTATGTGACCTATCAGCTGCCACCGGCTTCGTCTACGAGCCAGTCCGTCGCCCTGATGACAAGACTGATGAAAGTGGTGTCGGAGACACCGGGTGTGGCGCATTATGCGGCGCTGTCGGGATTGAATGTCATCACCAACGCCACCAACTCCAACTCCGGTACTATCTATTGCCAGCTCAAACCCTGGGACGAGCGTGGCTCCGCGGATGAAAAGGTGCCGCGTATCCTCGAGGTCCTGCAACAGCGTATCGCAGACGCGGGCATCCGCAACGCCAACGTCGAAGTGATCCAGCCCTCTCCCATCCCGGGGATCGGCGCAGGCGTCGGCTTTAGCTTCCAGATCGAGCAACGCAGCACCAATGACGATCTGCATGGTTTTGAGAATGTAGTCAATAAATTCATTGCAGAAGCCAATAAGAATCCGGCCATCAGCAACGCCTATAGCTTTTACTCTGCCCATACGCCCGGTTATGCGCTTACTGTCGACCGGGACAAATGTGAAAAGCTGGGGGTAAATATCGCAGATGTCTTTACGACGATACAGGCCTTCATGGGTAGTCTTTATATCAATGACTTCACCACCTATAACCGGACCTTCCATGTCGTCGTCCAGGCCGACACTGCGTTCAGAAGCATGATCTCGGATATGGACAAATATTATGTACGCAACCAGGCGGGGAATATGCTGCCGCTGGGTACATTGATCTCCTATAAACCCACCGAGACAGCCCCGCTGATCTCGCATTTCAATATCTTCCGTACGGCCGAGGTCGATGGGGCGCCCGCACCCGGTCATAGCAGCACGGAGGCTTTGAAGGCTTTACAGGAAATAGCCGGGAGGGTCTTGCCCGATGGCTATACCTATGAGTTCTCCGGACTTAGTTACGAGGAGGTCAAGGCCGGTTCTACGACGATCTATATCTTCGCCTTCTCGATAACCTTTGTATTCCTGTTCCTGGCGGCCCTGTACGAGAGCTGGTCGGTACCCTTCTCCGTACTGCTGGCAGTACCTATCGGAGCCTTTGGCGCCATCCTGACCCTGGTCTTTGTGCCCAGTCTTACGAACAACGTCTATGCCCAGATCGGGCTGATCACGCTGATCGGTCTGGCGGCAAAGAATGCGATCCTGATCGTCGAGTTCGCCAAGGTGCGCGTCGACCGGGGCGAAGATCTGCTCAAGTCCACACTGGAAGCGGTCAGTCTGCGTCTCAGACCTATCGTCATGACCTCGCTGGCGTTCATATTGGGAGTATTGCCGCTTGTCTTTGCATCGGGGGCCGGCGCCGTCGCCCGGCGTACCATCGGCTATACCGTATTGGGGGGCATGCTCGCCGCGTCGACCCTGGCTATCTTTATCGTACCTGTATTGTTCGTACTGATCACGCGCGCTTCCTATGGGAAGAAGAAACTGGAGTATCTCATGGCACATCATGATGACCTGATGGAAAAAGCAAGGAAGGTAGAAGAGCAGAACATCGATCCCGAGCTGGAATTCGAAATTCAAAAATCCCGCGACCTGCACGGAATGGATCCGAAGGACGGGCAAAACACACAACCTGTTCAAGGATGATTGCCAATACATTCATAAAAAGACCCGTAACGGCTATCGTGATATCGATCGTCCTGGTGATCTCCGGTACGATCTGCATCTTCAACCTGGCCGTCGACCAGTATCCAAATATCTCTCCTCCCTCCGTGTCCATCACCGGGTCGTATACCGGCGCCGATGCCGAAACGGTGGAACAGACCGTGGCCATCCCCATCGAGGAGCAGGTCAACGGGTCGCCGGGGATGGAGTACATGCAGAGCACGAATACCAATACCGGCAACATGAACATCAGTGTTACCTTTGGTGTGGAGACCAATGTACATATTGCCGCGCTGAACGTACAGAACCGCGTAGGTATCGCCACTCCCCTGCTGCCCGCCGTGGTCAGCAAGCTGGGCCTGACCGTCCGCGCCAGGAACCCGAGCATGCTGATGATGGTGGCGATCTTTGCTCCTAAGGGGTCGCATAATATCACCTTTCTCGATAACTATACCAATGTCTTTATCGAGGATGCGCTGCTGCGTGTGCCGGGCGTAGGTGATGTCACTGCACGAACCGACCAGTTCAGCATGCGTGTCTGGCTCAACCCTGATAAGATGGCGGCATACGGGCTGATGCCGAAGGACGTTATTGCGGCGTTGAATGCGCAGAACGTCTATGTCGCCGCCGGATCGGTGGGCGCCCCACCCCAGCAGAACAGCCAGTCCTACGAGCTGACCGTACTGCCCAACGGGCAGCTGCAGAAGGCGACGGACTACGAGCAGGTGGTAGTAAAGACCATCCCTGACAGTAGTCAGCATGGCGGTCAGCTGGTCTATCTGAAAGATGTCGGCCGCGTCGAACTCGGAAAGTTTACTTTTTCCAGTAACTCCTGGGTGGACGGCAAACGGGCTTCTATCCTCATGGTATTCCAGGCGCCGGGCAGCAATGCGCTGCAGACGGCCAACAATGTCTATGCCGAACTGGAAAAGCTGAAGAAGTACTTTCCTCCGGATGTTGACTATAAAGTACCGTTCGAATCGGTGACGATCATCAAAGTGTCTATCCATGAAGTATTGCTGACATTGATACAGGCGCTGGGACTGGTGGCTGTTGTGGTGTTCCTCTTCCTGCAAAGCTTCCGCTCCACACTGATCCCCGTGCTGGCGATCCCGGTGTCCATATTAGGGACCTTCTGCGCCTTTATACCGCTGGGCTTTACGATCAATACCCTGACACTGTTTGGCTTCGTGCTGGCAATAGGCATCGTGGTAGATGACGCCATCATCGTCGTGGAGGCCGTGCAGCATTATATCGATCACGAGCATATGTCGCCAAAGGAGGCTACCTATCATGCCATGCAGGAGATCTCGGCGCCCGTGGTGGCGATCGCGCTGATCCTGGCGGCTGTCTTTGTGCCTGTAGGATTTATTCCAGGCATCGTGGGACGTCTTTACCAGCAGTTTGCCATCACCATTGCCATTTCGGTCGTGCTTTCAGCTTTTATCGCCTTGTCACTGACGCCGGCCTTGTGTACGCTCCTGCTAAGACCCTCTCATCTTAAGAAGTCAAATATCTTTGACCGTTTCTTTCTGGCGTTCAACAACCGGTTTGGCCGTTTTACCGATCGTTATGCCAACGGGGTCAAACACAGCATCAAAGGAGCCCGTTTTGTCGTGATCATCCTGGTTTGTATCTGTATCGGCGCTTTTATCATGTTCAAGAAAAAGCCGAGCGGGTTTATTCCGCCGGAGGATGATGGTCGTCTTTATGTCACCTATCAGCTGCCGGAGGCTTCTTCTGTTGCGCAGTCTGTCGAGCTGATGACCAAACTGATGGAAATAGTGGGCAAGACACCCGGCGTCAATCACTTTTCGGCGCTTTCCGGCTTCAACATTCTCAATGGCGGATCGAATTCCAACAACGGCTCTCTCTTTGTGATGCTGAAACCCTGGGAGGAACGCAAGGATCCTAAGGAACAGGTACCCGGTCTTCTCAATGTGATCCGCGAAAGGATCGCCCGGGCGGGGCTGAAGAATGCCAATATAGTGGTCATCCCGCCGCCACCGATCCGTGGTATCGGTCAGGCCGCCGGATTCAGCATGCAGATCCAGCAGGGTAACACGAATGATGACGTGCATCAGTTCGAGAATGTGGTGAAAAAGTTTATCAACGCCGCGCACAAGGTGCCCTCCATCAGTACCGCCTTCAGCTATTATGGGGCGCATACACCCAGCTATAGCCTGACGGTAGACCGGGATAAATGCCAGAAGCTGGGTGTCGACATCTCCGATGTATTCAACACCATGCAAGCCTATATGGGCAGCCTTTTTGTCAACAACTTCACGCTGTATAACCGGACCTACCATGTGGTGGTACAGGCCGATACGACCTTCCGGGCCCTTATCAGCAATATGGATAAGTATTATGTGCGCAACCAGGCGGGGCAGATGACACCCCTCAGCTCGGTCATCGTCTACAAGCCGATAGAGACGGCGCCGCTGATCACACACTTCAATATCTTCCGCTCTGCCGAGGTCGATGGATCGACGCCCCCGGGGTACAGCACCGGACAGGGTATCGAGGACCTGAAGGCGACGGCGGCAAAGGTCCTGCCACAGGGATATACCTATGAGTTCTCAGGGCTTAGCTACGAAGAGATCAGGGCGGGGTCGATGACGGTGTATATTTTTATCTTCTCCATCGTCTTTGTGTTCTTATTTTTGGCGGCATTGTATGAAAGCTGGTCGGTACCTTTCTCGGTCATGCTGGCTGTGCCTATCTCCGCCTTTGGAGCTATCCTGACGCTGACGCTTATCCCACCGCTTACGAATAATGTTTATGCGCAGATCGGTCTTATCACCCTGATCGGGCTCTCTGCAAAGAATGCCATCCTGATCGTGGAGTTTGCCAAGATCCGGGTCGATCGCGGGGAGGAACTGATTCAGTCTACAATCGATGCGGTGCGTCTTCGCCTGCGTCCGATCATCATGACCTCGCTGGCCTTTATCCTTGGGGTCATGCCGCTGGTGCTGGCCTCCGGCGCGGGAGCCGTCGCCCGTAAGACCATCGGCTTTACCGTACTGGGTGGTATGATCGCCTCCTCTTCGCTGGCCATTTTTATCGTGCCGGTATTGTATGTGCTCTTCACACGGCTGTCTTACGGCAAGAAGCAGCTGGCCTGGTTACAGGAACACCGCGAAGACCTGTTGGAGAAAGCCCGTCGCGTCGAAGCGCAGAATATCGATCCCGAGCTCGAATATGAGATCGCACAGGCGCATCATGAGAATAAGAAAAGCAGGGAGGAGGCCAATGGGAACGTATAAAACTTATTCTGACCTAAGGCTCTTCACCGGATTGGCCAGCGCCGCCTTCATCGCGAGCAGGCTCACGGTCACCAGCGCGATCAACAGGGCCATCACACCGGCCAAAAGGAATACCCACCAGCTGATGGTGACGCGGTAAGCATAATCTTCCAGCCAGCGGCCTATCGCCCACCAGGCCAGCGGCCAGGCGATAAGATTCGCGATCAGGACCAGGCGGATGAAATGACGGGACAGCAACAGGACGATATTGTTGATGGAAGCGCCCATTACCTTTCGGATGCCTATCTCCTTGATCCGTCGTTCGGCGGAATAGGAGGCGAGGCCAAACAGGCCCAGACAGGAGATAAAGATCGCAAGTCCGGCCAGAATGCTCACCATCCGGGAAACCTGTGCATCGGCGCGGTATACTTCTGCAAAGTGGTCGTCGAGGAATTGATATTCCAATGGATGTTCAGGGAAATTCTTTCTCCAGACCGATTCGATAAAGCGAATGGCATCGGACGCCGGGCCGCCGCCTAATTTTACCGAGAGCATGGAGTAGCCCCAATCCTTCTGGTTAAAAAGGAACATGGTCTCGATCTTGTAGTGCAGGGAATTGAAATTGAAATCCTTTACAATGCCAACGATGATACCGGCAGAGTCGAATCCGAAATGCCGGCCAAGCAACGCAGACAGTGGTTTCCCCGGCATGTCTTTCACCAGCTCCCGGGCCAGCGCTTCATTGACGATGTATTCCCTGCCGTTGGCCTGCTTTTCAGGTGTGAAATCCCGTCCTTCCGCCAGGGAGATCTTATAGACACGGAGATAGTCCGGGTCCACGATAAGCCTTGTCGTGACCAGGTTTCGCATCGGGCCATCTCCTTTGAACTCAACTCCCGACTGGTCGAGATGACTTCCCAGCTCGTCCTGCGCACCTGTTACACCCGTGATGAGAGGGCTGGTGCTGAGCTGTTCCTTGAGCAGATCGAACTTGCGGCCCGTGACGCGGTCCAGGGGGATATTGATCACCTGGTCACGACTAAAGCCCGGATCCTTTTTTCGCATAAAGGTCAGCTGCTGAAAGACAAAGATGGTAGCGATGATCAGGAAGATGGCACTGGCAAACTGACCGACCACCAGTACATTTCTTAAGAGACCTTTATTCCTGCCGATCTGCGGCAGACCTTTTAAGACCTTTACCGGCTCGAAGGAAGACAGGTAAACAGCCGGATATAGACCCGACAGAAAGCCGACGACTATCGTACCCAGCAAAACGAAGGCGGGTATCCAGCTATTTTGAAACAGTGCGACCTGGAGCGAACGCTGGCTTAAGGCGTTGACGGAAGGCAATACCAGGGCTACCAGACCAAGCGCCAGGAATAAAGAGAGCAGGGCCAATAAGATCGTCTCTCCCAGGAACTGCATGCCCAGCTGGGACCGCAATGCCCCGATGGATTTGCGGATGCCCACTTCTTTCGCCCTTTCCGCCGAACGGGCTGTAGAAAGGTTCATAAAATTGATACAGGCGATGACCAGGACGATCAGGGCGATTACCGCGAAGATATTGGTATAGTTCCTGTCGAACTTTTGAAAGTTGGCGTAATCCAGGCTGATATCGGTGGTAGAGGCGTGAACGTCTTTCAGCGGCACGAGGAAAAGGTTGAAATTCTTCCACCGCTCATCCGTTGCAAGATGTTTCTTCAGATATTCCGGGAATTTCTTTTCAAGTAATGTCCTATCTGTATTGGGCGCAAGCTCGAAGTAGGTGTTCAGCCAGTTCCCGCCCCAGTTGTTCATCCATTCCGGTTGGATCCAGGTATTAAAGGAGCACAGCGCATCAAATTGCAGCTGCGAATTCCCGGGTAGGTCCGCCAGTATGCCCGTCACCGTGAACATCGTCGTGTCCGTTGCATAATGATAGATCGTCTTTCCTATAGGGTCTTCATCACCAAATAATATCCGGGCTGTCGTCGCTGTCAGCACCGTGCTGTTTGGTTTTTGCAGGACAGTAGCCCTGTTTCCTTTCAGCAGACGGAAGTCAAACATCCGCAGAAAGCTGGTATCCACCATATACATTTGAGGAAGGAAAACCCGTTTCTCCCTGTAAGTCGCCTGGTATTTGGGATTCCAGCGGATATGCGTATAATCCAGGATCTCCGGGAATTCGTCCTTCATCGTTGGCCCCATTGGGAACATGGTCAGGGCCACTTTTTGCGAAGTATTCATCCCCGGGAACATCTGCACTTCGTTCAGGCGATAGATATTCTTTGTATGCATGCGGTCAAAACTCTTCTCATAGAATACGAAAAGCATGATCACAATGCAGGCCGCCATGCCGATGGCGAGGCCTGCGATGTTGATGATCGAATAGGTCTTATTCTTACGGAGGTTACGCCAGGCCGTCTTGAAATAGTTTTTGAACATGCACGTGGATTTGTGTTTCTGCTGCCAGAAAAATGCCGCTTTCCTACACAACTACTAATCAATTAGTTGTTATTATTAGTTCATTAGTATTTGTCCGGTTTCGATACAGTTGGTGTTCAGTTTTATAGCTTCTGATTTTCTCCTATATTCATTCCGTCAAACCAGACTGATGTTCAAAAAAATCGTTCGCTGGCTGGGCATCGCCCTCTTCCTGTTTATCCTCTTTCTCTTTTTTAATATGTATAGGGCAAAGCCCTGGCCGGCTTCGACGGCGGTTGTTGCACTCCGGTCCCTACCCGATTCGGCGATCCGGCATATGAGTCAGGCGATACAGATCCCAACGATTGCGATCAGCGATTCTGCTGCGCTTGATTCGGCTGCCTTTCAGGCTTTTGGTGTTTTTTTGGAGCAGGCTTATCCCCTCGTTCATCAGCACCTCACACGGACCTGTATCCGCCGTTTCTCCTATGTTTTTGAATGGAAGGGACAGCGGCCCGAACTGGCGCCTCTTATCCTGATGGGACATTATGACGTGGTGCCTGTTGAAGCGACGACCGCTGCTGAGTGGGCGAGGCCGCCATTCAGCGGCGCCATAACGGACAGCTGTATCTGGGGGCGTGGCGCTATCGATGATAAGGACGGGGTCATCGCCATCCTGGAAGCAGCAGAAGCCTTGTTGCGGAAAGGGTTTGTGCCCGCCCGGACCCTGTATTTCTGCTTTGGGCATGATGAAGAGATCCGGGGTCCCAGCGCGTCATGGGTCGTCGACTACCTGAAGCAGCAGGGCATACACCCGGAAATGGTATTGGATGAAGGCGGCGAGATCTCCGGGAGCAAAACAAAGGAACTGGGCCGTCCGCTGGCGGTCATCGGCGTGGAAGAAAAAGGACATGTTTCTTTTGAATTGTCCGTGGACAAAGAAGGCGGCCATTCGTCGCTGCCCGCGAAGGAAACGGCCATCGACATCTTGAATACCGCCTTATACCGCCTGAAGAATTCTCCGCCGCCAGCCCGGCTGACGGCTCCTGTAAAAGAGTTCATCGGCCGGATCGGCTCTTCTTCGGACAACCTGGGACATCGGCTGGCAGCTACAAATCTTTGGTTGTTCGAAGGCGTAGTGAAGAAGATCCTGTCGGATCAGCCGGAAGGATATGCGCTGACTCATACGACCATCGTCCCCACTATTCTGGAAGCCGGCGTGAAGAGCAACGTGATCCCTTCGAAGGCCAGGGCTATCGTCAACTGCCGTCTCCTGCCCGGCGAAACCATTGAGTCGACTGCCCGCTTTATCCAGGAGACGCTGCATGACCCGCGTGTCGTTGTCAGAGAGATCGGCCTGCTGCCATCCGAACCTTCCGCGGTCACCGACACCGCGTCGCCGGCTTTTCGGCGTTTGGTCAGTGCTGTTAGTAAGACCGTGTTGAATGTTCTTCCCGCACCCTACCTGATGGTCGGAGGGACGGATTCCCGGTTTTACCGGCGGATCTCCGACGGAGTCGTCAATTTTTTTCCTATGACGGATGGCATGGGCGCACATGGGATCAACGAACGCCTGCCTATTATCGACCTGCAGCGCGGTATCCACATGATGAATGTGTTGATAGAGGAGAGTGGTCGCGAATTTCAGTAAATGCCGATACCTATTGAATCCCATGCTTTTGCGGCTGCCATTATTCAAACCTTTCCAGCAGGCGATCCGACGCTTCGCGCCACGCAGCATGGGCGCCCTTCTCCCGGATCTCTTTCCCTGCCTGCTCATTCATCCCGTTGGGTGTGGCTGCATGCTGGGCCAGCTCGGCAAAGTCGATGTGTTTTGCCCGCTGAGCAAGGTAAGACAGGGACTGAAAAAGATCGGCGATATAGGTGTTGGCTACTTTC
>DATJJA010000064.1:0-62052 GCA_035492595.1 Puia sp.
GCTTATACTATCAGTCAACGCCAGCGCAAGCAGCACAGAGAACATCTCAACATGCCTGCCTTCCTATACTTTGCCATCCGGAATAATCGCCACCACCAGCGGCGTATATACTTCCTTCCTAAAAACCATATCCGGTTGCGACAGTATCGTAACAACAAACCTGAACTTACTTTCCGCACCTGTCCTCATCGTAACGGATCCGCCCACAACATGCGCTTCGTCTGTCATTGATCTTACCGCCGCGGCAATTACGGCCGGCAGTAGCACAGGTTTAACCCTGACTTATTGGACCGATGCCACTGCTACCATTGCACTCGCCCACCCGGATGCAGTTACGGCAGCCGGCCGCTACTATATCAAGGCCACTAATGCAGGCGGATGCTTCATAATTAAGCCTGTAAATGTTGTAATTACCAGTACGCCGTTCGTGGTAATTAACAATCCGGTCACGGCCTGTAAACCCGCCGCCATAGATCTCACAGCAGCATCGATATTCGCCGGCAGCGATCCCGGTCTGACCTATACTTACTGGAACAACGCCGCCGGAACCATCCTGGTTAGCAATCCTGACTCCATAACGACTGGAGGGACCTATTATCTAAAAGCAAGTGCTGTGGGCGGCTGTTCCACTATCAAACCGGTTGTTATCACCTTCAGCCAATTCCCGACTGCCATGTTCAATGGCGATGAAACCATTTGCCAGGGCACAAACGCCACACTAAGAATCACCTTGACAGGCCAGGCACCCTGGACGTTAACCTACAGCAGCGACTCTAATACACATACTATCTCGAATATACTGACGCCAAACTACGATTTGGTAGTTGGTCCGGCTTCGACGACCACCTATAACATCCTGTCTGTTTCAGATGCTGCCTGCTCGAATGCTACCGCAGGCGCTAGTGCTACGGTTAATGTAAGACCTGCCATCGCAGGTATCCGCTATCCTTCCGTCAACGTTTTCGCCTTTGTTCCCAAGTCACTGTCAGCACGCGTGCTCGGCAGCAACTATTCTTATAACTGGAGCCCCGCGATAGGACTGGACCTGCCGAATATCCAGGATCCTGTATACAATTACGGCACTCCTATCCAATATAATATTACCCTTACCTCGGACTCCGGCTGCGTCACGGTAGATACTTTATTGGTACAAATCATAAATCCGTCTGATACCAACCTCGCGCCAAACCTGTTCGTCCCCAAAGCCTGGTCGCCAAATGACGACGGGAAAAACGACAGACTTTACCCGATAACATATCATATTAGGCAACTCGTATACTTCCGCGTGTTCGACCGGTGGGGTCAACTGATGTTCGAAACAAATGTCCTTGGCAATGGATGGAACGGCGTATATAATGGTCGTCCGCAGGGGATAGATGTGTACACATGGACCGTGGAAGGCATTGGAGATGACGGAAGCACGATCAAAAAAAGCGGTAATTCGATTTTATTAAGATAAATCATGTATTATGACCTTAATTAAACATATGAAATTGGTTCTGCTGCTCGCCCTTACAGCAGCAGGCGTTCGGGGACAGGATCCGAGTTTTTCACAATTCTTCTCTTCGCCACTGAATATAAACCCGGCACTTACAGCCAGGATAAACAGTAAATGGCGTATGATCACCAATATCCGCGATGAATGGATCAGTCCGGCCAACCCTTATTCCACCGGCACCATTTCTTTCGATAGCAAAATCCTTAAGAACAAGATACCGGAAAGTTCGGTATTGGGCATAGGTAGCATGCTGATGTACGACGAGGCTATGGCCGGCGTTTTGAAAAGCAACTATGCATCGCTCAACCTGTCTTATAATATAAAACTTTCCGAAAGTGAAGGTGACCATCGACTGGGCATCGGCGTTGGACTAATTTATGGCAACAAACGGATAGATTTCAGCAGACTCGATTTCTCCGAGCAATTTAACGGCTATGGATTTAATACCAACCTTCCCACCGGCGAATCGGCCTTATCCAATATGAAACCTTATATCTCTTCAAGCGTCGGGATCCTCTACAGTTTTGTTTCCCAATATTCGGATTTTGACTTTGGCGTGGCGGCATTTCACCTTAACAGACCCAGACAAACCGTGATGAGCGATCCCAAACAATTTCTAGCGCCCCGTTATGTAGTACATGCAAACTTCGAAAACTATCTCAACGAGAGAGTCGTCTTAAATACCAATGCCATCTTTCAAACACAGGCAAAGGCAAGTTATTTTTCAGTGGGAGCAGGACTCGGGTATTTCCTATCGAACGAGGGAGATGACGATGTCATATTGAACGGAGGGCTTTGGTACTGGTCTAAAAATGCCATAATACCTTATCTGGGAGTCGTTTATAAAAAATTCCAATTTGGCCTTACTTATGACGTGACCGTTTCTAAACTCTCTGCGGCAGCGCAAAAACCAAAGACAGTTGAACTATCTATCATCATCAGGGGAGATGACAGGCCCAAAGGCGTTATCCCATGCTTCTGGAAATAGTCCTTTGTAATCTACACATGCTGGCTGGGACGGCGGGGAGCAGGTCTTGCAAATCGTAAAGGATTGCCAAATGCATAATTGTACGGCCTCCATCCAGGAAACTTCTCTGCCATCGGGTCCACACCCTGACCGTCCTCTTTCTTTTGGCATTTGGTATTGTTGCCAACACCGCAAAATGCAACTTGTCTCCCATCAGGTGAACGAGATGGTACAGGATTCGAATCTGTTTGGTCTGGAACACTTGAATTGCAGTTCCATCGGAACTTGACGACCAGTGATACCTGGCGACCATCATTTATGATGCCTGGAGTCAACCCTGGTGAAGAAGTTCAGGAAGAGGACAATGAAGAAAAGGAATATGACTGAATGAAGTATGACAACGTATTTCCCCGGGGCAGTCGTTGGATAGATGTCCCCGAAACCGATTGTCGAGGAGGTCATGAAACTGAAATAGACGAAGTCAAGCCGGGAATGAGCCTTTCCCTGCAGCAGGTTGAGTCCTCCGTAAATGACGGCAAAATCGAAGGTAATCTCGATGTAGTTGAGGAACAAGAGCAGGATCGACCGTTTGGAGGATCGCGGCTCGTCGAAAATTTCGGAAGCAAAGAACAAGGTTGCAATATAAAAAATTGTTTCCGACAGCAGGTAGCCGGTTATAGCTTGGATGAAGATATTCGAGTACCATCCCAAAAACAGGGACAGAAAAGGAAAGAAGAGCTTCAATAGCACATAAAATTCAATAGCCAGCTTTTTATAAGTCGAACCTTGCCTGCCAAATCGATTTCGAATGTAGATTCCTGGATAAAGAAACTGCTGCACGATTAGAAAAAGCCGGAGGATCTTCTCTAGCCCTATGTCATTGTGTGTCTCATTGTTCCAGACCTTGTACAGGTTCAACCGCTGGCGCCGGATGACCGAATACGCGGAACGGATATTGTCTTCGGGGCGACCGAAGAAAAGTTTGCGTAAAAAAGATGTTTTGGTTTTGGGTTGGCTCATCGACTTAAAATAATATTACTGGTCATTTTCCCTGCCGCTAAGAAAGTATAATTGGACGGCTGAGTAAGGTTGATTTGAAACTGCGGTCGAGTGGAAGGCGGAACCCTGCGGACAGGCAGCCTTCGTCTGATTCGCCGGTTTTGTGGCCCGTTGCTCCTTCGGGATTTGAATCCGGCAAATCTTGATATCAAACTATCTACAATATTCGGACAAAATCGCAAAAAAACCTCAAATCCGCAGACTTGAGGGGTGCAAACTCGTTTGCGAACGAGACTGTACAGAGTTCGAATCATTTTAATA
Source organism: Puia sp. (assembly GCA_035492595.1). Taxonomy (GTDB): domain Bacteria; phylum Bacteroidota; class Bacteroidia; order Chitinophagales; family Chitinophagaceae; genus Puia. Next base: position 3,786 of record DATJJA010000064.1, read on the forward strand.
CAGAATCTTGACTTGATGGCTAATTCAATCAAAGCCGAATGAGTGTATCTCAACCCAATTAATAGATTGAAAGCCAATAAAATGCAGCGATTAGTTGTCGATTTTATCCATAAAAATCAAAGAATTTGCATAAATTGCATAACAGATTCTCAATAAATGACTCGTGATGTCAGTTGAAAAAAAATCGATTGAAAAAGTAGTATCGGATCCTTCCCCAAGTCAAGGCGAAATAGACCGTCTCAAACGGGATATATATCGTCCCGATATAGAGAAATTTCAGCTTTTCACACAAATGCTACGCACTAATGCCTTACTTTAAAAGGCAAAGATTACCCATAAATAGTGCACTATGGATATACTCAGCGACGAATTGCTTCGATTTTGGAAAACATTAAACGAGCATAAAGTCAGATACATAATGGTTGGTGGATTTGCAACTCGCTTTCATGGATTTAACAGGAATACGGATGATCTGGAATTGTGGCTGGATGATACCATTGAAAATCGAAAAAATCTAAGAACATCCTTTTCTGAATTAGGGTATGGCGCCTATTCATTATTGGAAACGATGCCATTTGTTCCAGGTTGGACAAGTTTTTATATAGGTGGGGGGATCGAATTGGATATCATGACCACCATGAAAGGATTGGAAAATCTTTCTTTCAGCGAATGCCTTAATATGGCATCAATTGCCGACCTCGAAGGTGTTGAAGTCCCGTTCTTGCACATCAATCATCTTATCGAGAATAAAAAAATAGTAACTCGCCCGAAAGATCAGGTTGATGTGATCGAATTAGAGAAAATCCGAAAATTTCGGGAAGAAGGAAATTGACAACATCCCCTCTTATTTTGAAATTCCAAAAATTCCAGAACCCATTCTTCAGTCACCGAATCGATCTGAGCATTTGACAAAAGCCCGATCATTATATCAATAACCCTTGCAATATTGATAGTATAAAGTACTACCGTATTTTATCCGCATGCTTTGCTTGAGTGGGACGAAAGTTCCGCCTTTTTATCAAGAGAATTACAGGCGCCGGTCTTTTCTTTTCATATTCACGACGGTGATCTGTGGATGTACATTCTACACGTCAACGGTTTAGCCGTCGACCAGTTCAATCCTGTTCCTGACTACTGGGACGATCAAATTAGCAGCGAGGAAATAGACATCCCAACGGCAAGTTCTACACCCTGTGGACAAGAAAGCTAAAACTTCAACCGCAAGAAAAAACTCCCAGCTCCTTAGCATCAACCCAAACAGAAGGTCCCAAAAACCCTGGCGGAAGTTTTGGTAGAGGAAAACGAAATACCCATATGTGCCACGATTGTCGATTAGCGGTCCTACCGCTGAAAGATATTCTTCAAAAAAGGCCGCTTGCCGGCGGCGATCTTCAACCGCACCCCTTCGTCTTCCGAAGGCAAGCGATTCGCGGTCGCGACAATGACGAAACGCCCTGGTGCGGCGCCGGGCGCGGGCGTAACGGATACCAGGATCCCTTTTATTTCTTCCGTCGATGCATTAGGGCGGCTGATAAGCAAGCCTACGGGTTGGCCGGTTTGCAAGGATACTCCCTGTGGAAGCCCGACGGACGCTTCAATTCCGGCGGCTACCCGACGGCCCGGTATATCGAGATAACGCGTCACCTTCCAGCGGAACAACAGGACGGAGCTGGCGATGATGATGAGGAAGATGCAGAGATTTACCCACCGGATGACTGGACTCACGGGTTTTGCGAGCAAGGCCCGCACGGCGGCGCTGCGAATGTCTGGTACTGGTTGAGGCATTATCGATGATTTTTTTCCGGTACTGGCTGCCGATCTTCCGGCATCAACTGCCGAGTTCCAATTGGTTTTTGATAAGATGATAATAGTGTCCTTTGACCTTGGTCAGCCGTTCGTGGTTGCCGGTCTCGACGACCCTTCCTTTGTCCAGCACGATTATCTGATCGGCGCCAGTCACGGTACTTAGCCGGTGCGCGATGATGATGACTGTCTTGTCCACAAACACTTCGTCGAGATTCTCCATGATGCGGCGCTCGTTGGTGGAATCGAGACTGCTGGTCGCCTCGTCGAAGAAGAGGTAGTCTGGATTTTTGTAAACGGCCCGGGCGATGAGGATGCGCTGGCGCTGGCCGCCACTGATGCCGACTCCATTAGGCCCCACTTTCGTGGCGTACCCCATCGGAAAGTTGGCGACGGCCTCCTCCAGATTTGCCACGCTGACGGCATGGGCAAAGCGGGCAGGATCTATCTCCCGGCCGTCGATGGCGATGTTGCGGGCAATGGTGTCGGAGAAGAGATAGCCATCCTGCATGACGGTGCCGATCTTTGTCCGCCACTCGGTCGGGGAGATATCGTGCAGGTTATACCCGTTGACCAGAATCTGACCGACATTGGGCTGATAGAAATTGAGCAATAGCTTCATCAGCGTGGTCTTCCCGCTGCCGCTGGCGCCGACGATGGCTGTGACCTTTCCCTTTGGGATATCGATGGAGAGGTTCTGTAATACGGTTGGCGAACGGGGACCTTCATACCGGAAAGTAAGGTTCTCGATGCGGATATCGCTGCAGGAGTCGCCGGCCGGTGCGGGACCACCGGGTATGCCGAGATAGGGTTTTTCCTCGTCGTCCTTGAGATGGATCTCCTGCAACCGTTCGATAGAGATGCGGGCGTCCTGGGCACTGCGGATGAGATTGATAATTTGGGAAAGCGGGCCGTTGGTCTGCCCCAGGATAAACGAGATGCTCAGCATGGCTCCGAGGGAGAGGTGACCGGTAATGACGGCCCAGGCGGCAATAAACGTGATGATGATATTCTTCAACTGTGTAAAGAACAGGAAGCCGACCTTCTGGATCTGCTCGAGCCGGAGGGCCTTGACGTTGAGCCCGAAGAGCCGGATCTGGATTTCCTCCCATTCGAGGTTCTTTGACAGTTCAGCTCCGTAGAGCTTTACCTCCTGCATGCCTTCAACCAGCTCGTAGATCTTTTCCTGGTTGGACTTGCGCTGTTGAAATCTGTTGTAGTCGAAGATCAGCCGGCGACGCTGGAAGAAGAAGACCCAGGCTACGGCCAGTACACTGCTGCAGAGAAATACGGCCAGGATGAGGAGATTGTAGAAAGCCAGGATCACGGTGGAGATGACGATGATCAGGATGGAGAACAGGGAATCCATGGTGACGCTGGTGAGGAAGAGTTCGATCCTGTTGTGATCCACGATCCGTTGGGAAATATCGCCGATGGTCTTGGTGTCGAAGGTGCGGATCGGAAGGCGCATCAGTTTTCGCAGGAAGTCGGAGATGATGCTGAGACTGACCCGGGTATTGACGTGCAACAGGATCCAGCTGCGGGCGAGCTCGATGATCAGCTCGCCGAGGAAGATGCCCACCTGCGCGAGCAGAACATAAACCACATACCGGATGTCCTTGCCGCCGATGCCGGTATCGACGAGTGACTGGGTCAGGAAGGGTGCAAGAAGATTCAGCCCCCCCGCGGCAAGTACGCCGAGCAGCAGCTGGAGGAACATGGACCGGTAGGCGGTGAGATAGGAGAACAGGAACCGGAGGCCATGTTTTTGTTCGGGTACATCCGGGATGGACTCGAACTGTTCGGAGGGTTCGAGCAGCAGCGCGATGCCTTTGCCCTCACCGGTGGACATCCAGCTTTTTTCCAACGTTTCCTTGTTGATCCGCAACTTGCCAAAGGCCGGGTCGGCGATGGTCATCCGGTAGTCGCCGCGGGTTTCCCTGATGTCATACAATACGACGAAATGATCCTGGTTCCAGTGCAGGATGCAGGGCAGCGGACAGTCCTTTTTCAGCCGGTCGAAGGAGAGGTTCACCATCAGGGATTCGAAGCCGATGGTATCCGCGGCATCCTTGATGCTGAGGAGACTCACGCCTTCCCGGCTGAGGTAACACTTTTCCCGCAGGAAGTCCATGGAGAGCTCCTTACCGTACCAGCCTGCGATCATCTTGAGGCAGGAAGGACCGCAGTCCATCGCGTCGTGCTGATGCTGCACGACGTATCGTTTTTTGAAGAAGTTCAGCATATGGGTGTGGGTTGGATCAGGAGCGGGGTCTTGTCGCCAAGCCACTCCAGAAGGGTGTTTTCCAGCTGTGCCGTCCGCGGGTATTCGTTTGTATCGGCGACCTGCATAAGCTCGGCGAGAACCAGGCGGGTCAGTTGACGCGGGAGGGCGGGAAGGTCCGGCAGCAGCTGTTCGACGATCTTCATAAAGGCGGGGATCGCACCCATATTGAAATGGATCAGTGCTTCCAATGCCGGCCGGTAACCGCGCAGGGGGCATCGTTGCCAGTCGCCGGACGCATAAAGTACCGATATGAATTCGGCAATAAGCCCGGGCTCGGTCTTATCCCAGGAGACCAGGCGGACGAGAACGGCGTTGGTACTGTGGTGGATGGTGGATTGTTGGGACAATTCCGGCTCGCGGGCGAAGAGCCCTTCCCAGTCGCCGTTGATGACGGGACTATCATTCAGGCGATTGTTCCCGGTTACAAACCGGATGAGTTCGGAACCGAAGAGGATGGCCTTTTCCCGTTGCCGCTGCGAACAATAGATCCTGAATTTGTTAAGCGTCTGCTCATTCAATGCATAGATAGCGTCGAGGATGCCGATGGATTCCAGATGGCGGATGGCGTCCAGGCTGCGGTCCATATGTTCCAGTGCGATACCGTACCGGCCTGTCGTGTAGTCGATGTAGGCTAGCATGGGATAATACAGGGCGTCCATGCCGGTGGCGGCGAGACCTTCGAGCGCGGGCTTTGTCCTTTCGAGTCTTTCCAGCCTGTCGGCGACCAGGGTGTGGCGTCTCCGGCGCGCAAGGGAAAGGATCTTCTCCTGCGTTACGAACTGATAGTACATATCGAGCCGGCGTTGGTCGCCGGCGGAGGCGGAGCAGGCACGAAGGATCGAGTGAAAGATATGATCCCGGTTGAACTCGGGCGTCTCGAAGGTCTGGCCGGCATAAAGCACGGCGAAGCGATCCAGGAAGGAGTCGAGCAAGTGTTCCATGGCGGTTGATTTAATGATAAATAATGGGCCGGCGGCTAGATGACCTCAGCCAGTTTGTCACTTTCCATGATGTATTGCAGCACGAGGCGATCTTCCATATTGAATTTGAAAGACGGGCAGGCCGGTGTGCCATAGAGCCAGCTCTTGGGACAGCCGCCGCCGCAGACGGGAAAGTATTTACAGGTCTTGCACCAGGATTTCCCATCTTTGACGTCCTGAAACCAACCGCGCGTTACGACATCGTTGCTGTAGGTCTCCTCGGCGTTCTTGAGGTTGCCGATGATATGGCGATCGGTCTGGTACATATCGGTGTACGAGAACTCGTAGCAGGGCATGATATTCCCAAAGGCATCATAGACCTCGGAGTTGGGTTCGACGACCATACACGGCGCATAGGCGCGACCGGGAATGATCTCGATGTCCCCTTTTCGTTTTACGAGCTCCATGATCCAGTCGATCTCTATGGACGCAAACTCATCATTGGACAGGCTGTTCTGTGATCCTTTCACCTCGCCCCAGTCGACGATGGGCGCGAACTGGAATTTGACATGGTCGCCGATGCCATCGGCATAGACCTGCTGGATGAATGGCAGGATGCTCTCGTAGTTGGAGCGGTCTATATTACACCGGACGGCAATGCCGCAATGGTATTCCTTGTAATAGGGATGATTCACGCAGTCGCGGATGTTGTTGTAGATGATGTCGAAGGTCTTTTCGCCGGATTTTGTGATGCGCCGGGTGTCATGGTTCTCCTTAGTGCCGTCGACGGTGATCTGATATGTCCGGACAAAATGGTCTTTCACCAACTCCGCGAAAATATCGGGCTTGAGACTGAGGCCATTGGTGATGATATTCGCCATGTACCCGACCTTTCGCTCGCGGGCCATTGCGATGAGCCGGGGGCTGAGATCGCGGATCTGTTTCCAGGCCATCAGAGGTTCGCCGCCGTACCATGTTATGGCGAGATGTTCATATGAGTGTTTGGCCAGTATGCCATCCATACGGGTAAGCATTTTCTCATAGATGGTCTCATCCATGTAGTTCTTGGTGTGTTTCTGCCCGCAGTAGTGGCAACCTAGCTGGCAGTTGGCCCCGGGCTGAAGCGTGAAGGAAGCTACGTTGGGATCGGCTACCGATGCGTAATTCTCGCCGATGATGGACTCGAATTCATTCTCGTGGGCCGGGACGAGGATCTCCAATTCGAAGAGGGTGGATAATAACTTGTCGGAAGCCTGGGAGAAATCGCCCGCCTGGATCTGGCGAAGGATGTCGCCGGCAATGATGACCGCCCGGCCGGTGCGGGTGGAGTAAAGGATGTGTTTGGGCCTTGCGGGTGGCTCGTTGATCACATCGGTGACGACGTGGTAATAGGATAACTTGTACATGGTTACCGATTTAAAGATGGACAAATGGGAAGGAAAGACCAGCGCAAGGCCGGTCTTTCCCTGATCGATACTCTGCTTAGTTGCTGGTAAAGCTTTTGCAGGAATATCCGTCACAGCTGAAGGAGCCGGTACAAGTGAAGCCGCCTTCGAGGCCGCCTTTGATCGAGTTGGCGCTCATGGTGGTGATAACTGTCATGTCCTCGGACTGTTCTTGTTGGAATTCGTTCAGCCGACGCAGAGCGAGCTTGAGCTTTTCGTTTTTCATTTCTGAAGGTTTAATGTTGATTGAAAAATGCGAGGACCAGTTTTACGATTTGTTCCTCTCGGGATCGTATGCATCAGGGCGCATAAGCCCGTTCTGATCCCCGTCGACGGAAAATGGCGCCTTTTCCCCATCTAAGAGCTCAGCTTTTGCTAGCAAAGAAGTTGTATCGGATGTGTGCTGTTACTTATCCACGGGTGGGAGGATCTCGAAGGGTGCGTCTTGTATTGGAGTTGCCGTAGAGCGGTTGCGGGCGATGCCGGTTGCGGTAACGGCGGTCGCGTTGTTGCGGATGACAGTGACCGACGGATCGGCGGTTGCGGGACCTGCGGAGGCGCGATTGCGGCCAGCCGGGTTTGTCTGCGTCGTGGCGCGGTTACGGAATGACCCGATGGGGCGCAGGCGGTCCTGGACAAGTGCGATCTGTTCCAGCAATTTTTTCAATTTCTTCTTTTTCATGGATGTGCTTTAATGGTTATTTGATGCGGCCTCTTTCGTCCTCATCGCCGCTGCTGCGCTGACGTTTCGCCTTGACGCTGCTGCGGCCGAATCTGTAAGTATAGGTCATTCTTATCTTTTGGACGTCGTAATAGTTGTCGTTTGTCGATACAGTATTTAGCGCGCGGGTGACGATATGGGGTTTGGCCGTTCGGAAGATATCGGCCCCATTGAGCGCGAGGGTCGAATGGGGGCTCAGTACGGTTCGTACCCCGGCGCTGAGAACACAGGAGTGGCCGACGAGGCTGTAGCCCTGCTGGTCATTGAACTGGTACCAGAAATTCAGCTCGCCCGTGAATTTTTTCTTTTTATCGAAACTGAGCCGGTTGTTCGTCCGGAAATAGGCGCTGGTCTTCCGGAAGGCGGCACGATCGCTTCCAAAGTTCGCGTTGAACCAGTAGCTGTAAATGATGAGTTCCGTATTGGTGGACCACCACGGGGTGAGGCTCAGGTTTGTACCGGCCGTGAGTCCCGCTGAAGAGGAAACGCCGATATTGTTCCATTGCAGGATGGTCACATTTGTTGCCGGGTCGGATTGAACCGTCTGGTCAACGATGGCTTCCGCATGCTGATAGTAGACGGAAAAGAAGAGTTTGTTGGCCCAGCTGTAGTCCAGCTCGACGTTTGTCGAGAAGGAAGGCTGCAGGAAAGGGTTGCCGACCGTATACTGGTAGTCCGTGAGAAACCATTTGAAGGGATTGAGCTGGAAATAACCGGGCCGGTCGATGCGGCGGCCCACAGACGCGGTGAGCGTGTGGTCCTTACCGATGCTGCGTTGGACGAAGAGGGTAGGAAAGAGCTTGAAGTAGTGCTGCTTTGTTATGTTGTGGGTACTGATAGAATTGGACGTATACTGGGTGAATTCGCCCCGGGCCCCGGCCTGGATCTCCCATTTGCCAAGGCTGCGGTCTCCGTTCAGGTAGAGGGCCTGGGTGTTCTCAGTGTACTTGTAGGAGTCGCTGTTGCCCGAGTCGACGACGAAGCCGTTGGGACCGAGACGGCTGAACAAATTGTTGCTCTTTGTATCGATGCTGGTGATCTTGCCTCCCGTGGACCAGGTGGCCAGGGTGGTGGGCCAGTCGATATCGGCCTGCGCAGTGTTGATGGCTATATCCTGTTTGCCGCTGTTCGTATTGACATCCGTGAGCCCCGTGGCCTTGCCGTCCGGGAAGTAGTTGGCCATGTCGAAGAGGCGGTCCTTGTTGTTGGTATAATCGAGGTGGTTGGCGTTGAGCGTCAGCTTTTTCTTTCCCGCGGCGTTCAGCGAATACACATAATTGAGATTAAATTCGTTCGAAACGATTCGGGTGTCGGTATTGCCGCGGGTCAGGATCAGGGAGTCGGGAACACCGCCGGCGCCGGTGACCGTGTTTTGGATGTTCTCTTCCATGCCCGGCACGCGATAGAATCCATTGTAGGCGAAGCCGAGGAGGGAGCGTTTGCCCAGGGTGAGATCGGCGCCCAACTGGTAGGCCGTGCTGTTTGTCTTGTCCTTCCGGTAGTCGTACTGGCTCCAGGTCTGGAAAGGATAGAAGATCGTGAGATGTTCCACGGGGCGGGTGGCGCCATTGACCTTCGATACGTTGCCATAGAGGTTAAGGGCTTTCTTGCGAAAATTGAAATTGCCACCGGCTTCCCCCGTCGCGTAAAACGATTGGGTGTAGGTTCCATAGAGCGATCCGTTAAGTCCTTCCGCGGGATTTTTCTTGAGGCGGATATTAATAAGTCCCGAATTGCCCGCGGCATCGTATTTGGCCGGCGGATTGGGGATGACTTCGATGGAAGCGATATTGTTCGCATTTATGGAACGCAGGTAAGCAGCCAGATCGTCGCCTCCGAGGCGGATGAGCCGGTCGTTGACCATCACCTGCACCGTGCTCTTCCCGACAATGGCGATTCCCTGTTGGCCGACGGCAACCCTTGGCGTCTTCTCCAGGACCTCGAGCGCATTGCTACCTGTTGAGGTGACGCTTGCATCGACATTGAACACGAGCCGGTCGATTTTCTGTTCGATCAGGGGCTTTGCACCCGTGACGGTTGCCTGCTGCAGCTGAGTTGCGGTGGCCGAAAGGTTCATACAGGGAAGGACACCACCTCCGTGTGCGATCTCGGCGCTGTCGAGCAACCATGTGTCCGTTGTATAGCCTATACTGGAGATGCGAAGGAGAAATTTATTTCCGTTGGGGAGTGACAACCCGAAGGCTCCGGTAGAATCAGTGACGGCGCTGCGTAAAAGTGCGGAATCCTTTGTACGAAGCAGCAGGATCGTCGCGGCTGAAAGGGGGCGATCCCCTGCGCCTAATACGCACCCTTTGAGGTTTTGCTGGGCCGTGAGCCGGGTGAATCCAGTGACAATCAGGAACAAGGTTATAATAGTTCGCTTAATGAATTTCTTCATGAGACCTTTAATTAGGATAAAGCCAGGAAACAAACGGACTTATGTTAACAGTGATGTGTAGGTGCTAAAAATTGGAGCGTGTGAAACAAATTTAATTCAAAGCAAATAGTATTTCCAAATTTGTGTGGACAATACAGCGACGTGTATCCGCGCTTAACCATATCCGGCTGCGGGCATGATGGATCTGCTACAATTGGTTTTCAATTGAATTTGAAAAATGCACCGCGCGCAGGAAAGGTGTTTTCACGGTGTAAAAAAGCGGGTAGTCTGCAATAGCGGTTGCGATAATGCGCAAATAAAATTGCGTAATTCCGAAATTTTGTCGTTCGAAGACGACGGGGCATTGGAATGCCGCGCAAAAAAATTATATTTATTAAGAAAACAGATGCGTCTCTTTCGTTAGTCCAATCATTAAACTTTATTACATGAGAAACAAACATTTAATCAGCCTTGTGCTGCTGTCCGCCGTCTCAGCAAGGGCATTTTCCCAGGATCAATTCCGCAATCACGCGACTTCCGGCAATTCCGCCGAAACCTGTATCGGCTGCGGGACGGTGGTCGTCGACTGCGCAGCAGTTCCACCTCAGGGTCGTCTCGAGATCAAGGCCAAGGCCGGGGAGGCCAATTATTTCTATTCTTTTGACGCCAGCGACACGATCAGGCGGTTTCCGAGGAAGATCAGTTTAAAGCCGGGAGAATATACCTGGATATTCCGGGATCCAACTGCGGTACGATCGCAGGGAACGCTGGCTGTGAAGAAGCAGGAAAGTAGTGAATTACATCTGTAAGGCTGGCGCGTCAGAGTTGTAAGACGGGACGGCCGGGCGTCGAAACCGAAGAGATGTCTGCGAGAAATAACTGTGTAAGGAGGTAGTTATCAATTAAGAAATGCATTCCTTTTGCTGGGGAAGAGCAGGCTTAAATATCTTCCTAAATGACCCAGGGCATTATGGATGCATTTTTTCTAAAGCAAGAGCGGATTGTAAAACGCAAACAATTCATGCAACATCCAGAAGAAAGTTAGATAATGACAAATATCATAATGATCAGGAAGATGGCTTCACATCGTTAAAAAAATTAATCATAGATATTGATTATCAGGATGCCTCTGCTTACGCGCCTCACATGCTGCCGGGCACCCGGAACGATCAAGTCAACCAAATTTTTACTGAATGTATTGGCAACCACATTGTCGACAGCACCTACATTATGCATCTCCCCGAAGCTATGCCAGCCGTTTACGGCAACAATTGGCTGACCGTCTACGTACCGACAACACCTACAAAAGCTATAATACGGACAGTCTGGCGAGTTGCATGGTTACTCGGCTTAATGACCGCCTTACTGTGCCGGATTACATTGGACTTTCACAATGGACAACCGCCAAGTCAAAAGCATTATTACAACCTTGCCTAACGCCCATCAGTAAATGAAATGCTCATCATAATCAAGAGGTTCTCAAGGCTCTATTGGACGACTTGAATACACCCAAAGGGGAAAACACAACCCGGCCCCATACGGAACCGGGCCTTATCAATAATTGGTGTAAACCAAAATGCTAAGATAAGCAAATTGCTAATTATTTTAGTTTTTTATTTTATCTTGATTCGCAGTGGCTGTTTTGGACCTGAGTTAAGCCGCCCCTAAAGATGGCTCAATTTGTTACTGTCTACATAAGTGGAGAATCGATCCATCAACTCCCGCAATTTCGGATTGATATAAGCTTCGCAGAAAGGTTTATCCGGGTCTTTATAATAATAGTTCAGGTATTCCGGTTCGTTCATACGAAACCCGGCCAAGGGTAAAACCTCTGTTATAATAGGCTTTTCAAATCCTGGCTGCAAGCCTAATATCGCTGTCTGCACTCTATCACCCTGTTGCGGCGAGAAAACATAAACAGCAGACCGGTACTTTTCCCGAAACGAATGTGCCGACGTGCAGCTGTGCGTATAAAGGTGTATTGCCACCAGCGTTTCCAGCGGAATGATCGCGGGGTCAAATTCAACGATCACCCCTTCCGGGAAGGCGGCGTTCTTATCCGTAGCGGCGATCCAACCCTGTTGAACGGAAGAGATACCCTTCAGAGACAGAAAGATTGCCTCGGTACACCAATGGCAGCTTCCGCCCAGCCCTATTTTACACATCCGGCAAAATTACAGAACAACATCAGAATCCAGGATGAACAATTCAGGATTTTTAGATATACTTGTACCATGGAACGCTACCGGTTCAGATCCAATTAACCGAGTTGCTGTCGATCTTCGGCGGCTGATGGTTGAATAAAATTTCATAAATAATACATTATCAACACATAACGCGATTTCCCTTTTGCGGTATGGGCTAATTTTATTATCTTGCTTTGTCTACATACGCCTTCATAAAATGTCAAACGATAAAAATCAATTGGCTTCCGAACATTCTCCTGACTTCGAAAAGGCAGAGATAGATTTATTGAGAGAAAGTCTCAGACGATCCTATAAAGAGAGGTTTTTAATGGCCACTCGTTTGTATAAAGTCCAACAAACGATGAAGAAGGCGGTCATTACACACAAACCTTTCATTAGCAAATAACAATCATGGATATTTTCGACGAGGAGATATTAAAGTTCTGGGCTGCTTTAGAGAAGTGCCAGGTTCGATATATTATGGTCGGAGGATATGCAACTAATCTTCATGGTTATCAACGTTACACTGGCGATATAGATATCTGGATTGCGGATACGCTTGAAAACAGAAAGCGCTTACGTGAAGCCTTTGCCGAATCTGGAATGGGCGACTATTATATGCTGGAAACTATGCAGTTTGTTCCGGGGTGGACGGATTTCCACCTGAATAACGGCCTTCGACTCGATATATTGGTCAGCATGAAAGGCCTTGAAGGATTTAGTTTTGACGAATGTATGGATATGGCGTCTATCGCCGATATAGATGGAGTAAAAGTCCCTTTTTTGCATATCAACCAGCTCATAGCGAATAAAAAGGCAGTCAATCGGCCTAAGGATCAGTTGGATGTGATCGAGTTGGAGCGTATACAGAAAATACTTGGAGAATCGTAAGGTGCCATAAATAGCCTCAGTTTTGTTACCCGGAAATTGGGGCATACCCTAGTTTAGTCTTGTATGGGATATGCATACAAGTAGTTTTTCTGATTTGATGCGGCACAATGGTCACCGGAATAATGAACAAATTAATATTATCTTGCTTTCATGAAACTCGCACTGATAATATCAGCACTAGTAATAAGTTTTTCTGGCCATTCCCAGCTTTCCGCTTATAGTTCACACCGCGAAGAATCAGTTGTGAGTTGCATCATTCATTGGAAATTGGGCGAAACCAAAACCTATTCCATCATTCACGAAAAAAAATCCATCGATCCACCCGGCAAAAATCCCCCCTTTAGGTTTAACTATGAGGCCTCGGTATCGGTGATCGTGTAATCGGCAAAGAATTATACCATCAAATGGATCTTTCACCTACCTGAGGAGATGTCCATTCTTCGGCCCAGGCTGGCAGATTCATTGCCTGTTTACAATGGTATGCAAATGATCTTCAGGATAACTGAAATGGGGGAATTCGTCGAGCTGCTGAATTGGGAAGAGGTAAGAGATGCCTATACCAGGATGATGGAATTATCCATGCCTAAAAAAATGGATAGCACGGCGACTGCGGCTTTAAAATCCGCCAAAAATATGTACAACTCCAAAGAGATGGTGGAATCGTCAATGATCCAGGAAATCCAGCTATTTCATAGGCCGTATGGATATAAATTCACTACTACAGAAACAGGTTCAAAGACGGAAATTGGCAATCCCTTTGGCGGCGATCCTTTTCCAGCGATACAAACTACCAGGGTCTCCGATCCGCGTTCGAAAGCAGATACTTTTAACCTGTCCTTCCATCTGCGCATAGATAAAGCCAATACCACAAGCATGATTGACTCCCTCCTAAAAAAAATGAACATAAAAGATGACCGGCAAATGAAGGTAGCGAAAGAAAAATATGCCAATTTTGACATGCATGATTTTTCGGAATACAGATTTATCGCGTCTAACGGTTGGATCAGGCGCCTGTATTATGAACGAACCGTCGACATTGCCGGCATGACCCAATCCGATGCCTATACTTTCACGCTGAAGGATTAATAAGTTACCTGCCGATCCTTTGACAGCCCTTTACCAAACGAAGATTTCTCTCCAATCCGCCCCCTGCTGCAAAAAATCATATTTTTGGGACAAGTTTGCTTCCACCATGGACATATTCACTCTCCCTGTTGACATTCATCGAATTTATTGAAAAAGGATATATAGCGCCACAATCAGATTCGGCACATTGAAACTGATGCATTAAGACTGATCTCAACAGCATTCAATTAATTTAACGAAAACGGCGGCAGATTAAAAGAAGCGTTTACCGCTGGCTCTAGCATCAGCATGCGTTGTATACGCTGATATCTTTTGGCCTTAAACACTGCCGCCACATTATCTTCCAGTTCCGTCTCTGTTTCACCCTGGTAAGTTAACAAGGTGACGTCCTCTTGTAATATGGGTAATACGGCATTCAATTTTTTGTGGTCGATGTTACTGTCGGTATAGTCTACTACCACCATATCAAAATCCTGTTTATGAAACAGTTCAATGGCCGCTTCATCTGTTTCTGCAATGTCCAGATGAAACGGGTGGGGTATGCTTGACCAAGCGCTAAGGGCGCTCTCTTTATTGTTTTGCTGAGTTGAAATAACGAGTATACTTCTCTTGCTCATAGTATTTGTTTCGCAATATGCCCCAAATCATATGCCGCCGCTATTTAAGTGCCGGAACGGCAGTTTTTCACACCCATTATGACTAAATGGCCCTATAATAGAAGAAATTGTGCCAGATGGTCCTGTTGCTGCCACCTGAAGACGATGGTTTTTTCTTTACTGATCGATGAAATATTCCTATTGCTGAAAGATTACGATGATCGTAACACCGTTCCTGATATAGAAAAGGCGAGGGTGTCAGTCTGTACTGCCAGGTATTTATTGTTTTAAAAACTAAGAAACTCCTTTTCTCTTCATCGATCCCGATCTTATTAATTAAAGCATTCCAATACGGGAGGGCATTTTTCTGGAAGAAGTTCGATAATCTCTCGACTTTTTCTATGAGCCCAAAAAAATCCCCACGGGAAAAAGGCTTGAGTATATAGTCAATGCCATCGGCTTTAATTGCCTCCATGGCATATTGGCCGTAAGCACAGGTACGGCGCACCTATATTCGCAAGTTCTAGTAGCGACAGGAAATGGGATGGAATCTAAACGGGACAATTGCTGGAGACAGGTTTCTATGTATATACCTGTACATACACAATTGGGACAATCACAAAAGAAGTAAAAGGAATAATATTGTCAGTCAGATAACAACTATAGCAAAAGGAGACTAAGTATGAAATAAAAAGCGTCATTGAAAAAATTATTGCTCCTGTTAGCATATGATGTGCTTCCTATCGGTTCGAACTTCATGTCGACCCAGAGGGACTCGAATCGTTCTATGGTTGAATGTGAATGGCTTGGGAGATTGGCAAAGACATCTTAAAAAATAAAAAACCCTCAGATTCAATGATCTGAGGGCGTTGTGACTTGTCTGTGAACCTGATGGTACAAGAGTCGAACCGGCTTGCCACCTCTCTTGGCAAATTGGCTGGCTACTCGGATAACGTATAAAATACTGTGTCTATGAAAAATAGTGTATTTGAATTGACGATGATATTTTCGTCGTGCATATCTTCCAGAATAATGCCTAGGTCTCTATTGAAATAATCGTTTCTTCTGGTATTTATGAAGCCGTTAAACGCCAATAGTGCTTTCACATCTTCTAAGTTGACTGGCCCATCAGAGGTAATGAAAGGCTGTTTCAATACAGCTAACAAGCAATCCTCAACTTCGGTAAAGCCTAAAAATTCGTAGGCTGTGTCTTCAAATAAAAGGTTATGTATAACGAGGCTATTGAAAAATTCAAGCCAGGTGGCGTAGTAAACAGCATCATTCACCTTTACTACGCTTCGGCGATCGGGCGCAAAGTAGATTTTGGCTTCGCCACCCCTGGTTAAAAAACTACTTTCACCCGGCAAGTCGTATACCCACCATTTTTTTTGCGAGCTATGATACTTTAAGAATTTGGCCTGCTCCTTTTTAATTCGGGATTGATCTTCGAAATCTTTCTTAACCGTTGTACTTGTTCTAAAGCTTGCGCATAAGAGATTTCGGGCTGCTGTGCAATTATCTGTTTGCCCCTCAAGGACAATTCCTTTAACGATATTTTCAAGTCTTTTTCGGGTATCATCGTCGATGAACATTTGCAGTAAAATTATGAAAAATTGGCACGAGTTCCAACTAACACAAACAGCTACTAATCAACAAATTGCAGACACAAAAAAGTAAGACAGCATTTAGCTGACATATACTAGATTAAAAACAGTCCTTATTTTGCTTTGAGCCTCGCCTCATACATTTTTACCCAAATTGGCAAATCAATAGCTGTTTCATCATTTACATCATCATAGATTATCCAGCACCCACATTTTTGGGATAGGGAATTTAATTGATCGATGTCGTTCTGAGTAACATCGTAATGACCATATCTTCTATCGCCGCCAACAACTATCTCCCATAGATCATATTCGAGATCGCACATCCATCCCGCCGAATAGCCCTCTTCAGATATCCAGCTCATAAATTCTTCTAATTTTTGTTCGTCCTCGTTTAAGTCCTTTAGCATTTACAATTTGTTAATGATTCGATGTGGTCCATTCTTGGTAAAGTAGCCGGTTACCCGGATATCATATAGCGGACTGGTTGAGAGCATAGCTGGAATCGAACCGGCGTTAATGGTTTTGCAGACCATTCCCAAAGCCAACATTGGATATATGCTCGGTAGCGGAGAGTAATGGAATCGAACCATTGCCGCTGTGACGCGGAACACCTTAGCAGGATGCCGCAACAAACCAACATTTGCCTACTCTCCAAGTGTGGGAGGTACAGGATTCGAACCTGTTGTGTTACTTATGTACCGGATTTACAGTCCGGCGCTACCCCACCGTCGTAGCCGACCTCCCATAAGTGTGCCAGTTGGGTAACGATCCCACATCTCTGCATTTTCAGTGCAGCGCATAGACCACCTTTGCTACAGGCACAAAAAAACCCGCTCAGTGAATAACCAAGCGGGTTTTGAATGTTTTTATAGTTACATCATAACATAGCTCGGTCTGTTCCTTTTTTGAAGGAACTAAACTGGCTACAATATGACATCTGATGTTTCATGATGATGCAAAACTAATGATTGTTTTGAATATACAAAATTCTTTTAAAGAATATCTTATTCGTTTCACTTGGCGCTAGCCAAAAGGAAAACATTAATGATTTCTGGATTTTGCCATAATTCCACACTATCATAAACTGTGGCAATAAAACTCCTTCCGTCATGACTTTCAAATTGAACGATCTCCAAATACTCCGGGAATGTAGGAGGCATGGTTCCCTCCGGCAGCTTCATCAGTTCTGCTAAGTTTTCATTCTCCATGAGCGAAACTATTAAGGGATACCTTTCCCGTTCAAGATACATTGACTTTATCGATCGTAGACAACAAACCTCCGTAATTCCGTACGAGTTGTTAGCCAGAATATCGCGTACAACATATTCATCAAATGTTTCAGGCTTTGCTTCCATTTTGGATCGCCTATTCGATTTCCAGAATCGAAGGATCATACCAAATATCTTCATATCCATTTTAATCAATTTGGAATCTCCAGCCAGGAGGCAAGGCCAAATATTTAAGGACGATGCCCTTTCTTTCGATCAGATGTTCGACATGGATAGCCTTAAAATAGTCTTCGTCTTCTGAAAGCTCATCACCGCACCATAAATACCATCCATCAATTACCGCTTGTTTGGGGTGTCGAAGGCCGTTAATTGGCACCACGGAAGAGAAAAGTGATTCGTTGAACGCAATAAGTGAATGAGGTTCAATTGGGTGCCATGGAACACCTAATCTCTCACAGACTATTTTTTGTTCTTGTTCAATAAAAGATCATTCCAATATAGAATCGTTTTGAAAGTTCGACATGTCTCAAGAAATCGACCTTTTGGGACTCGAACCTCAAAAGAAATATAAGTAAACTATTTGCAATATCCGTAGAAAATAGCGAAAATTAGAAAGCCTTCAAATCCATTGACTTGAAGGCTTCGATCTTGTCTGTGATCCCGCTGGGACTCGAACCCAGGACCCATACATTAAAAGTGTATTGCTCTACCAACTGAGCTACGGAATCATTCCCATTCCCAAAGTATTATCCTTGTTTTTGGGAGTGCAAAAATACGGTAAAAACCATTGCCGGCAAATTTTTCTCGCAATATTTTTCAACGGGAAATTCATGGTTATCAACATCTGCCAAAGCCCGGTAAGCATAGCCTTTTCACTTAGTCTTCAACCCCATCCTGGCGCGTATTGCCTGCCTGCGTTGCTCCTTTGTCATGACCGGATAGTCGGCCGGCACCTGAAACTCTCCTTCGTCAATATCCTGGTTGGTCTGAACATCGATCAGCCGCCAGACAGCTGAATTCCCATTCTCATCCTTCAACGCAGCGCCTATACATTGCCCTTCCGAGCCAAGAACGCCAGTCTGGATCCGCTTAACGCTTTCCGGGAGATATTTGTCAAGGTCATGCGTAAAATAGTACTCAAATACCAACTTATAGCCTGGACTATAATGCATCTGGCCATCTTCACCGGGCCCGTCATTCCGGTTGGAAAGGATATCGTGCATCTTCAGCAGGCCATCAGACTTTTTGCCCGATTCCTTTTCTATATAGGGCTGAACAGGAATAGTGATCCTTTCCGACACGGTGTTGTAATCCCCGAACTTTCCGGCCTTTCCCGGCTCGATCTTTATACCCGGAATGCCCAGGTATTCTTCCTTAACCATCGAGAGCGTCCGGTATATGTTGTGGATGGTGTCTACTTTGGTGTAGTTAACGCCCAGCACGCTGGCCATCGCATAGATGAGATGTTTGTCAAGATCCATGATAGAAGTCACATTGGCGCCAAAAACATCAGCCATAGTAACATGGTCATGTTTCAAGGTGGTTTTTACATACCTGGAAGTGATCCAGGTGTCAAAGCTTCCTACCATGAATTCAAAGTACAATGAAGGTGCCGACACCCCTCCCCAGGCAGGATTACCCATCTTTGAAGCGCGGGCGGCCGAAGCGTCGTCATCGGCAGTAGGGAATTTTTCTTTCACAGCCTCTTCGATCTCCTCCATCAACGCAGCGTTCTTCTGATTCATCGCCTGCCGGAAGATCTCCACATCGCTGCCCTTTAACCCTTTTTGTCGGGCCTGATCGAAAAAGAACTTCCCCTGTGGAGTAGATGCTATCCTATCTATATCCCCATCTATAACTGATGCCATCGTAGCATGAATAGCCTTGACCGTAACCCCGGTATGTGGAAATTGAATAGGCGCAGGCGGAGTATATTTATTGGTTGCTTTACCCGAAGGAGAACTGGCATCTCCATCCGGGGATTGCGATCCGTCGGAAGCCGGTGCCCCGCCGTTAAAAGAGCCGGTTGTGTCCA
The DNA here is from genome assembly GCA_035492595.1 of Puia sp. GTDB lineage: Bacteria > Bacteroidota > Bacteroidia > Chitinophagales > Chitinophagaceae > Puia. Next base: position 22,969 of record DATJJA010000064.1, read on the forward strand.
CTGCTTTCGGGCCTGCCGCAGTAGTATCGGGTTTCTTGCCGGTCACTTTTTCCAGCGCTTTTTCTTTTGCTTTATTGATCAGTTTACCGAACTGCGCATTTGTCGCTTGACAAAGAAATAATAGGATAGCTAATAAGGACAGGTTTCGCTTACAAAACATAAATTACAGATAATTTCAATGTGAGTAACTCTGACAAATATACGTTGCCCGCAATTGCGCCTTAGGGTCCGAAAGGAAATTACCCAGTTACAATTAAGGAGGCCGGATCAACAAAAGGAGGTCCGATCCACAAAAGGAGGCCGGATATCTAATAAAACCGCGACGAGCGCTTGTCGCAAAAGCCTCCTCTTTTGTCGGGTTCACACATCTTCAATTCCAGTTTTCCGGAGTAAGTTTATCTTCTCAATCAAACAGGTATGAACACAAAATTTCAAACCGTAGAGGAATACCTCGCCACTTTTCCTCCAAAAACGAAAAAGTTCTTAAAAGACCTGAGAGCGACCATAAAACAGGCTGCCCCGCAGGCAGAAGAAACGATCAGCTATAATATGCCGGCATTCAAGCTGCATGGAATGCTTATCTGGTACGCCGGGTACAAGGAACATATCGGCCTTTATCCCAAAACCACAGTGATCCAGGCCTTCAAAAAAGACCTTGAGGAGTATAAACAGTCAAAGGGTACCATACAGTTTCCATTGGACCAGCCCCTCCCCCTCGACCTGATCACCAGGATCGTAAAGTATAGGATCAGGGAGAACCTGGAAGCCGCAAAGAACAAAGTGAAAAAATAAATCGGCAATTAATGCATTATTAATGATTCATTAGGACTCCCTTCGTTTTTTTGCAGTGGACAATCACCTAAAATTGTTTGCCACCTTCATTCATGGTTACCATTGCCAAAAAGTCGACCATTCTCCTGTCTTTGCTTGTCTTATTGACTTTTCATTCCCTTTACGCCCAAAGCGACTTCATTTCTGTCAATGCCTCCGCCAATGCCACCACGGCAGGTTTGATTACAGATGGCGATGCCACTACAGGCTGGTCTCCCGGTTCCTCCGGTCTTTCACAGGATCAGTACCTGCTTCTGGCCCTTCAGACACCGGGCAACGTCAACCGACTGGAACTGGAGACGGACGGGTTTTCACCTTCGACATTAAAGAAGGCACTCAGTATTTTCGTTACCTACGATCCCATGAATCCCGGTAACGCGGTGAATTATACCGTCACCGGCAATAAACCCTTTACCCTGAGTTTCCCGGCTAAATATGGGGCGCATATCAAATTGCTCTTTAAAACAGGCGCAACAGGAGAACCCTATACCATCCGGGAGTTGCGGATCGGGTATGCTGGCGCAACAACAGCCGCAACAACAGCCGCAAGAACAGCCCCAGGCCCCCCCCTCGCCCCTACCCCTTCCAAACCCTGGCTAAACCCCAAACTCCACATCGACCAACGGGTCACCGCCCTTCTTTCCGTCATGACCCCGGACCAAAAGATGGAGCTGCTCCGCGAAGGCTGGGGCATCCCCGGCATTCCCAGCCTCGGCATCCCCGCTATGAACAAGGTCGAGGCCGTTCACGGCTTCTCCTATGGCAGCGGCGCCACCATCTTTCCCCAGGCTATCGCACTCGGAGCTACCTGGGACCGACGCCTTGTAGAAAAAGTAGCCATGACCATTGGCGATGAAACGGTCAGCGCCAACACCGTCCAGGCCTGGTCCCCCGTCCTCGACATAGCGCAGGACGCCCGCTGGGGCCGTTGTGAGGAGACCTTTGGAGAAGACCCTATCCTCGTGTCGGAGATCGGCGGAGCCTGGATCAAAGGTTATCAGTCAAAAGGGCTTATAGTAACGCCCAAACACTTTGCCGTTCACGGAGCGGTAATGGGAGGCCGGGATTCCCACGACATGGGGCTTTCTGAACGGGAGATAAGAGAGATCCACCTCGTGCCCTTCCGCCATGTCATCGAGACCTGGCACTGCCAGTCGATCATGATGGCCTACTCCGACTTCGAGGGCGTTCCCATCGCAAAGAGCAAAGAGCTCTTAAAAGGCATCCTTCGCGACGAATGGGGCTTTGAAGGCTATATCGTCAGCGACTGCGGCGCATTGGGAAACCTGACCAGCCGCAAACACTACACAGCAAAAGATGCCGTTGAAGCCGCCAACCAGGCATTAGCCGCCGGCATAGCCACCAACTGCGGTGACACATATAACAATCCCGAGGTCATCGCCGCTGCCCGAAAAGGCGGGATCGACAAAGACAACCTCGATTACACCTGCCGGACCCTGCTGACGGTAATGTTCCGTAACGGTTTTTTCGAACACAATCGCACCCGCCCGCTCGACTGGAAGAAGATCTATCCCGGCTGGAATAGCCCCGAACACAAGGCCCTGGCCCGCGAAGCCGCAAGAGAATCCATCGTGCTGCTGGAAAACAAAGACCATATCCTGCCCCTGACTACAGGCAAAGGTACCATCGCCGTCATCGGCCCCGGAGCAGACGACCTGCAGCCCGGTGACTATACGCCCAAACTGCAACCCGGACAGTTAGTTTCCGTGCTCACTGGTATAAAAGCCGCAGCCGACCAGACAAAGATCCTTTACGAAAAAGGTTGTGACTTTACCGGCGACGAGCATTTCGATCCGCAAAATGCCATAGACGCCGCCAATCAAGCCGACGTGGTCGTCATGGTACTCGGGGATTGTTCGACCAGCGAGGCGATCCATGGTCGTACCCAGACCTCCGGCGAGAACAGGGACTATGCCAGCCTTATCCTGCCCGGCAAACAAGAGGAATTGCTGGAAGCGGTCTGCGCCACAGGTAAACCCGTCATCCTGGTATTGCAATCCGGTCGGCCTTATAATCTATCCTATGCAGCTGAACATTGTAAAGGGATCCTCGTCAACTGGCTGCCCGGCCAGGAAGGTGGACCCGCGCTGGCCGATATCCTGTTTGGCGCCGCCAATCCCGCAGGACGGCTGCCCATGACCTTTCCCCGCAGCGTAGCCCAGTTGCCGTTATATTATAATTTCAAGACCTCAGGACGCAGCTATGATTATGTGGATCTGTCGTTTCATCCATTGTACCCCTTTGGATACGGGCTCAGCTATACGAGCTTCTCCTATTCCGATCTTTCCACGATTCAAAACTCCGACGGAACAGTTAGTATAAAAGCAAAAGTCACCAATACGGGGAAACTTAACGGCGACGAGGTCGTACAGCTTTATGTAACGGATATGTACGCCAGCGTAAAGACAAGGGTCATGGAGCTGAAAGATTTCCAGCGTATCAATCTAAATCCCGGTGAGTCAAAGGAAGTGAACTTCACCCTCACCCCTTACCAGCTCTCTCTCCTCGATGACAATATGGACCGGGTCGTCGAGCCCGGTGAGTTCAGGATCATGGTGGGCGGACAAAGCCCCTCTTTCAAAGCCGGAGATAAGATCAAAAATAGTGTCGGTTACCGGAACGAAAGGGAAGGCTTGACCGCCACGCTTAATTATACCGCTGCCTGTAAAGCCAACTTTATATTGACGCCGGAAGCCGTCAAAAAAGGCGGTGTCGGAGTGACAGTAAAGAACACCGGAAACCTGACGGACATCGGCAGACTGACCCTGTACGTCAATGGCGAAGAAAAAGGCGATGTGCGGCATTTTGAGCTGGGACCGGGCGCTTCAAAGCTGATCCTGTTCCCCGTAAGCGAACACGGAGAAGTCAATATTACATTCGCAACAAAGTATAAGGTAACTTCAAAAAAATATCTGCTATGACCCCAAGCATAATAAACAAATGGCTGCTCTTCCTTTGCCTGTCTATCACTGCAGCCGCATCCCGCGCCCAGGAGCCCGTCTCCCTTTTCAGCGGAGAAAAGACAAGCTGGCGCGAAGGCTTTGACCGGTATGATTTCCTGATGGACGAACTAACGCTGGAAGTGACCCCCATCAAAGCCACCGAAGAGGAGAAGTATGGCGCCAAAGCCGCCGAAAGAGGAAAGTTCCATTGTATCGTCGTAGCGCCCAAAAAGGCAGCCCCCGGTAATCCATGGAGCTGGCGGGGCTACTACTGGGATCACGAACCCCAGACGGAGGTAGAACTGCTTAAACGCGGCTTCCACATCGCCTATATAATGGACGATGCGGACCGTCACTGGGACGCCTGGTATGCCTTTCTGATGAAACACGGCCTCAACCCCAAACCCGCCTTTGTCGGAATGAGCAGGGGCGGCATCAACGAATTTGTCTGGGCGGCCACTCACCCGGATAAAGTTGCCTGTATCTATACCGACAACCCCGCGCTGCGACCCGAAAGCTTTGACGGGCTGCCCGGTATGGCCAGGCATGATATACCGTTGTTGCATGTCGTCGGCAGTTACGATTTTCTGCTGGAAAAGTATACGCTGCCTGTGGAGGATATTTATCACCAGCTGGGAGGACGGATCTCCCTCATTATAAAAGAAGGGCCTCCACATCACCCGCATAGTTTAAAAGACCCGACACTCATCGCCGGTTGGATCGAAGCGAATTATCATCACGGGGATGACCTCACCGATAGTCTTTATGCGATCTCCCCTCTCCTGCCGGGGACGCGTCTTATTAAATCGTATTACTATAGTAACGAAAATAAGTATCTAGCCATCCTGCCCGAGAGCACTTACGCCGTCTGCCGGGGGCCCCTGTTTACGGATTGTTATACCCGGTATGATTCCTATACTCCCAACTGGCTTGGCCTTACAGGGATGACCATCCTTGTACCAAAACAACCGGCTCCTGGTAATCCATGGGTTTTCAAAGCGGATCGCATAGGGCGCGAAACGGAACCCGTCGACCTGGCCCTGCTGGCCAAAGGGTTTTATATCGTCGCTGCGCCAGTTACAGAACAGCCTGGCCCGATCCGTAAACAATGGGACGACATCTACCAGTTGCTTACCAGTCACGGCTTCTCGACAAAACCCGTGATGGAAGGAAGAGGCGCCGGCGGTGGAGAAGCATATTACTGGGCCATCAATAACCCTGAAAAGGTCTCAGCCATCTACGCCGAGAACCCGGTGCTGAAAAGCCTGCAAACAAAGCTCCCGCTAACTGACACTCTCGCGGCTCTGGCCTCGGCACATATCCCCATCCTGCATGCCTGTGGTAGTCTTGACCCCTGGTATCCGGGCAATACAAAAGAAGTGGAAAAGAAATACCGCCAGCTCGGCGGCAGCATGAAGGTTATCGTTAGCCAGGGAGCGGGGCATTTCAATGTTATACAAGACCCGGCGCCGATTGTGTCATTTATCCTGAATAGTCAACACTAATCTAAAATGCTTGCATATGAAAAAACTGATCCTTTTCTTCATCACGGCACTTAACCTGATAGCAAATAACGCCAAAGCTCAGCTGATGGCAGGCACTGCCAGGGTCAACATCACACCCCAAAGCAAAGAGCCTCTGCATGATTCAGTCTATGCCCGAAGTCTCGTGCTGCAGTCAGGTCAACTGCGATTGGCGTTTGTTTCGGTAGACCTGGCCGTCTTTACCAGCGAAAGGATTGAAAAGATCTGTAAAGAGAAATACGGCATTTCACAGGTCATGCTCTGTTCCTCACACAATCATTCGGAGCCGCAGCCCGATGGTAAGCGATCGTTCCAGCAGGGCAATCCTTTTACCGTCTATTACGAAGACCAGATCATAAAAGCCGTCGGCGAGAGTATGGATCATTTGTTCCCCGCCCGTATCACCGCCAGCCGCCAGAGCTTTCCCCAATTAGGTTTTAACCGGTTGATCATCCGGGAAGACGGACATGCCCGGGAGTCATGGTTCTCCGACGATCAATATACTTCTGAGAATCCGGAGCGCATTCCCTTTGGCCCGGTAGATCCGGAAGTCGGTGTGATCCGTGTCGATGACGAGCAGGGGCAGCCACGGGTCATCCTGATGAATTATGCCTGCCACGCGGATATCGTTTGTTTCAATTATGCCGTCAGCGCCGATTACCCCGGAGTAGCCTGCCGTAAGGTAGAAGAAGCTTTTGGTCATGGCGTCAACTGTCTCTTTGTCCAGGGCGCCGGCGGAAATATTGAGTCGCTGCAGATCAGCTCCCGCCGCAAAGGCCCGGACGATCCTTTTCAAACCGACTATGCGCCGATGGAGCGGACCGGCGAGTTACTGGCCTTCCAGGTGGTAAAGCTGGCCAAAAGCCTCGGCGGGGTGTCAGGAGCCAACACAGCCCAAACCGTGCTAACAGGCGCCGGACCCAACGCAGCCCAAACCGCGCAAGCCCCCTCACTCCTACTCCTCGAAGATTCCCTTCACTTCACCGGCCGCTTCAATAAAAAACTCGATTATAACGTCCATCTTTCAACGATCCTGATCAATAATACCATCGCCATCGCCGCCTGCCCCGGTGAGTTATTCGTCCAGCTTCAGCTCGACTGGAAGAAAAAGATGGAGCTCGCAGGTGTTACCCCCCTGCTCTTTGGTTATACCTGGAGCAAGGGCAACTGGCCTGGCTATATTGCAGATGTCCGATCCGCCGCCCTCGGCGGATACGGAGCGGACCAGGGCGATAACCTGATCGAAGTCGGCGCCGGCGAAGCCATCATCACCCGGCAGCTGGCCAATTTTTACCGGCTCAATGGACTCATGCGCGAAAAACCCGGACCAGTCGGGTTTAAAGGCGGTGCACAATGGATCGTCAAACCGTTCAAACCATAGCAACGCCAGAGCCGTAAGCACAATGCCCACCCCTCTGGGCCTCAACTGCTGCGCCACCGCGCCCACACCTCACCGCCTCACCGGCATCTCCCCACTATAATCAGTGCCCCCATGCCACCAGTTCGCCGCCTGCCCCGCCAGCCATAGATAATAATCACTACCCAGATCAACATCGATGCCGACAAACTCCCCACTGCCATTCAGCGGCAAATGATCCGTCGTCGCACATTTAAAGATAGCCGTCCCCTCATTCATCTCATCAAACATCGCGATGTATAACATAGAAGCACCCGCCTCCCTCGCAGCCGTCACCTGTTTCCAAAAAAAATGCCCACGATTCCGCGGAGTAGACTTAGCCTGCGGTCCATTCATGTTCTTCCACGAGAATCCCGGGAAGGCCAGCGGAGCATAATCCACGCCATTGGCCTTACACCAGGCCAGGTCCTCAGCAATCAACCCCTTAAAAGCCGGATAGCTATCTTCATTGTAACGCCCCACGAACCACGGCGCCACGATATCCGACTTCCGAAGCAGCCGGTGCAGCGTGCTATCCGGAATACAATCCCTCCCCAGCGTCCGCCAATAAGTAGGCACCCCCAGCATGACGCTGAAGCCACGGGCCTTTATCCCATCAATAAGTATCTCAGCCTCTTTAAAGCCATAACGCCGATGGTCGTTAAAACCCACCCCCCAGACAACCACCAGCGGCCGCCCATGATGATGCAGATAGGTCGGACTCTTTGAGCCGTTTAACAGATCATATTTAGCGGTCAGTTCATCCAGGTCCTGAAGAGTCATTTCCTCTTCGCCCGGCTGCATCCCGCTGAGATCATACATGACGCAGATAGCGCGATCATACCGCGCCGCCGCAGCCATTGCATTCTCCAGCACCGTGTTGAAATGTTTTTTCCCACCTGGATTGCGGATCTCTCCCACAAAACGCTGCATGAAGACCCCATCGATGCCATAGTCCTTCATCCACTTGAAATGAAGCTGAACAGTCGACGCATCATAGGCGCTGAATACAGGGGCAGCCGAACCATCCGCATATTGAAAGGGCGTCGGATAAGTCTTCGCATACTCTTTGGTATCCGGCCAGAAGTCGATCTCACAGGAGCCGGGTGCAAATACGCCCCGCCGCTCGTAATGGTGCCAGTTCCGCCCCGTACTGTCGCCAGGCGTGTTGAACCATCCCTGGTAACCGGCCATGACAAGCCCATTATAAGAAGGATAACGCTGTTTCTGGGCACTGACGCCCAGAAACAACGACAAAAAAACTACAATAAAAAATAAGCCTTTCATAGTAAATTATTTATTTAGTCCCGGTGCCAGAACCGCCAGAGCCAACCGGCCCCGTCTTCGTCTGCACCACCTTCCGGATCGTCCCATCCGCATTATAAAATAGCTTGTCCACACAGATCGACCTCAGCCAGTCAAAATGCGACAAGGAACTGTTGTGATAGAACGCATACCACTGCCCCTTGTATTCTACGATAGATCCATGATTGGTATAGCTGTCCGTCGGGTCCATATAGATCCCTTGTGATTTCCAGGGACCCAGCGGGCTGCTGCTGGTGGCATAACGCATCCGGTTCTTGGAGCCCACGGAGTCATGATTGTCGGAATAAGAAAGGTAATAGAGACCATTCCGCTTGTGCACCCAGCTGGCTTCATGAAAGTCTTCCAGACCCGTCATCGGCTGCATGGCCCCGTCAATCTCTATCATATTATCCTTTAGCTTCCCGCCCCGGCATTTCCCACCCCCGCCATAATACAGGTAGGCCTGACCGTCATCATCTACAAATACACAGGGGTCGATCATCGATTCCAGCCCCTGGATATATCCCTGCACTTTAAAATTCGCTGCCGGCTCTTTGCTCGTGGCTACACCGATCTTCCAGGTGCTGTTCCACTCCTTGCCGGAGCCGGTGGGATGCGGAAAATAAAAATAATAGGTGCCATTCTTATAGGCGCAGTCAGGAGCCCACATAAACCCGCCCTCCGGCCGGCCCCAGGCTACCTGGCTTGCTTCGAGGATCTGCCCATGGTCTTTCCAATGCACCATATCATCGGTAGAATATACATGATACTTGTCCATCAGGTCGCATCCCCGCGGCGGGGCGACATCATGCGAAGGATAGACATAGAGGCGGCCGTCAGCCCAGACATGGGCCGACGGATCCGCGGTGTAGATATCGGTTACAAACGGGTTCTGCGCACGGCTCAGTAAAGGCGCAAAAAACAGGAACGCTAAAACAATTTTTTGACGGATTCTTGTATTCATAATAAAACAATTTACTTCTCAGGAGGCATTACTATCGGGGCCACTTCCGACAAATTGTACTTCTTGTAGCTGTCATTCACCCGAACACCTACTCTTGCATAATAAGTACGACCATTCAGCAGCCCATGCACAACTACTTTATAGGTCGTAGTGGCAATGCCGCTATTCCAGGTGCTATTGATATCCGCCAGGTTATAGGACGGACTATTGTGATCGGAGATCGTTAGCTGGGAGATGTAGGCGCCGCTGCCTACAAAAGGAGTATTGTTTACAAATGGCCACACCTCCAGTATCTGCGGCAGGCCAACAGTTCTGGGCGCTGAAAGCTGACAGGTCATGACCAGCGAGTCGCCGGCCTGTACGTGCGTGAAATTCAAAACCTCCAGGTAAGGTACCACAGTAAAGTTGTGAGTGGTAGCCCCCTTTATATCCGTCACGATACTATCCGTCGGCCAGAAGGCCCCCTGCGTTGGGATCACGCTATAGTGTCCGCTGAAGATCCTTGTGTCCTCAAACGTCCCGTCAGGCTTGGAGGGTATATAATAAGGATCGGGATTGTCGCTCCAGCTGAGCTGTTTCAACTCTATATTGACACCCCCCGTTTCCGTCAACAGATTTTTCCCTGTAACGCTGTCGATGATATTTCCCTGGAATGCCGAATCCGGTCCGGGATAGTTATTCACCTTGGTACACGAAACCCCGGCAAACAGGAGCCCAAGGCCAAAAAATATGATTAGTTTCTTCATGATAGTTTTTTTAAACTTTTAATAGCCCGGGTTATTAGGGAAAAGATTTGGATTCTTGGATAACTCCCCAGCAGGCAACGGTTCGTAATACCATTTCTTCTGAAAGGTATAGGTCCGCTGAAAAGGTTCCACCTGCTTTAAGAAAATGTATTTGTCTTCCGTAGCGACATAATAAGGCAGCAGCGCATATAGCTTTCTGTTATCGAGAACCTGGTCGGCTGTCCTCCACCGGCGGATATCCCACCAGTACTGATGTTCGAAACCCAGCTCCTTACACCGTTCGTTACGGATCGTGTCTATCGTCATGCTGGCGGTCGCCGGAGCCGCTCCTGCACGATCCCTGAGCTGGTTGATTGCATTGAGCGCATCGGCCTGTTCCGTACCCAGCTCAAAAGCCGCTTCTGCCCGGTTCAGCAGCACTTCTGCATACCGCATGTCGATGTAGCTCTGCGCACTCTGGTAAAGACCGCAGGCAGACTGCGCTTTGTTATAATCCACATATTTCCGCAGATAAAGCCCCGTCCTCGTGTTATCGTCGCCGGTTGAGGGATTCCAGCCCGCCAGTCCCACGATACGATGCCCCTGGTACAACTGATTCGGATCCGAAGCAAAGAGCAGATTAGAGGGATCATCATTGGGAGTATTCAGGTTATTGCTCAGTTCCTGCGCAGCGCTGCCATTGAAAGTCTTATAGGTGCCTCTTTGCACATCGAATGTCAGTCCTCTCAAAGTGGCGCCCGGGAAATAGACGGTAGCCTGCAGCCGCGGCTCCAGCCCGCTCATCAGGTCGGCCCGGTTGGAAAAGCGTACTGGCGTGCCGTCTGTATTGACGATGGGCAAAGGCCCGAAACGTTCTGCATAATCCATCGAAGGATAGGTCCTCGAAAGACCATCCGCTGTCATATAACGGCAGGTCATCGTGGCGTCATAGCTGTGCGGTCCCGAGTTGTCGTTATTTCGTTGAGGATCAGACAGGGAATATTGCCGGATAAAGATGGTCTCATTATTGGGTTTCAGGAAGATATCCACATAGTTCTGCACTTTATCGGGATATCCCCCGGTATAAAGACTGAAATGTCCTTCCACCTGCTTCGCCGCATCATAGGCTGCCTGGAAGAATTTAGTCGCGTCACCGGGAGGCATACCACCTGCAAATCCTTTCGCCCTTGCATCTCCGTCGACATAATTGACCGCACCATATTTGGCAATGCTTCCTGCAAATAACATGACCCTCGACTTGTAGGCCATGGCCGCATATTTACTGGCAGCGCCCTGCTGTATCGCAGGATGTGGGGATACACCGGGTTCCCACATCAGAGCAAACGCGCTGTCGAGGTCTGACCCAATGAAATTATAGACGTCCTCTTCTGTATTACGGGGCACCTGCAGAGTGGCGACCGGCGCAGCAGGGTCGGCTACCGTCCGAACGATCGGAACGCCGCCATAACGTTTGACCAGCGCAAAATAAGTATAGGCGCGGCAGAAATACGCTTCACCCAGCCATTCATTGACCTGGTCCTGCGTATAATTTTTAGCATAGGTTGGCAGCGTATAGAGCAGGACATTGATATTACGGATCCTGTCATAAGGCCAGAGCCCAAAACCCTGCGCCGCATCACCGACGCCGCCATAAGGGCCAGCCATTTCTCCATCGATCGCATCCATCTGATAAAAATTCTGCCAGCGTCCTCCGTCACCCGTCAGAAACCCTTTATCCGGCTCATACACGAAATCTTCCATCGGCAAAAAGGTATAGATATTGGCGAGATAGGCCTGAATGCCATTGGCAGTGGAGAATGCCTGGCTTTCCGAAATAATGCTCAATGGCGGCACGTCCAGCTTGTGACAGGACCCCACAATGATAACCGCCAGTATTAGATATATATATTTTACTTTTTTCATGAGTTTGAGTTTTTAGAAAGATACAGAAGCACCACAGCTGAATGTTCGGTTCATCGGATAGAGATAACCTGCCTGGGAAACGTTGAAATCCTGTCCTGTAGCTACTGTACCAGGATGTTCCGGATCGCTGTTCTTTAGCCCGGTGATAGTAGCCAGATTGTAGCTGTTGATATAAACCCGGACATTCTGGATCCCGATGCGGTTCAACACTTTCTTTGGCAGGGTATAGCCTATTTCCAGGGATTTTACCCGCATATAGGTGGCGTTCTGCACGGCCTTTGAACCGTCTGCGATGGGCGTGCCGGTAGCGGAATAATTACCGGGGACCCACACCGTATTGGGATCGAACAAATTGGCGTTGGGATCGGCGGGATGCCACCTGTCCAGGAACTCGACAAGGGCGCTCTTCTGGTACATCAGCGGCTGCGCCAGCTGCTCCGCGTATTGAACATGGAAATCAGTAGCCCCCTGGAGCAGGACTGCCGCATCGAAATTCTTATACGCGGCGCTGAGGGTCATGCCGAAGTTGACCATCGGCAGGTCACGGGTAGCCAGCGGTACCATGTCCTTACTATCTATGACGCCGTCATGGTTGATGTCCTGGTAATAATAATTGCCGGGCAGTTGAGCCTGGTTGCCTCCGCCAGTATTGACATTGTAGTTGTAGATCTGGTTGTAGCTGGTGAACTGGCCCCCATACAGATAGCCCCACCAGATATTGGAGTAACGACCCGTCTGGTTGCCGGTATACTGCAAACCCTGCGAACCTGGCGGGTTCGATGGGTTGGTATGAACACCCTGGTATTGATCAAATGCACTGGCCGCTTTGGTTTCTTCCACATAGCCTTGTTTGATCCTGCTAAAACCAATATTACCGCTGATATTATAAGTCACCTGGTGGATGGTCTGGTGGTGAGTAAGGGTGACCTCGATGCCTTTTGTTACATCAGCGTTCAGATTCGACTCTAACGGTGATAGTCCGGAAGAGCCGGGGATCTGGGCACTGGGAAACGCGGGAAGCCCTGTACGGGTACGGTTGAAATATTCAACACTTCCACCGATCAGCCCGTTGAACAGATCGAAATCTGCACCGACGTTGAAGGTTTTGGAGTTCACCCAGGACAGCGCATAATCGGGTATACCACGGGAAGCAATACCATTGACGTAAGAACCATTTAGCACAGCGCCGGGCGCAGGATAGTTGTAACCTGCTACCCATTGGTAGTTATTGAACTGATCATCTCCCAATTTACCATAAGAGGCGCGGAACTTCAGGTTGTTCAACACGGAAGGGGAGATCAGATCCTGCATAAAAGGTTCGTTGCTGATGCGCCAGCCGATGAGACCCGCGGGAAAGAACCCCCAGCGCGCGGTGGGACTGAATTTACTGGAACCGTCTTCGCGGAAGGAAAACTCCGCCAGGTAACGGCCTTTATAATCGTAATCGAACCTTCCGATATAGCTTTTCGTAACCTGGTTGATCAAAGCGTTGCCATCCTGCCCAACCTGCAGGTAGTTGACATCGCCCGCATTGCCGGCAAAAAGGTAAGGGATCCCCAGTGAAAAGCTTTCCTGGGCCGAAAAATTGTCTCCCGAATTTTGACTTTCCTCATACAGGGCCAGGGCCGTGACGTTGTGAGCGCCGCCAAATTGATGGTGATAGTTCAGCGACAGCTGCATCAGCGTATTGGTGTTGGTATAATACTGACGCTGTACCGTGGACGGCGAGTGAGCAGTAGTCACCGGGTAGGTATTGGTGGTGGCATCGTAGGTATAAAGGTTATAGGCCTTACTGACAATAGTATTATCCGTAACATTATACCCATAATTGTACATACCCTTTGCCATCAATCCCGGGATGCCGGGAATGTCATATTCCAGGCTGAGCTGCCCCTGAATATTCTTGTTCTTATAGATGTTCTGGCCAATCAGATTGGAATTGGTCATGACTATCGGGTTGTCATTATCCGGTTCCAGGTGAGGATAAAGCGGGTTGTTGTTGGCATAGATAGGGTCAGTAGGCAGAAGGTTCTCCGCATACTTGAAGATCACCCATACGGACTGGTTAGGAGCGTTCTTAAGATCCGTATAACCGGATATGTTCACCGCACCCCTCAGCCGTTTGGTAAAATTGAGGTTCACATTGCTCCTGAAATTCCAGCGGTTGTAGTTAATGCTGTTGGTCTTGAACAGGCTGCCCTGGGTAAGATATCCAAGGTCGAAAAAGTAATTCACCTTGTCACTGCCGCCCGACATGCTCAGATTGTGTTGGGTTTCCGGAGCCAGTGGCCGGGTAATGGCCTTCATCCAATTGGTGGATTTCAGCTTACCACTCTTATATAAGTTGATGGTGCTGTCGGAAAAAGCAGGAGGCGCAGTGGTCGTCGCGTTGGTACCGAAATTAGTCTTCAGGGATTCATTCCAGAGCTCCATATAGCCGACGGCATCGACCCCCTGTGGCACATCTAAAAATTGCTGCCAGCTCTGGTTGACGGAGTAGGTGATATTGAATTTACCGTTGGTCCTGCCACCGCGTTTGGTCGTCACGAGGATAACGCCATTCGCAGCTTTTACTCCATAAATAGCGGCGGAGGCATCTTTTAACACCGATACATTATCAATTTCATTGGGGTCCAGCCGGGAAAGGTCACCGCTGCTGCGTGGCACCCCGTCGATAATGATCAGGGGAGGACTGGGATTGCCGGCAGGGTTACTACCAAATCCGCGGATGTCATACTGCGTGTTGAAGGAGCCTGGCTCGGAGCTCATCTGCTGGATCCGTAGACCTGGCACTTTTCCCGTCAGCATGTTGACGACATTTTCATTCTTCGTGATGACCAGGTCTTCCGCCTTGACCACCGACACCGAGCCAAGAGCATTCGCCTTTTTCTGCGTGCCATAACCAACCACGATGACATCGTCAAGCTTACCCGAACCCGCAAGGGCTTTTAGGACCAGGTTGATGTCCCGTGACTGATCATTAACAATGTACTGGCTTTGTGTAAAACCAACATAACTAATTTCCAGCTCATCCCCCTTTCGGGCCATAAGTGTAAAATGACCGGAAGAGTCCGTCGACGTTCCGCCTTTACCTCTTTTCATCCTGACGGTAGCGCCGGCCAGCGGTTCGCCCCTTTCATTGGTGATCCTGCCGGATATAGGAGTAGCCGCAGGTCGCTGCGCCATAACCGGTAGACTAATAATAAATAAGAGGAAGATAAACAAGCCAGAGGGTGGCTGTAAGACAGGGGCAAATGGATTCCCTCCCTGTCGTAGGGTAAATTTTCTCTTCATATGGAAGCATTTAATTTTGTACTAGCAAGAAAGTACAAAAGCGTTAATAGAGGTATTAACTTTGAGCTAATACGCCGATTAATTTCACTTTTTTTTCACACTTAGTGCGTTAGTGCAAAATTATAGCGCCATTAATTCTGAGTAACCTTCACCCAGTCGACCCACATTTTTGTTTTGTTCCGCTTGATAAGATCAAGCGTGGAAGGAGCCAGTCCATAATAAGGCTCCCGGATACCATTGACCGTCGCGGGGTATCCACCTCCTACAGCGAAGTTCAGTATCAGGTATTTATTATTATCGAACGCCCATTTGCCATAACGGGCCGTCATGGATCTGGTGACACGGTACACGGGTTTGTTATCATATTTAAAGATCAGGCCGTCCGGCGTCCAGTCCACGGCATAGACATGCCAGCTGGTAATATCATTGTTCTTCTCAAAATAGGCCTTGCTCACAAAAGGTGTGTTACCGCTGTAACCTGGGCCATGTACCGCCGCGCTGGCCCAGTCCTTTTCTCCGACATACTCCATAATGTCTATTTCACCTGTTTCCGGCCAATTGCCATTGCCCAGGAGCCACCAGGCCGGCCAGAGCCCCCGCCCGTCCGACATTTTGATCCTGGCCTCCGCCGTGCCATAGGCAAAGTCGAACTTCCCTTTGGTATTGATCCGGCCCGAAATAAAATCAAAGTTCTTCCCATCCTTTGTCACAAATCCCGGAGTGAACTGTGGCTGCAGTACAAGCGTATTGTTCTCCAGATAGATGGTAGAGGCCGAATCCACATAAGCCTGCAGCTCCTTATTATTATGTACTCCGGTGATCTCCACATTCCATTTACTCCGGTCGAGTGTCCTGCCGGAGAAGTCATCAAAGAAAATGACCTTGCTCTCCCGGGCTGGCGTAGCAGCAATACCAACGAGCAGTATCACAACTAAATAAATCTTTTTATTTTGTAACATATAAATAAAGTTTTATGATTCCCCCCCATCGCCAGGTTTAAAATAATGAAAAAATCTGATTTAAACGTCAGACCGCTGCTATGGAAATCATTAAATTACAGAATGAGAAGCTGGCCAACAAAGTGCTGCTCAAAATCATATGCTCCAGAACTATCTTCGCACCGCCATCCGCAATCTCCTGCGCGCCAGGACCTATTCGATCATCAACATCCTCGGCCTGGCCCTTGGACTGGCGGCGTTCATCGGCATCAGCGCCTATGTAAAATATGAGTCTACCTTTGACCGGATGTTGGTGTCCGACAGCGAACGGGTCTACCGCGTGGAAAGCGCTTTTTACCGGGGAAGCCAGATGACCGATAACTGGGCCACCAGCACTAACGGCTATGCCCCGGCTATAAAGGACCGGTTTCCGGAAATTGCGGACTACACCCGGATCAGCTGGACCAACTCCGAACGGGTCATCCGGTATGAGAATACCCAGCACCGGGAAGCCCATGTCTGTTTTGCCGACAGCAATTTCTTTTCCTTCTTCCGGTATCGATGGCTGAAAGGCGACAGGAACACCGCGTTAAAAGAGGTAAATTCCATCGTGCTGTCCGCCAGCGCCGCCCATAAATATTTCGGAGATACCGATCCGATCGGAAAGCTGCTGGAAGTGACAACCATCGCCACCCATTACTCCTGCCGGGTCACGGGCGTCTTTGCCGATCCGCCGCCCAATTCCACGATGCAGTTCTCCATGCTTCTTTCCTGGCCGACCTCGCCGCTGTGGCAGCAAAAGACCTGGTATCTCCACGAGAGCTATACATTCGTAAAGCTGATGCCCGGCGCCAGACCACAAGCCATAGAAGCGGGTTTCCCTGCAATGGCGGAAGGTTACAAGAACGGACCGGCACTGAAGGAGCTTCGCTGGGCGATCCATCTCGTTCCTTTCCAGGACATCCACCTCAATACAGCCAAACAATATGAAGTAGAGGTCAAAGGCAATCGCCGGGCGGTGCATTTCCTAAACGTCCTGTCATATGTTATTTTGCTCATCGCCTGCGTGAATTATATCAATCTCTCCACTTCCAAAGCGATGGAAAGAGCCAAAGAAGTGGGAGTCCGTAAGGTCAGCGGAGCCCGTCCTTATCAGCTGATCGTCCAATTCCTGCTGGAATCCCTGTTACTCAATTTGGTGGCACTGAGCCTGGCTATGACGCTGGGTCTGGCACTGCGTCTTGCTTTGCCGCTGACCGATTTTGCCGGGTGGCCGCTTCCCGTCTGGAAAATAATCGGCGTCTTCCTTATCTTTTGTTTTTCTTCCAGTATCTACCCGGCACTGGTCCTTACCCGGTTTCAGCCCATCACCGTGTTGAAGGGAAGATATTCCTTCTCGAAGAACGGAACATTGCTGCGCAAAGGACTTGTCTTCTTCCAGTTTGCCGTTTCGCTGATCCTTATTGCGGGTACCCTTGCCGTATACCGGCAGATCCGGTTTATGGACAGCCAGCGGCCGGGCGTGGAAGTACAGCAGACCGTTGTCCTCCGGGCGCCGGTTGCAGCTCCCGGTTATGATGCCAAAGCCATCGCCATGAAAAGTGCGCTTCGTACACTGCCGGGGGTTACAGGTGTCACCGGTTCGGGAGCCATACCTGGGAAAGAGGTAGGAGAGTTCCTGGCCAATCGCCGTTTTGGAGCCAGCCAGTCGGAAGAGCGCACCTATGAAATGCTGAAAGTAGACTTCGATTTTATCCCTGTCTACCACCCGGAGATCATTGCCGGCAGGGCCTTTGATCTTTCCCACCCGACAGACTCCGTCGGACTCGTACTGAATGAGTCGGCTGTAAGACAGCTGGGTTTTGCTTCCCCCGAAGCGGCCATCGGTCAGCAGGTCTGGCTGGAAGTCAATCCAAACAGGACAGACCATGTCATCGGTGTGATCAAAGACTATCATCAGCAATCGCTGCAGAAGACCTATACCCCACTGATCCTTTTCATGGACCCCGCATATGCCTGGATCCCTACGCAATATTTCTCTGTGAAGCTGGATACAAAGGATCTTACATCTACGGTTGCACGACTTCAGCAGACATGGAACGGGTTTTTCCCGGAATCCCCTTTTGATTATTTTTTCCTCGATGAATTTTACGACCGGCAATACCACGACGATCGTCAGTTCGCAAAAGTAGTTGCACTGTTCTCGGGTCTTGCGATCGGAATCGCCGTCCTGGGTCTCTTTGGTCTGACGGTGTATGCCGCGGCCCGCCGCAACAGGGAGATCGGCGTCCGAAAGGTCCTCGGCGCATCCGTCGGCCAGATCATGGGTCTGCTGACCTGGGATTTTGTCCGGCTGATCCTGCTGGCGACCTTACCGGCCTTGCCCCTGGCGGGATGGCTCATCCGGCAATGGTTGTTTGGTTATGCCTTCCGGGCTCCTATGAGTTGGGGACTTTTGCTGGCCCCTGTACCAATGCTGGCAGCCTTTACGCTGACTGCCACCGCCTGGCTGACCTTTCGCGCTGCCCGCGCCAATCCGGCACGGTCGCTCAAGGAAGAATGATCTGCTTAAAGAGTTATTTTATATAAAGCCGCGTCAGCTGCCGGAATCGTTATAGCCAAACGATCTGTCAATGTGATGTTCGCACCGCCCGTTGATGACAGCTCCCCACCCTGTAACAATTCCACGCCCGTATATGGCCGCCCCGGCGCCAGCCCGATCCGTGCCGCATCGATCGTAAACGAGGCCGGAGCCTGCCCATAATTGAACAGCGCCAGATACAAGGCCCCATCGATCTTTCGGACAAACAGCGAAGACGGCCCATTCCCGGTATTCCCCTCCACCGGCTGAAATGCCTTTCCATTCGCTACGATCCGCAGCAGCTCAGGGTTCTTATACCAGTCTATGGCGCGTTGCGACCAGGGACCATGGGTCGAAAAATCATCACCTGTAAAAAAGGTGCCCGTGATGACCGAAGAAACCATTCTCGCCCGGTTCTCCCCTTCGGATTGACTGGCCAGTACAACATGATCCGCGTCCACAAAATTATAGACATAAGTCAGCCACCAGCCATACGTAACGGCATTCAGCGTATAACGGGTATCATGGATCGTTTTGAACGCATCACAGGCGATCCGGCGGCTATGCGTATATCTGCCGGTAGCCAGACTGGGGGAGATAGCCGCATACACCAGCATCTGCCCACCAAGCTGATCGACCAGGTATTCCATCCCCTTCCGGTAGGCTTCCATACCCGTGCGAACAGAGGAGTCGTAAAAACCCGTCGACTCCGCCGCCCCATGCCCCAGGAAATCGATCTTGATCATCCTGAAACCAATGGCTTTTAGCTTCGCACAGACATAGGCAATGCGTTTTCTCGTGCCGGGATGGGTCGGGTCCAGCGACCTGCCGCCGTCGATATCATGATATCCTTCGCCGACCTTTGTCCACATATCTTTGAATGTATAGTCGGATCCTTCCGCCTTGTTATTGCCCCCGCCTTTATACCCAAAGTCCGCAAACGGTGCCCAGTATACGCCAGGCTGCAACCCCCTCGCCAGGCAAAGAGCCACAAAAGCCTTTAATTTACTATCGTCTCCATTGATGTTACTGCCCTGCATAAAATCCCAAAACGCATCCAGGTCGATAAAGGCCGTCCCCCCTACCCTGAACCCCGGCAGGCTGTCGGCAAAGAAGTCGGTCACCCTGGTCACTTTGTCGAAGGTGATATGATCCTGCAATACGCCCCAACTGTTCCACCCCACAGGAGTAGCCTTCGTCCAGTTGAAGATATAAGGCGGTTCCTGTAAGCGGTTCGCCTGGCCATAACTCTCCAGACCGGCACGCCAGTCACCGAAGCAACCTACGAAGATCAATGGTGAACGCAGCTGCCTGCCCCGGATCGAACCATGAGGGATCTTGTCCCTGTTGACAGCCTCGTCCGTATACCCACCCCAGGCCGTGACCTTATTGGCAATGTCGCCCCCGGCGGAGCTGCAGCAGCCCGCGCTGGTGCGCACCCCCGTCTTCCACACTGTATGCTCTACAGAGCCCACTACCCACCCCTTCCGCGTCTCATTGTCATAAACAACCCCCGCTTCCGCGCTGACATTGGTCACCCCGTCTTTTAAAGGTTTGGCATCATAGCTGATAAAAGTATCATTGTCAAAAGGGATAAATAAAGTGCGCGTGTCACCGGTCAACGAAGCAAAAGCACCGTCGAACGGAGACATATAATTGCTTTCCAGCCGGCCGCCCGATACACTGACTGCTGTGAGGAAATACTCCCGCCCGGGATAGGTATAGAATACCTGTGTCATTTCCGGCCGGCCTTTGCCCTGCAAAATAAAAAGGTGTTTCACCCCCTTGCCAAAACGATCTTCGACGGCCGCTGTACGGTAGGACCGGATCGTATAATCCATCGAAGAGAGCAGTATCCCGTTAGCCCTGACCACGGCCGAGATGCCGGAGAAGACAAGCCGATGGTCATTGTATACATTGAATGTGCCCTTTTTGACATTGTAAGACAACTCGCCATGCTGCCCATACTGGATCTGAACGCTGTCGCCGGCTTTTCCAACAATACTCCCCGATAGTAATGCTAAAACAAATATGATCTTATACATATGGCTGCGCTTTGGAGGTAAAAATAAGCGCAAGCAGGATCATAGATAATAGGTTATCCGCTGATTTTGATGGATAATCTTATTACACACCGAACGCGGCTCACCGTACCACCCGGAGCACCCCTATTCCGAACGCAAACTTTTCACCGGATTCGCCAAAGCCGCCTTTATTGCCTGGAAGCTGATCGTCGCCAGCGCGATAACGATTGCCAGCAGACCGGCCGCCACAAAGATCCAGGGGCTCAGCACTATCCTGTACGCAAAATCCTGCAGCCAGTGATGCATGATCCACCAGGCAACCGGGGCTGCGATGACAAACGCCACCAGGATCAACCCGACAAAGTCTTTTGACAACAGCAATACGATATTTGAAATGGAGGCGCCAAGCACCTTCCGGACGCCGATCTCCTTGATCCGCTGCGTCGTGCCGAATAAGGATAGTCCCAAAAGACCCAGACAGGCGATGAAGATCGCAAAACCGGCAAACAGGGCAAACGCCTTTCCAAAAAGCTGATCGTTCTTATATTGCCGGTTATAAACTTCGTCGAGGAAAGAATAGTCAAAGGGATTTCCGGGGAAGAAAGCTTCGTACCTGGTTTTCACCGCCGCCATCGTCGCCGCAATATTGCCGGTATTTATTTTCACGGAGATCGCATTATTCGTCCCGTAAAAGGGTTGGAAAACTATCGGCTCCAGGGCATAACGCAGTGACTTCTGATGAAAATCATTGATGACCCCGATGACATCCCATTTCTTGTTAAACATCATTATTTGCTTGCCTACAGCATCCTGTACCGAAGCAAAACCAAGCAGCCGGGTTGCTGAGCTGCTTAGCACGATATTGTGCAGCTTATTATAATCGGCGTTATAATCACGGGGTTCGAATTTCCTTCCGGCGATGAGCCTGATCCCATACACATCGATAAAGTCGAAGTCCACACCCATATTCCGGAGCGTGTAATGCGTACCGCTGTTGTCATCCACCCGGCGAACGTTGAAAGTCCGGCCCATCTCGTCGCCTGCGATCCTGTTGGCCGTCGCCGCACCGGAAATGCCCGCTATCTGTTTGATCTCATGCTTAAAGTCGTTCTCCCGCTGGATAAAGCTGGAATCAAACCCGGTCAGAGTAGGCGGTCTCACGATGAGGATATGATCGATATTCATTCCCAGCTCCTGGCTGCTCATGTATTGCACCTGCCGGTAGACGACCACAGACCCGATGATCAGGAGGATCGTGATGGCAAATTGTCCAACGACCAGCCCTTTGCGTAAAACCACGCCTCTCTTTGAAGCGCGGAATTTCCCTTTGAGCACTAAAATGGGCCGGAAAGAAGAAAGGATAAAGGCCGGATAAAAGGCAGATATAAAGATCCCCAGCAACAGGACGCCCCCCAGTCCTATCGTAATGGCATAGCCGTTGAGACTTCTTTCAAAGAGACTATGAAAAGATAACGGAGATTGGATAAGCTTGTCAAAAGCATTCTGGCAGACAAATACCAGACCTACAGCCAGTCCAAAAGCAATTAGATTTAAGATCAAAGATTCCACGAGGAACTGGCGGATCAGCTCTCCCCGCGTAGCACCCGTCACTTTTCTTATTCCCACTTCTTTTGCGCGCTCGACCGATCGGGCAGTGGAGAGATTGATATAGTTGACCCAGGCGATGGAGATAATAAATACAGCGATGATAAAAAGCCCCCAAACGACAGTGGCGCTGCCGGTCTGACCGATCTCATACTCGTAGTCCGAATAAAGATGTGCCCTTGCCAAAGGCTGCAGATGAAATTTTTCAACGCTGCCCGACACTTTATTTCCCTGGAAATGCCGCTGGCTGAAAGCATCGAACTTTGCTTCCAATGCCTTATGGTCCGTTCCGCGCTTCAGCTGGATATAATGCCAGAAATCCGAATCCGTCCAGTCGTAATCTGCTTCTTTATACGGATTTTTACCGCTAAGCATCGAATTGTAGGAAACCAGCATATCAAATGCCAGATGCGAATTCGCCGGCATATCAGCCATGATAGCCGTCACCTTGTATGGCAGGGAGTCCCGGTCTATGATGAATTGCTTTCCGATGATTTTCGAATAATCTCCCTTCTGTCCACCGAAGATGCGGTCTGCAAGCACTTTTGTCAATATCACAGTATGGGGTTCCTTTAGCGCGGCGGCCTGATCCCCGACGATAAAGGGATACGAGAACATGGTCAGGAAACTATTGTCAACGGCAATGGTATTTACATCCCCTATCTTTTTATTCCCATAACCCGCTACGATATTCCCCCAGGGTTCTACCCGGGCATGGTTAATTACTTCCGGATAATCGTCCTGCATGGCTTTGCCAATAGCAGAATAAGTGATGGTGCCATGCTGGACAAGCTTGCCATTCTGATAACGGTCATTAGCCACCCTGTAAATATCGCCTACATTCTTATTGAACTGGTCATAGCTGAGTTCGAAGTTGACATATTCCAGGATCAGCAGACAGACAGCCATACCGATGGCAAGACCGCTGATATTGATAAAGGAGAAGACTTTATTCTTCGTAAGGTTACGCCAGGCAGTCACCAGGTAGTTCCTAAACATGGGCAGTCATTTTGGGGAAACACACAATGAACATGCCACTCCACAATAACATGATCAACAATCAATTATGGCCAACCCACCCAAAAGACTGTCCGTATTCGGACAAGTGCTGACCGGTTCTAAACGGGTTTGTAAACAACAAAGCCGGCCGGGGCAACCTTGATGAGTATCGCCTTCCCATTTCGATTATCGACCACAGCTTCTGGCAATAAGGGTGCAGAAGGATAAATACAGGTAAATCTGTCACCTGCCTGATGAAGTGTATTGTCCACCGTTACCCAGACCTCCAGGTCATTAGTGGTGTCGGTATTGATGGCAAGCACAAATTCCTCCTCATCCAGCAGCCTCGACCAGGCGATGATGGAGCTGATCCGCGTCGCACCACCCACAAAGGACGGCGGACCGAAATTGGTCCCGTCACCGGAGATGTCACGCAGATATTGCCTGCCGCGGCGCAGGGTGATAAATTTCCTGCGGATGGCCGTCATCGCAGCAACCGCCTTGTACACTTCTCCGCTGACATCGAAGAAATGACGCCCCTTGCTTCGAAAGGCGCCAAAAGGCCCCCCGAACATATCCTCGCGGATGTATTCATCACACCCGTTTCCGGAGCCGTTGCCATCGAACTTCTGCTCGCTGCCATAATAGATACAGGGGATCCCCAGCGTCATCAGGTTGGTGGCGATAGCAGGAATGATCAGTTGATCGCCTTCATCAAAGGCACAAAAACGGGATTTATTATTGCCCTGGATAACCTTGTCGTGATCATCCAGCATGACGACCACTTTATTCCGGAACCAGGTATGCGATCTTTTCCCTATGTTGATGGAGTTGCGGAAGAGAGCAAAATAGGTTTGAGGGATCACTCTGCCTTTTACCATATCTCCCAATGCACCCTGCACATCCGCAATTCCCAGCGCCGAATCGATGCCGGTGACCTGGAGCTTTCGAAAAGCATCATCCCTGGAGCCCGTTATTTCTCCGATAAGCAGGAAGCGGTCTTTCCCGATCAGCTCTGCAAATTCATGAATAGCCGAAGCAAAGAGCCGGACTGCGCCATCACCCATGTGTTTTACCGTATCGATACGATAGCCGTCGATATCCAGCAGGGCAAGCCAGTACTTATAGACCTCGATCAGGTTGAGCAGCCCCGCCGAAGGAACAAAGGAGTCCACAAATCCTTCCCCATGGTGAATGTCTTTCAGATCAAAAAAGTCCCCGTCTAAAAATTCCGGACTGCTGTCCCAGTTGACGATCTGCCCCTTTTGAGTAAAGACAGCCGGGTCTCTGAACTCGATCGGCCAGACCGCATCGTCCTTGTCCGCGGTTACTCCTTTCTCAAACGGAATGTCGGGCTTACCTGTTTCATCGTTGAAGCCTTCTACCGCGAATTGCTGGCCGTTATAGACAGGATCGGTCGCGACATAGCTGAATACATTGCCGCTGTGATTGACGACAATATCGAGAATAACAACGATACCCGCCGCATGAGCCGCGGCGACCAGCTGCCTCAGATCATCGGCTGTTCCAAAATGGGCATCCACTTCCAGGAAGTCCTGGATCCCATAACCATGATAGGTATCCTGGAAGCTGACTTGCTTGAATACCGGGCTTATCCATATTGCCGTGATCCCCATCTCGCCCAGGTAAGGGATCTTGGAAGCCACGCCATTCAGATTCCCACCCGTCCAGCCAGACCCCGCCGTTCGCCAGGCCAGCGCTGCGGCGCTTGTTTCCACCGCATTGCCATTGTCACTGCTGCTGTATAAAGGTGTTGTGCCGGTGGCAGTAAAACCAGCCTCGTTGTTGTCGGAAAAACGGTCGAGCAGCAGGAAATAGAAGACCTGGTCTTCCCATGCGGATGGAGAGGGAGTGAAACTCCTGTTGACTAACTGGGAAAAGTCGATCGATTGGAGGGTTTGACTCATAAGAAAAAGGTTTAGACGGTTCGTATGAATTTACAAAAAAATCAGCCAATAATTGTACTTTTCCACCTCAAAGTCCTCATATGAAGAGATCCTCTTTTTTTCTGTGCTTCCTTCTCCTTTCCTCCCCCTTACTGTTCTCCCAGCGGGTCATAGACGTAAGCTATACCATCGACAACCAGGGCAATTATCGTTTTACGGCTAATAATAAGGGGTACTGTACCTATGTGCTAAAGGTGGAGTTTACAACTATGACAAATCTGAAGTCGGATCATACCCTACCCTATCTAGCCGAGGTAAAGCCCGGCTTTAATCAGTTGTTTGTTCTGTCGCCGGAAAATAAGACCGGCGATACGAAGGTCAGCTATAAGAGCAGCAACCGGAAAGGCTGTATGGAGCCCGTCGTCAATCCAAATTTTATCTATCTGCTGCCGATAGGGCCGGGAAAGGAAGCCCAGGCCTTTCGTGTCAATGCAGTCCACAGCAGCGGTCAGGACAGCAGTTATACCATCCGGCTGAAGATGAACATCGACGACACGATCTATGCGGCACGACGTGGCGTCGTCACGGCAGTAGATGTCAGCAATACGGAGAACGACGCTGGTGCAACGACTACCGGCAGCTGGAACTATGTGGAGATCGTCCATGCGGATTGTTCCTTTGGTCAGTATGGCGTCTTTAGAAAAGACGGCGCCTTTGTAAAACCCGGTCAGACCGTCGAAGCTGGCACTCCTCTTGGACTGGTCGGCGGAGACAAATTCGGGCGGGGATCGGATGTACGTTTGAGCATTGTTTATCCCGGGCAGCAGGAGACCGTGCAAATAGCTCCGCTGTTCTGGACAAAGGGCAACGGAAAAGGAGCGCTAAAACATGGCGCCACCTATATAAGCGAGTTTCCAAAGATGTTAATACAGCAGGAACTGGCTAAGCCGAAAACAAAAGTTCCTGCCACTAAGAAAATGAAGAGTTAGGCCTGAGCAGCCGCGATAGACGAAATTGCCTATATTCGTCGCAACCAACCACTGCTTTATGGACAGAAGAAAATTCCTCAAAAATGGCTCACTTGCGAGCCTCAGCCTCTCTGCTTTAGCCTTTACCCAACCAGAAAGTCGCGACAGCGACTTTCCTCTAACCGAAGTCACGATCGACGAGCTGCAGCAAAAGATGAGCAGCGGCGAGTTGACTTCAAAGTCGCTTACAAAACTTTACCTGAAACGTATAGAAGCCATTGATAAAAAAGGTCCCTCACTCAATGCTGTCATCGAGCTCAACCCCGATGCCCTCGCGATAGCCGAAAGCCTGGACGCCGAAAGAAAGGCCGGGAAGGTCCGGGGGCCGATGCATGGCATTCCTGTCCTGGTAAAAGACAATATCAATACAGGGGACAAAATGATGACGACTGCGGGTTCGCTGGCGTTGGAAGGACATATCGCGGCCCAGGACGCCTTTATCGTGGCACAGCTGCGGAAGGCCGGAGCAGTGATCATGGGAAAGACCAATCTCAGCGAATTTGCAAACTTCCGTTCCACCCGTTCGACCAGCGGCTGGAGTAGTCGCGGAGGCCAGACAAGGAATCCCTATCGATTGGATAGAAATCCTTCGGGTTCCAGCGCCGGTTCAGGATCGGCAGTAGCTGCAAGCCTTTGCGCCGTAGCCGTAGGCACGGAGACCAATGGCTCAGTGGTATCGCCTTCTTCGATCAATGGGATCGTAGGGATAAAACCAACGGTGGGCCTGCTCAGCCGCAGCGGTATTATTCCGATCTCGGCAACACAGGATACGGCAGGTCCGATGGCCAGGACAGTCAAAGACGCAGCCATCCTGCTTGGCGCCATGACCGGCGTCGACACGGCTGACCCCGTCACACAGGAAAGCAATGGTAAGTTCCAAACGGATTACACCCAGTACCTCGACCCCAATGGATTAAAGGGAAAACGCATCGGCATCGAACGGTCCTTCCTTACTGGTCACGAAGGCGTAGTAGCTTTATTCCAGGAGTCCATCGCACTCCTGAAAGCACAGGGTGCAATAGTGGTGGAGGTCGATCTGCTCAAGCTTCTCACGGAACCCAACAGCGTCGAAGGAATGATCCTGCAATATGAGTTCAAGGACGGACTGAATAAATATCTTGCTACCGCCAATGCCAGGGTAAGAACGCTTGCAGAAGTGATCGCCTTTAATACCGCTAACGAGAAAAAGGCAATGCCCTGGTTCAAACAGGAGACACTGGAAAAAAGCGAGACAAGAAGTGGCCTCGAAAGCGCCGAATACCAGGATGCCCTGAAAAAATTGTTGACCACGCGCAGGATCATCGACGATCTTCTTGCACAAAACCAGCTGGACGCCCTATCCGCCTGTACCAGCGGCGTAGCCTGCTGTATAGATCTCATCAGCGGCGACTACCGGACCGGATCCGGCTTTTCCGGCCCGGCGGCGATGGCAGGATATCCGCACATTACGGTGCCTATGGGTCTCGTCATGGGTCTGCCTGTCGGCTTTTCCTTTGTCGCCGGCGCCTACAGGGAGCCGGAGTTATTGAAAATGGCCTATGCATTCGAACAAGCATCGAAAAAAAGAGCGGCGCCCGCCTTTCTCACGGGCTCCATTCCTTTCACAACACAATAATTTTACCACGTATTTGTTCACCAACCGGTGTTTCCAATGAATAAAAATATACCCCCCTGCTAAATGAAGCAGTAGGGATCTCTTCCAGAAGACTGCTCAGCCTTTTCTCAAAAAGCAGCTGACCGGCGGCACTAAAGATCCGGATGACCGGGTTGTCCAGACCATTGGCGATGATATGAAGGGAGCCCGGTCTGTACACAGGGTTGGGATAAAGAAAATAGGATCGGCCACCGGTATAATATACCGTTTGCAGATCGCTATAGATCGTTTGGCCGTTGCCGACCAGCACTCTCGCACGATAAACATTCCTCCCCTGGGTGAGACTGCTGTCGACAATTTTATAATGTGATCCGGAGGGAGCTGTAAAAACGCCAAGAGAACGGTAACCGGCAGCCAGGGCTTTTTCGATGACAACCATCCCTACACTGTAAGTGCTGCCCAGATCAAGCTGCAGGACTGCCGTTGTTCCGGCGGCATCCGCTGTAAAACTGCTGACATAACACGCAACACCCTGTTGCGTAAGATCGAAAGCATAGCTTCTCAGCGCCATCCTGTCCCCCGGCAATACCGGGGCTACCGCATACCAGGTCGGGGCGCCTGATAACACAGGAAGAATGACTGCAGTATCTGTTAGCTGTCGTTGAAGCCGCAGATACGTGCCTCCGAGCTGATACAACGCATAACCCGCGGCAGGGGTCTTATTCCAGTAAAGCAACGACGAGTCCGGGCAATTGAAGCCTACACCAGTGAGCAGGCGGGGAGAAATGGTAAAAGTATCGCTTACAAAAACCTGCCCGCCGGCAGTCAGACGCAACAAGGCCAGCGCTGTCGTATCGGGAGGAGACCAGGATAGATATTGTCCCCCGGGAAGGGCCTGTATCGTTTTCCAGTCCTCCTCTCCCGTCAGCCGGTATTCGAGCGAAGCCGGAGACGATAGATTCGTCTGCCATCTTATTATATTGGGTTGCCCAGGTAGCAAGTTATCGCTTGCCGTTGGATACATCCATCTAAAAGAGCCCGCAGTGTCCCATTGATATACCACAAAAAAGGACTGCCCGTCTGAATGCAGATCCCGCCCCCTGACATGAATGGTATAGGCTCCTTCTGCAGGCGTGTCGACCGTTATCTGTTCGATATTATTGAGGCTGTCTCTTTTGCGGACCGGTAATTGAACCAGCGAATCTTTGTTTGCGGCACTGTTCAGCACCCAGGGCAGCCAGCTCTGACCAGTAAGGTCGTTTGTCAGGCTTAGATCGAGATCGTTCACCAGCGCCCTGGCAGCGTTCGGAATAGCCGGCGGGTCTGTCCAGCACAGGAGTATTTTAAGTTTCCGGGCTGCCGGGGGTAGGGTTAACGAAAAGAGCGTTTCATTCCCCTGTGATACAGTCCCGCCAAAAGAACGCATAGCCTGCATTTCGGTCACCGCCCGCCAGCTGTCAAGACTGCCAAAACCTGAAGAGTAGTCGATACCCGGGTTACCGGATTCTCCGGCCGTATTCAGGAGCAAGGCTTTTACAAGTGCGGCGGCAGCAGGATTACCATTGTGTTGCCGCCGATATGCCTGTTGCAGCAGCAAAGCCGTTCCGGATACCAGTGCCGCCGCCCCCGAACTGCCGTCTTCACCATACGCGACCAGTTCCGGTTTGATCCGGCCATCATAAGCAGGCCCTTTACTGCTTAGCAGAGGCACCCGGTAGAAGGAGTCGCAGGAACCCACCGTCAGAATGTTCTTGGCCATCTTAAAATTGCCGGTCAGGTTCGCCCAGCCTGCAAGACCTTTATAGAAACCGATGCTATCGGCCTGGCCACCCGAATTCCCCGAAGAGAATACGTGCAGCAGCGATGGATTATTATTGACACTGGCATCATAAGCCGCAGTTTCTGCACCATAATAATTCTCGATGCCCGTGCCATAGGAATGATTTTGAACAGTGATATGGAGTCTCCGGTAAACAGCATCACTGTCGGGCAGCAATTCTTCAAACGAGGAAGAGGTAAGACCTGCCCCCCAGGCTACTCCCTTTGCCGTATAGAAGCTGTTGCCCGCCCCTGCAATGATCGTGCTCATGATAGTGGCATGAGAAGAAACCCTTGGACTTTGAAGAGAGCTCGACTGGATCCGGCCTTTAAGATCGATGTCGGTTGTATCAGGCAGTTCCTCTTTCACCGACACTACAGTGCCGGCGCCATCAATAACAGGGAGCTCATTGTGGATAGTGTTGACATGGTTTGTCGTATAATCAAATCCATTCACGATGACCTCTTCCTTTGCCAGACGATTCCTGCCGGTCAGATACACGATGGAGGGGAGTCGGAGCAAATGCCGTTGCACCCATTGCGGATAAGCAGAAAGCACTATCGCATTTCCATAGGAATACTTAATAGCCGCACTGTCCCCCGCACCGGCGATGACTCGGCGCAATGCCGCCGTATCACCAGCCTGTAACAGGAAGCGGGAGGGATTTGCCTGCGCAGCGCAGATCAGGCTTACACAACAATAGGTGAAAATAAATAGGCTCATCCTGATCATGATCAAAGTAAATAAAAGGGACAGTATCCAGGTTGCAGCCAGCAATTATATCTTTCAAATAAGGTTTTGAGGTAGCAACCGGACTATTTTTCCATTGCTAAAACAAAACACCATGAGAAAACTTTTAAGCTGCCTGGTTTTCAGTGCAGCCATCCTCACCAATTCGTGCAGCAAGCACTCGACAAACAACTCGGATTCCAACGCCATTTCGAACGAGACCCTGTCCAGGATCTCGGCACTGGGCTTCAGTGATCAAAACGTACGCAAGACAGATGCGGGGTATTTAGTAGAAGACGACATCGTTCTGACGGATGAGCTGCTCAACAGCGTCCCCGATCAGAAGCTGGTTCGTGTTGCCGATGCGGAACAGTACCGGACCACCAATCTGGTTAGAGGTCTGCCCCGTGTCATCACCATCAAGGTCACCAATCTCGGTACCGCCTTTGTAACCGGTACTGACACTGCCATTGCCCGATACAACCGGCTTGGCCTGCTCCTTACTTTCCAGCGCATCACATCCGGCACAGCCAACATCACCATCCAGGGTTTTAACCAGGGACCCAGCGGTGGTTTTATCACTCTTGGCTCTTCCGGTTTTCCCACCAGCTCGGGCAATCCATACAACAGCATCCTGATGAATACAAATGCCCAGGCCTATGGGAGCAATCCTAATGTACTTTATGTCGGTTCCGTCATTCAGCATGAAATAGGACATTGCATAGGTATGCGTCACACCGATTATATGAACCGGGCTTACAGCTGCGGAGGGTCCGCCGTCAACGAAGGAGCTTCCAATGTTGGCGCCATCCTGATCCCCGGGACTCCTTCCGGCCCCGACGCCAATTCCTGGATGCTGGCCTGCTCCAATGGCGGCAACAGGACCTTTAACGCTAATGATAAGATCGCATTGAACTATCTGTATTAAACACTCCTGTCCGGTGTTACCTCTGCCAACAAAAGCAGCCGGCCACGGGGCCGGCTGTCTGTTTTATATACGTAAGCCTACCGGATCTCCAGTTGGTAGGGTTTTATTTTTGCAGCAGCAAATTCAGCGAGCATCTTCTTATTGCTATTGCTATCCCTGGTAACGATCTCCACCTCGTAATTGGCGCTGTCGTGCAGCTTTTCAGGAATGGAGTCCAGGTCAAAATGTGTCCGCACATCCAGGTGTGTCTGACAATTGGCGCAGCCAGTAACATTCCATCGGCTGAGGATGGCCTCCGAGCCGATATGATATTTCTTGTCGCCGACAGTGACGAAAGCCGAGATCACAAACGACCCCCTGATCGGTCCCCGGTTGATCCCCGAAACACGCAGCTTTTTGACACCGGTACTTTGTTTGCGGGCTGCCGCGGACGTTTTTGGTTTCTCGTCCAACGATCCCGGTCCATAGGTGTACCCCAGCTGTTTTTCAATATTGATCACGTCCTTAGACGTGGCTGCCCTTAGCTTGCCGCTGTCCGTTACTTTGTAGGGATCCAGCGGAGAGTCCAGCGTAAGCCAGGAATTGGGAGGCGTGCCCGGTGTTGCGCCCTGGGAATCACTTGAATTAGTGCCGGGATATTTGTCCATGATCTCCAGTTTATCCGTAAATCCATGCTTTTTCTGCCATAGCCAGAATACCCGGTCGATATTGCAGTGATGGAAGAAGAAGATGGGATCGAAGGAAGCCGTATTGTTCTCGCCCATATCCCCATTGGCGCCTGGAATCGGCGAACGATCGTATTTCTGCGCAGGGACGTCGAAGCCGCCCACAGACAGATGGATCGAATTGTGAGGGGATTCCAGGGGCACTACTGTCGGTTCACCGTCATGTGTGTCGTTCCATTTACCGGCGGAAGTGGTATTTGAAAAAACGGTGTAATTCGGCGCATCCAGACAGGTTTTGAATTTATGGATCACACCTGCCGGCACGAGCTGCGGCTTTAAGACGCCGTCACCGGGAATATAAATGACAGGGTCTACCAGCCAGTTGAGGACATTGACATTCAGGATCTGCACATTCGTCTTGTAGTCCGGGAAATTCTTGTTGTGCGCATCTGTCTGGGCCTTGACCTCGGGAGTGCCGACCAGCCCGGACAATGGATATCTCACTGTTTCATAACCCGCCGGTTTTGTATACAGTGAGTCATCGGCGGAAACGCTGTCCGTAAGCCGCGCAGGCAGGATAAACGATCGTAACGGATTGGGAATTTTGACCCCATCCAGCTCAAACGTCTCATTGGTCAGCGCCCAGGGAATTACCACCCCGCTTTTCACCGCGGCTTCATCTGTCTCATCCCAATAGGGCAGCGTTACATCCTGGCAGCCCTTGATGCTGCGCAGGGCTTCTTCAACCCGCAAACAATACATCCGGTGCCAGGTGGGAAAAAGGATATTGCCATGATTGCAATACCCCCCCCAATAGCTGCCATCTCCATAACCCGCTCCGGAGAACGGTTCGCCATGAAAACCGGCCAGGTTGTAAAAAGAATTGACATTATCGGGAGCCAGCTCCTTGATCCCTTTCCAGGCACGCATCAGGTCTGTCAGGGGCTTGTGATCCCCCTTCTCCCATTTGGCCTGCAGATCAAGAAGCGAATAACGGGTTCTGACAGCGACTGGTTTTGTTTTATCGGGTGCTTCAGCAAATGAGCCGCTACTTGGTTTTTGTGACATACTTTCGTGGTTTGATAGTTAATGATTATTGGTTTTTGATACGACAAAAGACATTCGATCACGCGAAAAGCTATTGAAAAGGGAACCCGATACGATCAGCGCCATCCCGACCAGGAGCACCCATCTTTCCGAGGGAAAAAAAGTCCGCCCGGAAAGAATAAAGATGGCGCCGCCAAAGCTCAAAAGAAACGGGAAATACCCCTTTTGAGGGATCTTCCGGTATACCAGGAATAAATGAGCGGCTAAGAACAATAACAAGACCGGGAAAAGCCAGCCCATATAAGGAAGCCGCGCCAGCCCGAGGCTGCCAAACATACTCATGTAGACAGCCCAGCACACCGGGCATTTGGGGAAGAAGGCGAAGAGAATGCTGACCAGTAATGGGGGTAGAGCCCTGGCCGTCTTTTTAACAGTTTTTTTTGTCGAACAGCTGCACCCGCAGCTGTTCGATGCCGAGTTGTCCATACGTTAAGATTTAATGGTTGAATGACCTTTACCTTTCAAGATGTTGCACCGCATAAAAAGAAGCTACGACACCGGCCGGATTCGTTCCCCCCTGTCCGTTAGGATGTGGGATAGCGCGGGTGACGCTGCCAACAAGGGCAGGGACCTGGTTGATCCCGTTCGGAATATGGGGAACAACATAACAGATATAGTCGTAGATCCATAAAGAGCCATCCACAACTCCTGATCCCTGGAACCATAGCGTAGCTGGAGTACCGAATTGGGCGGAGCCATTTAAAGTCAGCTCCCAGCCCGGGCCGAAGATCTTTCCGCTCAGATCACCGGGCTGCGTAACCTCTATAAGCAGGTTACCCCTGCCAAATTCAAGTGAATTAAAATCTGCAGCCAGATCAGGATTGTTAATAAGGCTCCTATAGGTCCAGAGGCCTGAACCCGGAAGGGAATTCTTGGAAGACATGCGTGAAGGTTTAATGATTAGTAATAACGCGGCAGGATTGTATAAGGAGGCGTCCTATCAGAGGAATGAAGAAGAGAATGGAAAATTAGGCCATTTATAAATACGCGCCAAGGGTGTTTTGACGGTTTTTTTGCACAGTAAATCTACGTTTCTAATTCACAATACGGGAAACATTGGCTTTATACATCTCGCCGATGGGTATTTCTACGCTGCCGATACAAACCATATCCCGTTTGATAGCAGTGATCTTGCGGACCGCAACAAGGAATGATTTATGGGTCCGTACAAAACTGCCGGGCGGCAGCTTTTCTTCAATGGCTTTCATACTCATTCGGGTAAGCACGGGTTTGGGCGATGACGTCAAATGGATCTTTATATAGTCTTTCAGCCCTTCGACATAATCGATGTCGGAAACAATGATCTTTACCAGGGTATATTCGACGTGTACAAAGAACTCTTCCAGCGAAGCGCCGGCCACCTGTTTGTCTTTGTTGCGAAGGCCAAAGAGATCATGAGCCCGGTTGCAGGCCTTGACAAATCGTTCAAAGGGAAAGGGCTTTAGCAGGTAGTCGACGACGTTCAGGTCGAAACCTTCCAGCGCATATTGTTCATACGCCGTAACAAGAATGACCAGCGGTGGAATTTGCAGGGATTGCAGGAACTGGAGACCGTTGAGCCGCGGCATACGGATGTCGAGGAGCAAAAGGTCTATTACGGTATTTTGCAGGATCTCGGCTGCTTCGAGCGCATTCTTACAGCTGCCGGCCAGCTGTAAATAGGGTATCTGCCGGATATTGTCTTCCAGCAGCTCACGCACCAGGCGTTCGTCATCCACAATAAGACAGGACATCATAACAATTTCAAAGTTAAGACTACGTGGAACAAGTTGTTGGCATCATCTATACGCAAGGTATATTTATTCTGGTAAAGCAGATTCAGCCGGGATGTGACATTCTCAAGACCTATTCCCGAACTTTCATCCTTGGTATCCGCCGGTTCGACCTCAAATTTGTTCTTTACTTCAAAAGTGAGTATCCCTTCGGTAACCGAAAGCCGTAGGAAGATGCCAGGGCGGCCACTATACCCTACCCCATGTTTAAAGGCGTTTTCGACAAACGGGATCAGCAGCATTGGTTCAATGGCATAAGATAGTGAGTCTTCTTTCACGTCGGTCCGACTATCGATGTCGAGGTCATCCCCAAAACGCAGTCGTTGCAGATCAAGATAATTGCCGAGGTATTCGATCTCTGTCTGAAGAGATACTCTCTTCCCCTGTGTGTCGTATAACATATACCGAAGAAGCTCTGAAAGCTTGATCAGCGAGGGCTCCAGCTTGTCCGACTTTTTCCTTGCCAGGGAAACGAGGTTGGTCAGGACATTGAACAGAAAATGAGGGCTGACCTGGGAGCGAAGGAATTTCAGTTCGGTCAGCGCCTGGGCGGCCTGCTTTTCTTTTAGAACGCGACTGACGCGTTCCCGGTCGATGACCACCCGGTAGAAAAAGCTGCCGATAAAAAAAAGAAAGGACGTAGGAAAGATAAAGCGTTAAGTGGAGACATTTATCGGTGGATACCACGAAAGAAGATAATGTTTCAATCGCAAGGAACCAGCGATCAGTACGGCTGCGGCTATGATATAAAGCCACCATCGCCGCCGGTTGAAAAAATAAGGATATACAACATAGACATGGATATAGAAAAGGGCGATATTGATGAGGCTGGTAAGGGTTATAAAAGAGACGGGTACCCCATCCATGAGGTAGCCATGCTTGGCAGTAGCGATATAATAGGGCCATAACAACATCACACCCCAGATAATGGCCAGAAGGATGACATTGCCTTTTTTCGATAGAAGATTCCGGCTCATAAGGAACAAATTTATCGTACGGTTATCGATTTTCGGGAATAATTGATCCAGGCCTCAGCGAGGATCAGGTGAAGCGTAAACCCTATCCAGAAAGCCGTTCCAAAAAAGACCTGTGGCGGCAGACCGGAAAACAGGAAGAACAGGACCACTATCAGCCGGATAGAGCCGATCGCAAGCCCCATGCTAAACATACGGATCATCCATTCGTGATGCAAGGCAGGATTGCTACGGGTGGGATTGCTGGTGTAGGAAGCCATCGCCAGCGCTAACAGGAACCAGATCGCAAAAAAGCTGGTGGCGGCAGCTTCGTTCAAACCCCCGATGGGTTTTATCACAAAGGGTAAGAGAAGGGCGGACAGACCGATGATATATCCGCAGACAATCACCACCCCTTCGCTCCGGCGGTGAAATCGTGGATACCTGGAATGGATGGCGGGGAGGAACAGCAGGGGACCCAGGATCATGAACAAGGCGCCGGGCAGGATATGCAAAAACGTAATAAAAGAGTGTTGAGTGAACCCCGAGTCAAAGGGAGGATTGCCGGGAATAGTGCCTGCGCTGAATGGCGAATTCGCAGGCGGATTCAAGGCATCGGTCACTCCTGTTATGACCAAACTCCTCCTCACAACCATGACCAGGCCGATGGCGGCGGGGAAGAACATCGTGATATGCAGGAGGCGGGCCATTTTCATAGTGTGAAGTTACACACCAGTTCATGCGCCAAAAGGGTTGTAGCGACAATACCGGCAATTGTATAGACATAATTGTCGCGATCAACCCTTCAGAATGTCGCTTTTACACCAGCTTAAAACAAAGTTTAGATAGTAGGTTTGCTATATCAAATTTCATTAACTCAAAAACTGACCTGTATGCAAAAGATCCATTCCATGCTTTGGTTCGACCACCAGGCCGAAGAAGCCGCTAATTTTTACGTATCAGTTTTCAAAAACTCGAAGATCAGGAGCATCACCCGCAACACAGAAGGCAATATCGACGCCCCTGGCACAGTACTGGTCGTAGACTTCGTACTCGACGGAGTGGATTTCTCTGCGCTGAATGGCGGACCCATCTTTAAATTTACGGAAGCCGTCAGCTTTGTCATCGATTGCGGCAACCAGGACGAAGTGGATTACTACTGGAATAAGTTGCTGGAAGGCGGCGAGCCGAGCCAATGCGGCTGGTTAAAAGACAAGTATGGCCTATCCTGGCAGGTCGTTCCGAGAAGGCTTTTGGAACTGCTGCAGGATAAGGACAAAGCAAAAGCCACCCGGGCCATGCAGGCAATGCTGAAAATGGTGAAAATAGATATAAAGACACTTGAAGAGGCATAACCTATTTCAATGCCGCCAGGGTCACTTCGACGATGTCGCTCAGTGCCTTTTTATCACTGCCGGACCGGGCGGAAACCCTAAGACCGCTGATGCTGCTGAACAGGAACCGCGCAAAAGCCCGGGCAGTGCTCCTGGTAGAGAACTGTCCATTTGTTTGTCCTTTTTTGACGAGCCGGGTCAATGCATCTTCCACGCTTTTGTTGTTCTGGTTGACAAGATCACCGATCTCTTTATCCTGACTGGAGAGTTCGACGACCGTGTTGACCATAAAACAACCTCTTGCTATCTCCGCTTTCGTACTTTCCTTTATGATGTTGTGGAAGATCTCCTTTATTGTGTGTTCGGCGTCCCGTGAGCCATCGGCTAACGTGATGAGGGCATTCGTATTAACCTGCTGATAAAGTTTCAGCGATTCCTTGAACAGGTTCCTTTTGTCGGTATAGGTATCATAAAGGCTCGAACGGCTGATGCCAAGCTCATCCACCAGGTCCTGCGCGGACGTCGCATGATAGCCTTTTCGCCAGAATAAGGCCACGGCCTTATCCAGCAGGGCCTTCTCGTCAAATTCTTTCTTCCGTGCCATGGTACCGCAAAGATATAAAAAAATGTCCAAATACGGAACGATCGTTCCATATTTGGATAAAAAAAAAGGATCTATACTATTGCATTGACTGTAAGACCGCCATCCACAGTGATTTCCGTACCCGTAATAAAGCTGGCCTCATCGGATGCCAGGAAACGGACCACGTGGGCTACTTCTTCCGGCCTGCCGAAACGGCCGACTAACAATTTTGAGCCAAGGAGCTGACCAAAGCCTTCCACCTCTTCCGTACTCATACCCAGCTTGTCATATAGCGGTGTTGAAACCGGACCGGGAGACACGGCATTGACCCTGATCTTCCGGGGAGCAAGCTCTTTTGCCAGGACCTTGTTGATGGCGAGTACGGCGGCCTTGCTGGCAGCATACACAGCACTGCCCGGAACTCCCAGAACGGCGTTGACAGACGTGTTGAAGATGATCGAGCCGCCTTCATTCAGCAAGGGCATGAATTGCTGTACCGTGAAGAAGACGCCCTTTACGTTGAGATCCATGATGCTATCATAATGCGCTTCAGAAGCTGATTCGACAGGACTGAAATTTGCTGTCCCTGCATTCAGGAAGAGAATGTCGATGTTACCGAATTTGCTTTTTACTTCCCCTGCCAGACGGCTGATCGCTGCCAGCTGCCCCTGATCGGCTATCAGTGCGGTGGCGCCCAGCTCCTTTGCCGCTTTGTCGACCGAGGCAGCGTTCCGACCGGTAATAATGACTTTGGCGCCCTGTGCTATCAATTCTTTGGCCGTTGCATAACCTATGCCGCTGTTACCTCCGGTGACCACGGCTACTTTGTTCGAAAGATTGTTCATTGTGCTTTATTTAATGTTTAAACTTTAATTGACAGCACAAAGATATACTTTTCGGAACGATCATTCCAAATAAATTTTTCCAATTTATTTGCCCATCCCGCCAATAACGGCATTATGAAGAACGTCTGCACAGATGATCGCCTGGATGACAAGAATGATCTGAACGACAGGCTTGAGTTTGGGGAATAACATTACCCCCCTTTTTTAACAACGCCGTTACCATAAGGACAAGATACTTATTTTTCCACCCGGATGGTCACCACCTCCTGCGCCGCAACGACAATATCCCCATTCACCGGCGCCAGCGCCGTTTCACCCGTATTGCTATAGCTCATCCCTTTCACCGGGGTCGCCCACTGCAGGCTGGTAGTCTGTGTTTCAGCCGACGGATTGAACAGGCTCACCATCCATGCCTTTCCATCATCGCTGGGTTTTAAAACCTGCACGATCAGCTTTCCGGAGCTCAGCTGCAACCTGGGACTGGCGGCTGCTTCTCCCGAAGCCGAAGCAGCAGCGACTACCAGTGGCTGAGCCAGCCCCGTCGAGAACTGCATAGCTGCCACTGGTTCAAACACCTTATGCGGACGCAATGCATAACGGAACGTGACAATTCCGTCCTGGTAAGCCCTGTAGTTGGTCTCCCAGTGATTGTTCATCGCCCAGGAATATAATTTCTGCGTAGGTTCTATTTTTTTCCGCCAGACAGCAGGGTTGGTCTGACCGCCCAGCAGGGTTGCCGTGATACCGCC
>DATJJA010000065.1:0-19966 GCA_035492595.1 Puia sp.
ATTGCTTTTTACCGGTAACAACCAGTTCGTCCTCAATATGAAATAAAAGTAAGAATCATTTCTTAGTTTCTTATAACTTTTCCCCTCCATCGACTATAAATAATTTATAATCAATTAAATAAAATAAGAAAATATTCTTAGGGATATGAAAAGGAACGGCCCAAAGATTTTTCCCGAAAGGCACTGCTTCCTTACCTGAATAAAGGACAATCCCCCCAATAAAATCTTTTTGTACAAGCTCCTCAAGCGCTAGGATACCTTTAAAGTCGTGAATATTGACGGATTCCGATTTTTTAACATCGACTGCGAAAATGGAACCGGCCGGCCTCTCTAGTAGAAGTCCCACTTTGCATCACTTAATAAACAATATTCTCTTCAGCTTTCCGTTTAACTCCAAGCGTTTTGCACCCGCCAGTCGATTAATAACGATCACGATAATTATAGCCATGTCGAAAAAAAACTGGCCGCTTGGTAGCCAAGCCCTTCTTTATACCTTTGCGCTGCTCAAATTCCTTCTTCCTTATTGGATACAACATTCAGCATATGAGCCTCACCGGGACGAATTCCTCTACCTTGCCGAAGCGCGCCACTTATCCTGGGGATACCTGGAAGTGCCGCCTATCATGTCTGCACTGGGCTGGGTGACCAACCTAATGGGAGGAAGCCTTTTCTGGATCCGTTTTTGGCCGTCTTTATTTGGTGCACTTACCTGGCTATTGGTGGGTCGGTTGATCCTACACCTGGGCGGAAAACGCTTTGCATTGCTGCTGGGTTTTCTGCCCTTCGTTTGTGGGTACCTGATGCACGTTTTCTTTATCTTTCAGCCCAATTTCCTGGAAGTATTCTTTTGGACGGGAATGGCGTATGGGCTCGTCCGGTACGTGCAGGGCGAAGACCCGAAAGGTCTGTATATAATGGGCGTATCGCTGGGACTCGGATTGATGAGCAAATATTCAGTGCTGTTCTTTTTTTGTAGTTTGATGCTGGGAGCAGCCTTAACACCACAGCGGAAAATATTTCTCGAGAAGCATTTTTGGTTGGCTTTACTGACGGCGTTCATACTCTTCTTACCCAACGGGATATGGCAGGCGATACACGGATTCCCTGTTCTTCATCATATGAAGGAACTGGAAAAGCAACAATTGCAAAACATAAACCGGGTTGATTTTCTCCGCGACCAGCTCGTATTCAATTTTCCGGGACTTGTGGTATGGGGCATGGGTCTGTGGTGGCTCTTCAGTTCCGGGAACGGCAAATCGTATCGTTTTATAGCCTGGGCAGTGCTCTTCATACTTGCCTTTCTTACAATCGCTCAGGGAAAAAGCTATTATGCGATGGGCGCCTATCCCATACTTTTTGCTTTCGGCGGGTACGCCCTGTCGGGACGGCTTGACTCCCGAAGCTACATCGTAAAGACCGCACTTACCATATTCATCATCGCGACAGGCCTCATCATAGACGCTGTTTCCCTACCCTTTCTAGCCCCCGAGCGGCTGGCTGCCTTTTATGCCCGGTATCCGCTCTATCGGCAGCTCGGCTTTCTTCGCTGGGAAGATCAGGCTAATCACCCTTTGCCGCAGGATTTTGCCGATATGCTCGGGTGGAAAGAACTCACAGAAAAGACAGGTCGGGTTTATCAGTCATTAAACGCTGCAGATCGATCGGATCTTGTCCTGGATGCGGACAACTATGGCGAGGGCGCCGCCCTGGACAACTACGGACCCGCCTTTCACCTACCTCCATCCATGGGACACGCGGCTAGTTACTTAGTTTGGACGCCACCTAATTTCTATGAACATGAAATTGTCATCCTAACGACAGACGCCAGGGGCGAAATGAATTCAGGTTTTGTCCGGTCTTTTCAAAATGTGGTTCTTGAAGATAGCATTGTGACACCCCTGGCCAGGGAACACGGAAGCTATATAATCTTGTTAAGAGGTCCGGGCGCGAAGGCTCGTAAGGATTGGAAAGAATATTATGATTCGCTGCTCCGGGATGCGGGGACTTTCTAGCAATGCCCTAAATGTTCGAACCAACTCCCCGACAGGGTACAACATCGCAGTTTGGAAATAGCATGAAAACCTTTAATTTCAAACAATCCAAATATAAATAATCATCATGCCATTAGTTACCATTACCGCACTAAAAGGGAGAACAAAAGAAGAGAAAATAAAGATCGGCGACGCCATCCAAAAAGCGTTGATTGAAGCAGGAACTCCGCCCACTGACCGTTTTCAACGTTTTTTTGATATGAACGACGAAGACCTGATATACGACAAGTCTTATCCGGATATGCCCGAACAACGATCAGAGAAATTTATTATCATTGAAATTCTATTCTCTGTTGGCAGAAGCGTAAAAATTAAAAGAAAGCTGCTGGCGACATTAATTTCCGGGCTTCAGGAACTATCGATTCAGCCCAAAGATGTTTTTGTCGTGTTTAAAGAAACCGCCTGGGAGAACTGGGCCTTTACAGCAGGGACTATAATACACGCGTAGGAATTTTACTGATTTCCAAGGCCATTAGAAGGTCTTGCCGCGCCTGATTCGCTTACGGGAGATCTTGTTGGAGAATAACCGAAATGTTTCTTGAAGACGTACGAAAAATGTGAAAAATTTTCGAAACCGACTTCGATATATACATTCCCGGGCTTTCTTCCTTTTTCGAATATTTCATAGTGGGCAAGCTCCAGGCGTTTTTTAACAAGCCATCGCTGCGGCGGCGTATTGAACGCTTTCCTGAAATCCCTGTTGAATGTGGCAATGCTCCGTCCTGTTAGTGAAGCGAAATTCCCCAGCGTCAAATTAAACATAAAAGCTTTTTCCATGAAATCTGCGAGATCAATTTTTCCGGGTTCTGTAAAATCGGAAAATAACCCGTCAATACTCTTATCGATAGTACGCAGGATGGTGATCGCTTCTTCAATTTTGATTTTAATCAAGTCGTCGGTTAAACTATTCTGCAAATCGAAATACGGCATGAGCGACGCAAAAAGACTAT
Organism: Puia sp.; assembly: GCA_035492595.1. Lineage (GTDB taxonomy): Bacteria > Bacteroidota > Bacteroidia > Chitinophagales > Chitinophagaceae > Puia. The sequence continues at coordinate 3,002 of DATJJA010000065.1, forward strand.
CGAGAAGAGGATCTTTGGTATAATGCTTAACTTTTTGCCAGGATGGGAGTTTAGAATTGAATTTTTGCTTGCTGTAATAATCTTTTAACTGTTCAGGTCTGAACGTTATCAATATGCAATTGAACGGAATCCCGTCTTTGGAACGTTTGATCACGGAAGACAGTCGATTTCGGGGTACCAAAAACGTATCTCCGGCATTGAACTCATGCGTATTTTCCGCCAAAACAATTTTCATTTCACCGGAAATAATACGCATTAGAGAATGATATTCCCACACCGCCTCTGTTTTGTAGAATCCTTCTTCAACGCAAGATGTTAATATCGGCGCGTATTTGAGGTTTAACGGCTGCATTATAAAGCGTATATATTTAACTATATCAAAGCTACAGGAAAACTCTGACATCTATAATTGCCAGTTCCACTCATCTTCCCAAAAGCCTGATTCCTCATTCTTCCCCCAGCCATTTCGTGACCGAGGATCGACCCCTACGGCAAATCGTGCAAACATTGCATACAATCCTATAACTCCCCGAGATACAAGCCAGATATCTTTGTTTCATCAAACTATTTAAAAAAAATAAGAAAATGAAAAAGGTATGGTTTATCACCGGAACTTCATCTGGCATCGGCAAAGCCCTGGCACAACAAGTGCTCCAGGCAGGTTATCAGGCCGCGTTGGGCGCCCGTAATACCGCAGATGTCGCTGACATCATCTCTTCCTTTCCTGAAACGGCAATAGCGGTAAAATTGGATGTTACCAGCAATGACGAAATCGTCGCTTCTGTAAAAGCAATCAAAGAAAGATTCGGCCGTATCGATGTATTGGTGAACAATGCGGGAATCGGCTATTTCGGATCCCTCGAAGAAAGCGAAGAAAATGAAATTCGCCGGATGTTCGAAATCAATTTCTTTGGCCTGGCGAGATTGACAAAGGAAGTATTGCCGATCTTCCGCGCACAACGCAGCGGTCACATCCTGAACGTCACCTCGATTCTTAGCCTGGTAAGCTATCCTGCCGTTGGGTTTTACAGCGCAACCAAATTCGCCGTTGACGGATACACCGAATCATTGTCCAAAGAGGTCGCCCCGCTGGGAATTAAGGTCACCGCCATTGCACCGAGCAGTTTCCGGACAGACTGGGCAGGCCGTTCTGCGAAAGAGGCACCCAATACCATCGACGATTACAAAACCACCGCTGAAGCCAACAAGAACAATATTCGTGGCTACAGCGGTAAACAAGCCGGCGATCCCGCACGCGCGGCAAAAGCCATCATTAAGGTAGTCGAATCTGCGAACCCACCTTTAAGGCTTCTACTAGGCGAAGCTTCCTACAAAGGTGCAAACGGAAAACTGGTCTCCTTGAAAGCCGATTTTGATGCTTGGGCTGAAACCAGCATCGGTGCTGATTTTCCCAAAGAAGAAACTGTCCAATAATAGATTTTAACGGACATGCTGTCCAATCATAAAAACCATTTTAATTAAGCAATCATGAAATCGAAAATCAACCTAATATTAGCAGCCGGCATTGCTGCGCTAATCATAACACAAGGCTCAACAGTAATGGCGCAAGCCAGCAAAGGGAAAATCCTGGTAGTCATGTCCGGCGGCCACATCTTGACGCTTGCCGACGGAAAGGCTTACGCGACCGGTTATTATCTCAACGAAGTGGCTATCCCCCTTCAGGCTCTGACCGCAGCCGGCTACACGCCGGTTTTCGCCAGCCCCAACGGTGACATGCCATCGATGGATGCAAGTTCCAATGCTGACAAGTTCTTCGGCGGCGATGCAGAAAAACGCATGAAGGCGCTGCGTTTCATCGACGGATTTCCCGGCATACATCATCCCCGGCTGTTATCTACGATCGTCGGTCACACCCAAGAATATGTCGCGATCTTCGTACCAGGCGGACATGCCCCGATGATCGACCTTGTGAAGGACAAGAGTCTTGGATTGATCCTCCGCGATTTCCATAAAAATGGCAGGCCGACCGCACTGATCTGCCATGGTCCAATGGCGCTTCTTTCGACGCTCCCTGAGACCGAAAAATATAATAAGGAATTGGTGGCTGGTCATTTCCCGGCTTTGTCGAATCTTACTCAAGGTTTCCCCTATGCCGGGTACCGTATAGCGGTCTTCTCGAAGGCAGAAGAGAAACAGATCGAAGCGCCACAACTCGGCGGACCTGCTCCCTACTACAATGATGAAGCGCTTGCCGCCGCCGGTCTGCAGGTACAGAACGCTGCGCCCTGGCAGCCCAATGTGGTGCAGGATCGTGAGCTGATCACCGGTCAGCAACCTTTTTCCGACCATGCTTTCGCCGACGCTCTGATCGCGAAGCTCGCCAGCTCACGCCATTAATCTATTCGCCGTTTTTTTTACTTCCCTATTGTTGCTAACCGCGCTGATCCGCACTTATTTATTTCATTGCGGCTTCGTATTGTGGATTATTACTTCAGCTTCGACGTTTATTTTCACCTATGCACTTTTTACACGCTGGATCAGCCAGCAACAAAATGTGTTGCACGCACTGCCCGGCTGGTCGATACCGGTCTTGGGCATATTGGATATCAACGGCTGATTTTCCAGGAAGGGCTAGCTGCGGCATTGCAACCAACGCTCCTGCTATTAGCGGGACCATTCGCCTTGCTGTATGCGAATTACGAGCAGATTACCGGTAAACAGGATTTAATCGCTGATTTCTTCTTCTATACCAGTATATTTTTATTGCTTTTGCTTGGCCGAAAACTGGTCTTTTCTTTATCAAAAGTGCAATTTACCATTACCTGGTGGGCCACCAGTTTCCCCCTCGCGGCCATCACAGCCTCGTCCTTCCGGTTCGCGTCACACTCCCCCTACCCGGCTCCCACATAGTTCTGTTTATTCCGATCGGAGTCTCCAGCCTGGTTTTCCTGATCCTTTGTTTTCAAACACTGCACTATATCATTTCGCACTTCCTGATTAAGGGCTGCCCTAAGCCGGGAAAACGGTTATCGCTTAGCGACTATAGAGCTTCAGTGATGCAGGTGAAATGACGGCAAATCGTGCAAACATTGGATACAAGCGTATAAATTTCCCATAAACGGCCGGAGTACCTTTGGTTTATCAAACTGAAACAAATCACTCTAAAAAACGAAAAAATCATGAGCACTAAAACAAAAAAAGTACTGTTCGTAGTAACATCACACGACCAGTTAGGTACCACCGGCAGAAAAACAGGTTTATGGATCGGCGAATTCGCAGCGCCTTATTACACCTTATCCGATGCCGGCTATGAAATTACCATAGCGTCTCCCAAAGGCGGCGTTGGTCCCATCGACCCGTTCAGTGATGAACCGCAATTTGCCACCGATGCTACCAGGAGGTTCCATTCGGACAAGGCCCTCCAGGAAAAGCTTAACGACACGGTTTTGCTCAGCAAGGTATCAGAAAGCGACTACGATGCGATCTTCTTTCCCGGCGGACACGGCCCGATGTGGGACCTGGCAGAAGATATGACCGCAGCCAAACTGATCGAAACGTTCTATCAGCACAATAAGCCCGTCTCGCTGTTATGCCATGGCTCGGTTGCCTTAAAGCACGTAAAAGACGCTAAGGGCGAACCGCTGATCAAAGGCAGAAAAGTAGCCGGATTTACCAACGGAGAGGAGGAAGCCGTTGGGCTTACCCAGGCGGTACCCTTTCTGACAGAGGACCTGCTGAAAAGCCTGGGCGCTAACTATCAAAAAGGCGCCGATTGGACCGCATTCTCCGTAGTGGACGGCCTTTTCATCACCGGCCAGAACCCTCAATCCGCCCAAATCGTAGGCGAAAATTTGTTGAAAGCTTTGACCAATGCGTAAGGGGGTGGTCAATAACACCTGCATCTCTTTGGTGCAGGTGTTATAAATCAACACGTAAAATGAGACATTTTAGTACCATTAGCGAGCTGCATCGCGCCAATAATTACCGTCCACCGGAAAACCCATTGATCAGTCTGATCCGGTGTGATAAGGGGAACTCTTGCCCGATAGCGGATAGCGAATTTACCAGCGATTTTTATATGATCCGTCTCAAGAAAACGAAATCAGGGACTTATAAAAATTACAGCGCATTATCCTTTGCAGGCCCGAGACAGGTAGTGGAGATCAGGGGTATCGAGACGGAGGAAAACGGCTTGACGATCTATTTTCATGAAGATCTGCTGATCGGACACCCTTTGCGCCAGGTAATTGGAAACTTCAGCTACTTTGATCGTGATAGCTACGAAGCCATGCGCCTTTCTGCCAAAGAAGAACAAATTATTTGGGAGTTGTTCAATAAAATTGAGTCGGAATGCCATAGTAACCAGGATGAATACACCAGAGGCATTATGCTCAGCCATATTGAATCGATCTTAAAATATGCACAGCGCTTTTACAAACGACAGTTTATCAGCGGCTAACACGATCACAAGCGATTATATACATATTGTAAAATATTATGCTATTTACTAGCCAGCCGACGCTCAGCTCTCAATATGATATTCTGAACAAACGAAATCTGATATGCCCAACAAAGATGTCCCTATCTTACCTACGTAGATTTGTTAACCGAAACCCTCCCAATAGGCCCCGTCCGTACCTGGCAATCTTCGAATCATAAAATCATCCCAAAGCATAAAACAATGAGCAAAGTATGGTTCATCACCGGAACCTCGTCCGGCATCGGAAAAGAGATAGCAAGGCAAGTGCTTGCTGCAGGATACCGGGCGGCCCTAGGCGCCCGAAAAACGGAAGACGTCGCAGAGATTATTGCCGCCCATCCTGAAACTGCGTTGGCCGTAAAGCTGGATGTTACCAGCGCCGATGAAATTGTTTCTTCCGTAAAAGCCGTCGAGGCAAAATTCGGCCGTATCGACGTATTAGTCAACAATGCCGGCATCGGCTATTTTGGCTCCATCGAAGAAAGTGACGAGGAAGAGGTACGTCGCATGTTCGAGATCAATTTCTTCGGCCTGGCGAAATTAACAAAAGAAGTCCTCCCCATCCTGCGCAGACAACACAGCGGTCATATTGTTAATATTTCTTCTATACTTGGTTTGTTAAGTGCCCCTGCGGTAGGCTTCTACAGCGCAACCAAATTCGCCGTCGATGGCTATTCTGAAGCATTATCGAAAGAGGTCGGTCCGCTGGGAATTAAAGTCATCATCATAGCGCCAAGCAATATCCGTACGGACTGGGCTGGCCGATCTGCCAAGGATGCGCCAAATACTATCGCAGATTACCAGCCTACAGCAGGCGCCAACAAAAATCATCTCCGTGGCATAAGCGGTAAGCAGGATGGTGACCCGGTACGCATGGCAAAAGCCATAATAAAAGTCGTTGACTCTGAAAACCCTCCTTTAAGGTTGCTACTGGGAAACGCCTCCTACAATGGAGCCCAAGCAAAACTGATTGCAGCAAAGGTCGACTACGACACTTGGGCTGAGACCAGCAAAGGCGCTGATTTCCCAAATGAGCATTCGTAGGCGAAAATTTGTTGAGGCTTTGACCAACACATAAACACCTGATCATCAAATGAAACACTTTAGCACTATTAGCGAGCTACATCGCGTGAATAACTATCCAAGTCCCGCAAATCCATTGATCAGTTTGATCCGGTGTGATAAGCGGACCTCCTGCTCGATCGCAGCCAGTGAATTCACCAGCGATTTTTATATGATCAGCTTCAAGAAAATGAAGTCAGGAGTCTATAAATATGGCCGCACAAAGTACGATCACGACTGCGGCTCACTGTCCTTCGCAAGCCCCAGACAAATCGTGGAGATCAGGGACGTCGAGATGGAAGAAAACGGCTTTGTGATCTATTTTCATGAAGACCTGCTGGCGGGGCATCTTCTCCACAACGAGATAAAGAAATTCGGATATTTCGATTACGACACCAACGAAGCATTGCACCTTTCTCCCAAAGAGGAAGAAATTGTCTGGGAGCTATTCAACAAAATCGACTTTGAATATAATAATACCCAGGATGAGTACAGCAGGAGTATTATGCTTGGCCATATTGAATCGATCTTAAAATACGCCCAACGTTTCTACAAAAGGCAGTTCCTCAGCAGGTTTGAAAAATCCGGGAAAACGGCCAGCCGTTTCAACGATATCCTAAACCAGCATTTTTCAGGACAACAACTGTTGGACCAGGGCTTGCCATCGGTAAAAGATATCGCATCCAAACTGAATATGTCGACGCGCTACCTCAGTGACCTTTTAAAACAGGAAACCGGTAAAACATCGATAGAGCTGATACACATTTTCCTGATCTCTGAGGCTAAAAACCTATTGAAAGGGTCTGACCGCAACGTTTCCGAAGTGGCTTACGCCTTGGGTTTTGAAAATATGCCCTATTTCTCCCGCCTATTTAAACGGGAGATCGGCCTCAGTCCGCAGCAGTATAAAAAACAATTACAGAATTAAGCTAATAAACAAATCATGGAAATCAAATCGATTAATCCTGCAAATGGGGAAACCATTCGCAGCTATACCCTTGACACTCCTGAGCAGGCAAAAGCCAAGATAGCAGCCACACAAGAGGCCTGGTTGCACTGGAAAAAAACCAGCTTTGAAGATCGCAGCCGTTTACTCCATCAAATGGCCGCGACACTTCGCAGACGCAAAAATGAGCTCTCTGTGCTTATGGCAAATGAAATGGGAAAGCCCGTAACCCAGGGCCTGAACGAAGTAGAAAAATGTGCGTTCGCCTGCGAATATTATGGTGACAATGCTGCAACGTTTTTAAAAGACACCTTGGTTGAAACAGATGCCACCAAAAGCTATTATACGTACAACCCAATCGGTATCGTACTGGCAGTCATGCCATGGAACTTCCCATTGTTCCAGGTGTTTCGCTTCCTTGCACCGGCATTAGCTGCTGGTAACGCCGGGGTATTGAAACACGCTTCGAATGTGCCGGGCTGCGCGCTTGTCATTCAGGAAATCGTTGAAGAGTCCGGATTCCCAAAAAATATTTTCCAGACATTAATGCTGAGCAGCAAGGATGTTGAAGCAGTCATTGAGAACGATTTTATTAAAGCCGTGACCTTAACAGGAAGCAACGCCGCAGGCTCTAAAGTAGCGCAAAAGGCGGGCGAACTGATCAAAAAGACAGTTTTAGAACTTGGCGGAAGCGATGCCTATGTAGTGCTGGAGGATGCAGACCTCGACCTCGCCGCCCGGGTATGTGTTGACAGCAGGTATATCAATTCAGGACAAAGCTGCATCGCAGCGAAAAGGTTTATTGTGGTTAAATCTGTCATTGAAGAATTCACTAAAAGATTTGTGAAACTCGCAGCCGAAAAAATCGTGGGAGATCCATTAGATGCAAAAACCCATATAGGTCCTCAAGCGCGTGTGGATCTACGGAATGAGCTCCACGCACAGGTTATGAAATCCATAGCTGGCGGTGCAATACTCGCATTAGGCGGCGTAGTACCAAAAGATAACACCGCGTTTTACCCGGCAACGGTATTGACAGGTGTAAAAAAGGGCATGGTAGCGTTCGACGAAGAACTTTTCGGGCCGGTAGCCGCTATTATCGAGGCAGTGGACGAAGAGCACGCGATAGAGCTTGCAAATAGCAGTCAATTCGGACTGGGCTCAGCCGTATTTACACGTGACGTTGCCCGCGGCGAAAACATTGCTTCCAAGCGCCTTGAAGCCGGAATGTGTTTTGTAAATGCTTCCGTCAAATCTGACCCTCGCATACCATTTGGCGGAGTCAAACAATCTGGATACGGCCGTGAATTAGGCGTATTTGGCATCCGTGAATTTTTGAACATCAAAACAGTATTCATAGGCTAAAAACATAGTTATGCCCTACCTCCAAATAGAAGTTAATCATCACTATCCCACGGAAACCAAGAAGCGGCTGGCCAAAGCAATAGGTGAAGTTTACGCCAGCATCATGCAGGCCGCCGTGGAAAGGGTGACAGTGAGCATCAGGGAGCTCGGAGAGGGCTCGGTTTGGAGATGCAGCAAGGGCGACCCGACACCCGCCGCCATCATGATGTGTGACATACGCTCGGGGCGACCGAAGGATACCAGGGAACGGCTGTCGAAGGCCCTTATAAACATTTGCAACGACATTTTAGGACTTGAAGTAAACCAGCTGAACATTGAATTCACGCAGCACAGCGGCGATGAAATGTACCACCAATGGATGGGACATTTAAGTGACGATTGGGTCGCCGGCGAGAATTAATATCAGGCAAGCTGCCAACCGCCATGAAAGACCCCAAATCGGTCATAACGATCGGCGCTTTCCTCTCAGGGCGCATTCTTGGCGCGACAGGCGGCCAAGGGTCAGGTCTTTCGTCGGTTATCATCCCCGAAACTTTGTTGATAGTTTATGGTTTGCAAGACTCCTCCCGGATAAATAAATGATATGAATAAAATAGCTCTGGTAACGGGCGCATCTTCCGGCATTGGAGAAGCGACGGTCAAGCTTCTCGCGAAAAATGGGTATATAGTTTATGGAGCAGCCCGAAGAATCGAGAAAATGGAAGACTTGAAAAGTGTTGGCGTCAGCATCCTTCCCATGGACGTTTCGCAGGATGAATCGATGGTAAATGCAGTCGGCCGGATCATCGCTGCCGAGGGTACTATCGACGTACTGATCAACAATGCCGGGTTCGGCTCTTTTGGAGCGATAGAGGACGTGTCTATGAAAGATGCACGATATCAGCTGGAAGTTAATGTCATCGGTCTGGCAAGGCTCTGTCAGCTGGTATTGCCCTATATGCGAAAGCAACGTTCGGGCAAAATAGTGAACATCACTTCCATCGGGGGGAAAATGGCGACCCCGCTTGGCGGCTGGTATCACGCCAGCAAGTTTGCCGTGGAGGGCCTGAGCGACAGCCTTCGGCTGGAAGTGAAACAGTTCGGGATAGACGTCATCGTTATCGAGCCAGGCGGGGTCAAAACCGAATGGACAGGCATCGCAGTCGATCACGCGAAGAATACCTCCGCAAAAACGGTTTACAAATTGTTAGCGGAAAAAGTTGCCAAAATGGACGCCGCATCGCAAAATTATGCCGAGCCCATAGAAATTGCAGAACTGATCAGGGGAGCGATCGAGGCGAGGAAGCCCAAAACCCGTTACGTTAAAGGAAGCTCGGCCAGTGCCGTCCTATTTGCGAAGAGGTGGCTCAGCGATAGCCGCTTTGACAAAATGATCATGAACCAGTATAAATAGTTGTTTAAACAATAATCTCATAATAAATGAAACAATTAGCGAATAAAGTTGCGGTAGTCACCGGGGCCTCAAAAGGTATCGGCGCAGGCATCGCAAAGGGCCTTGCAGCCGCAGGAGCACACGTAGTCGTAAACTACGCGTCGTCGAAGACAAATGCCGATAACGTAGTAGCCGACATCGTCGCCGCGGGAGGTAAGGCGACAGCGGTAAAAGCCAACGTAACCAAAGAAGCAGAGCTCACTGCGCTATTTGAACAAACAGAAAAGGCATTCGGTAAGATCGACATCCTGGTGAATAACGCTGGAGTTTGGAGATTTGAACCCCTCGAGCGGGTAACCTCCCAAGATTTCCATTACATGTTTGATACCAACGTACTAGGGATATTCCTGTCCTCCAGAGAAGCATTAAAGCATTTTAACGCCGATGGCGGCAGCATTATAAACATCGGTTCGATAGCAGGCGAGCTTGCGCCTCCCGGATTCTCCGTTTATTGCGCGGCCAAAGGCGCGATCGATATTATCACCAAATCCTTGTCCAAAGAATTAGCCGGTAGAAAAATACGCGTCAATTCGATCAATCCCGGCATGGTAGACACAGAAGGAAATCGCGAAAATGGTCTGATAGGCACACCTATCGAACAACATATTCTGAACTCGACGTTACTCGGGCGCATCGGTCAGCCCGATGATATTGCCGATGTAGCTGTATTCCTTGCCTCTGAGCAGTCCCGGTTCATGACCGGTGAAATAATACGTGTCACTGGTGGCATGGCATAAAACAGAGGATACCAATAGCCAGGACCTCATTTCAGCAAAGCAGTACTAAAAACATTGGATACTGGCGACATACATCAACCAGATGAACGGGGCTTTGCCTTTCGCTCTTTTTGCCAGCAAATTCCATAAAGCATGAAGCACGGCCGCGGTCAGGATCAGGGAATGGTTCATTGAAAATTCGACCTTGAACTCAGCCCAACTCAATTGATGGGCGGGCGCATCGCGAATATTTCCGACGAAGCGACCAGGCATATCAGACAAGGCGGCAAATATACCATAATCGAGCGCCACTATTCAGCGGCAAATATTGTATACCTTCACATACAGATGCGTTGCTCTACACCTCAGCGCCGCATTTAATAGCTTATGCCAAAGCATTCTTCAAAAGCCAAATGGGCATTCTCATTGATTCGTGCAGTGATTTTTTGTCTTTGCTGCGCAATTGTCCTAGCGATTTCCAGCCGGTTAGTAAAGGGATATTCAGGGCGCTGGTCTGAGGTGGTGGCCGCAAGCGTCGCCAGCTTGGGAGCATTTCTGCTTACTGCAATATTTGTAAAATTTGAGGGCCTCACTCTACGGGAAGTCGGTGCATTAGCCGGAAGACACACTACTCAACGTGTGCTAACAGGCTTCATATTCGGACTACTTTTGGCGGGCACGCATTGTGCCCTGGTCTTGATGAGCGGAAATTTGACATTAGTACACGTGCAAGGGGTGGATATAGCCTCTGTTGTGTCTATTTTGCTGCTCTATTTCGCTTTATCATGTCGGGAAGAATTCGCTTTTCACGGTTATCCGCTGCGCAGTCTCAATTATGCCATTGGCCCGTGGCCGGCCCAACTGATTGTGGCATTGCTCTTCGCAGTCGAACATATCGTCGGCGGCGTGAGTTGGACACATGCGTTCTTGGGTGCCGGGGTTGGCTCCCTGCTATTTGGTATAGTGGCACTCAAGACAAAAGGAGTTGCCCTTCCAATCGGGCTTCATGCCGGCTGGAATTTCGGTCAATGGTCATTGGGTTTAAAAAATGAGCCTGGGATCTGGCAGACGGTAGTTACATCGGGATATGAAAGCCGGCTGGATGCAATCGAAACACTAAGTTATCTTATAGTGATGGGGTTGGCAATTCTTGCCTTCTATTTCTTTTACCCAAAGAATTCGATACATCGTGGCGATCCTCCGTACTAATTGGGCGTGGCCACCTAATTTATGCTTAGGAAAGTGGATACATTCATGGGTTCGAAGTTTCCAAGAACCGGAATTCTCCGAATTGATAAGCCCCGAACATGGCGTCATAATAGGTCAGGCCGTCCCGTTTTGGAGCACGGCTCCCGGTCCAAACCGGCTTTCGAATCCAACCATTTCCCTTGTTGAGCGCAGCTCCAACAAAGCCGTATCCCCTGGCGCTCCGTCTACCAAGACTGTAACCGTGTAGCACGTAAGTCTAAGCGACTGCTTTAAACCGGCTTCCCCAAAGCCAATGATTGGCAGAATATGTTTACTTTATGTCCTTTGAGACAAAACTCCCACAATGTAATTTAGCGGTATGAAAAGGGATAAAACCGCGCGAGACCGGGATCAGCTCAGGAAAAGGGTGGTCATTGTAATGATGCCGTCCAATTTCATGCTCCATGTGGCAGGCCCTTATGACGTCTTCAACAGCGCCGACCAGGTACTGAAAGAGAACGGATCGTCCCGTGGATACGACCTTACCATTGCCTCTCCAACCGCGGCCACTAAAACGATCCGAAGGGCCGGACTGGAACTTACTTGCCAACAATCTGCCCTTCAGCTAAAAGGCCCTTTCGATACCGTATTGATCTCCGGCGGCGACCTGAAGGACGCCAACGATCCAGAGTATGATGCCTTCTACAAATGGCTCGGCAAACTGGAGGAACAGAGCACAAGACGAATAGGCTCCGTATGCGGGGGTGCATTTCCTCTGGCCAAAGCCGGTCTTCTGAATGGCAGGCGAGCTACGGTCCATTGGCAGCTTTGTCAGCACTTTGAAAATACCTATCCCTCGGTCAAGGTAGATATTAATGCCTTCCACACGCAGGATGGATCGATCTATACCTCCGGGGGCGTAAGTTCCGGCATTGATCTGGCACTTGCCCTCGTGGAACAAGACCACGGCAAAGAAGTAGCCTTAGCCGTTGCTCGTCGATTGGTGGTACACCTAAGCCGCCCTGGTTTCCAGGTGCAATTCGGGAACCTGCTGCCCGTTTTCGACAATTCAGATCTTGCAGAGAAACTCCGCCCTTGGATCAATAATCACTTATCCGAGGCACTGGATGTAGAGCGAATGGCCGAACAGGTGCGAATGAGCCCGAGGAACTTCGCCCGCGTCTTTCATAAACAAACAGGTCTACCTCCGGCCAAATTTCTCGAGAAGTTCAGGGTTGAAGCCGCCCGGAAATATCTCGAGGATACGGATTTCATCATCGATGATATTGCGGAGCGCTGTGGTCTCGGGGGTATGGTTTCCATGCGAAGAACGTTTTTGCGAAACCTGAAGACAACGCCTTCGGACTATCGGCGCGCCTTCCGGACCTCACTCCCCGAAATATTTGAAGAACTGCCCACCTAAAGGCTTCAACACCCATCATATAATAGAGGCGCCCGCCGCCAGCAAAAATCAACATATATGAGAATTGCAATTAATGGTTTCGGCCGTATAGGCCGGATGACCCTCCGTGCGTTTCAGGATAAGGCAGATGTAGAGATTGTCGCCGTCAATGACCTGACCGACACGAAGACACTCGCCCATCTACTCAAATATGACACCGTGCATGGGAAGTTTCCCGGTGAAATATCGACGGATGGGGATGTCATCCAGGTCAACGGCAAAGGTATCCTGATGCTCAGCGTCAAGGACCCGGCGAACCTTCCCTGGAAAGACTTCAATATTGACCTGGTAGTCGAATCCACCGGAAAATTCGTGACTAAAGAAAAGGCCGAGGCCCACCTCATCGCCGGGGCGAAAAAAGTGCTGATCACAGCGCCAGCCGCGGGCGGTGTTAAAACCATCGTACGCGGCATCAACGACGAGACCATAGGGGACGATCAAATATACTCGACCGCATCCTGCACAACCGGAAGCATCGCCCCGATTTTATACATTCTGCACCGGGAGTTCGGCATCGAAAACGGTTTTATGGTCACAGTGCATGCCTTTACCTCCGATCAAAACTTGCAAGATGGGCCACACCGCGACATCAGACGTGCAAGGGCGGCTACCTGCTCCATTATACCCACCACCACGGGTGCCGCCAAAGCCATCAGTGATGTATTGCCCGCCCTCAAAGGTAAAATGGATGGCTTTTCCTACCGGGTGCCCGTCATCGACGGCTCCATCAGCGACCTATCCGTCAACCTATCCAAACCGGTATCTGCGAAGCAATTAAACGACGTGCTCAAGCAATATGCCGGCACGTCGCTCAAAGGCATTTTGGAATATACCGAAGAACAATGGGTATCCTCCGACATCATCGGCAATACCCACTCCTCCATCGTCGATGGCACCCTGACCCGGTCTATCGGCAACATGGTGAAAGTCGTCTCCTGGTATGATAATGAAATGGGCATCTCTACGCGGATTTCCGAATTAGCCCGGATGCTGTAAAGAACGCATTCGGCTTTGATGCCCATCGTGTCTGGCGATGAGAGGGCGAGTGCACGCCCCTACCCATACCAAACGGTATAAAATAAAAAAATGAGCCCGCTTAAGAAAAATCTACTGATCATGACCGTCTTACTGGCGGCCATTATGGAATTGATCGACGCCACCATTGTAAACGTCGCGCTCTCCTATATGGGAGGTAACCTCGGCGCCACCATCGAGGATACGTCATGGATCGTCACCTCCTACTCTATAGCCAATGTCATCATCATTCCGATGACCAGCTTTTTAGCGGCCAAACTCGGCAGGCGGAACTACTACATCGGCTCCATCGTGCTTTTTACCGTCTGCTCCGTCATGTGCGGATTGTCCACCGACATATGGGAGCTGGTATTTTTCCGTTTCGTCCAGGGCTTGGGTGGAGGCGCCTTACTCTCCGTCTCGCAGGCCGTCATATTCGAGCAGTTCCCCAAAGAGAAACAGGCCACCGCGGGAGCCATCTTCGGCATCGGTGTGTTCCTGGGTCCCACTGTTGGGCCAACATTAGGCGGCTGGATCGTGGAATATCTCAACTGGCCATGGATATTCTATGTCAACGTCCCCGTTGGTATCCTGGCTATTATTTCCTGTGCGATCCTGCTAACCGAACCAGTAAACAAACCGGTTGTAACGAGGATCGACTGGGCGGGCATTTCGTTACTTGCCATCGGCATCGGCACACTACAGACCGTCCTGGAGCGCGGTGAAACCGAAGACTGGTTTTCCACGGCCTACATCACCTGGTTTACTATCATCTCAGTTCTCAGCCTCCTGGCATTTGTTATGTGGGAATTGAAGACCCCACACCCCGTCGTCAACCTAAAGGTTTTTCAAAGCAAAACGCTCAGTATCGCCGCCCTGTTAACCTTTATCACCGGCGTCGGTCTGTATACCTCGATTTTCCTCGTGCCTATTATTGCCCAACGATTGATGGGTTTCACTCCGTTACAGACAGGATTGATGCTTTTTCCGGCCGCCATACTGGCCGTCCCGGTACTGGTGATCACCGGGAAGATCATGCAAAAAGGCGTCAAGACTGTCTTTATCGTCGCAATAGGCTTTATCTCCTTCATTTATTTTAATTGGCGGCTGGCGCACATGACCACGGACGTGTCCAACGGCTACTTCGCCTTTACCATGATCTTTCGTTCCATCGGTATGGCGCTGTTAACCGTCCCGCTCACCACCCTTGCCGTCTCGACCCTTGAACAGAAAGACATACCTCAGGGGGCGGCACTCAATAACATGATGCGACAATTGGGCGGCTCGTTCGGTATATCGATATTCGACACCTACGTCACACGCCGTGCAGCCGTGCATCGAACCGACCTGATTACCCATATTGCCGCCGGCGATCCCCAGGTTATCGAGCGCCTGAACAACATGACCACCTACTTCCAGTCTAAAGGGTCTACGTCGTTCACGGCGCACAACCAGGCCATCGGCATGCTCAACGCACAAGTGGTACAACAAACTTCCATCCTGAGCTATCTCGATGCCTACTACTTATTAGGCTCGCTATTCATATTTGCCATGCCCCTGCTCATTTTCGTAAAAACAAAAAAGACATTGTCAACAGGTACAGTTATGTCCGATCATTAATCACCATCACAAACATAAAAAATACAATATGAACATCACAGACAAGACTATCCTCGTAACCGGAGGCGGCTCCGGCATCGGCTTCGAAATCGCCAGACTATTCAGCAAAAAAGGCAACCGCGTGATCATCACCGGCAGGCACGAACAACGACTTAAAGAGGCCGCAGCCCAATTAGACAACGTCGACTATGTCGCCGCGGACATCACCAGGGAACAGGACCTCGACAACCTCGTTGCCTTTGTCACGCTTAGTTACAAGGGTCTCGACGTCTTGATTAATAACGCCGCCACGACCAATATTTACAGCCTTGGCGCCGCCGGAGCCTATGAAAAAGCAAAAAACGAGATAGAAACCAACTACCTATCGGTCATCAGCTTAACGGAAAGGTTTCTTCCCATACTCGAGCGCCAGCCTGAATCCGCGATCGTCAACATGAACGCCATCATCGGCCTGACACCGTCGGTCCATATGCCCACCCATTCGGCCAGTAAATCTGCCTTGCGGGCATACACCCAGGTCCTCCGTTACACCCTCGAAGGAGCCGGTTCAAAAGTCAAAATCTTTGAAGTGATACCGCCATTGGTAAATACGGAATTTTCCCGGCCTATCGCTAAAGGAACCGGTATACCCCCCGAAGAGGTAGCCCAGGCGTTATTGGAAGGATTGAAGAGCAACACCCTCGAAATAAGGATCGGCCGAACGGAACAATTCTACCAGGCATTTTTTAAGGGAACCGAAGGCGCCCTGGCCGCGCTTAATGCCCTGCGGAAGTAGAAGCCATCGACCCCTTTTCGGGCTCCGTCCGATTCCTTATATTAAGCTGGGATGGGTAGGTCGATTTCGGTGTTTCGTGAGAGTCCCTGAACACCCCAAATCATCCCCTCGCCTGATCTCTGTCATACCCCGCGGCCGCCAACCTTTCTACCTTCCGGCAATGAAAATCACATTTTATGGAATGTTATACTCACTGCCAAAGCTGCGGTATGCCGCTAGACCATGACAACCTGCTTGGCACCGAAAAAAACGGTCAGCGCAGCACTTACTATTGTATCTACTGCTACAAGGATGGCGCCTTTACCCACCCGGAGCTGACAATCGAGGACATGCAAGACAACGTACGCGTTCGGCTGCAAGATGCCGGCGCCAGTAAGGAAGTCGTTGAGCAGGCGGTTCACGATTTGCAATTTCTTTGCCGTTGGATCATCACCCCCGAAGCCCGGCTTCACCGGCGGCCCGTTCCCGCCTGCATCTATTGAACAGTTTATCCTGTCGCGCTCATCACCAGCGCCGCCGCGCCCTTGACCGAACCAGACCGCAGCGCGCTCAGCGCCTCGTTCGCCTGCTCCAGCGGAAACGCCGCCGTCTCCGTTCGAACCGGCACCTTTGGCGCGAGCGCCAGGAACTCACGCCCATCCATACGCGTCAAATTCGCCACCGAGCGCAACACCCTTTCCTCCCACAAAAGGCTATATGGAAAAGAGGGTATATCGCTCATATGGATGCCCCCGCAGACCACTACACCCGCCTTTCCCGTGGCTTTCAGCGCCAGCGGGACCAGGTCGCCTACCGGGGCGAATAAGATGGCGGCATCCAGCTTCACGGGCGGCAAGGCCGAGGAATCACCCGCCCAGTCCGCCCCCATCCGAAGCGCAAAGGCCTGCCCCTCCCGATCGCCATCCCGGGTAAAGGCATACACCTTCTTTCCTTCATAACGCGCC
>DATJJA010000066.1:0-9483 GCA_035492595.1 Puia sp.
ATACATATCCGGAGAGAGTCCTACCGTATCTGTCCTATGTCTTGTCGTGTCAACCTGCGCACATGCAGTTGTTGCAAAAACAACCGATGCCGCGGTCAACAATAACGTTGCCAGGGATAACTGAAACAAATAACGGGTCAAACTTCCTCAATGAATTAGTTAGATAAAGCTCGTCCAATAGGCTACAGGAGTTTTAAGGCTTTCTTAATAAGATCTTCGACTTTATCAACCCCCTCACGACTCACTTTTTTGATAGCATTTTCGGCGGCGGGTCTGGCGATGCCAAGCGTGATCAGGGCATTTAACGCGTCCTGTTCCAACGTATTGTTTGTCAGTGATGAAATATTTGTAGTATCTTCTTTGCCCTTACCCAGTTTGTCCCTAAGTTCAAGGATGATCCGCTCGGCCGATTTCTTGCCGATCCCTTTGATACTTTCCAGCTGCCGCGCATTGCCCTGTAGGATGGCGCGGTTGATCTCCTCCGGCTTCATCGCGGAAAGCATC
This sequence comes from Puia sp., assembly GCA_035492595.1. Lineage (GTDB taxonomy): Bacteria > Bacteroidota > Bacteroidia > Chitinophagales > Chitinophagaceae > Puia. The sequence goes on from DATJJA010000066.1 coordinate 505, forward strand.
ATCCGGGCCGTCGACGCACCAACCCCGGACACGCTGATCAGCTGGACGAACAGGTCCTTTTCCGCCTTCTCAAAAAAACCATACAGGATATGGGCATCTTCACGAATATGCAGATGGGTGAGCAGCAATCCCTTGTCCAGACTCTCGATATGAGCATAGGTATTGAGACTGATCTGCAGCTCATAGCCAACCCCCCCCACTTCCATATGGACAAGGGCCGGACTCTTGTAGGCAAATGTACCACGCAAAAAGGCGATCATGGCTGCGAAAATAGGCTTTTCAAAATTTTTCAGCACCTTTGCACAAATCTTTTTATAAACCTGGAATTTAATGATGAGTAATAAAATGACCGCCGCTATTACTGCGATCGGAGGATATGTACCCGAAGACCGTCTTACCAATGCCGACCTTGAAAAGATTGTTGATACAAATGACGAGTGGATCCGGACCAGAACAGGAATAGAAGAAAGAAGAATTTTGAAAGGTGAAGGAAAAGCAACCTCCGACCTCTGTGTACCGGTCGTCCAGGAGATCTGCCGCCAAAGGGGAATCAGCCCTGAAGAGATTGATTGTGTGATCGTTGCCACCGTAACCCCAGACATGCTCTTCCCCTCAACGGCCAACATTGTCTGCGACAAGATAGGGGCAAAGAACGCCTGGGGATTTGACATGAGCGCCGCCTGCTCCGGCTTTTTATACGCCCTCACTTCGGGAGCCATGTACATCGAGAGCGGCCGGTTCAAAAAAGTGGTCGTCATCGGCGGCGACAAGATGAGCAGCATCGTTGACTATAGCGACCGCACGACCTGTATTATCTTTGGCGACGGCGCCGGTGGAGTCCTGCTCGAACCCAACTACGACGGATACGGCGTGCTCGACAGCATTCTGAAAAGCGACGGCAGCGGACGGACCCACCTCCATATGAAAGCCGGCGGCTCACTCCGCCCTTCCAGCATTGAGACGGTCGCGGCCAAAGAACACTATATCTACCAGGAAGGTCAGGCCGTTTTCAAATTTGCCGTCAAAGGAATGGCGGACGTCAGCGCCGAACTGATGGAACGCAACCACCTTTCAGCCGACGATATCAGCTGGCTGGTTCCCCACCAGGCCAACAAACGGATCATCGACGCCACCGCCCACCGCATGGGACTCGCGGAAGAAAAGGTCATGATCAATATCCAGCGCTATGGCAACACGACCGCCGGTACCATCCCCCTCTGCCTCTGGGACTGGAAAGACAAACTAAAAAAAGGAGACAACATCGTACTCTCGGCCTTCGGCGGCGGCTTCACCTGGGGCGCAACCTGGGTCAAATGGGGATATTGAGAACCCTGGAAAAATAATATGAACAACAATATATCGATCCGCAGAGCAGTCCGGGAAGACTGCCCCCGCCTGTTGGAATTGGTGCACGAACTGGCGCTCTTCGAAAAAGCGCCCGAAGAGGTCACGGTAACCCCCGAACACTTCACGGATAGCGGCTTCGGCCCCAACCCCGTCTGGTGGGCCTTCGTCGTCACAGTCGACGGCATCGTCGAAGGCTTCGCCCTATACTATATCCGCTATAGCACCTGGAAAGGCCAGCGCCTCTATCTGGAAGACCTCATCGTTACCGAAAAAATGCGCGGCAAAGGCCTGGGCCAACTGCTCTTTGACCGTCTCCTTGAAGAAGTAAAAGAAAGGGAATTCCACGGCATGGTATGGCAGGTACTCGACTGGAATGAACCCGCCATCAAATTTTACAGGAAATACAACGCCAGCTTTGACGCCGGCTGGGTCAACTGTGCCCTGACAGTATCTTAGCTGACCCCGTCGACCTGCGTCGTCTTGTCGATCTTCTGGATCAATCCCTGCAACACCTTACCGGGCCCGATCTCCGAAAAATGAGAAGCCCCGTCGGCGATCATGGACTGCACAGACTGCGTCCACCTTACAGCGCCTGTCAGCTGATCGATAAGATTCTTCTTGATCTCGTCTTTGGCTACCACCGCCTTTGCTGCAACGTTCTGGTAAACCGGACATATGGGATTATAGAATGTAGTCTTTTCTATCGCGCTTTTCAGCTCATCCTGAGCAGACGCCATCAGCGGCGAGTGAAAGGCGCCGCCTACGGGCAGCACGAGCGCACGCTTCGCGCCGGCCGCCTTCATCCGCTCGCAGGCAACTTCGACCCCGCGGACACTACCGCTGATCACCAGTTGTCCCGGACAATTGTAATTGGCGGGTACCACAACTTCCTTCGTCTCCTCCTGCACCGCCGCACAGATCTCCTCTACTTTGCCGTCCTCCAGACCAAGCACCGCAGCCATGGAAGAAGGCTGCTTATCACAGGCGCGCTGCATAGCCATCGCCCGTGCAGCCACCAACTGAAGCCCATCCTCAAAGCTCAGGACGCCGTTGGCGACAAGCGCAGAGAACTCCCCCAGCGAATGCCCCGCGACCATATCGGGCTTGTTGTTTTCGATGCCCTTATAGACTATCACCGAATGAAGAAAAATAGCCGGCTGGGTCACCTTCGTCTGACGAAGCTCTTCCTCCGTACCATTGAACATGATATCCGAAATACGAAACCCAATTATCTCATTGGCCTGCTCGAATAATTTCTTTGCAAAGGCGCTATTCTCGTAAAGATTCTTTCCCATGCCGGCGAACTGAGATCCCTGTCCCGGGAAGACATACGCATGCTTCATATTCCTAGGTGTTTAGTTGTGCCGGGGACGCATGACCACAAAAATTACCCATCCCCGGGGGCAAATATGCCACAAAGACCCGATTCAAAAAAAAGAATATTAATGAAGATTGGAGGATATCAGCTTGGTAAACTCACTCCTTGTTTCATTCTTCTCAAATTCCCCCCAAAAGGCGGAAGTTGTCGTGACAGAATTCTGCTTCTGCACTCCCCGCATCATCATACACAGATGAGAGGCTTCGATAACGACGGCTACTCCCAGAGGGTTAAGTGTTTCCTTTATCGCATGCAGTATCTGCGTCGTCATTCTTTCCTGTACCTGCAGACGCCTGGCGTACACATCCACAACCCTGGCTATCTTACTCAGCCCCGTGATCCAGCCATTCGGAATATAGGCAACATGCGCCTTGCCAAAAAAAGGCAGCATATGATGCTCGCAAAGGCTGTACAGTTCGATATCCTTCACAAGGATCATCTCGCTCACGTCTTCATGGAACTTGGCCGAGTTCAAAATGGCATGAGCATCCTGCGAATAACCCTGTGTCAGGAATTGCATCGCCTTCGCCACCCGCTCAGGGGTCTTTAACAGACCTTCACGGGCCGGATCCTCCCCAAGAAGGTCCAGAGACTGCTGATAGTTTTTTGTTAGAGCGTGGGTGACCGCATCATCGTACTGGTCAATTTTCGTATAAGCCATCGTTTACAGTTTAATCCGCAGGGTATTCAACAAAATTCCTTTCGGTTTCATATAGTCTCACCTGTAATTCCAGTTTAGGATCGATACGCGCCCGAAGCAGCTCATATATGACCATCGCAATATGCTCTGCGGTGGGATTGAGATCCTTAAAAAATACGGTATCCAGGTTTAGATTCTTGTGATCGAACTTCTCCAGCACTTCCTCCGCAGTAATACGCGACAACACCTTCATGTCCATTACATAGCCGGTATCGGCGTCGGGCACACCCGTCACCTTCACGATCAGCTCATAGTTGTGACCGTGATAATTCGGGTTGCTGCATTTGCCAAAGACCTCCTCATTCTTCCTGTCATCCCACGCAGGATTGAAAATGCGATGCGCCGCATTAAAATGCTCCTTCCGAAAAACCGCTACTTTTTTTTCACGCACGCTCATGGTTATTTATTTATTCAACCAAAATATTCAACGTAAATCCTCGGAGTCTCGTAAAGCTTGATACAATGCAGCGTGATCTCCGACGGTAAATGAGGAACCAGCTGCTGCCAGATACCGATAGCCAGATTCTCCGTCGAACACATCTTCCCACTGAGAAAATCAACTTCGAGATTCAGGTTCCGGTGGTCCACCTTTTCGATCACCTGATCCTTTATGATCTGACTCAGCTTTTTCACGTCAAACAGGAAGCCTGTATCCGGGTCCGGCTCGCCCTTGATGGTCACATAAAGATCATAATTATGCCCATGCCAGTTCTCATTGGCACATTTGCCAAAGACTTCTTCGTTCTTTTCTCTACTCCAGCCTGGATTATAGAGTTTATGAGCCGCATTGAAATGTTCCAGGCGTGTCAGATACACCATCGTTCGTCCAGTTAAAATTCCCGCAAAGTTAAATGATTCCGGATATTTGCAATATGCATATTCTCCTTACGGCCGCCACGCCATTCGAAGTGCAGCCAACCATCGACTATCTGGCATCCGGACTGCCCCAAACCAGCTACCTGACCATCACCCCACTCGTCACCGGCGTCGGCAGCCTTCCCACCACCTGGTCACTTATGCGACAGATTGGCAGAGAACGCCCCCATTTGATCATTCAGGCAGGCATCGCCGGCTGCTTCACGGGCAGAAAGCCCGGAGAAGTTGTAGCGGTCCGGAAAGAGACCCTGGCGGACATGGGAGTATGGGAAGACCAGACATTCAGGACCGTCTTCGACCTGCGGCTAACCGCGCCTGATTCCCCGCCCTTTACCGGCGGACAACTGGTCAACCCCTGGCAGCAGCTGCTGGACCTGACATCCCTCGACCCCGTCCCGGCCATCACCGTCAACGAAATCACCACCGACCCGGCCCGTATAAAATGGTATCAACAAAATACCGACGCCGTTGTTGAAAGCATGGAAGGCGGCGCACTGCACTTCGTATGCCTGCAGGAAAATATACCCTTCATCCAGCTGAGGGCCATTTCCAACGACATCGGCGTAAGAGACAAGACAAAATGGGATATCCGGTCGGCCATCGCCAATTTGAATACCAGCCTGACCGGCTTTCTGGAAAAATTGAATACGACCGCCGATACGATCTTCAAACCGTAAAAAAAGTAACCATGCGATTTACCCTTGGATTCAGTCCCTGCCCTAATGATACCTTTATCTTCGATGCCCTTGTCAACAAAAAGATCGACACGGAAGGACTCGAATTCGACGTCTTTCTGGAAGACGTACAAACCCTCAACCAGTGGGCCATGCAGGGTAAACTGGACATTTCCAAGATCAGCTACGGCGTCCTGCCGCTGGTCCTGGACCATTACCGGCTGCTGGAGGCAGGCGGCGCACTCGGAAAAGGCGTCGGCCCCCTGCTGATATCCAGGGAAGCCAAACCCCTCCAGTCCGTCGGCAACTGCACCATCGCCATCCCCGGACAGCAGACTACAGCACACCTCCTGTTCTCCCTCGCCTTCCCGGAGGCTGGCAGGAAAGAGTTCATGGTATTCTCCGATATCGAAGACGCAGTCCTCTCCGGTCGGGTAGACTGCGGCGTGATCATTCACGAAAATCGCTTCACCTACCAGCAAAAAGGACTGACCAAATTGATGGACCTGGGAGAATTCTGGGAAAAAGAGACCGGCGCCCCCATCCCTCTTGGCGGTATCGTCTTCCGCAAAGATCAGGACCCCGCCCTGTCAAAAAAAGTAAATACGCTCATCCGCCGGAGCCTGGAATACGCATTCGCACACTATCCCGACCTGTCGGACTATGTGAAGGAACACGCTCAGGAAATGGACGAACGCGTGATGCGCCAACACATCGACCTCTACGTCAACAACTATTCCCTTGCCCTGGGCGAGGACGGCAAAAAAGCCATCCAAACTCTTCTGGCGACCTATAGCCGGATACACTCACAGGAGCCGGCCCAAACCACCCCTGAGATCGTCAGCTGACTGCCTATCTCTCCTTCACTGCCTTTGAATAGACAGCAAGCGCCCTCTTCCTTGCCTCCTCGTGATCGACCATCGGCGCGGGATAGCTGAGCCCCTCCCATTCGGGCACCCAACGCCGGATATAGCTGCGATCAGGATCAAACCGCTTCGCCTGCAGCGAAGGATTGAAAACCCGGAAATATGGCGCCGCATCACAGCCACACCCAGCCGCCCACTGCCAGTTGCCATTGTTGGAAGCGAGCTCGAAATCCAGCAGCTTTTCGGCGAAATACGCCTCTCCCCAGCGCCAGTCGATCAGCAAATGCTTAGCAAGAAATGACGCCGTGACCATCCGGACGCGGTTATGCATGAATCCCGTGGCATTCAGCTCCCGCATACCCGCATCGACGAGGGGATACCCGGTCTGCCCCGAACACCATCTCCCAAACTCCTGCTCGTTATTGCGCCACCGGATATGATCATATGCCGGCCTGAACGACCTGCCCTGTCCCATGGCCGGAAAATGCCATAGGATCATCTGATAAAATTCCCGCCAGATCAACTCGCCCAGATACGTATCGCTAAGCTCCATGGCCTTCCGCGCCATCATACGGATGCTCACCGTACCCATCCGCAGATGAACCCCCATCCCGCTGGTTCCCTTCACACCCGGAAAATCCCGCCGTTTTTCATAGTTCCTGAGCAACTCCTGCCTGACCACGGCGGATGGAAAAGACTCTCCCGTCTTCTTAAACCCCATGGAACCCAGCGCAGGCATGGCCTTGTGACGCTGCTGCAGGAAATTACCCCGGTATTTCTTCACCGGATACGAAGCCAGGTAAAAATCATTCAGCATCGCTTTCCATTTCCGGCTATAAGGCGTAAACACCGTGTACGGCTTGCCGTCATCCTTCAGCACTTCCCCTTTTTCGAAAATGACCTGATCCTTATAGCTTCGGAACGGAATGCCCTCCTCCTTCAGCAATTGCTGCACGGCCCCATCCCGCTCAGTCGCATAAGGCTCATAGTCTGTATTCGTATAAACCCCTGTAATATGATATTCGGTGATCAGATGCCGGAACACCGCGGCCGGAAACCCATAATGGACCTCGAGCGAAGCCCCCTGCTCTTTCAACTGCCGGTGCATCTCCGACAGCGCGGCATAGATGAACTCCACCCTCCGGTCGGCCCTGTTCTCCAGCGGGTCCAGGATATTCCTGTCGAAAATAAACAACGGTAACACGGGGTTATCTCCACGGAGCGCGTGATAGAGCCCCGCATTGTCGTCCAGCCGCAGGTCGCGGCGAAACCAAAAGATAGCCAGTTTCTTCTTCACGAAGTAAAGTAACAGCAACCGCTATGCCCGTAAAGTTTCTGTTTATTGTTTATAACGTTTTTACCAGCTGCTCATCAACAACCGCAGACAACCGGCGACTAAACTGCTTGCCCTCAAAAGAACCAACCCAGACGATTCCACGGACCGCATTGGTCAGGAAAACTTCATCGGCATCCATCAGGTCCGGAACAGTCACCGGCTGCTCGACCACAGCATAGCCCGCCCCCGGCAGAGCCTCCAGTAAATGACGCCTCATAACCCCATCCACCACTCCTTCCGACAAGGGAGGCGTATAAAAGACGGAATCACGGATATAGAACAGATTGGCGATCGTTGCATCGGCCAGACGCTCCCGGCTGTTCAGGACCAGACAGTCGTCGAGCCCTTGTTTCCGGGCGTATTGCGCCGCCAGTATGTAAAGGAGATAATTACCCGATTTCAGATTGGCCAGAACATCGCAGGCCTTCCGGCCGTCCGGGAACAGGCCAAGGGAAAGGCCTTTTTCGTCCGGATTATCCCGGATGGCCAGGGGCCAGGACTGGATGATATAATTAGGCTGCCGGTCGACCGGCCCGGTAAAAGAGCTCTCTCCCCGGAAAACCGCCAGTCGCACCCTCGCCGCCCCAACGCCTCCCGCAGCTCCGGCGACAAAAGAGCCGTTGACCTCGCAAAGCGCAAGCACCTCGCCCGAAAGCTTTTCCTCAAAACCAGGGGGGACGTCCATATCCAGAAGCCGCATCCCGCCCACAAGGCGGTCGAAATGGTAGGCAGAAAGCCTGATCCCCTCTTTCCGTACAAACAGGGTCTCGAAAAGCCCGTCGCCATAACGAAAACCACGATTGTCGGCCGTCAGCAACGGACGGTCGGATGGATACAAAACGCCATTGTAGTTACTGCTGCTCGATGATCCCATTTTTCACCGCGTACATGACCAGACCGGCCATTGATTTTGCGCCGGTCTTCGTCTTTAATTTATCCCTTATCGCCTCTACAGTGCGGGGGCTGATATCGACGATATCGGCTATTTCCTTGGTAGTCTTCTCCTCACACATCAGCTTGAGGACAGTCAGCTCCTTTTCGGTGAGATTGACGTCCTGCGGAGTCCCTATCTCAGGCCTCTTTGTCCGCAAACCTGTCAGCAAGGCTTTATTAGTCAGCTCGTTAAAGAAAAATTCCTGCTCGTAACAGGTTTTGATCGCCTGGTAAATGGTCTCCGAATCGGAATTTTTGGTCAGATAAGAATTGGCCCCGATCTCCATCAATTTCGATATCATGGAGTGGTCGTTGTGCATCGAGAGTATGATAACCTTTACGTGGGGATGAACCTTGCGGATCTCGGGAAGGGTCTGGATCCCATCCATTATCGGCATCTGTATGTCCAGTAGAATAACGTCCGGCTCAACGTGCTTGAGCAGATTCAATAGTTGCATGCCGTTATCAGCCTCCGCTATCAGTTCGACATCCTTCTTTACGGCTAATGCTGTTTTAACGCCAGCCCGAAAAAGTGCGTGGTCATCTGCAATAGCAACCTTGATCGCCTGGTTAAGCTCTGGTCTTTTCATACGATTTTAGTGTTTATACAACTGGCAGTTGGATAGCTGCCGAACATTCTCACAAAATGAAGCAAAAATTGCAACACTTACTATAGTAAATCTACGCAACAACTTCATCTCGGAATATACCTTCCCACATACCTCCTCGCGAAGATAAGTGGTTTTTTTTCGATTATAAAGAGGAATTTATACGTTAGAAAACATAGTTATTTTACGATCTGTCCAGTAAAACCCGAAAGGTTAAAATTCAGCATTTGTGCGCTTGTCCACATACTTATCCACACCTAT
>DATJJA010000067.1:0-41315 GCA_035492595.1 Puia sp.
CCTTTATACGACCAGCCCTGGTAGTATTCAAAATTGTTATAGTAGTTCTCGTCCCCTGAGTTGGTTGGTTTGGACCAGGGATATCCCGCCTGGTTCTTGCTGTAAAACAGCTCAAAAACAACCTTATGCCATTGGAAGGGAGGATTGAGGTCACCCAGAACGGGATAATAATCGGGCACTGCCTCTGCTATCCGGTATTCTTTGTTGGTCAGGCTGATCCCGTTCAGCCCGTCCGCGATATTGGCCAGTTTGGCCAGCGCGCCTTCATCATAAAAGTTCTGGCGATAAAGGCTGACGGTAACATTCCCCAGGTCATAGCTCATCGCCAGGTCGATGGAGCCGATGTGATTGCCGATCTTCGAGCCTAAATACGTCTTGCCCATAACGGCATACTGGAATGTTTTGAAAGGCGTCAGCAGGAACTTAGGACCGTAGATGCTCCGTTCATCGCCCCACTGGACCTGGTGGGTAAAGCCGCCATACAGCTGAAGCCGCCAACCGGGTTTTCCCAGGCGGCCCCAGAAGGACAGCTGGTGATAATAGAGCTTTGATCTCTCTGTATACCGGGTGTACTGGATGCTGTCTTCTCCCAGCCAGCCATAATCGAAATTCCCTTTGAAGGCAAACAGGTTCCCAAAGACAGGCGGGGACCAGTATTCCGGTATCGAAAGCTGCACCTTGGGTATGCCCAGCGCGTTGCCCGAAATGGCGAAGGCGCCCGAAGACAGCGTCGAGTCGACCAGCCCGGTAAATTCCCGGATGCGGCCGGCGCGGAACTGGAATATGCTGAACCGGGCCTTGACAAATCCTTCGATCAGGGTCACCCGGGAAGAAGAGCCGACATCAGCCCGCAGCAGGACAGAGGCTCCCCAATCCACGAGACCGGCCTGCGGAGAATATTCTTTTGCTCCGGCCGCCAGGAAACTGGCAGATGTGCCCGGTAAAGGAACGCTGCCGAAACGGTCGCTGCGCATCCAGAACGGCACGTTGTTACGGTCGCTGATAAAGACCGCCTGCGCCTCCAGGGAGCCATGCCAATTGTCCGCCTGTCCCCAGCAGCGGGAGCAGGAAAACAACAACACCAGGATAGTCCATCTGTTTCTCATATAAGCGAAAGGGTGGTTAAGGGCGGAGAAAGGGTTATTTTTTATCGCCGACATTCTTCAGGTTGAAGCGGGGCTTCTGTCCAAGGATCTTTATCCTAAAGAACTCACGGCATAACAGGAACAGGAAGATCGAATTGGTCACGGCGTAACGCTTGAACAGCCGTCGCGGCTCCTGCAGCAGGCGGAACAGCCATTCGAGACCAGCCCGTTGCATCCACTGGGGAGCGCGTTTCTGGATCCCCAGCAGCACAGGCAATGCCCCGCCGACGCCCACCATTGTGGCATTGATCTTATTCTTCATCATCGCCATCCACTTTTCCTGCTTGGGACAACCCAGGATCACCAGTACGATCCTCGCGCCCGAATTATTTATGAACTGGGCGGTCATCTCGATCTCGGCGTCGGACAGGTCCCTGAATGGCGGGCTGAACATGCCGGCAATTTTCAAAAGGGGATGTTTGACGGGAAGCATTTCTTTTATAGCGCCAAGCATTTTTTCGGTGCCGCCATAGAAGTAGACGGGGATCTGCTTTTTCTCCGCTTCAAGCAGGATATCAGGCAGGAGGTCCATGCCCGCAACGCGATCCTGGCTGACACCATGTAACAGCTTGAGGCCCCAGGTCAGCGGCATTCCATCCGGAGTGATCATATCCGCATTGTTGACCACATGCGCAAAAGAGGCATTGCTATAGGCCTCGACCAGCATATGCACGTTGGCGATACAGGTGTAACTGGATTGTTTCCCGGCCATTTCTACCACCTCCCGTACAAAATGTTTGTATGGGCCGGTATTAATATTGATACTTATCAATTCCTTTTGCATAAACTGTGTTGTTGTAGATGTCCAATAATGCTTTCTTGTTTTGTTCGGGTGTATAATGAGCCTTATACGTACTCAAGGCGTTTTGTCTGATCTTCTCCCGTCTGCCGTTGTCCATATTCTGCCAGCTCAGCAGTTTTTCGGAAAGTGACCGGGGGTCATCTGCGTCATAGTGAAGCCCGTTATAGCCGTGTTCGATAAGAGAGGCCATTGCTCCGAGCTTGCCTGCAATGACCGGTGTACCGGTGGAGAAGGCTTCCAGTATCGTCATTGGCATTCCTTCGTACCAGATGGACGGGAAAACAAGGGAAGTGCATTCCTGCATAGCGTCTTCTACATTCTTATGGTCCAATGGCCCAAGGAAACGGATATTGTTGTTCTTCTCCGTCGCATTCATTACTTCCGGGAGCAAGGGGCCGTCGCCTGCGATATGCAGCTGGAGAGCGGAATCGGCAAAAGCATCCAGCAGCACCCTGATGCCCTTTTCGGGGGACAAACGCCCGACGAATAAGAAGTGATCTCCTTTTTGCCTGGAAGAAAGAGCCGCCTCATCCTTGAAATTGGATTTTACGACATACTTCTCCGGCTTCAGCCCAAAGGAGGAATGCAGAAAAAGCTCCCTGGCAAAGTCGGTCAGCACTATGTAGCGGTCGATCATTTTCCAGGTGCCGATCTTTTTGTGGAAGAATATGATGAACGCCAGCCAGAAGGTCTGAAGCAGGGAATCCCGATATACCTTTCTGCGGACCGCTTTCCAGGGGAATGTCTCCTTCAGGCTTTCTGTGAAGAGCTCGCCCCTATAGGAAAGAGTTGCAGAAGGACAGAGCAGCCGGTAATTGTGCAGGGTCATGACCAGCGGTATGCCGGCCTGTTTCGCTACCCGGATCGCCAGAGGACCGATGGCAAAATGAAAATTATGCAGATGGATCACGTCAGGACGAAAAGACCGTATCTCTTTTTTTAGCCGGCGGGCGGCAGACAGGTTCCAGATGGAATATAAGAACTGAAGCGCGCCGCGATATCCCGGCTTATTCCGGAACGAAAGGGTGCGAACGTCCTCGGTCCGCTTCAGCAGGGCATATTCCTGCTCGAAGAGATTATCCTCTCCGCCCCGTTGTAAATAATATGAATGAACCAGTAATACTTTCATGTTATGCTTTTGCCGGTGTTTTACCCGCCAGTCCGGCAGTCGATGATTTGTTCAGAACAGATAACAGCGGCTTTTCAATTTTGAGGTGCATCACGATGCCTGTCAGGACGCAGATGAAGCCCGCCACGACAAAAAGCAATATGCATACCCAGGCAGACTGGCCGTGTATGCCAAGCCGGATAAAGCCCTTGAACAGTACCGCAAGCAGGAGTGTATGGATCAGGTAAAGGGAATAGGAGGCATCACCCAGCAGCAGCAGGAAACGGTTGAACCGGGTAGACCTGATCCTCTCCATCCGTGCTATCGCAAGAATGACCAGGGCGGCGCCCGATCCATAGCCCAGTCTGCTGAATACTGAATATTTCCCAAACACCGTTTCGTTCACGAGTGATCCCTGCCAGGTGAGCGCAAACAGGAGAAGGCCGGGGATCCACAGCCAGCGGATTCCCCATCGGGCTGCGCCGGCCTCGGGGATCATGCGATGACACCAGGCGACCAGCATACCCAGAAGGAATTCGAGATGATAATTGGCGGACAGGAATCCCACCCAATAGTTCCCGTTAAAAATAGCCGGGCTGACCAGCTGGGCTATATTGAGTCCAAAGAACAGGATGGGAAGGATCCATAGTGCGCGTTTGTCGATCAGGATACCCAGACCGAACACTATATAAAAGAATACTTCAAAACAAAGGGACCACGACACATAACAAAAAGGTGTAGCGTTTTGAGGGATCAGGAAGAGACATTTCAACAGGTAGGCGGGCTGGTGAAACACATCGGATACCTCATTGCGCGATACCTGTCCGTTGCTATTGCCGGCGAGTACCAGGGCAAGGAACAAAAAAGCAACGACCCAATAGATAGGGTAGATCCGAACCAGCCTTTTGGTGATGTATCGTTTCCATCTTTCCCGGTGACCAAGATCGCGGGCATGTATATAATAAATGATAAACCCGCTGAGCACAAAAAAGAAATCCACGGCATTCCAGCCCGGTGTGAATAATCCCGAAAAGATATTTACACTGAAATAGAAATGTTCTGCGGCCGTCAGGTGATGACAGACCACAATGAGGGCCGCGATGCCCCTGGCAACCTGCAGCCAGGGAAGATTTTTATTCATGTGCCGTTCTTTATATAATTGTTCCATCAGGCAAAAATTGCGTTCAGCACCTTGTTCTTGATCCTTTCCGAAAGCCAGTAAGGCTTGGTGAATTCCCGGATGATCCCCTTGTCGAGGCTGAAATTTCTGGAGAACTCAAAGGATTGATTACCCGATCCGTCCAGCTCTGTCCGGAAACTATTGAACCGGTTGGTGGTGTTGCTGGCGTTTTCGTTGAACCCGATGTTGCGTACCTTGGAGGTGGCGGGAAAGACCGTGACATAGTTTTTCCTGAACTGGTGATAACACCACCGGATGGCCCAGGAATCGAGCTCTCCCCGCATCTGCCGGTCGAGCATCCCTGCCATATCGGAGCCCATCCTGTTGAACGCCCTCCTTGCCTTGCTGTCCGAAGAGAAGCTGGCATAGTCGCTTACGGCCCAGTCCACCTCGTTCCATTTCTCTTTCCAGCTGGCCCATCCCCAGGATGATGCGCGGCTGGTAAAATAGACACCGTTCTCTTTCAGACCGGGTATCGGCCTCGTATATCCACTGAGCGAAAAGACCTGCGGGTCATCCTTATAGTAGGATAGGGCCTGGTTGCAGAAGGAAAGGAAATTGCTGCTCGTGACCAGGTCGTCCTCGAGCACGATCGCGGTGCCATAGCGATTGATCAGCTCCGTTACTCCCCCGATGATGGAAGCCGCCAGGCCCTGGTTGCGGTCCGCTATCTTTAGTGTCGTCTTTTTAAATCCATTGATGGTTTTCAGATATTGCCTGACACGCTCTACTTTATCCGTATCGGCCTCACTTCGAGGGCCGTCGGAAAAGATATACAGCTCCGACTGGTCTGCCAATTGATTGCGTCGCAGGGCTTCGACGGTTTGCCGGGTTTGATCAAGCCTCTTATAGGTGAATAATAAAACAGGAGAAAGTTCCATAACGATCAGGGTTTTTCTGCGATAAGTGTTTTATTGAAAGACAGCGATCCCTGCCCGCCGGAGCCGATCTTCTTTTTGATGCGCTTCAGCTGGGATTGGAGGTAATGGCTGAGATCGGCGCGGTCGAATTTCCGGATGACCGCGGCGGTAATGGTACCGTCATAGGGCAGTACTGCCTGCGGATTGAGGATCATTGCCCTGCTGTGGTAGATCCTTTCGTCGGCTACGGCGATCTTTCTTTTTTGAAAATGCACATAGGCCAGCTCGGTGGCTCCCACCGCATCTCCCTTGAGGAAGTATTGTCTTACATGCCCCTCCTCCCATACGAAGATCTGCCGGCTATGATTGGGTATATTCGTGCAGATAAGCCGGGGGCTGTAGACCTTGATGTCTCCCATTATCTCCCCGTTGTATTGCCCCAGCCCCAGTTCTTCAAAGATCCGGTGGATGCCGTGCCATTCGTCAAAAAGACAGTATGCGGGGGTGGAAAAGACCTGGGTATGATCGATCGACCGGGAGGACCGGTAAGCCGCATTGACGACCGGCTCGTTCCGATAGATCGTAAGATGTCCGCGGCTAAATAATTTTCGGTGCGCGTCCAGCAGAGCGGGGGTGATGAAGCGGTCCAGATCGCCAAAAAGCATGTCCATATCGCAGTGGCCCCAGTGGCTGTATTCTGCCAGGTAGTCCTGGAATATTTCTCCGTAAGCAGGTCTGAAATCGCAAAGTTTGTAGGGATGCTCCAGGCTTACTTCCATGGACAGGCGCGACCCTATGAAGGTCCGCAGGGCATCGAACCGGAATCCGAGCACGCGAAGATTCGAAGGCAGACTGATCCCGGGGGACTGATCGGTGACCAATAAAAAATCATACGCTTTATTGGCGGACAAGGTCCTCGTCCAGAGTGGGAAATAGGATGGCAGAGGGCCCATCCAGACTACTATCAGACAAATACGTGACATGCGAATTTAGAGTTTATATCTTTATTTATTTACGTCGTCCTATTCCATCGGGCGGCGCCGGTCTCTGGCTCTCGTTTACCGTATTCTTTTCGATCACTCCACTGCCGCCGCCGGCAGTAATGACATCGACTTTGTAGGTCTTCGTATTGGTAATATTGTTGATCCGGGCAGGTGCGGCGCCCGGAGCCATCAGCCGCGCCAGGTGCTTGTATTTGGCATATGGAGCAGCATGAAGGTCTATACCTGCGCGGTAGCTCTTTTCAATATTGGGATCGCTTACGATACTCTTCCACTGGTCGTCGGTGATGGGCGAGATCGAAAAGGCCTGGTGACATTCGATGAACTGGTTGTTCATAAATACATTGTCGCTGCCTCCATGCACATGGATGGCGCCAAAATGATAACTGCCGGCCGTTCCGCAGCGATAAAATATATTTCCATTGACGTCCATGCCGCTGCTGCCATCGTCGAGATAGATGGCGCAAACCGATGTGCCGACCTCGCTCTGTATATTCTCGAAATAATTATTGTCGATGCTGTTCCCCGTAGAACCGATGTCTCTGCCCGTTCCCACTGCGCCGGCGTCCGTCATAAAGGAAACGAGGTTCCTGAAATGATTGTAGGCGATGACATGATCATTGCCATAAAAGCTGATCGCCTGGTCAGGCGCATCGTGGATATCGCAATGGGTCACCATATTTCCAACGCCATTCATCGCCACTGCGAAACTGTAGGTCCTGTTGATCCTCGAGAAATTATAGATATCGCAGTTGTCCACAACGTTGTTGCCTGGTGTCAGCGTTCTACGGTCGCCACCGTCCAGCATGACGCCGCCGGTGCCTGTATTGAAGATCGAGCAGGAGCTGACCATCAGGCCGCGGTTGTAATTGTCGCCTTCACCACCGGCATAGATCCCATAGACGCCGACATTTCCGATGGCGCAGTTCTCGATCCGGACATGCGAAGTGTTCTTCAGCACGATGCCCGAACCTCTCGAACAGACAAAATGGATCCCCTTCAGCGTGATGTTCCGCGCGCCATTCATGGAGACAATGGGTTGTTCCAGTGTCGACACCTCTATGTCGGCCCCGCTGGCGGAATTGCCGGGCAGCCAGCAATACAACTTGCCGGAACCTGTATCCAGCCACCATTCACCCGGGCTGTCCAGCTCTTCCGGCAGATCGTATAAATAAAAACCCCTGATGCTCGCGGAGTTCTTCAACATATCGTTGCTCATATCATCGGTGCTGAAAACGGTATAAAGGGATGGTTCTTTTAGCTGGATGGTTTTGGATGATACGTCAATGTTCTGGACAGGCAGGTAGTCGTCCGAATAGCCATATGAAAAGTAGCCGGCTACCCACGCGGTGGTGGCCTGTCCCCAGTTCTTAAGATGAGGATCGTCGCAAATGAATTTAGCGCCCCTGTCCGGTTTTTCTCCGTTCCGGGGATTCGATCCGTGGTCAATGACCTGCCCAACCGGCAGATAACCCTTGTTGGGATAACGGGCAACCGGTAATGCCGAGTCGTTGTAGAACAGCTCGAGCGGCGCGTTGCGTACCGTTTTGTAACCATGCGGCACTTTTTTACCGAAATCGGTGACCCCGGCCTGGCGCAGATCGATCTCGACGACCTTGCCTCTTGCAGCACGCGGCAGCCGGTTGAGTATTTGCGGATCGCTGGTGACAGTGAAACGCCTGTTGTCCAGGGCAAGACCGCCGGAGAACTCTACTTTTTCGTTTTGATAAGCTGTAAAGCTGACCTGGCTGCTCGTGTCTGCCAGCGCTGAAAGGGTCAGGCTATTGGAAAATGAATAAATACCCGCACGCAGATAGACGGTTGCATTCACCGGCTTTTTTAGCGCGACGATAGCATTCCAGGCGTCTTCGGGACGGGCGAAAGGTTGTTGCATAGTACCAGCATTGCCTTTTTGGCCTGATGGCGAAACATAATAAGTAACTGACTGCAGGGACTGGCACCAGGAACCTGGCGCAGCAAGGCATGCCAGGCAAAGCCAGAAAAGAATCTTCATAGTTTGCTTGTTTGGGTGAACGTACGTTGATCACAGTCAGTTATCAGGAGCTGATCTCGGCGTGTTCAGAAAGCTTGTCTTTGGATAAAGGGAGGAGGGGGGGCTGGCAGGTCAATCGGCCGATTCGTTCGGCCATTCTATACCATGAATTTTGTGCCACAAATGATGAAACCACGTCGTGGTCCAATATAAAGTTGTCTACATTATTCCGGTACAGACCGGCAATGTCGGACAGATCGGAGAATAGCGTTACGAATTGCTGTTGTTCGGCCATATCCCGGAATGCGCCGCAATCCGGTGCTAAAATTCTTTTGCAGGCCACGAGGCTGTCCATCAGCACACCGGAGGACAGGACCGACTTTTTGTTGTAAGTGAAAAGAATGAACCGGGTCTTGCCGAAGAGCTCCCTGATCTCCTCTTCACCGATAAAGGTGTTGACGAGCTGAACATTTGTCCCTGCATGCGCTGTCAGCTGGCGCCAGTAGTCCGGAGGGCATTTTCCAACGATATGGATGCGCAATGTTTTCAAAAGGGCATCTTTTTCCACTGATTGTAGAAATTCAAGGACACCTTTATACGGTTGCAGGCTCCCCCAGATCAGCAGATCTATTTCGGGCTCCATTTCCTTATCGGGTACCAGGATGTCTGAAGGAGATATCGTACAGGGATGGGGCAGAAAAACAGTCTTGTCCAGACCGGCCGTCTCTTCATCATACGCGTGTACGATGATATGGTCGGCATGACGTCGCAGAAAACGCTGGATCATTTTACGAAGGCCGAACCATCGCTGGGTATGAGACACCTTGTTATGTTTGATCCAGATGAGGCTGGTTCCCCGAAGGCGGGTGATGTACAGCCAGGCCATCAGGATAAAGCTCTGCAGGACGCCCATCCGGCGGGATGGAAGGTCTTCCAGCCAGTTCAGGATGATGATATCGGCGGAAGAACCTTTCCGGACCAGGTCCGCGAAAGCGTTGGCGGAGGCTGTTGCTTCCACCTTCATACCCTGTTCCCGCAACGCCTCCCTGAGCCGTTGGATATACGGATTGCCCGATCCCATCCTGTCCACAGGAATATTGGGATAGACATAGGCCGACAGGCGGGCGGGGTTATTTGACGCTTTCGAAGTCAAAGAAATCATTGTTTATATTGTAATTGCCTCTTTGTGAATCCGGGATATCGTTGGCATCCATCCTTCTCAGCAGATCGGGAATGGCCTGTATATAGGACTTCGGCTTGACCAGCGGGTGCAGGCTATAGGCCGACCGTTGTTCGTTAAGCCCCAGCGTATCGACGCGGAGAAGTCCGCGACGCACCATCATCTCCGAAAAAAGGTCTTCCAGCGCCATATACCCCCAACGGTAACCGCTCTTGAAGAACCATTTGATATACCTCGGACTGACCGGCGCCTTTTTCAGGGTCAGCTTGCTCCTGTTCAGCTTGTCCATATCGATCAGAAAGACTCTTGTCGACATCTTTTCAAAAAGGAACCGGTAGGAACCTGCCTTTCGCAGATAGGTCTGACGGATCTCGTTGTCGGGGGCCGGAGGTCCCGCAAGGGGGTTGACCAGCAGATAGCTGTTGTCTGAATTGAGCAGATCGACGGCATCCTGAAGCCATGCGTTGGGGGCGCCGCCGATCATCATGTCCGAATCGATATGGATGATGTACCGGTTACGACAGGAGGCCAGACCGTCCAGGTAGGAATAGAAGGCGCAGCCGCGATAGTCTTTTTCCGGGATCAGCCGGTCATCAAAGAACAGTGCCGCCAGACGTGATTTACGCTCCGGCGAATAGTCGATGAAATGGTGCCTTACCTTTGGGTACAGCTCTTCGTAATGTTGGACAAGCGACAGCAGGCCAGCCTGATTCTGGTCGAAGTCCGTCGCGAACTTGCCAAAACTCTTTTTCGACTCGATCGACAGAACGATCTCATCCAGCTCGTCATACCAGAAACGGATCTGTCGCTCGAGCAGCTGCCGGCAAACGGGAAGGTCTGCGGCCGAAAGGTTGATCTGCAGAGAAATCTTATGCGGTTTCATTTTAAATAAGCTTGTTTCAGAGAAGCCCCGATATGTAAAAAATAGGTCTTGCCCAGACCCCAGAAAGCAAAAGGAAAGGAACCATGCCGGCGGTAGAGCAGCCATCTCATCCGGAAGTTGTAATTGGAGCGGATGGACACCAGGCTCTTCATCAGAACTTTCCAGCCGTTCTTCCCGGGCTTTACCGAATTGTTGCTTTCATTGTAAATGACGAGGCCGAGACAGGTGCGGACCGGGTAACCCAGTTTCTTACAGCGAAGCGTATAATCACTGTCACCATGATACTGCGGAAAATTCCGGTCGTCCCAATACAACTGATGCGAACGGATAACGGATGCGGGCACAAAGGTTCCCATCCCCGGCTGCCAGTCGCAGTCAAAGAAATTATCGGGCCCCTTGCGCGATGGATGTGACAGTGGATCGTTGTACATACCATATCCGCCCCATTTCGAAAAATAACCGCCGACCGACCAGGTGACCCCAGTCGTTCTGGACATGATCCGCGAGCCGATGACGGCGCCCGTGACAGAGGGCGTGGAGAACAGCTTCTCCACCTCGGGGAAATAGTCGGCATCCGGCGCGATATCGTCATTCCACAATAGCAGGTAGTCGGCATTGAGCTTTTCGACAGCATACTTCGCCGCCATATTGGTAGCGCCGCTCCACCAGAGATTGCCGTCTCCGGAAAGCAGGTGTACCCGGGGGAAATTCTTAGTGATCCATTCAGAGCTGCCGTCGGTAGAACCATCATCTACAACCACTACCTCGAACTGGCATTGGCCCTGCCCCTGAGACCTGTAGCGGTCCAGCGCTTCAAAAAGGACGGATAGCCCTCTTTTGGTAATCTCCAGGCGGTTATGTATGGCGATCAGGATGCTAAACTTCATATCGGATCAATTTAGGCAGAAGCGGCTGCCTGCTGATATACGTTGAGGGTTCTTTTTGCGGCTTCTATCCAGGAATATTTCGCGAGGTTGGCGATGGCTTTCTGCGTCAGTTCCTGCCGGAGGCTGCTATCGGAGACGAGCCTTTCCAATTGCGAGTTGACGCTTTCCCTGGAATGCGGGTCGAAATACAAGGCCGAGTCACCGCTGATCTCGTGAAAAATATCGATGTCCGAACAGATCACGGGACAGCCGGCAGCGGCAGCTTCCAGTAGAGGAATGCCAAAGCCTTCTTCCAATGCCGGGAACGCAAAGCAGAAGGCGGCATGGTATAAAGCATATAGTTCTTCCAGGGAAGGGTAGGAAAGGAATTCCACCTTATCCTGCAGATTCAGTTCTTCCACCAGCCTCATCTCCGATTCGACGGGAGGCGGACCGGCTACCTTCAGCTGCATATCGTATTTGAGCAGGAAAGGCGCGGAGCTTTGAAGAAGAAAGGAAAAGTTCTTGTACCCGGTCCGGAGCCCGACATAGAGTATATAGGGCTGCCCCTTATCCCAGCTCTTATCCTCGTCTTCCGGCGAGACCTTCACCTCGTCGGGGCGACCATGAGGAATGAC
Organism: Puia sp.; assembly: GCA_035492595.1. Taxonomy (GTDB): domain Bacteria; phylum Bacteroidota; class Bacteroidia; order Chitinophagales; family Chitinophagaceae; genus Puia. Next base: position 11,657 of record DATJJA010000067.1, read on the forward strand.
CACGATATTGGACGGGTCGACGTCGTAAAAATTCAACAGCTGTCGTTTGGTCGTTTCCGAAATGGCGATGATCCGGGCAGCCTTTGAGATCAGGTTCTTTTTATTTCTGACAAGGGAATACCCTCGTTCGTCCTTGAAATATTTTTCGGGAATGACGTCGTGTACGGTGATGACGAAGGGCGGCATTTTTTCCGTCTTCAAAAAATAGTTGTCGTAATAAGTAGGATGAAAGACGTCATAACGCGGGATCGACTGTTCCAGCGCATATTGATTTATAGAGGTGAGGATCCTTTTTCCGCGAACGTTCAAAGGCCGCAGCAGCCGCAGCTGGTTCCTGATGTATTTATTTTCCGACCCCAGCGCGATGATCGTGGACCGGTCGCCGGACTCCAGGCCATTGATCATTTCATGGATCTTCGAATGGTAATTGGATATACCACCATACTGCTGTGCCAGGAAGATCTGATAATCGACTAGTACTTTCATACCTGTTAAATAGTTATGGGCTTTAAGGGAAGCAGGGGGGCCTCCAGTTCGCCGGGACCCAGGATATATTGCTTGTATAAATTATTGGCTATGGCCATCTGCAGGATCATCAGCACTTGCAGACGGACATCGAAATGCATTGCGGGATTGGTCAGGTTATTCGCCAGCAGGCAGATCATCGACCCGAAAAAGGGGATCCCCGCCGCGAACTTCTCTTCCTTGAGCCCTTTCATGAGCAGGCGAAAACCGGCCTGTACATAACTGATCATAAAGAGGAGGTAAAAGAAAAAAGCGACCAGTCCGAAGGTGAACAAAAGGGTCAGGTAATAATTCTCAACATGCCCCGGCGTATTGTCCATGGCATCCGTATAGATAGCACGCCAGCCGTTCTCGTACAGTTTCCTGTTCAGGTTGCCGGGGCCGGTGCCGAAAAAGACATTGCCGTTCAGCCAGGTCTTGTACCCGGTCTCCCAGAGGTTCAGTCGTCCTCCTTTAAAGTCGTCCTGCGTAGAATTGAGACGGTTGAGCAGCGGATTGTCGGCGGACAGCGAATTCACATAAACGGAGCCGACGACAAGAAGTACAGCCGCCACGAACAGGAAGCTGACCCGTTTGCGCCGCGAAATGGCGAAAAAATGTACCAGCCCCAGGCAGAACAAAAAGGCAAAAAGAGCGGTCCTGGAAATGGTGACTGAGATCCCGAATAAGGTCATGCCGAATACCGCCCAGGCTATGATCCGGCGTTTCAGCACATAAAAATAGAAATAAAATAGCAGGCAACCGGCGACGGACAGGTAATAGGAGAAGGTCAGTGCGTTCCCGAAAGGCCCCCAGATGCGCAATACGTCGACGGCATCTGCCTGGGAAGAATAATATACGTTGGCGTTGAGCTCGTCGTCTTTGAACATATTGAACCCCGGAATCTTCAGGAATTGCATGAGCGCGATGAAAACAGAGACGCAAAAACCAAACATCAGCCCATAAAAGCAGGCGTTGATGACTGACTTTTCAAAAAGCAAAGATGAAAACAGCAAATAGACAATGGCCAGTTCAAGATAATAGGTGACCAGCTGCGATCCCATCGTTGTCGCCCCATTGGAGATGCCCATCGACAACAGCACCAGGATGGCGAACAGGAAAAAATAACCCGAGAACGAAAGACGGGTATGGCGGAGCGGATTTCGCTTCTGATAGTCGGCACCCATCAGAAAGTAAAGGCCAGCGCCAAGTATGACAAGGTGAATGGGTTTGCCAAAGGTATGGCTGCCCGTACTCTGTGAATTATAGAACGGGATAGCCGCAGCAAAAACGAAACTTAAAACATGCAGGATCCTGAGCTTGAGCTTCATGAATGTTTGTTATTGGCTATTGGTCAGTGAGGACAGCTTTCGCTTCACTTTAGAGACAAAATCATTCTTGTAGGAAAAGAGCTTGTCAAAAGAATACTGATCCCCGTCATAGTCCTGGACGATAAGCAGGGGATCTTTTATCTCGCCCTTCAGGGCCGTCAGGGGCTTTTTTGATACCCGTGGGTCATGCTTATGTGTATGTGTCGCCATTTCATCGAAACCGATATTGGAGATCAGGTTGACATTGGGCGTTATGCTCAGCCCATTATTCTTCCAGACAGAAAACACCCACTGATAGTCCCAGGTATCGATGATCCCTTCTTTGGTCCTGACAAAAGAAGGATACCAGTATTGCAGTGAGTCCTTATAGTTCAGGATGGAGAGATACTGCTTTTGAGAGAAGAACTCTTCCAGTCCGTTCATGTGGATATCGTATTTCTGCCAGGCCCTTCTCCAGCTGGCCCAGCCCCAGACATGACAGATCTTTGAAAAATAGTAGGTGCCGGACCCGCGCCAGTTGCCATCCTGGAAATTTACCCCATTGATGTGCATGACGGAATCCGTGTGCTGGTATTTTTCCAGCAAATGATCGCAATAGGGGAAAAAGGAAGCATCTGGCAAGCAATCGTCTTCCAGTATAATGCCCCGCTCCTCGTTGTCAAAAAACCAGCTGATAGCTGAGCTGACGGCGAGTTTGCAGCCGAGATTTTCCTTCCGGACCAGCCTTCTGACCTCGCAGGGCCAGTCAATGTTATCATAGATCCCGATGGTCTCCTGCACCAGGGCAGCGTCTTCGGGACGATGTTTCCGCGGCCCGTCCACGGCAATATAAAGCCGGGCAGGGCGCGCCTGCCTCACTTTCTCAAATACGGCGCGGGCGTGCGACGGTCGGTTGAAGACGATGAGCAGGATAGGGGAAGAGGTCATAAATTTAGATATAGTTTCTGAATGAAGGCGTAATGAACACTAAAAATGATTTGATCTGCAGCCAGAAGATCGGCCTCGTTTTCTTTATGAAAGAGTTGGCAATGACGGCCGCAAACATTTGAGAGATAAGAGTGGCGACGGCCGATCCAAGGCTTTGATAACGCGGGATCAGGATCAGGTTCAACACCACGTTGACCGTCAGCCCGATCACGGTAAATATAAGAATGTACCGCTGATAGTTGTTGACGAAGAACCAGTTGCTTGCTCCTACTCCCAGGAAAACAAAAACGCCTGTCCAGATATGAACGGAGAGTATCGAGCCGATACCCGGATACTTGGAGCCATATAGCGCATGCGTAATATCGTTCGCGAAAAAGGTAACAAAAAGGGCGATCGCAACCGATATGGTCGTCAGGATATTGAACAGCCGCTGGAATCCACGGAGAAAATCCTCTTCACTTCTTTCTTTCATCTTGATGATGGAAGGGTATACCGATACACAGATGGCGCCTGCGAGGAAATAGTGCATTTCGGAAATGCGCACCACGGCGCTGTAACGGCCCACCTCTGTATAACCGGCCTGGCTTTTCAGCATCAGCTGGTCCAGGCGCATATACATGGTTATAAAGACATCGGAGATGATCAGCGGCCAGGATCTCGACAGCAGGTTCTTAGCGAGTGCCGCATTAAATTTCCATTTGGCGATGGTTTGTTTGCTTACCCGGAAGTAGAAGAATAAAAGGATCGACATGCCCAGCACTGTTTCCAGGACCGTAAGCGTAGCGAAAAAGACCAGGTCGAGCCCAACGATCAGCGCTATCGCTTTTACGATATTGATGACGATATAGGCGCTGGCTTTTGCAATCACCGAATTCCTGGACTCGGTCCGGGACTGGTTGAAAAGATCGAAAATATCAGCGGACTGGAAAATACACTGCAGAGAGAGAATGATCAGGATGACCCTCGTCAGCTGATCGTTGTGCATGGTCAGAGAGAAAAGATAAATGCCCAGGAACATCAGCGAACCCGAGAGCAGCTTCAGCACGATCGAGGTGAACAGGATCTCACCTTCATCTTTTGTCTTGATCATATCCGTCAACACCACATTGTTAAGGCCCATATTGACGAACGGAAGACAGACAGCTATGATACTGCCTGCGTAATTGATCTTCCCGAAATTGTACGGACCCAGGTAACGGCTGACCCATATTCCTACGATCAGCCCTCCCAGCAGCCGGATAATCTTATCGAGTATTACCCAGAACGAATTGAATATGATCTTTTTTTTTGCCTTTAGCTTATCGAACAGACTAAGTTGAATATCCATTTTAGAAGACAGGGTGAATAATAGGTTTGGGGTATACGAATGACCGGCTCTGCTAGCCGCTGACCTTATAATACTGGCCTGACATGGATATGATCTCCACATTAGTGTTTCCGACTTCTGCTACCATCAGATAACCAAGGGAAGGCAGGGAAAGCTTGACCGTTTTTTTCCGGATCTCAAGGACATTTCCTTCTCTTTGCATCAATGGCCCGTTGATGATCCTGACGGTATCATTCAGATTGACCGGCTTTTTTTCCAGCTTGACGTCGGTATACTCATTGGTGAAGCGTTTGATCGCTTCGATCTCGTCCTGTCGGACGACGGCCGGCTTACGAAGCCAAAAGACGAAGTTCATTACGCCATCGATCATTCTTGCGGCCAGGTGCTCGGTCTCGGAAAGCCGGACAAAAACATAACAGGAGAACAGGGGCTCCTCTATGATCTTTTTCCGATCGCTCCACTGTCGCTGGATCTTGTTCAGGGGGCAGTAATACTCAATTCTTTTCTGCTCCAACTGTCTTGACACTTTTTTTTCCCAGCGGGGTTTGGTATACAATACATACCACTGTTTTTCCTTTTGGATCATAATTCCGGATTTACTAATTAATAAGATTCGCTCTTGCGTGCACCTTTTCAGGGCTTCTACAGTACTGGGGTTTAGCGGGGCTCTTACGTATTTAGCAAATGGAGGCAATCGGTAATTGGATTCTCAGGCTTCGCCCAATCCACTCACAGGTGGTTGGAAAACGGGGGGTTAAAACAGTAAATCATTCTATCGATACTACCTTATGCGTTCTGGCAGAGCGCATTGCAAAGGTTATGCCGAATATTTCTTCTTCTTGTCCTTTTTCTTCCCTTTAGGGATGTCATCGCCATATCCATAGTTCCCTTCATATCCATATCCGTACCCATATCCATATTGGCCAACACCACGGTTCTTTACTCCATTGAATACAATGGCCGGATTCTTCAGCGGGCGGAGGGTCATATTCTCATCCAGCAGCATGATGGCCCTCTTGGGCGTTACGCCGTGGCGAACGACATACAGGGTCGCATCACACATGGGAGAGATAAGATAAGCATCCGTGACGGGGCCGGAAGGCGCCGTATCTATGATGATATAGTCGAAGATAGTGTCAAGGTAGGCCAGCAGTTCCTCCAGCCGTCCGTTCAGGATAAGCTCGGATGGGTTGGGAGGTATTGCACCGGATGGAATAATAAAGACGTTCTTGCTGACGGCTGTGCTCTTGATGATATGGTCGGCGTCTTTGTTCCCGATGAAATAATTGGTGAGCCCCACTTCCCGGCTGACATTAAAGAGCTGGCTGAGCTTGGGCTTACGAAGGTCCATCTCGAGCAGCACTACTTTTTTGTTGGTCAGACCCAGGCTGATCCCCAGGTTGGCGCTGATAAAGCTCTTACCTTCTCCGCTGATGGTGGAGGTAATAAGGATCTTTTTCTTCCGGCCGTTGATGCCGATATAGGCCAGCGCCGTTCTGAGCTGTCTGAACTGCTCGGCTATCATCGTCCGGGTGCCTTCGCCGATGACCAGCGGTTCGTCCTCACCATGATGCACGATCTCACCGACGACCGGGATCGTAGTGTATTGCTCGATATCAGAACGGAATACAATATTCCGGTTAAGCACTTCCCGGATAGCGACAAGCCCTACGCCTGCGCCGATCGAAAAAATGATGGCGACCAGGTAGGCGAGTGTAGGCTTTGGACTCACTGGCTCGGCTCCCGCGCTGGCTGTGTCTACGATACGGGTGTCAGCTACGGCTGAATTATAGGACAGGGCCGTCTCTTCTCTTTTTTGAAGAAGGAAGCTATAGATGCCATTTTTTATGGTTTGCTGACGGCTGATCTCTACCAGCCCTCTTTCCTTTTGGGGCAGCTTCTTCAGCACGGCGGTATAGCGATCGCTGGTGCCGGTGAGATCCGCCTTTCCTGCCACCAGGTTCTGACGGAGACTGTGGATATTCTCGAGAATATTCGGCTTGATCTTGTCTATCTCGTTCCGGATGGAAAGCAGGAGAGGGTTGTTCTCCGCGGTGGTTTTCCGCAACCCTTCATATTGAACCTCGAGGTCATATAATTTCGTGAGCAGCAATGTAAGGGATGGATCCTGGATCCCAAAGGTAGAAGGCACGATGCCCGGCTGGTTATTCTTCGCCTCGACATATTTCTCTACCTGGTCCATGACAGCGAGCTGTACATTGACCTGGCTTAATTTTTCGTCATTGGTACCCACACTTTCGAGGTATTGCTGGCCCTGGGCGCTGATGTCGATGATGCCTTCTCTCGCCTTATACTTCTGGATGCCAAGCTCTACGGAATCCAGCTCCCCGGCCACCAGCTTCAGTCTCTCGTTGATGAACTTCAGCGTGTTCGAAGCCAGCGCATTTTTATCGCTGATGGCAGCCTTGTTGTAGACATCGATCAGACCGTTCAGCACATCTTCACCCCGCTTCGGTACATAGTCGCCCACTTTCAGATCGATGACCGACGAAAGCTTGGTCGCCTGTGTAACCTTCAACGCGTTGAGGTATACGCCGGTCATGGCGTCTACATTATTGAGCGAGAAAAACAATCCCTTTGCCGGCTCTTCCGGTGCGGAATAGTTTGGATTGAGCAGGAAGCGGACCGTATTTTTACCATCGGACCCCCATTGGCCCAAAGGGAAATGCGCGGCTCCGATGACTACTTCTTTTTTAGCGCTGTCAAAGGCAAATTCCACCTTTTTTTCCGTCGTTAGTCTGTCGGGGTTCAGCACCTGTACGATAACGGGAGACAGCGAGTAAGCAGGAATTGTCCGGAGACTGCCTTTCGCAGATACCGGAGCATAAAGAGAAAGGCCTTTTACTACATCACGCATGAGCATACGCGAGTTCAGCACCTCTATCTCATTTTCCACTAACTTTTTGGAACCGAACATATCCAGCTGCTCCATCAGGTTGGCATCATCCACCCCTTTCTTTTCATCCTTGACCATTATCGTTGCGGTGGCCTCGTAAATGGGTAGTGTATAGCGCAAATAGAACCAGGCGCAGGCCAGGCTTATGATCAATAATACAAGGAACAGCGGCCAATACGGAAGATACCTGTAAAGTAGCTCCGAAAAGAAGCTTCCGCTATTGTCTTCTATACCTTTTTTCCTCGTTACCTGCATAGCGTTGTTAATTATGTTTGAATAATGAATAGGATACTATGACAGCGACAAAGGACAGGCCGCTCAGGATCAACGGCAACAGTTGCTGAGTACGGCTGGTACTGGCAACTCTGGCGGCATTGGGTTCTACATATACTACGTCGTTTGTTTTAAGATAGTAATAGGGCGAGGCCAGGATCTTTTCCGAATTAAGATTAAGCCTTCTTACCACTTTATCACCCCCCTCTTCCCGGATGAGCAGAACATTCTCCCTTTTTCCATAGATGGTCAGATCGCCGGCCAGCCCCAATGCTTCCAATACGGATATTCGTTCATTATATACATTGATGGTGGTAGGCCTGGCAACTTCGCCCATTACCGTAACCCTGAAATTGAGAAACCGAACGTTCACGATCGGATCTATCAATAACTTTTTATCAACAAGCTCATCGGCAATTTTTTTCTCGAGCTGCTTCTTGGTAAGACCAGCCACTTTTATCGGCCCCAGGACGGGAAATTGGATTGTTCCGTCTTCAGTCACCAGGTATCCTATGGGAGGTACCAGGGTATTGTTATTCATTGACACCGCTGCAACATTACTCCCCGAGGTGACCGGGTTCATCGGCGTTGCCGACATGCTGCCCGAATTGTTGAAGATAGACGCGGCCTGGGGGTTGACGCTGCTGACAGAGATCCCAAGGACGTCACTTTTGGTGATGACGGACTCTACTGAAGGGTTGACGTTTTTCAGTGTGGTATCCTGTATGTTATTAAAGTAGACTACCTTTTTTGTATTCACACAGGACGCCAAAAAGAACATAATAAAAGCCATACAAAATAGAAAAGACCATTTTCCTATATATCCCATATTAGAGTTTTCATTAGAGATTTTTCCATAATTGACAACGGCATCGTGTACAATCATGGAGCTCGAGTTAAGCACATGGCAAGAAAACGTAAGGAGATACTAGATTGAGCCTTTTAGAAGGATTTGGAGTCGTCCGGATTCTGCGGAAGAAGAGTAGTTAGGGGATTTTTAGCTTTACGAAAATAGTTAAAAAAGTGATAGTATCAAATTTCTTAACGCTTTATGTGCATAAATGCTTTTCAAAAAACCATCATTACCAACCCTTCATCTTCATCAGCCCTTCCATAAACCAAATCCATGCCATTAATTTTCTTCCCCGAAAAAAAATGATCCGGATGGCGTACAATAGACACAAATGACTCAAATTTGCGACCGGAAGATTTCCGCTGCTTCGGAAAATACCATATCATAATTAAATAAAAATAAACGATCTATCTACATCATGCGCATTACACCCTTTCGTCTTCTTGTGGCGGCCCTGCTCGCCGGGTCTCATACGGTCAGCGGTCAGAGCCCGGAGAATCTCTCTCAATATATCCGGCCTATCATCGGTACGCAAAGGATGGGGCATACTTACCCCGGTGCGACTTCCCCATTTGGTATGGTTCAGCTAAGTCCGGATACGGATACGATACCTTATGAACAGAATGGAAAGTACAATCCCGACGTGTATAAATACTGTGCCGGGTACCAGTATGACGACAAAACCATCGTTGGGTTTAGTCATACCCATTTTTCCGGTACAGGTCATTCAGACCTTGGCGATTTCCTGATCATGCCGACCACTGGCGAGCTTTCTTTGAACCCGGGCATAGCCAGCCAGCCGCGCAGCGGTTACCGATCGGCCTTTAGTCATTCCACAGAGGTAGCAGAGGCAGATTATTATAAAGTTAAGCTTGAGGATTATAATATACTGGCAGAGCTGACGACCACGACAAGGGTAGGGGTCCACCAATATACTTTTCCAGCTACAGACCAGGCGCACATTATCCTGGACCTCATGCACGGCATATATAATTATGAAGACAAGAACGTATGGACATTCGTTAGGGTTGCCAATGATACCCTGGTGACCGGTTACCGCCAGACCAATGGCTGGGGCAGGACCAGGACGGTTTATTTCGCGATGAGCTTCTCAAAACCTTTCTACCAGTACGGCAGCCGTAATTATTCAAAACGCCAGGTCTATCGCGGTTTCTGGGGAAAATTCGACCAGAACCATAACTTCCCTGACCTTGCGGGCCGGCAGTTGCGCATGCACTTTGATTTTCATACACAGGCAGGTGAAAAGGTACTGGTCAAGTTTGCCCTGTCCTCCGTCAGCACGGACGGAGCCCTGCTCAACCTGCGGACAGAAGCCCCCGGCTGGGATTTCGATCAGTTCCGCCGCCAGGGCCAGGAAGCCTGGAATGCTGAACTCAACCGGCTGCGCATCGAAGGTGGAAAAACTCAAAAGGAAAACTTCTATACCGCGCTCTATCACGCCTATATCAACCCGACGGTCTATATGGACGTGGACGGTTCTTACCGGGGGCTGGACCAGCTGGATCATAAAGCCGATGGTTTTGTCAACTACACCACTTTTTCTCTCTGGGACACCCATCGGGCGCTGCATCCCCTGTTCAATATCCTTCAACCCCGCCGCAATGCGGATATGATCCGGTCGATGCTGGCGCACTATGACCAAAGCGCAGAACACATGCTGCCTGTCTGGTCACATTACGCGAATGAGAACTGGTGTATGTCGGGTTATCACTCCGTATCGGTTATCGCCGATGCTATCGTCAAGGGCAATACTCCATTCGACCCCGGCAAGGCCCTGGATGCCTGTATCGCTACTTCGAACCACCGCAGTTTCGAAGGACTGGGCGCGTATATTGATAACGGTTACATCCCATCGGAGTCCAACGGCACCTCCGTCTCTACGACAATGGAATATGCCTATGACGACTGGGCGATAGCCCAGGCTGCCAAAAAACTGAACAGGCAGGAGATCTACACCACCTATATGAAAAGGTCGGAGAATTATAAAAATGTCTTCGATCCCTCTATCGGGTATATGCGGCCCCGTTTGAAAGACGGCAGCTTCCGCCAGGATTTTGATGTTCTCAGCACCAACGGACAGGGTTTTATCGAAGGCAATGCCTGGAATTATACCCTTTATGTCCCCCATGACCCGGCCACGCTGATAGCCATGCTGGGAGGAAAGAAGAAGTTCGTGAAGCACCTCGATTCCCTTTTCACCATGGAGCTGCCCGACAAGTTCTTTGCTGAAACAGAGGACATTACAAGGGATGGCATCATCGGGAATTATGTACATGGCAACGAGCCTTCGCATCATGTCGCCTACCTGTACAACTGGACCGATCAGCCCTGGAAAACACAGGAGCGGGTAAGGATGATCCTGGAGAAACAGTATCGCCCTTCTCCGGATGGGCTGGGCGGCAATGACGACTGCGGCCAGATGAGCGCCTGGTATATCTTCACCGCACTGGGCTTTTATCCGGTAGCTCCCGGGTCCGGCGAATACTCGCTTGGCAGTCCCGCAGTGGACGGGGCCGTCCTTCAGCTGGAAAATGGTAAGACCTTTGCTATAGAGGTGAAGGATCAGGGTGAAAAGAATGTATACGTTAAGAAAGTCACGCTTAACGGACAGCCCCTGACGCGCCGGTATATCACCCACGAAGAGATCATCAACGGGGGGAAACTGGTGTTTTATATGAGTCCAAAACATTAGGAATGCAAAAAAACCTGCCCTTTCTCCAGGTCTGCAGAGGCCTGGCTGCTCTTGTTGTCGTTTTCCATCACATTCATCGCTCGGAGTTGTTTTACTTCGGATTTGCTCCGTTCGGTGGGATTTTTGAAGTAGGCTTCAATTCGGTAGACTTCTTTTTCGCCTTAAGCGGGTTTATCATCTTTTATGTGCATTTCCGGGACCTGGGGCAGGCTGCGATGTTCAGGAAATACTGTACGAAACGCCTCGTGAGGATCTATCCGCTCTATTGGATCGTTTCGCTGCTGGCCGTTGTCCTGATCATGGGGGGCGGCTCCCAGGTGCTGCGTCCCGAAGTCCGGGATGCGCTGGTTCATCCTTCAGCCTGGCTTAGATCATTCCTGTTGCTCCCGCAACGCGAGTACCCCTTTTTGGGCGTGGCCTGGTCCCTGAGCTATGAGATGTTCTTTTATGTGATCTTCGGACTGGCCATCCTTCTCGATAAAAGAATGCTGATCCTGCTGCCCCTGCTATACGTGGGCGCCAATATTTTGAAAATGGCTTATCCCCCGGCCGGACAGCAATTTGCGATCTCTTTTTTATCCGCCCATTACCAGATGGAATTCATGCTGGGAATGCTGGCCGCCCGGATCTTTCTTTATTCACTCCAGCCAGGGAGCCGGGCTGAAGGCTGGAAACCGGTACTACGATGGCTCTGGCTGCCGGGACTGGTATTGTTCCTGTTCACCTGGTACGCATCCATCAGCATGCCGCTGATCTTCAGCCGGTTTGATCTTCATACCAAGCTCTGCTATGGACTGGGGGCCGCCTCGATCATCCTTTCCTGTGCACAATTTTCAGAAATCGGCAGCACCTGGTACGATCGCTTGCTGCTGCTGGTGGGCGATGCCTCTTTTTCGCTCTACCTGCTGCACAGCCTGGTGCTGAGCGCTGCCGCCAAAACCGTGGTCAGGCTGGGTCTCTTCCATTCAGGTAGTACGACATTCGCTTACTATGGCTATTTCCTGCTCATGGCCCTGATATGCGTCGTTACCGGGATCCTCCTGCACAAATGGGTGGAAAAGCCTCTTTTGTCGGCGCTGAGGCAAGGGGGGAAAAAAGCCCCGGCGGCGGCAAGGTCCTGATACGGTGGTCGTAGTACGGGTTATTCTTTAGGCGGCCCGTTTTGTCCTGAATGGGGCTTGCAGATGCGGATTTTTTTATATATATTTAGGTGGGTATTTGATTTTTTATTACAAATTCCGCCATATGAAACAATCCACATCTGCCAACAACACGTTTGGCCAAACTGCCACGACAGTCTTATTAGCTGTCGGTTTCCTGGGTTTTGTGCTGCTGCTCTCTTATCTTTTTATTACAGGTACCATGCATTAAACACATAACCTCTTATGTCAAAGGGGCAGACCCGTACGGATCTGCCCCTTTTTTTATTTCTTTTTCCCTCTTTATCTGCTCTGGAAAGTAGAGTTGAACTGGCCGTTGACGATGACCAGGCTGTCCGATGATCCGGACGCATAGATCACGCCGCTGAACCGGCCTGCGACCTTTTTATTTGTCTTATCCAGCGAAGTTATCGTTATTGCTCCATGGGAAGGATATTCCCAGGAAGAATAAAAACCTGTAAGGCCTTTGCTGTATTCAGCATAGGCAAGGTCACCGGTGATATCATATGGCACATTGAGACGGGCAGAATCCTGGAACTCCACATAGAGAGCAGAGGTGTCGGCAGTCTTAAATCCGAGGATGCCAACAGTTCCCAGGCTGTCGATCGCCTGGACGGTGGCTGGCTGATAAGCCGCGCCATTGAGGCTTGCGGTAAAACTGGCAGAAGAAGAGCTGCTGTTGCTCTTGCTGCAGCTGGCGGCAAAGAATAAAGTGGAGACAGCGATAACGGAAAGGCTTAACAGTGAAGTAGCATTAAATTTCATAAGTAAAATTTGGTTTTAAAAAGGTTTAGATCCCTGCCTCTAAACGTTTGCCGATAAACTTTATTGCCGTTCTGCCGGTGTCTGCCGGCCTTCCTTTTTTGGCATATCTTTGCACCCGAACGGAATTTAGACATGGTAAAAATTGGCAATATCTCGCTCCCGGATTTTCCTCTCCTGCTGGCACCCATGGAGGACGTCAGCGACCCGCCTTTTCGGATCATTTGCAAGGACAATGGGGCTGACCTGACGTATACGGAGTTCATTTCCTGCGAGAGTCTCGTAAAAGGCGGGATAAAAAGCCGTCGGAAGCTGGACATCTTCGAGGCTGAACGCCCTGTAGGCATTCAGCTCTATGGCGGGAATGAAGAGAGCATGGAGCTGGCCGCGGCGATCGTGGATATAACGAATCCCGATCTGCTTGACATCAATTTTGGCTGTCCCGTCAAAGGGATCGTTCATCGCGGCGCCGGTGCAGGCGTCTTAAAGGACCTCGACAGGATGGTCCGGCTGACAGCCGCCTGTGTACGTGCTACCCGGCTGCCGGTGACCGTTAAAACAAGACTTGGCTGGGACGAAGATTCAAAGAATATCGAGGAGGTGGCCCTGCGTCTGCAGGATGCAGGGATCCAGGCCCTGACCATCCATGGCCGGACACGCTGCCAGTTATATAAAGGGGAGGCCGACTGGACCCTTATCGGAAAAGTAAAGAACGACCAACGGATAAAGATCCCCATCTTCGGGAATGGGGACATTGACAGCCCGGAAAAGGCCTTTGAATATAAGAACCGGTATGGGGTGGATGGTATCATGGTCGGCCGGGCGGCGATAGGCTACCCCTGGATCTTCCGGGAGATCCGGCATTACCTCGATACGGGGGAGCTCCTGGCCGGCCCAACGGCAGAAGAAAGAGTGGGGGTCTGCCGGCAGCACCTGTCCGGGGCGCTGGCCTGGAACGGACCTGTACAGGGACTGAATGAAATGAAGGGCCGTTACGCGCATTACCTGAAAGGATTGCCTGGGATCCAGGAATACCAGCGCCGGCTGGTCCGTTTGTCCGACGCAGGCGCCGTCGAAGAATTGCTCTCGGAGATAGCAGACCGATACCAGGGTTATATTCCGACTACTGAATCTATACGCCTCGTGAATTATCATACCCATTGCGCCTTGTAAGGTGTATAAAACACCCTAACTTTAGGCCCCCGAACGGGACGGAGCCCGGCTCCTAACCCGAACAGGGCGGAGCAGGCCTCTCAACTCTTAATCTAAACTTACAACGTGTCTAAAAAGTCTACCCTTTTGCTTTTGTCATTCCTGGCGGCAGCCGCGGCCTTCGGACAACAAAAGACCGTTACCGTCTATACGACTGCCGCCAATACCCAGCTCCGACTTACACAAAACGGCAAACTAAGCTTTTCGCCCTTCCGCCAGCCTTTCGAGACAGAACCTTTTGTTCTCGTGGATGCGGGCGTGTCCTTTCAGCCGGTAGAAGGCATTGGCGGGGCACTGACCGACGCTTCGGCCGAGACGTTTGCCCGGCTGCCAAAGGATAAGCAGCAGGAACTGCTGAACGCCTATTACGACCCCGCCGGCGGCATCGGTTATACCCTGGCGCGGACCAATATCCAAAGCTGCGACTTCTCCAGCGGTTCGTATAGCTATGTCGGGGACAACGATCCCCAGCTAAAGACTTTTAGCGTAGATCATGACAAGCAGTACAGGATCCCCCTGATCAAACAGGCGATAACAGCGGCCGGCGGCAGGCTGAAACTCTATGTAAGCCCCTGGAGCCCTCCCGCCTGGATGAAAGACAACAATAGCGTTACCGACGGGGGGCATCTCAAACGCGAATTTGACCAGTCCTGGGCCAATTTCTTTATAAAATTCATCCGGACCTATGAAGCATTGGGCATCCCTATCTGGGGTCTGACGGTACAGAACGAACCGATGGCCAAACAGAAATGGGAGTCCTGTGTGTTTACGGCGGAAGAGCAAAGGGATTTTATAAAGAACTTCTTAGGCCCCACTTTGCAAAAAGCAGGTATGAGCAGCAAAAAGCTGATCTGCTGGGATCATAACCGGGACCTGCTTTACCAGCAGGCCAGCACCATCCTCGAAGATCCGGGTGCTGCCAAATACATCTGGGGCATCGGCTTCCATTGGTATGAGACCTGGACAGGCGGCCCAATGCAGTTCGATAACCTGAAACTTGTCCACGAGGCCTTTCCCGGGAAGAACCTCCTCTTTACCGAAGGCTGTAAAGAGAAATTCTCCTTCGACAGCCTGCAAAACTGGTCACTGGGAGAGCGCTACGGCTATTCCATGATCAATGATTTCAATGGCGGCGCGACGGGCTGGACCGACTGGAACATCCTTCTGGACGAGAATGGCGGACCCAATCATACGGGCAATTTTTGTTTTGCGCCGGTACATGCCGATACGCGCAATGGACAACTCATTTATACCAACGCTTTTTATTATATCGGGCATTTCTCAAAGTTCGTACGTCCGGGAGCCCGCCGTATCGCGGTGTCTTCCAACCGGGCAGCGCTGCAAACCACAGCGTTCGTGAACAAAGACGGAAGTATCGTTGTCATTGTGATGAATGATACGGACAAGTCCTGGCCTTATCATCTTATGATGAAGGGACAAGCGGCCGTCACCGAAAGTCTGCCACATTCTATCGCCACACTAATTATCAAATAATGTTTGCTGTTACCAGGATAAGCCTATTGGGCGCGACTTTTTGCTGCGTCATAGGAGCCAATGTTTTTGCACAAAAAGATAAACCGGTCGATGTCTGGCTGACAGATCCGGTTCACAGTATTTTTTTTAAGCAGCAGCCACGTGAACTTACCTTCGAAAAAGGCGTTACGGCTCAGGGACCGGTGATAAAGATCGACGACTCCCATGGCTTACAGGAAATGGATGGATTTGGCTTTGCCCTCACCGGCGGCAGCGCGCAGCATATCATCCGGATGAGTCCCGAAGCCCGGAAGGCATTACTGGAAGAGCTGTTCCGGACAGACAGCAATTTCATCGGCACCAGCTATCTGCGCATCAGCATCGGCGCCTCCGATCTGAACGATCATGTTTTTTCCTACGACGATCTGCCTGCGGGACAGACGGACACTGCTATGACCCATTTCAACCTGGGACCCGATCTGAAGGACGTCGTCCCGGTTCTGAAAGAGATCATCGAGATCAATCCGCAGATCAGGATCCTGGCGTCTTCCTGGTCACCGCCCACCTGGATGAAGACCAATCACGACACCCGGGGCGGAAGCCTCCTGCCGCAGTATTATTCCGCCTTTGCCAATTACCTGGTAAAATATATCCTGACCATGCAGGACCAGGGGATCGGTATCGAGGCCATCACGGTTCAGAACGAACCCCTGCATCCTGGCAATAATCCCAGTATGCTCATGCCGGCGGATGAAGAAGGCGCCTTTATAAAAAAAGCCCTGGGACCAGCCTTCCAAAAGGCGAGGATCGATACAAAGATCATCATCTACGATCACAATGCGGACCGGCCCGACTATCCCATTTCGATCCTTAAAGATCCCGAAGCAGCGCAGTACATAGATGGTTCGGCTTTTCATTTGTACGCCGGAAAGATCGATTCCCTTTCACTGGTGCACAATGCCTTCCCCGATAAAAATCTTTATTTCACGGAACAGTGGGTAGGCGCACCGGGTGACTTCAAAACGGATATCCCCGAACATATTCACAAACTGATCGTCGGAGCTCCCCGTAACTGGTGCAAGACGGTGATCGAGTGGAACCTGGCGTCAAATTCAAAATGGGAGCCTCATACCGATCGCGGAGGCTGCGATCGCTGCCTGGGAGCCGTGACCATCGATGGGGACAAGGTAAGCCGCAATCCGGCCTATTATATCATCGCTCATGCCGCGAAATTCGTACGACCCGGCTCGGTGCGGGTGACGACCAATTCGGATGATTCTTTACCAAACGTGGCCTTTCACACGCCTGGTCATCAGCTCGTGGTGATCGTATTAAACAATACAGAAAGCCCGCAGACTTTCTGTATTGAATATAAGGGGCAGCGAATTCGTCCGTCACTGGCAGAAAAGGCCGTCGCCACCTATGTGATCGATCTGAAATAGGCTGGGACCTGTCTTGTCTATCCTTCCTTTACCGCTTGACCACAAATCGCCGGGTTATCACCGCGTCGCGAGCCTGTACGACCAGCAGATAATTCCCATTGGGTATATTGCCCAGTGAGAGGGTCACCACATTTGGTCCTGCCTGGAAGTCTGCGACCTTTTTCATCGCCATTCTGCCAAGCATATCATAGATGATGATATTTACATTCTGCTCCGGCGCAGAAGGATTGTAGCTGACATTGATCTGGCTGCTGGCCGGGTTCGGGAAGAGCGTCAGTTCCGCATTCAGGCGGGCGGAATCGGCAGACTTTGTGCTGTCCACTGCGCGGGCGACGGTGGTAGAGTCATCTGCGAACCGGTTGGCAGTGGCCGTTCGTCCCGCCGTCGAGTCAGCCGTCGCGACTGGCGCCGTGATCGTGAACGAAACGCTATTGGAAAAGTACTCCCAATAAGAGCCGTCATCTCCTTTCGTAGTGATCGTATGCGTTCCGGCCGATGGATTGGTCCATCTCATCACGTAGGCCACGGAGTCATAAGAGACGACACGTTTTGCAATGGACATACCGGTAATCGCTTTGTTGTTCTCCAGCCAGTAACCTGCCGTCAGGATATTGGCTGCATTGGGAAATTTGAATCCCATGATCAGGTAGACGGAACCGCCGGTCTTGTAGCCGTTGTCACTGGAGTCTCTCAGATTTATTACCGGGTCTACGCCCTGTATCGTCACTCCTGTCAGGTTCGGCCTGAACTGATCCTTATGCAGCCCGATCCGGTTGAGGTGCCAGTCGCGGCCGAGGGTCCTGCCAAAAAGACCCATATTTTTTATGACGTCCAGGGAATAAGGATAGATCGGGGTCGTCGTGGCGTTGAAGCGTATCCCGTTCTTGAACACGGCGCCAAAGGTAGTAAAGATGGGGCCGGTCGGCCCGCAATAGGTGGTATTGGTAGTACCGTCCTTGTTGAACATCATGTCGATATTGCTATTGGAGAAGATCCCGGGATTATTGGCAAAAACGCAGCCGATATAGGCCGGCCAGATCCTCGATGTATAGGACCGGTTGGTCCCGCTGGTTCCCACCATATCGGCGCATTCGGGGTAGGCGGCGCGGTAGGCGGCGCTGTTCGTCCAGATCGTTTTTAACGAGTTGTAGTGGGTCGTCCAGGTGGGGCTGCTGGTTGGCTCGACCATGGTGGTCACGGGGTAATTGCTGTTCACGACTACGTTGTTGGTGAATGCCGTAAAGAATCCCTGGTGATTGAAAAGGGCGCCGGACACCCGCTCTACGATACTGTAATTTACGCTGTCGCCGCCGGAGAAGTTGTCATTGTAGAACCCGTTGGCTGCGACCGCGTCGTGAATATAATTGTGATTCAGCTTATTCCCTCGGGAAAGCCACAGCTGCCCGATCTCCACCTTGTAAAAGGCGCCCATATCGGCGTATTTTTTTACGACATCATAGACCTCGTTGTATTCGAGCGTGTTGCTGTTGCCGCCATAAAGAATGCCGACATGTGGAGAATCGTGTACCTTGTTATAGGCCGCGTATACGCCAACGGCTTGCTGTACATTGATCGCTGCGGAATACAGGACAGCCTCTCTGGCAAAGCTATAGATATGGTTATTGAGGATCTGGTGATGGGAGAGGGTCACGTTGAACTGGTCGGTATAGAAATCAGCGCTGGTGACGATGACGCCGCCCGCGCCTACAGAGTCGATATCGCAGCTCTGTACGGTACAGTAGGTACCCCCGGTAATATTGACTCCGTTGCCCGAGCAATAGCTGATATGGGCGCCGTTGATCTGAACGCTGTTGCAGTTCTGGAGCTCAAAGCCGTTGCCGCTGCCGCCCCGGACGTCGATGTTGACGAACTGCACATTGTTCACCCCGGTTGCCTTGATCCCCGGCATTTTCGAATTGCCGGCGCAGGAGATGGTACCCGAAGCCGGTACCCACATATACAGCATTTTTGTCCTGAAATTGATGCTCCATTGCCCTTCCGCGGCGATCTCCTCGACGAGATTCAGCGCATAATAAGGCTCCTGTCCCGGCAAGATCCGGCCATAGGGCTGGGCGCCGATGCCGCCCCAGATGCCTATCGCCTGGGTGATCAGACTGTCCGCAACGGAGACCGACTGGGTTTTGACAACATCCATCTGGAACTGGGCCTGCCAGTTGCCGCTAAGGAAGAGCCCGCCGTCATTGATAGCTTTCATCCAGTACTTCGCCCGGTCATTGCGGTATTTGAAGATGCCTCCCGGTGTCGAACGATAAGATCCGGGATTGATGACCTGTTTCATCGCCATGGTCGAGTCGACCAGAGCAGGATACCTGGACATCGGCAGCGGTAAACCGTCTTTATAAAACCGCGGGGAGACAAGACTGCTGATACCAAACTGCGCCGGCCATTGCGCCGTGTCGGTGACGCCCATGGCGCTCAGCGGGATCTGCATGACCTTTGTCTGAGCCGTAGTATTGACAATGCGGGATTTGATACTGTCGGGTATTGGTTGAAAACTCGCCCGGTTGATCGTACCGAAAGGCTGAAAGACGGCCCCGCGCGGAGTGATCGCAGTAAAGACGACGGGGGCGGCGGCCGTGCGGCTATCCGTGGCATCCAGGCTGAGAGGGGCATAGGCGCCGTTGAGCAGGTACACCGTGCAAGCCTGGGTAAGATGCTGTTTTAACAGGACCCTTACCCGGGCCAGGTTGACCGGCGCAGCCTGTGAAGTCCCGTCTGCTGTCGAAGAGCCGTTGGGAGAAACATAAAAATGCACCGTCTGCGCCCGCAGGCTGCCAAAAAGTAGTATTGCAATAAAAAATAATGTGCAATTTTTTGAAGGGTAGAAATTGGATTTCATGATCAATCAGAGCTGGCTTTTAGATTGAGAAAATAGTAATAGGAATTTAGCTACTTTGAAAAAACGTCTTTTTGCGTACCAAAATTATAAGGACAAGGATAAATTATACGAAACTGTGGCGATTATTTCCCAGGTCTAAGTGTCTTTTTGGCCTTGCTTATGTGTTTCCTTTAGTCGTAACTAACTTACTTTCAGATAGGTTAGCGCATTTAGTGTCTCGGCGACAGTTTTGCACTAAAAATCGTACCAGAATTTGCCTGCGGTAAGATTTCTTTATTAACAAAAACGCCAACTTACTGTGAACTAAGTTGGCGGTGCGTTGGGGGGGTGCGAAGTATTCCTAAGGGGTCATATTATCATAGAACCTCCATTTGGTCGTAAAGTCTTTTTCCAGCGGCTGTCTGGTCAAAATAGCCCTGATCATTTCCACCGGCATTGCATTGAGGTGCATAATGGCGTCATGATATTGTTTAAAGGTCATCTTGCCGCTGTCGACCATTTCCTTTTTCAGGGCATAGAATTGCCGCCCCCCGGTGAGATAGGCCAGCTGGTATAAAGGCGGATAGTGGGTTTCAAACGACCGACGCACTTCTCCCGCAGCGTTGGCCCTCTCGTGACCTACCCGGTCGACCAGGAAGTCGATGCATTGCTGTGGAGTCCATTTTCCAAGGTGGTAGTTCAGCGAAAAGATGATCCGTGCGCAGCGGTGCATGTGCCAGAACAAAAACCCGATCCGGTCTTCCGGTGTCTTTGGGAATTTCAGGTCCCAAAGGATCAGTTCCCAGTAGAGCGACCAGCCTTCGGTCCAGAAACCGGACCCGAAATTGCGATAGGTACGGTAGCGGCCGTTCATATACGCCTGCAGGTTATGACCGGCGATCAGCTCATGATGTACGGTCGCCAAAGAGAAATGAGGATTATTGCCCCGCATGCTCATCAGCCGGTCGTCCTCCTCCATGGTGTTGGTAGGATATGAAATGCTGATCTCATTGCCTCCCGTAAAGAAAGGATTGACAAGCTGACGTTCGGGTGTCATCATGATCATCCCCCAGGTCTCCAGCGCCAGCGGGGGGATGGTTATCAGATCGTGTTTTTTCAGGAAGTCGACGGATCGATCAAAGAGCCCCAGGATCATTTCCGGCTGCTGCCCGGCGGGAACATACGAGTTCTTTACTTTTTCAAGCGCGGCCTTCCAGTCATCGCCAAAACCCATCTCACGGGAGGCCTTCAGCATCTCCTGGTCACACCACGCAAATTCCTTATTCGCGATGTCGATGAGTTCCTCCGGAGTGTACGGGATCATTTCGTATTTCAATTGCCGCAGCAGCTCTTCTCGACCTGCGGGGTGTCCGGCGATGCCGCTGCTGTCCGGCGCGGCCAGGCTTTTATTCTTTTCCCTGAACTCACCTGCATAGGCAGACAGAGCGTCGTCCAGCTCTTTGAAAGGCTTTGGCATCCACCAGGTAAAAAGAGGATCGTATCCATTGTAAAATTCATAGATGCTGGCGACGGCTCTTTTCAGATCTTCAATTACCTGCCCGGCTTCGTAAAGGGCATCGGTGTTCAGTGTATTGTCGCTCTTGACCTTGTTCTTGAGCGTGGTTATGGCTTTGGAATAATCGAACCATCTCTTTGCGAGTGACTCCGCATCGAGGACATGCCCACGACGGCGTGATCTTTCGCTGGCATAAATAGAATCGGCAAACGGGAACCAGTTTTTTAGTTTTCCATATTGTACCGCTTCGTCAGCAGCGCGCTGGAGTTTTCCGGTCAGCTCCCTTTTGAAAAGAAGATAGTCGACCTTACACTCCTGCGGCAGACTTTTAAAATCGGTGTGTTCGAGCTTGTCGAGATATTCGTGATAGAGCGCATCCAGACGGGCTCTTTTCTCCGGCGAACCGCCTTCGGTCTGGACGGCGTTGGCACCATTTCTTGCGCCATAGAAACTGCTGGTATAGAACCGGACAATAGCCCGGAGGTCCGCATTGTATGTTTCGATCAGCTGCGGCATCTCCTGGCAGGGAACATAAGGGTCGGGAGAGATCTGGGCGCCGGCTTTTGTCAATAGAAAAAGCAGGGGCAGTAATAATCCGCAGATCCTGCGGCCGTGTTTTTTCAGACTTATTTTTTTATCCATACGATCGAGCTGGGTGCTTTGTTGATATATTGAGGTGGTTCGTTCGGTCGCGCAGGCTGCAGGACCTGCTGAGCTTCCGGCGTTGCGGTGGTCGGAACACGGTTGAGCCGGGCATAGTTGGGGATCGCTGTTAAAGGAGATCCGTCGGCCCAGCTGCCTTTGATCGTCATTACACCGTGGAGGAAGTCCTGGTTCCATTCCAGCTTCAGCGGACTGTTGCCGATGGCCTGGGTGATGTCCTGGTGGTCGGCTGTTTCGACATTGTACAGCAGCGGCCCATAGCGAAGCGCAACCCGGCCCCGGTCGGCTTCGATCTTTTCGTCGGCTGTAACCTGCTGGATCTTCATAGGGAGCTCCAGATCGATCTTATCCCCTTTCTGCCAGGTCCTGCGAATGACGGCATACCCATGTTCGATGGTGGGGGTGATCACCTTGCCATTCACCGAAAGGGAAATTAGCCCTTTGACTTCCGGAACAGGTTTGTAGAGCTCGCTCGTCGTGCGGTTGGGGATCCGGACATATACGGTAAATTCCTTTGAAATAGCCGGGTTCACGGTCATATTGACCTTCCCGCTCCACGGGTAGTCTGTCTCTTGTACCATTTCCACGTCGGTGCCTGCTACTTTTTCGACCTTGATCGTGCTGCCGACAAAGAGGTTCACATATAGGCCATCGTCGCCGCGTACATAGGTCCAGGTCGGCATCATCAGTAAGGTGCGGGGAATATTCCCGACACAGCAGGGGCATACATGCCATTCGTAACGAGGCTGGGAGCTTGCCAGTGCATTGGTATACAGGAAATCCTTCCCATCCAGCGCCAGGGACCCCAGCAGCGCATTGTACATGGTCTCCTCATACAGGTCGGCATATTTTGCGTCGTGATAGGCAAGGTTCATTTTGTATTCGAAGAAGATCAGGCCGCAGCTGGAGCAGGATTCGCAATAGGCACTGTTGCGCAGCGAATAGTCGGGACCAAATCCTTCCGATGTTTCACCGCTGCCAATGCCGCCTGTGATATAATACTTCCGGTTGACCATATTGTCCCAAAGGGAGAGCACTGCGCTCTGGTAGTCTACGTCTTTCATTTCCGCGGCTATATCAGCCATGCCGGAATAGGTATAGGTGGCGCGTACGGCATGGCCTACGGCTTCGTACTGCTGCTGCACGGGGACATGGCTCTGGTCATATTCGCTGCCGTTCTTACGGTTATCAAGCAGGAACTTGGCCAGCCGGATATAGCTGTCCCCCCGGCCATGGCCTTCCATGTCGTTGACAAAACGCCCAAACCGGACGAGGGCCTGTTCCATTTCCTGGTGACCGTCATACCAGGCGATCTTCCCCGGGCCGATATTCGCCACCCAGCAGTCTGCCAGCTTTTTGGCGGCATTATATAGCCGCCGGTCCTTTCCTTCGGTCAGCGTATAATGGTTGATGGCCGATTCGATAAAATATCCTGAAACATACCCTTCATGGTTGCCCCGGCTCTCGGCCGACCAGCGATGATGCCAGCGGCTGGTATCCCTCAACGTAAACGCCGTTTGCAAATAGCCATCAGGTTCCTGTGCGGCAAGGATGATCGGGATCCATCGTTCCAGGGTAGTCTTCATCTTATCCTGTGCGCGGATCATCTCCGCATCGCCTTTCGGGTCGACCATCAGCGCTTCGCACATCGCCTCGACCGTTTGATGGACCCAGGCGTTGGAGAAGACATATCCTTTATGCTTGCCATGGGGTTCGCCTTTCAGCGCCTTTGCCGCTTCAATAAAATTGTCAAGACCACCCTCACCGGTAGTCAGATCGGTCCGCTCGCACTGTTCGATACAATAGGGGATCCAGTTAACGATGATCGATTTCGCACGATCGTTCCAGAGCTTGCTATCGATCGTGTAGTGTTTGGTATATACAACGTCCAGTCTTTTTGCCGGAGGCGGAGGGACGACCTTTACCGTCAGCGGCGACGTGCTTTTGACATTACCCTGCCAGGCGGTGAACACCAGGGTATAGGTGCCGGGAGCGGTGAAGGTTGCCGTACCTTCTTTGAAGTGCCCGCTGCTTCCGGCGCTGCTCCTGCCGCTGCCTTCGCTGAAACGCACTTCACCGGGACCTGCGGTTTTTGTCCATTCCGTGCGGGTGATGGGATGTACGCTGCGGATCTCAGCAGCAAGATAGGTCTTGCCGTCGAGCATGACGTCCCTGTCGTCACCGGCAGACACGATAGGGGCAATGGGGGCAGAGTGCCCGGATTCATCCACTTTCCATTCTACCAGCGTGGAAGCGAACCTGTCGCTGGAATCCATGACCACGCGAAGACGGGTGGTGCGCACCTCGTCAAAGCTGGTGGTGTTGAACTGCCCATTCTGAAGACCAAGACCATTTGGATGTTGTACGGGCTGAAAGCCGCTGCCATCCCAATATTCAAGATGATAGGCACCGGGCAGCGGGGCATGCTTTGTATAGTCCCACCAAAAGAGCGCCACCTGGTGTGTGCTGATGGGCTGTTTCCATTCGTACTGCACCCACTGATCCGGGAACCGCGCCTGGGGACGCAGGAAACGGGAATTGCCCGGAGGGGTAGGGGTTAGCCCATCGTTCAGCGCGGTGATGGTAAAGTCCGTACGGCCCGAACCCGTGGCTGTTGCCACTACGGCAAGATTGCCGGGATCGGATTGCGCCGGTCCCCGCGACGGGTTTGTGCTCTGTGCCTGCCCCGGACCATGCGTTGGGGGTGTGCTCTGCGCCTGCCCCGGTCCCTGCGTTGGGGCGGTGCTCGGCGCCTGCTTCATTCCCGGCGATGAGGATGTGCTCTGCGCCCTTACTGCGGCGGGCGGAGCGATAAAAAGATAAAAGATGGCAAGCAAGGCCGCTGAATAATGGCGTTTCATAAATGAATGATTAGTACGCCTACTAAAATACAGCAACCAGGGAAAATGGGCTTGTCATTTCTTGACTGAATCCTACCTGATCTTACCCGTTGTTCTGACATTTATTACGTTCCCGTTACCGGGCGCGCCTGAATCGCCGGCGTCAGGCCAGTATGCGGGATAAGATATAGACCATCCCATAGGCTGTCACCCCCATAAAGCCGGTTGCTATCGTATAGACCTTCAGCATGGTTTTCATGTCGAGCCCGGAAAACCGGGTGATGACCCAGAAATATGCGTCATTCGCATGTGACAGCAACATTGAGCCCGCGCCCATGGACAGGACACAGAGCAGGGGGCCATTTCCCGCGGCCAGCCCAAGGGCCGGCAACAATGGTTTTACGATGGATGCGGCGGTAATAATGGCTACGGTAGATGATCCCTGCGCCGTTTTAAGGACGAAGGTCAAAAGGAAGGGGAAGAGGATACCCAGACTGGACAGCGGCAGGGTATGGCTGAGCCTGTCGCCCATCTTAGTAGCGGCAAGTATAGCGCCAAATGCGCCACCCGCACCGATAATGACCAGGATGCTGCCGGCTTTTTCCACCGCATCGCCTAGCAGCGCTGCGACCGAAACCCGGGTCCAGCGAAGGCTCCCGGCAAACGCCAGCCCAATTCCGATAAGCAGGGCCACGACCGGATCGCCCAAAGAAAGCAGGACAGCCAGGCCCGGTACATTTTGAATATGTTCAATGGAGAAAAAGGATTTGAACGCGATGAGAGCAATGGGTACTATCACGGGCAAAAAAGACAGGAGGACGCCGGGGCCTTTTCCGGGATCCGGCTTCGCCAGAGCGGCAATTTTGCCGGCGGCGCCGTCAGCAATGGAACCGCCCGCGGCGCCGTCAGCATTGGAACCGCCATCTCCTGAAGCTGCTGCTTTCCTCACCTCACCGGCGCTGACCAGCTCTGCGCCTCTCCCTGCGTATCTCGCCCAAACATACCCCGCAATTGCCGCCGGCACAGCCACCAGGATACCAAACAAAATAAGCCGTCCATATTCCACTCCAATGGTGCCCGCGGCGGCCGCGGCTCCGGGATGCGGCGGTATCATACAATGCACCGAATAAAGACCCGTCGCCAAAGAAACGGACATGATCACCATCGGTGTGCGGCTGCGATCAGCGAGGCTTTTATTCAGACCGCTGAGTACGATAAAACCCGAGTCGCAAAAAATAGGCATACCGACGATGAAACCGGTCAGGCTCATCGCAAGCGGAGCGCGTCGTTCTCCAACCTTCCTTAGGATAAAATTCGCCATGACCCGCGTGCTCCCGGTATATTCCAGCACGACGCCCAGGGTCGTGCCCAGAACGATGATAAAGCCCAGCGACTTCATGATATTGCCAAAACCGTCCTTAGCAGTGCTGATCACATTGTCAAGGGGCAGACCTACACCCAGGCCTACTACCAGGCAGGAGATGAGAAGGGCGAAAAAGGCATGGATCTTATAGCGTGCCGTCAGGATAATGATAATCGTTATACCCACCAGCAGGCAGATCAGCGATTGAGTAAAGGATGGGGACATGGAATATGATTAAGCAATGACAATTACCTCGTGGTCGGTGATAGAATTTATTTCGAAATGACACCAGCCATCGGCTGTGCGCGAGGATAGGGGTGATCCGCCTGTTACACCGGACGCTGCGGCCCCGCCATTCGCCACAGCGGACGCTGCCACGCTGGCCATGGTGCCACCACCACCAACGAGCCGGTGTACCTTATTCCCCTTTAAGCCGGCTGTCAGTTTTACTTTCACCTTCAACGGCCCGATAGGGATCAGCTCGTCCAGCGGCTGCCGCCAGGTGTTCTCGTTGGTGAGATTTACCAGGTGAAGGATCAGCCGTCCGGGCTGCTGGTAAAGATGCGTGTCTACCAGCCCGACGCCTTCGACGACTACCGGGATATGTCCCGGATAACCGCCTGTGTCACCGGCGGCGCCTTCTGCGGCCCAGTTCACCATATTGCGCAGCAGGTTACCGTGGTCGGGCAGGTTCGACCTTCCATACTGCCGGTCAAGATCAGCCGGGATAAAGACTACACGTCCTCCCTTCCCGCTGTCCCGCACGATGAGCCCCGGTATATCGGTCCTGGGTATCCGCATCCATGCTTTCTCCGGCGGATAGACGGGGAACTGGGGGATAAAAGTAAGCAGCACCTCTGCACCGGGATCAACATTCAGCTGCCCGAGCAGACCGCCAAACGGGATGATGTCGGTCTCTTCGAATCCCCGAAGGACTGGATGGCGTCGGCCCATGACGGATGGTTCGTCCTTCCTGTGCGGACCATCGACCCGGCTCCTCAATTCCGGTGTCAGCCGGAGATAAGTATGATAGGCTTCTCCGGCCAGTTTCCGCTGAACATCTACAATTGCAAGATCGTTTGAGTGGGAAGCGTGAACGCCAAACAGATCTCCCAGCGCAAAGTCGGAGCGTTTCACTCCCCATTCATCGTAGAGACTGGTTTCTCCCGTAGCGATGAGACTGCCGCCGCGTTCTATATGGCGTTTGACCGCGGCCGCCTGTTCGTCGCTGATCACCGCAAGATTGGGCAGGATGAGAACCGAAAGACCAGCGGAGTCACGATCGATATGGTCTGCATGGACAGGCAGATAAGGGATCCGGGCCCGGATAAGCGCCTGTGTCATACCACGCCAGGGCAGTTCCACCCGTTCTTCGGTCATATCGCCGCCATAAAAATCCATGTTCTCCTGCGACCAGACCACACCGATACTGGCGACGGGCCGGCGGTTGATAAGAATGGATTCATTGGCTGCCTGCCAGTGGAAGATGGCTTCGGGGTTGTGATACATCCTGCGATCTTCATGATAGGCGCCCACCATATGCCACCAGGGCTGGATCCCGCCGGCCAGTCCTTCGATCATCCACATGCGGGCTTCGGGTTCGGGTTTGCTGGCTACGCGGAACCAGGGTTTATGCGCCTGGTACTGAGCCATACTCTCGGGGATCAGTTGGTCCCAGCCTAAAATGCCGTGTATCAGCTTCCCGGTTTCCCCGTTGTGCTGGAATCCACCCGTATCGCTGCGGGCCTGGTCATCCAGCATGATGATGTCGGCCCTTTGAGCAATCGCCCTGAAGTCGCGGAAGCTTTTACTTTGGCCGCTGATGGAGCCGCTATTCATCCCCGACCAGATACAGTTGGGGCCGCCGGCGGCTTTCGTAGTGGCATTGTTCAGATCCCAGATCTCCAGGCGACGGTCGTAGTTCCAGCGGATCCATTTCTTGTAGCCGTTGTCATTCCAGTTATGCCTTACCGGAAGTTCCAGACCCGTCTTTTCTTTAAAGCTCTTCCGGCAATACCCGCAATAACAGATGGACTCACGGCCGAGGCCGCTCCAGCTGTTGTCCGTAAAACCCTCCGGATGATAGGTTGTTGCGATCTCCCTGAGAATGGAAGGAATATGTTCGCTATAATAGGGACTGTTGATACAGGTTATATAGAGATCGTCGGCTCTGTAGGGTTCGCCTTTTGCGTTTACGGCAAACCAGTCGGGATGGGCCTGATAAAATTCTCCATGTGCGCGGTTGGAATCCATGCGGGCAAAGACGGCAAGACCGTCTTCATGTGCTGCGCGGCAGAGGTCTCCAAAGAGGTCCCCATCCCCTAGATATTCGGCTTTGCGATGCAGCGGGATCTTCGTTGGATAATAGGCGACGATGCCGCCTGCATTGACGACGATACCTTTTGTGCCGGTGCGCTTCCAATACCCCCGCCACCAGCCGATATCGTATTGCTGCGGATCTTTTTCGGTGATGTTGACCTGGCCCCAGCGGGTAACGGTGCGGTACCAGGGAGCGTTGCCAGGAGTCGCGGCCTCTGGTCCGGCAATCGCCGGATGCGCTGATCCACTTGCACTCCCCGCTCTATCAGCCAGTGGTGGAAGCCCTGCCTTGCTCCAGCTATCTTGCGGAGCACCCCCAGCCCCCTGCACTCTGCCACCCGCCGCCAGCAGCAAAGCCGCCGCCGCAGTATTCTTTATAAAATCGCGACGGCCTTTTCCGCTCGCTCCGGATTCAGGATAATTCATACTCTAAAAATAAGTTTTATAATTGCACCATGAAATTAGGATTTATCGGTATTGGCAAGATAGCCTCGGCAGTAGTAGAAGGCTTATGTACTTCAAAGGCACGTGACCTGGAGATCTTTCTGTCCCCGCGCAATGAAAAAGCTTCGGTTTACCTGGCAGGCAAGTATCCTCCGGCTCAGAGCGGCAAGTATCCTGGGGCTCAGACCGGTAAGTATCCCGCGGCCCAGGCCGGCAAATACCCCGTCGTCCGTCGGATGGAAAGCAACCAGGAAGTGCTGGACAATAGTGACGTCGTTATCATCGCTCTGCGGCCAGCCGTTGCCGTAGACATCCTGAAGACCTTGTCTTTTCAAACCCGGCATACTGTCATATCGCTGATCCCGCTGTTGAAATACGCCGGTCTCTCAGCGGCAGTACAGCCGGCAGGAATCATCTGCCGGGCGATCCCTTTGCCGGGAGTCATGGAACATAATTGCCCGATCCCGTTGTTCAGGGCGCCTGAAGCCGTGGTCGACCTGTTTGGTCTGATCGGTCAGCCTCTTCCCGTTGCAGATGAAGAACAGCTGCATGCGATCTGGACCCTGACAGGTCTCATCACGCCGTTCTATGACCTGCTCGGAGAGCTCAGTGCCTGGACGATAAGTCATGGCGTAGAGGAGAAAGTAGCCAACACCTATATCGCCGATCTTTTTCAGTCCCTGTCTTACCTTGCTCAGCGGGCAAAACACATCGACTTTGCCGAGCTGGCCCAGCATGCAGCCACACCCAACGGGATGAATGAGCAGGCAGGGAAAGAGAT
>DATJJA010000068.1:0-28825 GCA_035492595.1 Puia sp.
GGTACGGTAGGTATCTTCGGCAAAGTCCTTGTGGCCGGGAGTGTCCAGCAGGTTGATCAGCATGCCTTTGTATTCAAAGCTCATGACGGAGGTCGCTACAGAGATACCGCGCTGGCGTTCGATCTCCATAAAGTCGCTGGTGGCGTGTTTCTTGATCTTATTGCTTTTTACGGCACCGGCGGTCTGGATGGCACCTCCAAAGAGCAGGAATTTCTCTGTCAGGGTCGTTTTACCCGCATCGGGGTGGGATATGATGGCAAAGGTTTTACGCTTGTTGATCTCGGAATGATATTTCATATATAAGGGCGCAAAGGTACGAAATTTAAGGTGTTGTGTCATTGCGAAATCCCAGCCTTTTCTTCACTGTATTCCAGACCGGCGACACATCGTCAGAAAGCCGGAGGAGCAGCACCCCGGCCCCATAAAGAGCGATATAGGTGATGGACCGCAAGACCATCCAGATAAACCCGTGGCATTGTACAAAAAGGGGATGTACGACAAGATACACGACCGCCGCGAGCAGGATAGTATACAGCGTGCGGCGATCGAAGGGCTGCAGCCTGAACTTCCGGTAGAGAAATGCCCAGCGGATACTGTTGTAAATGGTAAAGGTAATAAGATCGGCAATGGCCGGGCCGATCGTGCCATAACGGAGCGCGAGCCAATAGTTTAACGGCAGGGTCAGCACTACGAGGATCATACCGGTGACAAAATCGAAACGCCAGTAGATAGATGCCCCGATGATCTGCGAGTTGAGTCCCGTACCCATGTCGATGATCCGGTATAGACCGATGAACAGGAAGACGGAGCGGGCAGCCAGATAGGCATCGGGCAGATGAAAGGTAAGGACCCCATCCGTAAAATTGAGCCAGATAAGGGTGAACAACCCCAGCGCAAAGATCAGCTGGTTGATCGAGGAACGAGTATAGATGCGTTGGATGCGCCCCATATCCTTATTTTTCCAGGCCACGGAAAGAGGCGCGATGGCGGCTGCATTGATGGCGCGCTGCGGCGCCTGGACAAGACTGCCGATATTCACCGCCAGCGTATAGACAGCGGCATTGGTCAGGCCGTTGGGCAATACAGCTGCGATAACGATCGCCCCGAAAAAGGTGCTGAGGTTCAACAGCAGCAGGCCGCTCCACGCGAAGGCGATCAGGGGCAGGACCTTTCGGAAAAGCCTTCGGGTGACCCGACTCGGCGCAAAGACAAATTTAAGCTTGCCTTTGCGGATAAGCATGATAGCAAGTGACAGGGCAAGGAAGAAATAAGTAAACGAGTATATCTTGATAAAAACGTCAAAATCCGTAAGGACGCTGGCCAGAACCAGCAGGAGCATTACGGTTGCGATCAGCCGGAATTGCACCTCTCTCAGGTAGTTGGTGATAACGGACTCCCTGAGCTGCCATGCATAGGCCTCAAGCATCGAATACAGCGTAAGCCCCAGCCCGAACGGAAAGATCCAATAATAGTAATGCACCAGCTCTGCGGCATGATCCTTATAAACCAGGAAGAACAGGGGTTTGATGAGAACTCCGAGGATAACGGAAAGGACAAAGCCCAGCATGGTCATCATCAGGCTTAATCCCAGCATATCGTTGTCTTTCGACCCCAGATGGTCAGCATAATAGGGATAGAACTTGACAATGAACGCGGGCACCCCCATATTGGCGAAGTAGTAGATGATCGAGCCGATAGAGACGAACATTCCGCTCACAAGTCCATAGACCAATGGAGGCAGCCCTTTGGCATAGAGATAGGTATTGAGCATCCCCAGTACAAAGCCAAAGTATACAATACTCGAAGAAATAATGCTTTGTCGCCTGATGGTGCTCATGGGTGCAAAGATGCGGTTTTTGGTGCAAAAACTCGTGTGCCCGCAATCGGCGTACTGTTAAAATCCTGTCCCCTGCAACAATGTGTTCAGGTCCTGTTTTTCGTCAAAGTGAAAGGGCCGGTTAAAGGTAAGAGCCCCCTTTTTGATCTTCACGTGACCGTCGAGACTGATGGTCGCCTGTTTTTCGAGCAATACGGCCAGCGCATTGTTCAGCAGGCTGTTGAGGTTGACCTCAAGGGACACGGGCACAAAAAAAGTATCTTTTTTGGGTATGAATATCGTCGTATCCAGCAGCGAATGCCCGGCGTGTTTGCCATTGAGGGAAACATCCACTTCCGCACGCAGGAGCTTCAGGTTATACGGATTGGGGTTGTAGAACTTCAGGGTGGTGGACAAAGTGGTCAGGGCGCCGCTGCGGACGATCTGCGGATTCTGAAAGCCGTAATACTCCGGCGCCTCGGGCTGACGGCAACCTGTAGCCCACACGATCAGGACGAGGAGGGCCAGAACGGTACTGGCGGAAAAGCTCTTTTTCGGGTGCAACATAGTCTGCAAGATACGGGATTCCCCAATTCCCGAATATTGCATACCTTGTTAAAAAGAAACGAGTGTCCTCTATCCCTCAACGTATAAAAGATTTCAACAGCGACCGCATTCCCGAATATGTGGCGCTGAAATACCAGCAAATGGCCGAGAACGCCTTCCGGTTCTTTAGGGGCACCTGTCATCTCTATTACGAAGACCTTGGCAGGAGCAAAAGCCTGCCGGCCTACCCCGTCAGCTGGGTCTGCGGGGACCTGCACCTCGAGAACTTCGGCAGCTATAAGGGCGACAATCGCCTGGTCTATTTTGACGTCAATGACTTTGATGAGGGGCTGCTGGCCCCGGTGGACTGGGAGGTTAGCCGCATCGTCACGAGCATCTTTGTGGGCTTCGAGTCGCTGGGCATAAAGAAAAAAGAGGCGGAAGGGATGGCGGAGTACTTTTTAGGCGTTTATTCAAAGACGCTGGCCAATGGGAAGGCCAAATATCTGGAGCATCAGACGGCCTATGGCATTGTCAGGATCTTCCTGGAAAAGGTGGCCACGCGCAAACAAAAAGAGCTGATCCGCCAGCGGACAGAGGATGGCCGCAATGACAGCCTGCGGCTCCGGCTGGACAAAACGCGTTTCTTCCCGATCGACAAGACGCTTCGAAAGGACCTGATGGCGCATCTTGGTCAGTGGATGACGCGTTACCCGCTGTTAAAGGGCCGTTACCAGGTATTGGATGCCTGTTTTCGGATTGCCGGCACCGGTAGCCTGGGGGTGAAACGCTATGCCTTCCTGCTGAGAAATAATAAGGACCCGAAGAAACACCTGCTCATCGATATGAAGCAGGCGAAACCTTCCTCCCTGCAACCCTACCTGGGCAACCCGCAGCCGGCCTGGGCTTCGGAAGCCGAGAGAATTGTCGCCATCCAGGACAGGATGCAGAACATCTCTCCTGCCCTGCTGAGCACGACGTCCTTTGCCAACGAACCCTATGTGGTAAAGGAATTACAGCCGATGGCGGACAGGATCGATTTCCTGGTCATCCGCGACCGGAATAAGGATATCGCCTGCGTGATAGAGGATATGGCGTTCCTGACGGCAAGCGCCCAGCTGCGCAGCGCCGGCCGGCAGGGCGCGGCCTTACCGGACGAGCTCATCGCTTTTGGCAGGGACGGGAACTGGCAGAAGGGAGTATTGGATTATGCGCAGGCCTATGCCAGCCAGGTGAAAAAGGATTACCAGGAATATTTCAAAGCCTATAAAGACGGATATTATCCGCCGCCCTCGAAAAAATAATCCCTGCCGCCCAAAAAAATATCGCCCTCCTCCGCCAAAAAAACTAATTGATGGGACCGACACAGGAACTTATCTGGAAACTATTGCTCTCCGTATTGATCGGGGGCGCTATCGGTGCTGAAAGAGAATATCGCAGCAAGTCGGCGGGCTTCCGGACCCTGACCCTGATCTGCCTGGGGGCCACCCTGTTTACCATTCTTTCTCAACTCATCAGCGGGCATGAGCCGGAACGCATCGCCTCGAATGTCGTGGTGGGCATCGGCTTTGTAGGGGCCGGGGTGATCTTCAAAGGGGACACGCACGGCAAGGTCAGCGGGATCACTACGGCGGCGATGATCTGGGTGACGGCGGCATTGGGTATGGCCATCGGCGCGGGCTTTTTTTCTCTGGCGGCGTCGGCATGCGGGCTGGTGCTGCTGATCCTGTTCCTGTTCAGTCTTATGGAAGGCTGGATAGCCCGGGTCAACCAGATCCGGAATTATAAGATCATCTGTGCATTCGAGAATGAGACCCTATTGCGATATGAGGATCTGTTTGCGCAGCATCATCTGAAGTTCAGACGCAGCCGGCAGACGAAGTCGGCCGCGACCAATATCGTTTCCGGGGAATGGGTTGTGCAGGGATCGGAGGAGAATCACCGGCATGTGGTGCATGAGCTGATGAGGGATCCGTCAGTGATCGAGTTGGAGTTTTGATATCCCGGTCTTCTTTATTATCTTGAGGCAAAACCATTCCTATGTCCATTATGTACCAAAACAACAAACCGGGGGCAACCGCTGCCCGTAGCGATTTTCTCCATTCCCTCAAAAAACTCTTACTTCTCTTTATTACGATCCCATTCCTGCATGTCGCACAGGCGCAGGCGCCGCACATCACAGCTTTCCATCCGACCTCGGCCAAACAGGGAGATACGGTATCTATCACCGGTACTCATCTCGACAGTGTTTACGCGGTGAGCTTCGGTGGCGTGTCCGCCCATTCCTTCACCGTCTTATCGGATAGCCTGATATGGGCCATCGTGGGACCCGGCGCCAGCGGGAACGTAAAGGTCTTTAGCACACATGGAGGGATCGATAGCCTCAGTGGCTTGACCTATATCGCTCTACCGCCTCCGTCAATACCACAGGTCACCTCCTTTATACCCGATAGCGCAAGGCAGAACGACACGGTGCTGGTCCGGGGCCATCGGTTCACGGGTGCAACCGGGGTCAGCTTCGGCGGCGTACCGGCCCTGTCCTTTCATGTTATTACAGACAGCGCGTTATGGGCCGTAGTCGGCACCGGGGCCAGCGGCAGTGTAACAGTGAGCCATTCGCCGTACAGCGGCAGCCTTGGCGGGTTTGTCTTTATCGCACCTCCGGTCGTGGCGCCGCACATCATCTCCTTCTCGCCGGACAGCGCCCAGCGGGGAGATACGGTTACCATCCGGGGAACGCATCTCACCGGGGTTACCATTGTCAACTTTGGCGGAGTGCCGGCGCAGTCCTTTACTGTCCTGTCCGACAGCCTGATCTGGAGCACAGCCGGATCGGGAGCAAGCGGATATGTAACTGTCATTCACGGGCCATATAGCGACAGTCTCGGCGGATTCCGGTTTATCTCTTCCGATACGACCACAGCACCGCCTCCTCCGCCACCATCCTCCTTCACGCTGGTCAGCTTTACGGGAACTTCAGCAGCAAATCATGTTACGCTGTCGTGGAGTGTGAAATTTGACCAGTCCATCTTTTTCTATAGCGCAGAACACAGCACAGATACCGTCAACAGCCATTTTGTCTCCATTGGCGGTGTTGCAGCCCAAAAGCTGGATTCTGCTAATTACAGCTTCACCGATACGGCAACGCGGAGCGGAGTCAATTACTACCGGCTCCGGATAGTGGATTCGGTAGGGAACACGACATTTAGCGGGACATTTGCCATCGATCTCGGCAATATCCCGGGTACCATATCCATGTACCCCAACCCTGCCATCGGTCGGATCTTTGTCACCGTGCCGACGACCTGGCTGCCATCCAGGTTCGTGCTGGCAGATGCTGCCGGACAGGTCGTACTGACGGTGCCGGTTAGCCCAGGTGTTCAGCAGATGATCATTCCTGTTGGCCGGTTCAATAAAGGTGTTTACAAACTGATGTGGACCAACGGGCAGAATTCGGCTACCCGGACGATACTGATCCTGAAGTAATACCATCAATCATATGTCATAAAGAAGAAAGGCCCGGTCGGGCCTTTCTTCTTTATTCGCACATGTTATAGGTTTAAAACACATTCAGGGTCCAGGTCCTTTCAAAAACCCCATGAGGCTCGAGCTCGTTGATGCCCTCTTTGTGGATCCACAACTGATCACTGTCGACGGAATCGGCAATGCCGCACCAGGGTTCGATGCAGACAAAGTCCGCGCCCGGCGCAGCCCAGATGCCCAGGAAAGGAAAACCGGGAAAGTCCATCCGCAGGCCTCTTTCAGTGCGGGCAGAGCGCAATGTGACACCATTGGACACCGGGTGTTTCAGGACCAGCGCGTCGCGGGAGAACAGAGACTTGTCGAGCGGCAGGATCCGGGTATCCCTGAACAGGGGTTCGGATTCGTTCATGATCAGACCGTCTTTGGAGATAGGCCATCGCGGGCCATTCTCCACCTGGTCGAATTCCAGGAAATAGTCGGTATAAGTAGTATCGGGGGCGATGGGCACTTTAAAAGCAGGATGACCGCCGACGGAAAACCAGAGCGGTCCGGCAGCAGGGTTCTTTACCTGGTAGGTAGTGGACAGACCCGCGGAGCTGAGGCGGTAGATGATCCGGAGCTCGAACTCAAAGGGGAAAACGGCGCGGGTGGCATCGTCGCTTTTTAATAAAAAGGTGATGGAATCTGCGGCCTGTGTCTCCACGGCAAATTCCCGGTCGCGGGCAAAACCATGACGGGAAAGGGAATATGGCTTATCCTTGTAGTAATAGGTACCTTCTTTCAAGGTGCCGACGATGGGAAAAAGCAGGGGTGAATGTTTACCCCAGACTGCCGGGTCGCCGCCCCACATGTAATCGATCCCGTGGGTCTTGTGGAGGATACTTTGCAGTTCTGCGCCTTTCGGATGGATGCTGATCCTGAGCTGTTGGTCTTCGATAAAGAACATGGCCAGTTATTTTACCTGCAATTTAGTACTTTCGGGGTATGTTACGCTACCTGGAAATTGTCTGGACCAGCTTTAAGATGGCTTTGCAGGAATTCCGAAGCAATAAGCTGCGAACATTTCTGTCCCTGCTGGGGATCACCTTCGGGATCTTCTGCATCATCAGTGTGCTGTCGACGATCAGCAGCATGCAGCGGGCTGTCAACAATGACCTGAAGGCGCTGGGCAATAACACTATCTACATCGACAAGTGGCAGTACAGCGGCGGGCCCGATTTTCCCTGGTGGAAATACATCAAACGCCCCACGCCAAAATACGAGGAGATGAAGCTGCTGAAGCTGAAGGTGCCGGATGCTGGGCATATATCCTTTGGTATCGAAGGGCAATCCAATGTAGACTATGGCGATAATACCCTGACGGGCGTTTCCTATTATGGCTATTCTGAGGACTTCGACAAGATCCAGCAGGTGAATGTAAACATCGGCCGCTATTTCCAGCAATCGGACTATGATCGCGCCACCCCCTATGTGGTGCTGGGCTACCGGATCTCGGAGCGGCTGTTTGGCAAGGCGGCTAACGGTCTCGGCAAAACGGTTAAGCTGAAAGACGGGAAGAACGCCATTGTCATCGGCATCATTGAAAAGCAGGGGCAGAGTCTTATCGGCGGATGGGATTATGACAACAGCATGCTGCTGACCTACAATTTTATGCGGCAGATGTTCAAAGAAGAATATTCCTCGCCAAAGATCCTCGCCCAGGCCGGCGGCAATATTACTACGGAAGCCCTGAAGAATGAGCTGGAAGGAGCCATGCGGTCTATCCGCAAGCTGACCCCGACCCAGGAAGACAATTTCGCCCTGAACGATATCGACAGCCTGAGCAAATTCTTCGACCCTATCTTTTCGGGCATGAATATCGGCGGCTGGTCCATCGCGGCCCTGTCGCTGATCGTCGGGATGTTCGGGGTCGCCAACATCATGTTCGTGACGGTGCGGGAGAGGACGAGCCAGATTGGGCTCAAGAAAGCCATTGGCGCAAAACGCGGCGTTATCCTGGTAGAGTTCCTGCTGGAGTCGGCCTTTCTCTGTATCATCGGGGGCCTGATTGGGCTGGCGGCCGTTTTTGTCCTGACGCTGATCTTCTCGGCCGTGCTGCAATTCCCTGTTTTTATCCCGCTGAATATAATCCTGCTGGCCGTGGGCATCTGTCTGTTCACGGGCGTATCGGCCGGCATTATTCCCGCCTTTATTGCCGCGCGGATGGACCCTGTGGTGGCGATCCGGAGCAAATAAGACGTTTCAGCGCCTCCGGACGCCTGGCGCATCGCAGGTGCGCAATTTGAGCTATTTTTGCACCCATGTTATCGACGAAACCTGTAACTATACTGGCGA
The DNA here is from genome assembly GCA_035492595.1 of Puia sp. Classification (GTDB taxonomy): domain Bacteria; phylum Bacteroidota; class Bacteroidia; order Chitinophagales; family Chitinophagaceae; genus Puia. The sequence continues at coordinate 8,180 of DATJJA010000068.1, forward strand.
TAGAATCTTCCTGCGACGAGACGAGCTGCGCCATCAGCCGCGACGGTGTTATCCTGTCCAATATCATTGCCAGCCAGGCCGTGCATGAACAATACGGCGGAGTGGTACCTGAGCTGGCGAGCCGGGCGCATATGCAGAATATCGTACCTGTGGTGGATGCGGCCGTGAAGAAGGCGGGGATCGCGATGACGGAACTCAGCGCCATAGCCTTTACGCAGGCGCCGGGACTGATCGGATCGCTGCTGGTCGGATCCCAGTTTGCCAAGTCACTGGCGATGTCGCTGGGCATCCCCTTGCTGGCGGTGCATCACATGCAGGCGCATGTGCTGGCCAACCTGATACCAGGAGCTGCGATAGCCGGCGACACCGGCAAAGGCGCTGCGACTACGGCCAATCCGATGCAAGCCGCTGCCGCGGCCGTCGGAACGGATACTCCCCTGCCCTCTTTCCCATTTCTTTGCCTGACGGTCAGCGGCGGACATACCCAGATCGTTGTCGCGCATTCCCCGCTAAAGCTGGAAGTCATCGGGGAAACGCTGGATGACGCAGCGGGTGAAGCCTTTGATAAATCAGCCAAGCTGCTGGGGCTGCCCTATCCGGGTGGCCCGCTCATCGATAAATACGCCCGGGAAGGGAACCCGGCCCGTTTTGCCTTCCCCGAGCCACAGATCCCCGGGTTGAATTTCAGCTTCAGCGGTCTCAAGACGGCGATCCTGTATTTTCTCCAGCAGCAAAAGGCCAACGACCCCGATTTTGTGACCAACAATCTGGCCGATATCTGTGCGTCGATCCAGGGGCGGATCATCTCGATCCTTTTGAATAAGGTGAAAAAGGCCGCCCGGGAAACGGGGATAAAAGACCTTTGCATTGCCGGCGGCGTGTCTGCCAACAGCGGGCTTCGCAAGGCCTTCCGGGAGACGGGTGAAAGCCTTGGCTGGCGGACCTTTATCCCCGCCTTTGAATATTGTACGGATAATGCGGCCATGATCGCCATAACGGGCCATTATCACTATCTCGCCGGAGACTTTGCGTCGTTGTCGGCCAGCGCCAGCGCGAGAGCGGAGTGGTAGGCGCGGCGCGGCGATTTCCCGGACCCTTGAGTCATATGGACTATAAGCCCAGATAATGGCTAACGGCATCATAATCCTTTACATCCACATTATGCGCTTTCATACCGGTTGTAACTGTACCGGTGAGGACCACGATCTTGTACTTATGGGTCGGAATGACGTCGGTGGAAAGCGTCGTCGGAGTAGCGCCGGTTCCGTTTTGCGTATAAAAAAAGTGCAAGCGAACCTTGCCGGCGAAAGTTTCGTAAACGTAATTGTAATAAAAAACGCTGCCAAAAGACAGAAAAGAATACGGCAGGGGTGAATACTGTTGCGGGTTATTCGCATTGGGTGTGAAATAGACCACTACCATGCCCGAGTCGAGAATACCCTGGGTCAGCTTCGCCACGCTGATGTCATGGTAGCGGGTAAAATACGTGACAGTCCCGTTGTTGCTGTTGGAGTAAGTGTAACCCGAATTCCATAGCCAGTCGGCGCTGGCGAGCGTGAAGGTGTCTACCAGAACGTTTGCATTGCCTGTTGGCCCTGTGGCGCCGGTTGGGCCAGCCGGACCAGCGGGTCCTGCGGGTCCGGTTGCGCCGGCAGGTCCGGGATCTCCTTTTTTACAAGAGGATATCGGGCCGGCGACAAAAAGGAAAAAGATCAAACCTGGAAGGGCGAGCTTTTGGAGTTGCATGGATGACAATTTTTAGAGTTAATAGAAAATACGGGGAGAGGATCGGGGAGATCAAACATACCTTATTAGGAAATGGGTGTCAATCCTGTCATCTGGGTATTTTTCGGCTGCGAGGCCAGCACGGTGGTTTTATTTTTGCGGTATTTTTGCAGCGATGGCCAACACCTATTTTAAATTCAAGCAGTTTACGATCCACCAGGACCAGTGCGCGATGAAAGTCTGCACAGATGCTTGCATCCTTGGCGCCTGGTTTGCGCAGAAGACACCCGCATATTCCCAGGTGCTGGACATCGGCAGCGGCACCGGGCTGCTGATGCTGATGCTGGCGCAGAAACACAAGGGCGAAATAAGAGGGATCGAGCTCGACCTGGCGGCATACCGGCAATTGCGGGATAATATCGGGCTGAGCCCCTGGAAGAGTATGCTGAAAGCGTTTCCCGGAGATGTCAGATCTTTTTCCTTTCCCGACAAGTTCGACTTCATCATCACCAATCCTCCCTTCTTTGAAGGAGACCTGCTTTCGGCATCGGACAGCGCCAACCTGGCTAAACACAGCAAGGAGCTGACCCTTTCCGAGCTGCTGTCGGTCCTCGATGCCAACCTTTCACCAGAGGGCTCATTCGGCATTCTCCTGCCCTATCACCGTGCGGCCTGGTTCGCAGAGCAGGCGGCAGTCCGTCATGGTTTCTCGTTACGGGAGAAGCTGCTGGTCCGGCAGACGCCGGGACATGATTTTTTCCGGAGCATTCTCTGTTTCTCACGCCACCGGGAGGCTTCTGTTCCCACGACGGAGCTGACGATAAAGGATAGCGAAGGCGAGTATACGCCGGATTTTGTGGAGCTGATGAAGGACTATTATTTGTACTTGTGAGGTCCCCTGGTTGGAAGGGTCACCGGGATGAGAAAAGAGGTACATATAAAAAATAGCTTGTATATTAGGGTAATAATAACAGCATGAACAAGAGTGAACTTTTCAGGCAGGCGATCGATGAAGGCTATGTCTTCAAGGGCGAATCTATCCTGCTTGGCGCCGGTATGCTGGACGGGAAGGTCGAATCCGGAGCCATGGTTCATCTTCCATTGCGAACCATGAACAGGCATGGATTGATCGCAGGCGCTACTGGTACAGGAAAAACCAAGACATTGCAAATGATCAGTGAAGCCCTCAGCGATGCCAGCATACCTGTCCTTCTGATGGACATCAAAGGTGATCTTAGCGGCCTGGGTGCCGAAGGTCAGGCAAACGAAAAAGTTGCCGGGCGATATAAGCAGATAGGCGTAGAATATAAACCTGCAAGTTATCCTGTTGAATTTCTTTCGCTCAGTGGAGAGAAAGGGTTACGATTGCGTGCGACCGTAACCGAATTCGGTCCTATCCTCCTGGCCAAGATCCTGGGTCTGAATGATACCCAGGAAGGACTGGTGGCCATGATCTTCAAATACTGCGATGATAACAGGCTGCCTTTACTGGATCTGAAGGATTTTATAAAGGTATTGCAGTATGTCAGCAACGAAGGTAAGCAAGAGATCGAAAAAACGTATGGCAAGATCGCCACTACATCCACGGGAACGATCCTTCGTAAAGTGGTCGAGCTGCAGCAGCAAGGCGCCGATCCTTTTTTCGGCGAAAAAAGCTTCGAGGTCGATGATCTGATGCGCGTCGCGGACGACGGCCGGGGGATGATCAGCATTCTTCGCGTCACGGACCTCCAGGACAGACCGAAATTATTTTCCACCTTTATGCTCCAGATGCTGGCCGAGCTGTATGCCTCCTGCCCGGAAGAAGGGGATCCTGAAAAACCAAAACTGGTCCTGTTCATTGACGAAGCCCACCTTGTGTTCCAGGAAGCCGGGGCCGCATTGATCCAACAGATCACTACGATCGTCAAGTTGATACGCTCGAAGGGGATCGGCATCATTTTCTGCACGCAAAGCCCTACTGATATACCAGCCGCCGTTCTTGCTCAGCTGGGGCTAAAAATTCAGCATGCGCTTCGCGCTTTTACGGCCGCTGATCGCAAGGCCATCAAGCAGGCGGCGGAGAATTACCCGGAGACCTCCTTCTATAAGACCGAAGACCTGATCACACAGATGGGTATCGGAGAAGCCCTGGTAACCTTACTGAACGAGAAAGGCATTCCTACACCACTTTTACATTGTATGTTATGCTCTCCAAGGAGCCGGATGGATATACTAAGTCCGCAGGAGATCGATGCGATCGTCAGTCATTCCAGGCTGGCTGGTAAATACAGCGAAACCATCGACAGCGAAAGCGCATATGAACTGCTCACTGCAAAGATAGCCGAGGCGGCGGATCGGCCGGCCCCAACTGTAAAAACCGACAACAAAAAACCAGAGAGATCCACGCTTGAAAAGTTATTGGATACGCCGGTTGCAAGACAAGCGGGACGCACGGCTGCAGGGATCATTACCCGGAGCCTGTTGGGCGCTCTGGGCTTGGGGGGAAAGAGCAGAAAGAGCCTGTTTTAAGTCGCCTCAGTGACGATGTGCCCGCCTGCTCCAATGACCGGGTACCCATTGCAGACCGAAACGGCTATTTACCCAGCGCCCGGGTAACCATCGGGCGCCCCTGAAAGGCGGGCGCGACCAATAACCGCCGGACCATACATACCGGCCATTGCTCCATCTCCATTCTTCGTCGACCCAGAACGCGTTGGGATAAGGTGGAGGAGGCCTGCGTACGGCGACAGCGGGCCTTCCGGGCTTAACCCTTATATAGTGCTGTGCAGAGGCGGAAGCAGCAAGCAGTATTGTGATGAATATGTAAAATCCTGATCTCAATAGACGTTGAAACATAATTTTGGGTTGAACTGTTTATCAATTTTGTGCAGTCAGGTACCGTGCATAGGCATATCCTTCTTCGCCCGCTTCCGTCCGGATAAGCCACCATTGGTCATTGGTTTTGCTTACCAGGGTCACCGTTGCGTTATGGGCCGCCTTGCCGACGATGGGCTGATCGGTGCCGGGGCCTTTCCGGATGTTCAGGTTGGAGCTATCGGTGGTTACGGTTGCCTTGCTGCCCGGCACTGCGGAGGAGACATTAACGTTCATGACTACGTCTCCGGCGCGAAAATCAGGGTCCAGCTTCTCATAGCTGCTCCATAACTGATCTTTGACCTGGCCACTGGGAGCTTCCCCATCTATATAAAGAACATTATCCTGTTCTCTAACCTGCAGGTTAGTTATGCCAAGCGTCATGGCAGTATCCAGCAGTTCCTTGTACTTATCCTGAAGAGCCATATGTTTTCTCCTTTTTATTTATTTGACGGTAAGCTGGTTATTGATCTTACGGGGCTTCAGTGAATGCAGGCTCTTCATCAGTTTCTGCAGGCTGGCCCGTTTGATATCGCCAGTCAGCGTCACTTCTCCGTCTTTTACAGTGGCGGATACGCCGGGATAATCTTTTACGGCGTCTGCGACGCCCCTGGTCAAAGGATCATCCGGTGCAATAACAACCGGTGCCGGCGCCGTAGCTGGCGGCGGAGTAACGGTAAGGTTATCAACTACATTTTTGACGCCCGGGATACTGCTGATGGATTGCACACATATTGACTCGGTGCTCTTGTCCGGGCATTCGCCGCTTATGGTAACAACCCCTTTTTCCACCGAGGTCGTCAGTGCGGCCAATTCTTTCATTTCTTTTTTCTTTGCTTCGATGGCCTCGCGGATAGCCTCATCTTTATTTCCACCGCAGGAGAATAGCAGCATACAGCAGAACGGGAAGATCATTCCCATGGCCAGCAAGCGGCTGACAGCGCGTTTTGAAACAATCATATCCAATAGATTTTGTGTGTTGTATCGATGTTATTTGTTACGGACATTTATTGCAATCCTTCTGTCCTTTTTTCTTTCCTCGTCGGTGGCGTCTGCCGCGGCTTTGGCGAATTGGGAGCCGTATCCTTCTGCAGCTGTCAACTGGTCAGCACCGGCCCCGGTTGCCTTCAAAGCGGTTGTTACCGCTTCTGCGCGCTGCTGCGATAGTTTCATATTTGCGTCTTCATTGCCAGTCTTGTCGGTATATCCTCCTATTTTGATCTTTACTTTGGGATAGGCTTTCAGGATAGCGGCAATATTGTTCACCTGTTTGCTGCTTTCGCCGGTCATTTCGGAGCTTCCAGTCTTAAAATTGAGGTTGTCAAAATCAAACCAGCGGTTTTTGCTTATACTATCTGCCGGGTCTGATGAATTTAAGTAGGTAACTAATTCATCTTCGATACCTCCTTTATTGGCGTCCAGTTCTGTTCCATCGGGTAGTTTTACTTTGATGGAGACCGGAGCTCCAAGGGACGGAGCAGCCGTAATAGCAGTGGCTGTATCCGTTATGGGAGCGGTCGTCGTCACCTCTTTATTGCAGGATCTTGACAAAAGCCATACAATGAGGATTCCGACGATAGCAAGTACTAAGGGCAGGAGCCAGCGTCCGGTACCGGCACTTTTTTCCACGGTGCTATATGCGGCGCCATGCGGGCTGGAGGCGGCCTGTTTCACACTGCCGGTCGCAGAGGAGATCGCACTGCCGGTAGCAGAGGAGATCGCACTGCCTGCCGCGCTAAGTCCTGTCAGACCCGCGAGAGAGCTGAGACCGGCCGGCAGAGCGGCTGTGATGGAATCTTTCTGGCTGGCAAGCAGATTGGACAGACTACCCGGGGTCAGGTTATTTTGAGACGCATGCTGCCCCAGGACACCCAGCGCCATCGGCGCTACCATACCCAGCAGGGAGGAAACGGAAGAATCTTTTATACCTGCAAAACCGGAAATGATCCCGGCAATTCCAGTCAGCTTATCCCCCATCAATCGTCTGGCCATATCCAGGCCACTGGAAAGCATCGGGCTCCCGCCTCCGCCGAACATATTTCCCAGGTTACCGATGATCCCGGAGCCTGCAGCATTCTTAGCTAAATCCAGAACAGAGCTGGCACCGTCAATACCGGATGTTCCTTTTGATACGATGCCCCCCAGCACGGCAGGAACAATGCCGGTAAGAGCTTTTGCTATACTTCCTTCTCCTTCGCCAAGAGAGGATGCGGCTTTCGCAACGAGGTCACCCGAGAAAAGCCCTTTTACCGAATCAAGGAAATTGAATGCCATGATAGTTAAGATTTAAATGGTTTGGAAAATTACGGATTGGCTTCGCCGTATATAGGGTTGTTTCGGAACCAGATATAGCGACATATTAACAGGAAGCGGAGATTGGATTTCCGGAATGTGGGGGCCCTGAGGTTATTGTTTAGGTATTATTACTTCTGGCAGGATTAAAAGAAAATTCTGAAAAAAGGGAGAAGGATCCTGAATGATGGAGAAAATATTTAGGTGTAAGCTAAGGGTTTTTATTAGAAACCAGAAATTATTTTAATATGAAGCGCTCTGCTGTCACTAAAAATAATGCTCAAAAAGACATGCTAATTATTGGTTTGCAGATCATTTATTTTCCTGCTGCATAATTTCTTAAATACTGATATCGCGCTGTTAACTGTCCATCACGCACCATCGTCGCCCTTTCGATGATGGGTGAGCCGCCCCGCACCAGCGGGTCCAGCACGTGTTTGATCAGCTGTTCCCCAAAATAACGCGAGGCGTCCCGGGGCAGCTCATTTGGCAGATTGCCCACCGCCATGATGTCGACGGAGCCGGGCAGATAAGGAGCCGTCCTCTGCCGCGTCAATCTATCGACCCCATAGATGGGATCATCCATCGGCGAATCGCCCAGGTTACAGGGGATAGAACCTTCGCGGTCGTCGGTGATGTCGGCGATGGTCTTTATCCGGAATTCCGGCCTGGCCAGATCTTCCCATTCAAAAAGACGGGGCATGTCCTTGTCCCAGTAAATGCCGTTCATGAGAATATCTGCCGTCCGGGTGAAAGGCAGGAATTTGCAGCGATAGTCCTGTGGCTGCTGATGAAAATGTTCCCGCTGATAGGTTCTTTTCTCTGCGTGCTCATACAGCGCGGCCCCTTTCAGCTGGGTGAAGACGGGATAGGTAAAGCTGCGTTCGAGGAATTCGTCGGGCTCGACCTCTACGATCTCCAGCAGGTTCATCACTTCGAGCACACCATGCGCAACGCGGCCCGAGCCGGTGACCGCTACTTTTATCTCCGGCAGGCGGAGACCGAAATAAGTATGGATAAGCTCCCGGAAGCTTTGTTGTTCATGCACCCGTCCCAGCTCATAGTAGCCGGTCCTTTTGCCATAGGCCATGATACCATTGTGCGCACCAACGACACCCGCAAAAAAACCAAAGCCCAGTATGCGCTGACCGTCGTCATGTTCGAGACATTCATAGTCGATGAGAGTGATGTTCCTGTCGAGGATGGTCCGGAACATCCGCTGGTTATAAGGTTGTTCCTTTTTTGTATGGGAGAAGAAAAGGTAGGTCTTGTTCTTTATCAGCGCATCTGCCGGCACTTCCTTTATCCCGAAAAGCACATCACTGCCCGATATGTCATCAGTGACCTCGATGCCGGCGGACTGGTATTCGCGGTCGGTATAACAGCGGTCGGGAGAAGACTCTACCAGGACCCGGACATCCTGGGCATTCTTCTGGATCCATTTGCATTGGGCCGGCGTCAGCGCCACTCTGTTGTCGGGGGGAACTTTGCCTTCCCGAAGTAAGCCTATCGTTAGCATTCTTAATTGTTTACGAACGACCGAAGATAGTTTTTTTTCGGGCTTTTTTGGAGGGGAAGGCTGAATTGCGTTATATTTGCGTCCCGCTTTCAGCACCTGTGTGGGAAGTGGAAAGCCCGGATGGCGGAACTGGTAGACGCGTCAGACTCAAAATCTGGTTATCGCAAGGTAGTGCAGGTTCGATTCCTGTTCCGGGCACTTTACAAATGCCTCATAATCAAATAGTTATGAGGCATTTTCTTTTTACTCCACTTGTTATTTGTTCATTTCCTGATACTTACAAAGTTCGATGTTCGGCACACAACGGGCACACATTTGGCGCACGCAATTAAAAAAAATGGGCGTTATTATTACCCAGCGTTTGATGCGCAATCAACGAAAGATCTACTACTCTTTTGAATGGGGCAAAAAACGTGGTCAGAGAAAGGCTACCGGCATATTTACGTATACCCATCTTGTTAATAAGACACAAGAAGAATACAACAAATAAGCCTTACGAATCCTGGAGGTCAACAAATCAGAAATGATCATAGATGCTCAAGGCATTGGCACAGGCTTAGTGGCAAGTCTACTACGGCTTACATGCAAAATATTTAGTCAACGAAGTCCTTGATTGCTAATGACTTTACTAATTGCCATAATTTTATTATATTTGAAGGAACAAGAACAAAAGGATATATCATGCGTACTTTAAACGTATCCATATCAGATTTGGAATTCAGTAAGTTTGGCCTGAAAAAGGAAAAATTCGCTTTTTCAGATTTACTGGATTTAATTAGCAAAGAACTTATCAAGAAAAGTTTGAATGAAAGTGTTGAACTTTCAGAAAAATATGGTCTTTCGGATTTGACCATGAAGGATATTACTAAAGAAGTGAAAGCTGTACGCAAAAATGCAAAAAATCGTTCTTGATACAAATGTTCTTGTTTCGGCCTTAATCCAAAAAAGCTTCCCCTACCTTATAGTATATCAGCTCTACTTTGAAGGGAAATTTGAGCTTTGTGTTTCCAAAGACCTTGTTGTCGAATACCTGGACGTCCTAAACAGAGATAAGTTCTCCCGATTCCCCGATTTTAAAGCAAAGGCAGAATTAGTGCTCGCCCATATTGCCAGCAATGCTTCATTTTTTGAACCTAAAAAGAAGGTGAAAAAGCTTCGGGATGCTGATGATGATATGATCTTAGAACTTGCCCAGGAATGCAAGGCGGACTTCATCGTAACAGGTAATACGAAGGATTTTACGATTTCGAAGTTTAAGAAAACGCTGATTGTTACCCCGGCTGAATATTGGGAGTTGCATAGACCGGAGTAATAGTTTTTGTAATAAGATTTCCTCTTCGACTTAATAAATTCAAAATATCAATTGAAGGATTCTGGTTAAAATTCACTCTCATTACATGGTATCAGCGAAGTCTACAGGATGATTTCAATGAGCATTGGCTGCCAGGCTTAATACAGGGTCTCGCCATAAGTGACCCGCTTGACGGAACCGATCACCTCGACTGATTGACTGTTGGAGTAGCTACCATCGCTCCGATTATAAGTTGCAACCGATGGGTATCCCTTTACGCCGATGAAGACGACAACGACCATTGACACCGCAGATCATAGCTTACAGCTAGCGCCGAATCCGACTACGGATCATATAAAGATCATTTACTCGTATGCAGGAGTGACCACCGTCAGTGTCGCGATCGCAGATTTCAATGGGAAGATCCTTATGACGTTTGACAATGTGAAAAGCGGGGATAAAATATCGGTGGCCAACCTGCCAAAGGGTTATTACAGCCTGAAGATAACGACGCCGGAGGGGAAGGTGCATGTGGCCCGGCAATTCGGGAAATTGTAAGACCAGCGGAGAACGCCGCTTTTACTTTTTCCGAATTCTTACGGGACTCCAAAGGCACACAAAAAATTTTATTTATTGACAATCAATATTTTGAGATTCCTGTTCCGGGCACAAGCGCCCCCGACGATAGTCGGGGGTTTTTTGTGTTTGGAAGCGTAAAGGAGCGAAGCGAACTTTACGAGCGAGACGGAGCGTGGCGAAGCAGCTCCGCCGAAGCTCTAGCTTGCTCGCAAAAGCGACCAAATACAAAAAACCGGCGCCGCCAGGAAGCACGGTTACAGCAAAGTCAATAAATTCAAATTTGACGTTGTACTTATTCTTACCCGTTTTTGTCCAATGTTTAACGATCATTCCCTTCCTTGATGAAAACCTCGCATGATTCGCCCTTGTCAGCCGGATTCATCCTGTCGCGCTCATAGCCTTTTAATCTGGCTTCAAGTATGTCCGATACGCTGTTGAAATAGCCCTTGAAAAACATAGCGTTGGTAATGTACAAAAATTTCTACCGACTACTTAACTCCTGATGAATTCCTGATAAATTGCATTCAGATCACCAGGCAGAAGAATATGGAACGGGTTGCCAGTTTCAATGTGCATACCGACGACTTTAAAGAGCATCCCATGTATACCACCCCCAAAAGGAGCTACCAGCAAAACACGTTCGGCGTTCTTATTCAAAACACCTGGACCATCCACCCCTGGTTCCAAACCGAAGCAGGAGTGCGCGAAGATTACTAAACAGATATCCCAAAATTAACAAGCCATAATATTGGGATATTGTTATTAATAATACCTTTGCATAAGTTTCACCATGAAAAAGTTTCTCCTCACCATATCAGCGTTTGTATACCTGTCCACCTCCATGGGGGCCACGATACATCTGCACTATTGTATGGGCAAACTCTTTTCCTGGAGCCTGCTAGATAAAGACAGCCAGAATTGTGGTGAGTGCGGTATGCCCAAGGATGGCACAAGCGGCCATTGTATGTCTTTCAAAGACGGCTGCTGCAAAGACAGTGAGGCCCACTTTCAGCTGGACAAAGACCAGAAGACCACAGAAGCGGCTTATACCTTCTTCGAACTTTCCTTCGCCATCCTCCCGATGGCGACCACAGTGCTTCATGATAATTATGTGGTTTCCTACGTAACAGGATACCCCACAACCAATGCGCCACCTGAATCGGACAAAGTCCCGGTATTCATTCGCAATTGTACCTTCCGTATTTGATTTCCTTTCTCTGATGCCCGGCTTTCTGTCGGGAATACCGCCTTTGCATAAAGGCGCCTATCGATTTTTCTAATTATTTATTTTACACATGGCGCCATTTCCCATGGCTGCTACCTTCATTACAATACAATGAAACAGTATATCCCTGCTGCCGCTGGCGCAATCATTTTATCCATCTTTTTTTACGCCTGCTCCGATAACACAACCAGCAAAGCTCCCCTCCCCGATTCATCAGCAATGGCAAAAGACAGTTCGATGAAACAGAGTGCAGCCGTCTACACCTGCAAAATGCATCCTGAAGTCACCAGCGACAAACCTGGCAAATGCCCCAAATGCGGGATGGACCTCGTCAAGAAAGAATCGATGCCAAAGGATAGCAGCATGCAAGGAATGAAAATGGACAGCACCAAATAGTAAACGCCTTAACACAATTAAATGGTTCAGAAACTCATTGAACTCTCCCTCCGCAACAGGCTCATCGTGCTCACAGCAGCACTGGGCCTGTTCGCCTGGGGGGTGTTTGCCGTCCGGCAGAATCCAATCGACGCCATTCCTGACGTGTCAGAAAACCAGGTCATCGTCTTCACCGAATGGATGGGCCGCAGCCCCCAGATCATCGAAGACCAGGTAACCTTCCCCCTGGTCTCCAACCTGCAGGGCATCCCCAAGGTGAAAAATATCCGGGGAACTTCCATGTTCGGGATGAGCTTTGTCTATATCATCTTCGATGACAACACCGACAACTACTGGGCGCGTACCCGCGTCCTTGAAAGGCTTAACTATGCCCAGCGCCTGTTGCCGCAGGAAGTAACACCAACTTTAGGTCCTGATGGCACCGGTGTGGGGCATGTGTTATGGTATACTCTCGATGCCCCCGGTCTGGATCTTGGAGAGCAGCGAGCTTTGCAAGACTGGTACATCAAATTCGGATTGCAGACGGTGCCCGGCGTTGCAGAGATCGCCTCCTTTGGCGGCTTTGAAAAACAATACCAGCTCGTCGTTGATCCTGTAAAACTCCAATACTACAATATCTCCCTGAACGAAGTGATGAACAAGGTAAAGGCCAACAACAACGACGTAGGCGGCCGGAAATTCGAGATGAGCGATATGTCCTATATCATCCGGGGTCTTGGTTATATTAAGGACAAGGCCGACATCGAAAGCATTGCCCTGACGAGCAATAAGGGCGTCCCTATTCGGGTAAAGGATATCGGCACCGTACAGATGGGTGGCGACCTGCGCCTCGGCATCTTCGATCAGAACGGAGAAGGAGAGGTCGTCGGCGGTATCGTCGTCATGCGCAACGGAGAGAATGCGGATAAGGTTATAGGCGCTGTCAAAGAAAAAATGAAGGACGTGGAAAAAGGGTTGCCGGAAGGTGTTCATTTTAAGATCGCCTACGACCGCAGCAGCCTCATCCAGGCTGCCATAGCCAACATCAAAGGAAAATTAGGAGAAGAAATGCTCGCCGTATCCCTGGTGGTCATCCTCTTCCTGTTCCATTGGCGAAGCGCCATGAGCATTATCATCCAGATCCCCATTACCGTTGCCATAAGCTTCATTCTGCTCAACGCGTTTGGTCTGTCCAGCAATATCATGTCCCTTACCGGTATCGCCCTGGCTATCGGTGTCATCGTTGACAATGGCATCATCATGTCAGAGAACGCTTACCGGAACCTGGCCGAGTGGCAGGCCAGCCATTCACCCAATAAATCATAGTTGTATGGCATCCAAGAATAAGACCTACTATCGCATTCCCCTGGCCGAAAGGCTGGCTATCATCGAACGATCCTGTAAGCAGGTATCCCGGGGTGTCTTCTTTTCGACCATCATCATCATTACTTCTTTTCTGCCCGTCTTCCTGCTGACCGGTCAGGAAGGGAAGCTGTTTCATCCTCTCGCCTACACCAAGACCTTTATGCTGATCGTAGACGCATTCCTGGTCGTTACCCTCGCTCCGGTCCTGATCTCCTTTTTTATGCGGGGCCGTTTCCGTGAGGAGCAGGCCAACCCGATAAACCGGGTATTGGAAAAGATCTACGAACCGCTGATCCGCTGGTGCATCCGCTGGCGCAAAACTACCATTGGCATCAATATTCTTGCCCTTGTCATCAGCATTCCTCTGATGCTGAGCCTGGGCAGGGAATTCATGCCGCCGTTGGATGAAGGATCGCTCCTGTTTATGCCCGTCACCCTGCCTGATGTTTCCAATTCCGAGGTAAAACGCATCTTACAGGTACAGGACAGGATCATCAAATCCGAACCGGAAGTATTGAATGTCCTTGGAAAGGCTGGCCGCGCGAACAGCGCTACGGACAACTCCCCTATCAGCATGATCGAAACCATTGTCCTGCTGAAGCCTAAAGCACAGTGGCGCCCAGGCATCACCAAAGAGGACATCATTAATGAGCTCAACAGCAAGCTGCAGATACCCGGCGTTACCAATGGCTGGACACAGCCCATCATCAACCGGATCAACATGCTGTCGACCGGCATTCGCACCGACGTCGGCGTCAAAGTCTATGGGCAGAACCTCGACACGATCTATGCCTTCGCCCAGAAAGTAAAAACCGAATTACAGGGTATCAACGGTGTAAAGGATTTATATGTGGAACCAATAACCGGCGGGAAATACATCGACGTCAACATCAAACGCGATGAGATAGCCCGGTATGGACTTACCATCGACGACGTAAACACTGTTATCGAAAGCGCATTGGGAGGAACCCGGCTCACCACGACTATCGAAGGCCGCCGTCGTTTTTCTGTCAATGCCCGTTTTGCCCAGGATTTCCGGGATAACCTCGAAGCGCTGAAACGTCTGTCTGTTCAAACCATGCAATACGGACCTATCCCATTAAGCGCCGTCGCGGATGTACAGATCACCGAGGGACCTCCTATGATCAATTCTGAAAATGCCTTATTGCGGGGTACTGTTCTTTTTAACGTGCGCGACCGGGACCTTGCAGGTACGGTACAGGAGTCCCGGGACCGGTTAAATAAGATGCTCTCCCGTCTGCCCAAAGGTTATTTCCTGGAATGGAGCGGCCAGTATGAGAACCTGATCAGCGGTGAAAGGACGCTGAAGCTTATATTACCCGTGGTGCTGCTCGTTATTTTCATCTCCATGTACTTTGCTTTCCGTTCCGCCAGGGAAGCCTTTCTCAGCCTTATCACTATTCCCTTCGCCCTGATCGGCGGCGTGTATATGGTGTATTTCTGGGGAGCCAATCTCTCCGTCGCTGTCGCGGTCGGGTTTATCGCCCTGTTCGGCCTCGCCGTAGAAACAGGCATTGTCATGGTCATTTATCTCAATGACGCGATGCAGCAATTGATCACCGCGAAAGGAAATTCTCGTGAAACTATCACTCCTGCCGATCTGCGGGAATACGTGATCGCAGGCGCCGCCAAACGTCTGCGTCCGAAGCTGATGACCGTTTGTGTATCCCTGTTCGGCCTCGTTCCTATCCTATGGAGTTCAGGCGTAGGCAGTGACGTCATGAAACCTATCGTCCTGCCCATGATCGGCGGGGTCTTTACCTCGTCCATCCATATACTACTCGTTACCCCACTCATTTTTTTAATGAGCAAGGAATATGAATTAAGAAAACACGGTAAGATAGACGTGCTCGAAGTAAAACATTAAGCTATGCAAAAGTCAATCATTCTTCTATTACTCTTCCTCATAGGACAGGCCAAAGCCCGTTCACAGGCTACCCTGAAACTGGATGATATATTGTCTGCCATCGCAGCCAGCCATCCTTCTGTAAAAATGTACGATGCGGATATACGGTCTTCGGACGAAGCCGTCAAAGGCGCCCGGAGCTGGGATGCCCCTGAGCTGGGCACCGGCTTGTGGATGACTCCTTATAACCCCTCTCAATGGAAAAGGAACGCCGATGGCAGTACCGGCCTGGGACAGTATATGATCTCCGCCCGGCAGATGATCCCCAACAAAAAGGAGCTTGACGCGAATGAGAAGTACTTGCGAGCGGTATCTGCGGCCGGTAAAGAATCAAAACAGGCCAGTCTGAACGAGCTGTATGCAGCCGCCAAAATGAGTTATTATAACTGGCTGATCACCGAGAGGAAACTGAAAGTCCTTGACGACAATGAAAAGCTGCTCCACTTCATGATCCAAAGCACCGAGATCCGGTTCAAAAATAATCTCGGAAAACTGAATGCCTATTACAAGGCCAAAGCCGCATTGGGGGATTTAGAAAATCAGCGTATCCTGTTACAAAACGAGATCGTTCAGCAACAGGTCCGTTTGAACACCCTTATGAACAGGGATACCCATGGCACATTCGCCATCGACACGTCATACACGATCAAAGACTATAGCCCCGCCGATAGCAGCTATTTCGGACAAGCCCGCAGCGACATCAAAGCCATTCAAAAGAACATTGAACTCACGTATCTACAGCAGAACCTCGAACGAACCAGGCTAAAACCTCAGTTCGGCGTAGAATACGATCATATGTTCGGCTTCGGCGGCCAGCCCCTGCAATATACCCTGATGGCAACCGTCCGTCTGCCCATGGCTGCGTGGTCAGCAAGGAAAACCAAAGCCAGCATCGAAAGTCTCAAATGGAAAGCCGAAGCCCTCGATCAGCAAAAACAAGTGATGATCAACGAAGCCACGGGCCAGATGCAAGGTCTGTTAGCCGCCATCACCAGTAAAAAGCGACAGGTAACTCTTTTTGAACAAAACATCATCCCGGCCCTCCAAAAGAATTACCAGGTCCTGCAATTAGGCTATGAACAGAACACCAGCGACTTGTTCGAACTGCTCGATGCGTGGCAGACGCTGAATATGACCCAAATGGAACATTTACAGCAGGTACAGGAGTTACTGACCCTGCAAACGGAGATGGATAAAACACTCCAACAAAATTAAAGGGATATGAAAAAAATAGCACTCTTTATGGGCATTGGTTTTCTCAGCGTCACCCTGCTTGCAGTTGGCTGCAGGCAGCACCCGGATGAGCCAGCCACCAAGCCGGCGACCAGCGGGGTGGCTGACCAGGCAGCCGAAGACATCTATACCTGCCCAATGCATCCGCAGATCATGGAGCACCATCCGGGGAACTGTCCTATTTGCGGCATGACCCGGGTGAAAAAAGAATTCTCTGCCGCTGAGGCGAAGAATACTACTGTCGATCTTTATACCCTGCTACAGCCAACTAACAGCGCCGTCATCTCCAGCGTACCCGTCACTACTTTACAGTCCTCCAGTCAGTCTATGTCCATAGAAGCATTTGGCCGGGTAGACTACGATACCCGGCGGGTGCAGACCATCGCTGCCCGCGTCTCCGGGAGAATTGAAAAGCTTTATGTGAAATACCGTTATCAGCATGTGCATGCGGGTGAGAAGATCATGGATATTTATAGCCCCGAACTCGTTACCGCCCAGCAGGACCTGCTATTCATCCTGCACAACGACCCCGGCAATACTGCGCTGGCCGATGCTGCACGGACAAAGCTGCAGTTACTCGGTATGGACTCCCGACAATTGCAGCAGGTCATCCAATCGGGCAAGCCCCTCTATACAATAACCGTATACACTCACTATGCGGGCCATATCCATGAAGCCGGTTCTTCCACCGAAGTCTCCGGCAGCTTTCCTCAGCCCATGGATGTATCAAAGGGAATGGGTGAACTCCCGCTGAAAGAAGGGATGTATGTACAAAAAGGGCAAACGGTCTTCCAGTTGTATAACACTGACCAAAGCTGGATCATTCTTAACCTTTTCCCCGGTCATTCCTCCCTTGTAAAAGTTGGAGCTGCCGTGACCATCACCCCGGAGACGGCCCCTGATCAAACCTTCGGGGCAGCCATCAGCTATATCGAACCCTTTTACCGGGAGGACAGCAAAACCCTTACGGCAAGAGTTTATTTCGATAACAGTCAGCGGCAGTTGCCCATCGGCAGCCAGGTAAAAGCTATGATCCGGGGAGCAACCGGCCCCGGCACCTGGTTACCGCGGGAAGCCGTCCTGTCTCTTGGTCTCCATAAGGTCGTCCTCAAAAGAGAGAACGGCATTTTCCAGGTCAGTGCCGTGGAAACAGGGATTACGACAGACAGTCTGGTCCAGATCACCAGGGGACTGAGTGCGCAGGACAGTGTCGCTGCCGACGCACAGTTTTTATTGGACAGCGAAAGTTTTATAAAAGTAAACCGATAGTTATGTATAAATATATTATTGTTTCCCTGCTTGGCATCCTGCTCCTGGCTTCCTGCCAGACCCGAACAAAAAATACAGCCAAAAGCGATCCCGACGTGTATTACACCTGTTCCATGGACCCGCAGGTCGTTGAATCCCATCCCGGCAAATGCCCTATCTGCCATATGGAACTTACTGCCGTCCACAAGAGCCAGCAGCCGCAACATGCGGATGAAATAAAGCTCAGCCCCGAACAGATACGGCTCGGCAATATCCGGGTAGATACCATCCGGTCCACCCCTTTGGGTGATGAGACCGTGCTCACCGGCACCGTCAACTTTGATCAGTCCACCCTGAATGCCGTGAGCAGCCGGATCAGCGGCCGTGTCGAAAGATTATATTTTAAGAATATCGGAGATCCCGTATCCAAAGGCGCCCGGCTCTACGACCTTTATAGTGAAGACCTCAACAACGCCCAGCAGGAATATCTGCTCATCCTCCAAAAGCAAAAAGAATTGGGTAATTCCATTGTCAATTACAATGATCTGGCCCAAAGCGCGAAGAGTAAATTATTACTTTGGGGGTTGACACAGGCACAGGTCAACGAACTGGCCGTTACCGGAAAAGCTGCGACCACTACCCCGTTTTATAGCACAGCCGGTGGATTTATTACCGAACTCGACGTCAAAGAAGGCGATTATGTCACAGAAGGTGGCTCCATCGTAAAACTTGCTGGTCTTTCCACCGTATGGGTCGAAGCACAGGTCTATACTTCCCAGCTTTCGCAATTCGACCCCGCGGCCACTGTAGACGTTCGATTCCCCGACCTGGCCGGAAAAATCATGCAGGGAAAGATTAGCTTTGTCAATCCGGAGATCGACCCCTCCACCCGTATCAACCTCATCCGGGTAGCCGTCTCTAATAAAGACAATCTGCTCCGGCCCGGCATGTCTGCCTACGTGACCCTTAAAAACCCTCAGCGAAAAGCGTTGTCCCTCCCTACCGATGCCGTGCTAAGAGCCGGAAAGATGTCTGCCATTTGGGTACAGACGGTACAGAATACCTTCAAAAGCCGGATGGTTCAGACCGGCCAGGAGGGAGACGGTTTTGTTGAGATCAAATCCGGTTTACAGGCGGGTGACGCGGTGGTCACCAGTGGCGCCTATCTTTTGCAAAGCGAGTACATTTTCCGGAATGGAGCTAACCCTATGGAGGGCATGGACATGAGCAAAATGAAGATGTAGCTGAATAACTATTTGATCAGACATAAAATTTATTACATAAACCCTATCAATAATGGAAAATCAGCATCCCACTCCGGAAAAGACAGCAGGCCATACCTCTGGTTCTCATGACCATCATGGACACATGGAACAAGGAGAACATCATGGTTCTATGGCACACAGCGGTGGCGATCACCACGCCATGATGATCGCCGATTTCCGAAAAAGGTTTTACCTCGTGTTGCTCCTGACCATCCCTATCCTGCTGCTCTCTCCGATGATCCAGCACTGGCTGGGCCTTCATATCATCTTCCCTGGCGCTTCCTTTATTCTGCTCGCCCTGGCCTCCATTGTTTTCATATACGGCGGTTGGCCCTTCCTGACGGGATGGGCCGGGGAAATGAAAGCCCGTAATCCCGGCATGATGACCCTGATCGGGTTTGCCATTACGGTTGCCTATGTGTATAGCGTCGCCACCGTCTTTGGGTTAAAAGGGAAGGATTTTTTTTGGGAGCTGGCGACGCTGATCCTCGTCATGTTGTTTGGCCACTGGATCGAAATGAAATCCGTTGCCGGGGCTTCCAGGGAACTGGAATTGCTGGTACAGCTGATGCCTTCCGAAGCCCATATGGTGCATGAAGACGGCCAGGTTATGGATGTAAAAACAGATGCCTTAAAAGCCGGAGACCTTATCCTCGTCAAGCCGGGGGAAAAAGTGGCCGCCGATGGAACCATAGCCGAAGGCGAGAGTCATATGAATGAATCTATGCTAACCGGTGAATCGAAGCCTGTCCATAAAATCAAAGGTGATAAAGTTATTGCGGGCGCAATCAACGGCAATGGCGTGCTTAAAGTTTCGGTCCGGCATGAACAAGCAGACTCTTATCTATCGAAAGTGATCAGGCTGGTAGATGACGCACAAAAAGCCAGATCCAGAACTCAGTTGCTGGCCGATACTGCTGCGAGATGGCTGACTGTCATCGCCCTGGTCACAGGTATAACCACTTTCGTCTATTGGTTTGTTGATGGAAGAGATATAGCCTTTGCTATTGAGAGAATGGTCACAGTGATCATCATCTGCTGTCCTCACGCGCTGGGCCTTGCCGTCCCTTTGATCGTGGCGAAATCCACCGCTCTGTCCGCAAAAAATGGATTATTAATTAAAAACAGGACTGCTTTTGAAAATTCGCGTAAGGTCACTACCCTGGTGTTTGACAAAACAGGCACCCTGACTGTAGGTAAATTTGAAGTCATACGCTACCAGGCAGTCTTAAACGAATTTGCTTCCGACGACATTCTGCGGCTGGCCGCAGCTATAGAAAAGGGGTCAGAGCATCCCATCGCGACAGGGATCCTTCAAAAGACAAAAGACCTTCATCTCCAAACGGGCAATTCCACCGATATCCAGGCCATAACCGGCAAAGGAATAACAGGTTTTGTGGACGGGAAAAAAGTAGCTATCGTGAGTCCACAGGTTATTTCCGAAAAGTTGGCCGGCAAAACTTCTATCCAGAAGATTAAAGCCGGGGAAACTTTGGTGTACGTTTTAGTGAACGACCAGGTGGCCGGCTTCATAGCATTGGCTGACCAGATACGTCCGGAATCTTTTGAAGCTATAAAAACCTTACACCAAAATAAGATCAAAACAACGCTGCTGACCGGAGACAATAAGGTAGTAGCGGAAGGAGTGGCTAAAGAGTTGGGTATGGATAATTACTTCGCAGAAGTCTTACCCCATCAAAAGCTCGAAAAAATAAAGGAATTGCAGGCTCAGGGTGAATTTGTAGC
>DATJJA010000069.1:0-5986 GCA_035492595.1 Puia sp.
CTGTTTTTTGAGGATTGGTGGTGACGGACCTGCCGGTATTGAATATGTTCTCGATGCCAACTGACATGAGCTGGTTGAGGCTGCTCAGTAGTGCGAGATGATCTCCATTATAGATATCGGGCTGGCGGCTGTAAAAGGAGATGACGAATACCTCACCGTTCGAAAGATGTAAGGGTAAGGAAAGGCAGGACCTGACCTGGAAGGTGTCGGAAAACAATTTGTGCAGAGAGGGTTTGACAGAAGCCTCTTCGAACCTGTCCCCATTGTACAGCGCCGTCGTATCCTCAGCGCTGCTGTTGTTGAGGATCGGCATAAGGGCTTTACTGCTCAGGCCGGTAATGTTCAGTAATTCGGGAATGCCGATCTGTTGGTATTCATCGTATCCGATCCGAAGGAAACTTATGCCCTGGCCGGAGATGGCGCCACCGGCATTAAATCCTGCCGCAACATAGTCAAAGGGAATATGTGGCTGCATTGCCCTGCAACCCGCCAGGAATTTTTTTTCCCATGTTTCCGTATTGCCTGCGATGGCAGATAGCTTGTCCCTGAGGCTGTTCTCCTTCCGGTAATTGGACTCCGTGCTATGCTCGTGCCGGTACCTTGCGATCTCCAGTGTAATAAGAAGATCGCGTTCCCTGAAGGGTTTTATCAGGAAGCCGTAGGGTTGGGTAGCCTTTGCCATATTGAGCACTTCTTCGTTCGAGTTGGCAGAGAGGTATACAAAGGCGATATTTTCTTTCCCGAGCTCACCGGCCAGATCGATCCCTGTCAAGTTCCCTTTCAGGAAGATATCGAGGAGAACGAGATCGGGTTTTTCCTCTTTTATCATTTCCCGCGCCTGTATAACGGAATGTGCGATGCCAATCACCCCATAGCCAGCTTTTGTAAGCATCAGGCGGAGGTAGTCCGCTTCTACGAACTTATCTTCTACAATCAATATTTTCTCTTTCATGGGCAGTACATTGGTTCTGGCCTTATGTGTTTAATTGCAATTGTAATATCCGGATCATAAAGAAAGCTGACGGCTATCTTTGTTCCCTGTTGAGTGTGCATGCTGAATTTGGCTCCGATCTCCGTACAAAGGCCCCGCATGAGGTTCATGCCCATCGAATTTTGTTTCGCGGCAATAAACCCGGCTGGCAATCCTATCCCGTTGTCTTCAATAGTTAATGATACGTGGCCTGCATTGTCCTGTTTTAATGCAATAAATATAGATCCTTCCCTGCTGTCCGGGAATGCGTATTTGATGGAATTGGTGATCGCCTCGTTCAAAATGAGGCCCAGGGGAACGCAGTGTGACAGGTCCAGATCGATCCGCTGGATCTGGAGGTTGAACCGGATGCGTTTGTTAATGGTGAAGGAATCCCGCAGATAATCGACCAGTTCGTTGATATAGTCGGCCATGTTGATAGCAGACATATTCTCGGTCTGATACAGCTTCTGATGGATCAGGGACATGGCATGTATCCGGTGCTGTCCGTCCGAGATGGCATCGATCGCTACTTCATCTTTCAGATAGATGGTTTGTGTGCCGAGCAGACCCATGACGGTCTGGAAATTATTTTTTACGCGGTGGTGGATCTCTTTGACCAGCCATTCCTTTTCGTTGACCAGGTGACGCAGGGCGATGTTTTGCTCCCCGATCTCTTTTTGCTGCAATCTCAATTTCCTGTTCGTTCTTTGTTTGAGCCTTGCATTGCGCACCAGCAGTCCGATCGTGATGAGCAGCAGGAGCATGCCGCCGAGGATCCAATTGCGGGTATATCCCGCCTGGACCAGTTTGTTCTGCTGTAGCCGGCCTTCTTTTTCCAGCAGCTGGATGTCCTTTTCTTTCTTTTCTGTCTCATATTTCACCTGCACTTCTTTCACCTGTCTTATTTTGGCCACGTTGAACATCGAATCATTGAGCTGATGGTATTGGTTCAGGTATTTGATCGCTGAAAAATAATCACCAAGGGAGGAATCCGTCTTAAAAAGAAGCAGGTCGACATCCCTGATCGTATTGACGGAATTATTGAGTAGTGCTTCGTCGAGCGCTGTCTGGAAATGAGTTGCTGCCTTTGTAAATTGTTTTTTGCTGAAGTAATACCGACCGATATCGAGCTCTATATCCCGTCTTATCTCATTGTCTTTCCCTAATGAATCTCCCAGGCTGATCATTTCCCGGGTATATCTTTCTGCCTGGATAGGATTGTGGACGGAATTGTAGTAGTAAGCAAATGTTTGCGCTAAACTGGCTTTACCATACGGATCGGAGGGGGGATATTTTTTTGAAAATTCTACGAGGAAGGTATGGGCTTCGTTCGCTTTATTTTGTTTGATCAGATCGCGAACAAAGATCCCCGCTTCCCGGATGTAATAAAAGTCCACGGGGACAGGGTGGTTCATTTTGAAAACTATCCTATAGTATTCGATACTCTTTTGGGTCTGATCCAATTCATCATACAAATTTGCGACATGGCTATAGAAGATGATGGCCCAGGTGTCGCTGGT
This sequence comes from Puia sp., assembly GCA_035492595.1. GTDB lineage: Bacteria > Bacteroidota > Bacteroidia > Chitinophagales > Chitinophagaceae > Puia. Next base: position 2,494 of record DATJJA010000069.1, read on the forward strand.
ATTATGCATGTTCTCAATGGTCAGCAACGCGTAGTGAAGAGCTTTGTTATAATTACCTTTCAGATGGTTGGTAACGGAAAGTAAATTGTAGCAATATTGAAGGTTTGGGGAGTTGATGGCCTTGTATTTAGCCATCAGATCGGATAGCTCTTTTTCGGCAAGGTCGAGCTTTCCCTGTTTCATGTGGGTATCGGCAATATCCCTGTCCAGGTCCAGCTGACTTTCCTGATCGTTCAATTTCGCGTAGAGGGGCGCCATTTTTTCAAAGCAGTCGATCCTTGTCAGGCCGGTAGTATCTAATTCTTCGATGTTCAGGGCAAGCTCATACCATCTTTCGGCCTGCCGTCCTGCCGGTCCAAGCTGTTCAATATAGTCTGCGGTCTTCCTGAAATATTCATTTGCCTGTTTTACATTTCCGATCTTATCATAGTATTTCCCCAAGAAGCAATAGATCTCAGGCTGCCATTTTAAAAAATGGGTCCCGACACTTATTTTTTCCGCTTGCTGCAGGAAGTTGAATATGCTGTCCAGGGTATTTCTGTCATCATTGCCTTCAAAATAATTGTGTAAGGATAATTGCAGCAGAAGCTGTAGCCTGACAGAATCAGGATTGTCTTTTTGCAATGCCGAGATCAATGCAGATGAAGTCTGGTTCGATTTCAACTGTGCAAAAGGTCTTTCCACTAAACAGAAAAGGACGGATATAGCAATTAGCTTAAGCATACTTTTCTTTTAATCACTAAAGATTGTGTGTAAGCCAATTTCATGAGGGGAGACGGTCCTGAGTCTTCAGGTTGGGATAGTCGTCTACGAATTTACTGCTTTATTTCGTGGTTAGGCAGCCTTTCGCAATGATATTAAGTGGAGGAATCAAGCCGTTTTTTGCCGTAGTTTGTTGATTGTTAATAATTTGTATTAATGGCACTCGGTTTGACCTGTACTCATTATTAAACTCCTCCATGAACAAAACCCTACCCGAAACGATTGTTTTCATCACGGGAACCTTTTTAGGTAATAATTGCTGGAATGAATGGAAGGCCTATTATGAAAGCAAGGGATATCAATGCCTGGCGCCTGCATGGCCGCACAAGGATGCTGATCCTGAAGACCTGCGTAACAGGCATCCGGACCCGGCTATAGCCTCCAACCGGCTGGCCAGCCTGATAGATCATTTTGCACGGGTGATAGATGGGTTGCCCGAGCAACCAATCCTGATCGGCCATTCTTTTGGAGGGCTGATCGTTCAGAAATTGTTGCAGCGGGGGATCGGGGAAGCCGGGGTGGCTATTCATTCCTTTCCTGCCCTTGAGGCGGGTGTCTTCAAGCTCTCTTTTTTGAGAACCTGGTGGCAAGCCATGGGTCTGTTCACCTCTACCCGTAATAGTTATATGATCCCTTTTAAAAAGTGGGCATATACGATTGCCAATGGGATGACCTGCGAGCAACAAAAGGATCTATATTATAAGTATGCCATACCCGAGTCAAAGCTTGTGATCAGGGACGGGTACAGGAATATTGCAAGAGTTGATTTCAAGGCCCTGCATGCGCCTTTACTGCTTATCTCCGGAAGCCAGGACAGAGTTATCCCGTCCTCGCTGAATTACAGTAATTATTCAAAATATGAAATGAAGATCTCGATCACGGATTACCGGGAATTCATGGGCCGCAATCATTTGGTTTTTGATCACCCGGCATGGAAGGAAAATGCGGACTTTATTCTTTACTGGCTGGAGGGCATAAAATAAATTATATAAAAATGGAAACGAATCTGCTAACGCGACCGAGGGTCCCGGAGGGGAAAAGGAATTTCCTCGTCTTCAGGGACAACAAGTACATCAATGTAGCTACGGAGAAGATCGCCTTTTTCTATGTGAGGTACGAGTCGTCGGCCATTATGAGTTTTGACCGGCAGGAGTATTTTGTGCAGCATTCACTGGACCAGATCCAAAATCTGGTGCCGGAGAGACAGTTCTTCAGGTTGAGCAGGCAGTACCTGATCAATTTCGATGCGGTGAAAGAGGTAGAGCATTATTTTGCGCGGAAGCTGCTGGTACATCTTGTGGTTCCTGCGAAGGACAAGCTGCTTGTCTCCAAGGAGAAGGTGCGGGATTTTTTGCATTGGCTGGACAATCGATAGTTGGGGCGGGCAGCCTGATCGGGCCGGAGGAATTGGGGAATGTTGGATAGGCTGGTTGGCTGAATGTGAATGGATAGGCAGGTCACCTTGAATGTGAATGGATCTGTTGCTCAGCCGAAGGTGAATGAAAAGGCTTCCAGACCGGGATCGGAAAATTCGATCGTAAAACGCCGGTCGGTGATGTGTCCGGGTTGCCGGATCAGCTGGTAGAGGCGGGGTTCCGCGACTGAGCCGAGCCCGTCTTCGTTGATATCTATTCCGTGCGCTGCGCCGGGTTGCTGACCATCGATGAGAACTTTAAACCGGATGGGTTTGGTTTTGTCTGCCGATCCCATTACAATATGGAGGTCCCTGGCGTGGAACTGGTATCCGATCTGCCCGTTGGGCTGATCCAGCAGGATGGCATTTCCCTGCACTGTCCAGTCGCCGGAGAGGGCCCACTGATTCAGTGTGAGTATTTTTGGAAAGTTGTAAACGAAATGTTTGTCCTGCATCTGGCCGCCGGGTGAAGAAAAATTTTCCGTGCGCTGGTAGCCCAGGTAGTTCTCGCCGGACCCGAGACTGTTCCAGTCGGCGGCGGCCTCGATACCGGTTGCGTCGATGGAGACGAGTTCATGACTTATATTGCCTGCGCCTGTCCCCGACAGCAATTGTTGGATGGTCTTTTCTGACTGGATGTAGTCACCCTCTCCGAAACGGTGGTATTGGATGCGTCCGCGGCTGTCCAGCAGGTAGAGTGCCGGCCAGTATTGATTGTCGAAGGCATTCCATATAGAGCGGTCGTTGTCGATTGCGATGGGGTAATCCACTTTCATTGTTTTGAGGGCGGGGCGGACATTTTCCAGGTTGTTTTCGAATTCGAACTCGGGGGTATGTATGCCGATCACCACCAGTCCCCGGTCCTTGTATTTTTCGCTCCAGGCGCGGATATAAGGTAGGGTGCGCAGCCAATTGATGCAGCTGTAGGTGCAAAAGTCGATCAGTACGATCTTACCGGCGAGGGTGGTTGCGGAGATGGGTTCGGTATTGATCCAGGCCTTGGCGTTCTTGAGGGAGTTGAGTACGTTGTCGGAGGTGGGGGCTGCGCCGGAGTCGGGGATGTCGGGCTGAGGAGCGCTGGCGGAGCGGGGGCTGCCGGAGGTGGCGCCGGCTGAGTGTTTTTTGCCGGGTTGTGATCCGGCTAAGCTGATCCTGCCGAGTCCGGCTGCGGCGGCCAGGGTGGTGGCTGCGAGGCCTCAGAAGCGGCGGCGGCTGTTTTGAGGGTGTTGGTGCCGGTTGTCTGGAAGATGTTGGTGCCGGTTGTTTGGGGTATTCTTTGCCATATTGATAGTCGATTGCATTTTCTATGTAAGGGGG
>DATJJA010000070.1:0-10496 GCA_035492595.1 Puia sp.
CCTGGCAAAAATAAAGAAAGCCAAACAGGATAACCAGACTTACGACCTTCTTATCACCGACCTCTACTTTGAAGCCGACCATAACACTCAAAAAATTGCCGATGGCGCCGAACTCATTAAAGCTGCCCGCGAAATTCAACCAGACCTCAGGGTCCTGATCTTTTCAGCCGAAAACAGGCCTGCCATTATCGATGCCCTCTTTAATCAACAAGAAATTGATGGTTATGTAAGAAAGGCCAGAAATGACGCTAAAGAGCTAAAGCAAGCCATGGAAAATATTGCCAGAAATCAACGCCACTATCCCCGGCATCTGACTCAGCATGTCAAACAGTTAAACACCTATGAATTTTCCGATCTGGACATCGCCATCGTATCTCTCCTGGAACAGGGCGTCCGGCCAAAAGACATTCCGGATGAGCTACAAAAAAGGCGGTTCAAGGCAAAACTAAGTACGGTCGAAAAACGGCTTAACAGTATGCGGCAGTCTCTGAACCTTACCAGCAATCCCCACTTAGTCGCCTATTGCAAAGATATGGGTCTGATTAAAGACATGGGTCTAATTTAGCCTTTTACGGTTTCCCGTAAAAAAAGTCCGTTACCAGTATATACTTTAGTTCCATAAAACCCCTAAACCTTCTTTCAAATGAAAGCAATGTTATTCATTTGCCTGCTTTTTAGCGCAACAAAATGCGCCACCACAACCGTCTACATTTGTGATAGCCCAAATGCCACAAAATATCATCTTAAATCGACCTGTCGAGGACTAAGCAATTGCAGTCGCAGGATCATCACAACCACCCTGGAAAAGGCCCAAAAAAGTAACCTGACGCTCTGTAAATGGGAGCGGTAAACTGCACTTATATATAGTAATCCATCCGTTTCCTATACATACAATCCCTAATCATGAACGATCTTACGAACAGCGGATATCGATATATCCATTTTACAGGCACAGGCAGTTACCGGCGATATGTTTCCGGCAGAACTGATGACCCTCTCGAAAATTCCGTTCCCAATCCTTATCATCAGGATATTCCCGCTCATGGTTCCTATGGATCTTCTTTATTTGACCCACGTTGGAAAAATAGACGCCAACAAATACTCAGCCGGGATAATAATTCTTGTGTAAACTGTAAAAGAGCGGAAAACCTCCAGGTCCACCATAGGCAATATCACTTCCTCATTCGGGAGAATCAGTACAAGCCACCCTGGGATTATGAAGATATTCTGCTAATTACTTTGTGTGAAACTTGTCATCGACAGGGGCATAGTAAATATAAAGTGCCTACTATAACTATGTAAAAATCGATCAATATGGGACTGTTCAACTTCTTTAGACACAAGGATAACCACAATGGTGCGTCTGATCTCCATGGAGGCCTTGTCAATCTGGAACGGCCAGAGATGACAAAAGATACGTTTATACAGGAAGAAAAACTGCCGGCGCAACCTGTTCAGGAAAAGATTTGGAATATCGGCTATTTATATGAGTTCTTAAGTCAGAATTATGAAGGCAAAGGGTATGACGACGCTTTGAGAAACCCCGATTCCAGTCATATGGATCAAAACGTGCTTTTGATAAAAAACGAACTGGGTAGAACAATTAAGAAAGTGAAAACTTTCTATGAAGACTATATGGAGGAGATAGATTTTCACATCGAAAGCCGCAGCCGGAGTGGAATGATTGACACAGTGGATGAACTGAAAATGAAAAAAGGAATTGCGCAAAGTCACGTAGAAAAACTTTTGGAAATTGAAAAAGACTCCCACAACGACACTGGGGATGGGCAAGGAATATTGATGAGTTATACAAGGGGGTTTAAAAATGGATTATCTGCCATTTCCCACCATTCAATATTGAAAAGACCGATTTAAACTTTCTTATGCGTAACTGGTGGATTAAATTCGGATGTTTTCTGACTGGATACAATTATGGCATAGTCAATGTATCCAGTGAAGCCACTGCCAAGTCGGTAAAACGATATACGTCAGCACTCCTGATCGTTTGCGTCTTATGGTTTTTTATCGGCTATGTATTTGTTCAACGATATATGTATGGCACTCCGTTGGGATCCTTTGCCGGTGGAGTCATAATGACTTTCATTGTTATCCAGATTGAACGACAGGTTATCTTATCAATTGATCCTCCAAAACTACTTTATTGGGCAAGAGGCCTTATTGCAGCTCTGATGGCGATTCTTGGTTCTGTAATTATCGATCAGATTATTTTTAAGGATGATATAGAGATTGAGAAGATCACTTATCTCAATCAACGCGTAGACGATGCCTTGCCACCCAAAACCAATCAGATTCGCAGTCAGATCGCAGCTTTGGATACGGCAATTATAAAGAAGGATTCTGAAAGACTGAATCTTATTGCCGAGGTTACTAAAAATCCATTTATACGGAGCACGGCCTCGCAGACAAATCCTACGATAGTGAATTCCTCAATCAGAGACAGTACTGGCAAAGTTGTTACGGAGGGAAAAGTAGTTATGACGACTACAGCCGTAACGAGTAATATACCCAATCCAAAGCAACAATTGATCGCCCCACTAGAGCAGACCTTGACATATCTCAGAAAACAAAAGTCGGACCGTGAAGATTCCCTGTTAAATATCAGGCCTGCGCTTGAAAAAGAATTCAAATCAAAAGTTGGCTTTCTGGATGAGCTTAAACTGATGTTCAAATTAATTTCAGGGTCGGATGTAGCCTTAGGCGTTTGGTTAATCTGGTTTCTATTTCTTATGGGAATTGAAATGCTTGTTTTATTTAGCAAAATTGGAGAAAAAACAAATGATTACAACGAAACTATAAAACATCAAATGGAGCTCCAAATGAAAAAGCTAGTTGTCTTATCCAGGCTCGCAGTAAAAGAGTAATTATGTTTGAACAAATCTGCCGACTAGTCTCGGATGCATAAACTTCCACTTGATATGACACTCTTTGATTGGCTTAAGCAGCTTAAACTTAACAAACCAGCTTCAAATATTCATTGTACCGCTAAACTCCAAGTCGTTTCTCCGGCATTTCGGGGAGAAAGATGCGGGCATATGATTCAATTGCTTCGTGAGGAATATCAAAATTGCTAACTGCTGCCACGGGTTCGGAAAACTGCAAAGCAATGGCGTCCTCCGCGATCAGGGTCGTGAAAATATACTCTTTAAATAAAAACACCTTCGATTCCTGAAACAAATGAGGCGGTGGGTCAATTATCAATTTGCTCCTAATGCCCTGCACCACTACGTTAAATAACTCAGTGTCGAAGTTTGAATACGCCGCCTTTACCCGGTTAATATTACCAGCCGTAAAATACAGTTGAGGTCGGTCCGGGAAATGAAACAACATACCCACATTCAGACTTTCGCCCAAAACCTGTGAGTGATGATATTGTAAAATGCTGTATGCGAAAAGCTTACTCATATATCAGGAATTTCAGCCCTCTTACAAAGGTAGCTAATTAAGTCGCAGGCGAATCCCAAAAATGGTCTCCCACACCAGACAGCAATGCCGCAATCCTCCGCCCCGTCGGCAACGTCCGGAGCGGCCAGACCAGGGACATATACAGCAGATAAATCCCGTCATTACCCTCACCCGTCATATCCGAAAGCAAACTCAGCGAAAGCATCAAGATGAGAAGGGGTGTTGCATTTAGCAGCATTGAAGTGACCTTGCTCTATATATCCAACATACCAGCTGCCAGCCCAGCCCAATAATTTCCTATAGCCTTTGCATCTAAGATATCCAACACCCGCTTTTTAAGGTCGGGAGAGCCGGCAAGCAGGCCGCCGATTATTCGACCAATTACTCGCGCGCTCACAAGCCGTAGATAGTCTTTATCTGTAGTATCGTACAGGTCGGGTACGTCAGAAAAATCCTGAAAGATCTCGACAGAATTTAACTCAAAATAGACCTCTAATATGTGCTCGATATCCATAATGTCCTTTGTCCTCGATGGATTATCAGCATTTGCAATGATCTTTAGCAGCACAATTCCCTCCAGCGAGCATACCCGAATGCTAAGTCCTTCAAAAACCAGCTGCTCTGCATCAGGCAGAACCTCTTTAAAACCCGGGACGTCAAGAATAAAGGGTCTTGGTTTCTCAATGCGTGTTTCTCTGGCATGATTCTCAATTTCTCCGAAAGGAAGCAGGTCTATTTCTATGCCCTGTTTGTAGAACAGTTTAATGGCCTCTCTTTCGTGGGCAGTGAAGTCACCTGTCGCAAGAAGTGCATCTTTTACCTGGTAGAATTGTTTCTCTGATGCCAGCAGAATGGCAATATCCACATCCTTTGTGATCCTTTTTGGAGCAAAAGCCGGATCGACAGACAGCCTGATGTCTCTCGCCAGCGCCCCTACCAGGAAAAAGTCAATATCCAATTGGGTTAAGATCTTTCCAAAGGCGTTCAGCATCTCCAGAACAAGATCGCTGTGAAAAATATTATTCATTCAGGTAAGTGTGTTTTATTTTTTCAGCTACCTCCCATTGCCTGCTGTCGTTTCCGTTCATTAGATCCGCATACACAAGCAGAGGAGGTACGGCATGGGGAATGCTTTTGTTTTCAGGCCACTCCAGCCAGAATTTTTTAAATACCTGGATTTTTCCCTTTTCATCGGGTACTGCTTTTAAGGGCTTTACCAATTCGCTTGCCTGCAGGCTTGTGTATAACGGAAAGGTCTCCGGAACAAGAAATTGAGTATACAATTCAGCTGCGGGGTCACCGCTCCAATATATATCGTCAAACTGTAAGTTTCTCCATGTGTCATCGTGCTCGTCATTCAAAAAACGAAAGCCTCCCATCCATAATTTAGGACGCAGCACTACCGGATAGAGCTCCACCCACCTCCTGAGCAATCGCTCATGATTTATGAGTATTTCTTCTCCTGTAGCTTCATCCTTTTTTATATACCCTTCTTTCCTCAACTCATCCAAAAGGGGGCTGATGCTGCCCAGGGCGATACCGGCCAGTTCCGCGAGCCTACGATAAGTGGCGTTTAGCAGTCCGACGTCCTGGATGATTACAAATAATAGCTTTAAACCGGAGGCCTTCCATAGCTTTCCTTCCGGCGTCGCCCTAACCTGCTTTACTTCACGGTCATTAATGTATAGATAGATCTTATCAGTGCTTACAAAACAATTACCCGCTACTTCCAGATAGTTTATGCCGTTTTTTTTAAGATCATCTTTGAGGGGCCCAGGAATATATTTGGCGACCAGCAGCCATTGATCTTTGTCCTTCCCAAATTTTGTAAGGATCTCCGGCAAAGCAGCCTGACGCAACTCTCCTTTTATCTCAACATAAAACTGCTGTTGCCCGCTACGGAAGGCAACCTGAATCCTGGCATCGATCTCCCTTCCGGCTTGTCTCTCGCGAGCTGCCAAAATCTTAACCCGCGCTCCGGTGGCAGCTGTAAATGTCTTGATCGCTTGTTTAAGCTCGACTTGCTTTTTTAAGATCGCTTCCATAATTTGTACATTTATTCATGCCGTGCATGAATCATGCACATTCAAAAATAATGAACAAATATGAATTATGCAATATTTTGTTCATTATTCACATATATGCGCACGAACTAGGCATAGACAGACCATTAACAACTTGGGAAATCAGATATTCCAATGGAAATCAAATGGTTGCCCCTTTGCCTGGCAGCGCAGGGTTGGAGACAATTCAAGACGATAGGAGTGAATCAACGAGGCTTCCTCTCAAGTTCGCGCGCCGCAAAATGCGGACAGCTATCCCGCGCCGAAAGGTAAAGCTGATGAAAATTGCAGACCCCGTCCCTGTCCCGCACGGACGCGAATCCTGAGCTCATGGCGGTAAGGCCGGGATAGGCGGCTTCAATACGAGCCGGGTCGTTTTCGAAATGTGCGCAGTGCTGGCAGCTTGGGTCAGGCGCGCTGGGGCTGGATGCGTTGAGTGCGGGTGCGCTGGAACCTGCAGCCCCACCGCCGGACGCGCGCCCAATCTTACCCAGCTGGATCAAATCAAAAATTTTCATGTGTCAATGCGTTACAACATTAGACCAGTAATGACCGAAAATAACTACCGACAGGATATATCCCAAAATGACATTGATAACAACCCCGGCAGCAAACGCCAGAAAGGGTTTTATACCGGCATTCGCCAGTTCACGGAACCGCGTCGTAAGCCCTATACATAGAAAACTGAACGTAAATGCCCAGGTCCTGAGTGACGTGATGGGTGCAATGAGAGCAGGTTTCACCAGTTTATTATACTCAGCCAGCGTATGTTCATGAACAAGCAGCGTCGTCAGTATCGAAGCGACGAGGAACCCGATGATGAATTTGGGAAATCGCCACCAGATCTGTCCGACCTGCACTTTGGAATTGGTTTCAGAGCGCTCCCAAACGGTGACCGAAATAAGTGCCAGCACAAACGCCCAGATGCCGACCCACATATCCCGTCCGATAACTTTTATCAGCGTATAGGATGCCAGTGCCTGGTCCGCCGTTCCTGCAATGGCCGGATCTTTACCCGCCAATCCGCCGTAAGATTGGGCAGCGGCAAGACCGGCAGCGTCCGCAAATTCCGATGTTCCGATCCAGGCGCCGCCTACACCCGTCGGCAGGTGAAGCGTACGAGAAACCAGCGGCAAGGCAAAAATGAAAACGATAGCCCAGAATACGACCAGGCTTATGGCGATAGGCGGGTGCTCTTTTTTGGCCCGTACGGCGCCCGCAATGGCAATCGATGCGGAGACGCCGCAGACTGCACCGCCCGCCCCCAATACCGCGGCCAGGCGGTGGTCCAGACCCAGCTTCCGGGCAACAAAGAAGATGGTCAGAAAAGTGAATACGGAAACGATCGAAGCCTGCAGGATCGCTACCGGCCCGGCCCAGATGATCAACGTGAAAGGCAAAGTGGCTCCCAGCAGGACAATGCCCAACTTAATATAAAATTCAACCCGGAAACCGGCGTCGAGCCAGCGGGGTAACCCGATCACATTTGAAATGATCAGCCCGAGCGCCAGCGCTACCAGGGGCGGCTCCAGGTTATAGCGGGTGGCCTGGTCCCAGTTGCCTGCAAAATAGATGATCGTTGACAGGATAAAAACAAAAATAAAAGATGGAATAAATGCCCCTGGTTTCTGCCCGATGAATGAGATCACAATGGAGAAGAGAACCAGGAAAGCAGCGAGCAAAGCGAGGTATCGCACGCCATTCTTTGAAAACTGGGCAGCCAGTTCCGATAAGCTGGACCATTTGGCCGGAGACACGGCGATCCAGGAGATGCTCGAGCCGGCAAGATAAAAGACATAGGCCAGGATAATAACACCCAAACCAAGCCAAACGGCCCACCAGTCCTCCTTTAACCAAAAGCTCTGCCTGCCCTGGGGCTGTTGTATATCTACTGTTTGAGTCTCATTTGTAGCCATATGATCTTTTTAGGGATTATGGCCAAAATAATGCAAATAAATTCAATCTACCAAACTAGTAGACTACAACTTTGACCCAGGCATTTTACTTGCGGTTTAGCAGAGCCGCAATCCGGCGGGGGCCCGGCAGCTGCGCTAATCCCCTCCCAACAACTGCGACAGCTTCTTCAGCAACTCCTCCCCCCTCAAATTCCTCGCAACTATCTTTCCCTTCGGATCGATCAGAAAATTCTGAGGGACAGCTTCTACATCATACAGCTTCGCCACATCATTATGCCAATATTTGAGGTCCGAGACCTGCGTCCATTCGAGACCATCCTTCCTGATCGCAGCCATCCATTTATCCTTATCGCCCTCTTTGTCCAGCGACACACTCAGCAATGTAAAATTCTTATCCTTATACGCATGATATGCGCGAACATAATTAGGATTTTCCTTCCGGCAGGGTCCGCACCAGCTGGCCCAGAAATCCAGCAATACGTATTTGCCTTTAAAATCAGACAGCCTCACCGGCCTGCCACTCGTATCATTCTGGGCAAAACCAGGCGCCGTAGCACCTATACCTGTCCGTTTGGCAGTCGCAATCCGCTTCCCAAGACGCTGCCCCTCTTCGGAATTGCGCACCCGAGCGGAAAGAGCATCGTACAGGGGAGCGATGACCGCGGCCTCGATATTCGCTCCCCCTGCTTCACTCAGGGCCAGCAGACTGCCATAGTTGTCAGGATGCTCTTTGGCGAACTGCCTGTCCATTCCTCTCAGGCGGATCACTTCAATATCTTCGTCGGCCCAGATGGGGTTGGTAAAGGCCGTGTCTTTTCTTTTTTCGATTGGCGCCATGACGATCTCGGCATTGTCGTCTTCCAGCCGCTTGATAGAAGCCGAGACATATTTTCTGTAAACGGCTACTTCATCATTGAGGGCAGAACCCGTGATCACCGCATTTTTTACAGAATCGGCCGTATTGATGTGAATAGTCCCCTTCTCCATGTAAAAATACAGCATATCAGGCCGATGGCCATTCGCATAACCAAATCCGCGGTTATCGAGCCAGAGCCTGGTGGCAACGGGGAAAGGAATAGCGACATGAAGACTGGCCTTTCCGCTGCTGATGTCCGCAGAGTCTATCTTATCCGCTGCGCCTTCTCTCCAGATCATATACACTTTCGAGGCTTTTACAGGACCTATGTTGATATCGACGGTGCAGACGCCGCCGGTCTGTGCCCATCCATACAGGGGAAGCAAGGGCAGAATAAATAGCAGGAACTTTTTCATTTTTTTGTTTTTAGTAGCCAGCGTTCTGGGTCAGATTGGGATTGGTGGTAATTTCCGCCTGGGGAACAGGATACAGCGCGTCATTGGAATTCCAGGATGTCGTCTTGTCGGTTGGATAGACTTCATCTGCTCTTCTGATAGCAGGATTAGCTATTCCCGGCCAGCGTCGCAGATCCAGCCAGCGATGACCCCATTCGCAGAAAAATTCGATGCGGTCTTCGTGTTCGATCGCCGCTGTCAGAGAAGCTATGTCGCTTGCCGTAGTATTCGGCAGACCGGCCCTGGTTCGGACCACATTCAGATCGGCGGCGGCTCCACTGAGATCACCCTGCTGCATCCTGGCTTCCGCCCGGATAAGGTATTGTTCGGACAAACGGAGCACCTGTGCATATTCGACAGATCCAACTCCACCCCGATACTTGTATTTATAGGGATAAGGATAATTTTTGCCACCATAGGCCTTCATCGCCGTCCAGTTGCTTAGCCGAAGATCACCCGGCTCAAACGCCGCATAGAGGCTGTCGCTCAGAACGAAGCTCGGCGTAGGACTTGCGGGAAAACCCGCCAGCGTGGTCGCCGTCCAGCTTTGCGTGATCGCATTGGTAAACTGCATGATACCTTCTGTACTGTTGGCAAGGAAAACATTCGCCGGATTTGTCACGATAGAGAACAATCCGGGGTTATTGATAACGGCCGTAGCTGTTGCTTCCGCCTGCGGCCAGCTCTTCTGATAGAGATATGCTCTGGCCAGAAGGGCGTTGGCCGCCCAGCTCGTAGCCCTTGTCCGGCTGCCGGTATACAGACTGAGGTCGGCCGGCAATACCGACCGCGCGTCGGTAAGGTCCCGGATGATCTGAGCATAAACGACGGACACGCTGTCTCTTGGCTGTTTAGTGGTAGCCTGGACATCGGTGGACAGCACCAGCGGCACGGCGCCAAATTCATTTGCCAGATAAAAATAGCACAGCGCCCGGATGAATTTCGCTTCGCCGATCGTCCTTGCTTTATAGCCTGCCGGCAGCGAAGAAGCGCTGTCTCCGGCGATCAGCGCATTGGCGTCGTAAATTACGGTATAAAAAGAGGTCCAGTAAAAATCCACATAATAGAAATTGGACAAAAGAGCGTTCTGTGTAAACTGATCGTACAGGCCTTGTGTAAAATAGGTCCCTTCGTCTGCGGAAAGTCCATTATACAGGGAAGTAACGGTACCGATATCCGAACCGATGATGGGGTTCGCAACTTTCGAGTACACACCCAATACCGCCGCCTCCGCCGTAACGGTGTCGGTAAAGACGGCGTCGGAGACCAGCTGATTGCGGGGAGTGCCGATGGAGATCATTTTGTTACAGCCCGCAAGACCGGCAGCTGCAGCCAGGGAGAACAACAAACATATATAGACGAGTTTTTTCATTTTCCGATGTTTAAAGTGAGCAATGGATACCGGCAACGATCTGTTTCTGAGGTGGAAGACCTGTTCCTCCCGTCTCCGGATCGAAGCCAAAATAATGGGTGATGGTCAGCAGATTCTGTCCTCTGATAAAGAGACCTGCCGACTGGATCTTTATGGCCTTTGTCCAGGCAGCCGGCAGATCATAGGCAAGACTGACATTTCTGAGCCGGATGAAGCTGGCGTCGGAATAGACCCCATCTGAATACATGTAATAGTTCAGATAGGCGCTGGATGCCGGGCTGCTCACATTGGCGGAGGGGCTAAATCCATCCGAAAGGATATGCGTATCCTGGTTGGCCAGACCACCGGGCTGTACGGGAGCAAGTATTTTTCTAAAGGAAGGCTTCAGCTGTTTGACGAACTGGAAAAGGA
>DATJJA010000071.1:0-55936 GCA_035492595.1 Puia sp.
AGCGAAGGCGGCCGCGCCTATCACGAACAACGTGGCAATCACGGCCATGACGAAGACAGGGGTCGCGGCAGATCTTCCCAAAGCTCATCCGGCAGAAGCTCGGGCTCCTCAGGAAGAAGCTCACAAAGCACTTCCGGCAGAGGCCGCTCCTCTTCCAATAGCAGCTCGGGCCGCAGCCGTTCCAGCTCCTCCTCCCGGGGTGGCAATTCCGGCCAGCAACGCGATTCACACGGCCAGTTCACCAGCCGCAGCGGCCGTTCCGGCTACGGCGGCAGTAACTCGGGCAGCAGCCGTTCCTCATCCGGCAGCCGCAGCCACTCCGGCAACAGCCGTGGCAGCTCCGGCAGCAGCCGCAGCTCCCGCAGCCGCTAGACGATCCAACGATGCTTCCCATCACTACAAACAAATAGGGTTGGCAACGACTCTATTTGTTTGCTCCAAATTATTTGAATCAAAAAAATTGTCATCATGAAACAATCCACGACAAAAAATGCAACAAGAGGCCGGAAACCCGCTGCGTCCAGCAACAGCGCTTCCAAAAATCAAAACAAGACCGGTGCCCGCCAAACTGGTTCCGGCAGCCGTCAGGGTAGCTCTGACAATAGCCGCCAGAACAATGGCAGCACCAGCCGTCAGACCAGCGGCAACACCAGCCGCCAGACCAATTCCCGCACGACCAGCGGCACCCGCGGCAATACCAACACTCCTGATCGAAGCAGAAAGACTTCTTCTTCTCAAAAAGGCACTGACCGTCAAGGCTCCTTCGAAGGCGAATCGAACCTCGAAAAATTCTTCTTAGACCAGCTCAAAGACATTTATTACGCCGAACAAAAGATTCTTCAATCCCTGCCAAAAATGAAGGAAGCTGCCACTACTGATGAGTTGAAAGACGCCTTCGACGACCACCTGCATCAGACCCAGCGGCATGTGAAACGCCTGGAAAAGGTATTCGAAACCCTCGACCAGAAAGCCGAAGGCAAAAAATGCGAAGCCATTGAAGGTATCAGCCGCGAGGTAGAATCCATCATAAGGGAGACGGAAGAAGGCACCATGACCCGCGACGCAGCTCTCATCATCGCTGCCCAAAAGGTCGAACATTACGAAATAGCCACCTACGGCGGCCTTGTGCAGCTGGCCATCACCATGCAATTACACGACACAGCCGACCTGCTTGACAAGACACTCGTCGAAGAAGAAGATACCGACGCAAGACTGACAGAGATCGCTGAAAATGACATCAACCTTGGCGCAGAGCACGAAGGCAGCCAACACGGTCAAAACCGGGGTTCGGAGGAGGGCGAAGACGAGGATGTCGACGAAGAAAGCCCGAACCTCTAAAAACATTCGTATGGCAACAAAAAAGCAACCACGCAAAAGATCCGCCCGAAAATGGTCCGCCGGAGTGACTAAGAACAGCAACGCGCTGGACCTCGATAAAGGAGTCTTTACCTCCGACGATCCCAGCAAGATCGCAAAGTCGCTGGAGCACTCCGCCAAAAAAAGCAAACGCAAAAAAGCAGGCTCTTACCAGTCCGCCATGTCGATGTTGAATTTCTACATCAACCGCGCAGGAAAAAACCTCCCGGCAAAAAAGAAACGAACATTGACAAAAGCAAAGGACAGGCTAAAAGAGCTCCACGAAAAGGATACCGAAAAGCAAAAAAAATAGGCCCGCAAGGGCCTATTTGCTAAGGTACCAATCTCCATCGGATCAGTATCCCTGATTCTGTTTCAGGTTCTTATTATTATTGATCGGAGTGAACGGTATCGGGAACAACTCCTTATTCTTATCATTGCTGGGCACATGATCCCACCATGTCCCCGTCGTAAAGGTCCCAAACCGGATCAGGTCCTGCCTTCTCCACCCTTCAAAGATAAATTCCTTCCCCCTTTCATTCAGCAGCGAATCCAGCGTAAAAGTAGCCACCGTCGATTGCGCAGTGGGCCAGTCCGCCGCTGCAAAGGCCCTCTTTTTCACCGCATTCACCAGGTCTACCGCAGCCTGCGTAGCCGTCCCGCCATTCATCCGCATAAGAGCCTCCGCCTTCGCAAAATAGATCCACGACAGCCGGTATACTCCCCAGTCATTGCTGAAATAATGCGGATCAGACTGCCTTCCCGGCTTCCATTTGTTGAATCTTACCCCGCTGTTCTCCTCTCCCGTCGTCATATTCGAAGGCAGACTATTCGGATCGGCACCCGGCGCCAGCGTAATGTTCCTCCGGATATTGTCGACAAAGACCAATGGCTGACCGGAATATTCCCTATATCCCAGCACCGGTTTCGTCGAATCCGTCAGGTAATGCATGGCCCCGATATAGAACCAGTCTTTTTTACGCAGGTCATTGTCCGCATATTTGGAATACGTTCCGGGGATCAGCACGATCCCGTTGTTCCCATTCTGCGTCCCATCATAGATATACTGCTCATTAAAATGATAGAAGTCGCTATTGAAGTTGACCCTGAATGTCGACGCCTGGTAGTCATAATCCATAGAGAAGATGATCTCGTTACTGCTCTTATTCGTATTGCTGTACGTAATATCAAGATTCGAATCCAGCGCCATCGGCCCGCCGGTCTGCGATCCCGCCGTCCCATTGATCAGCGAGTCACAGTTGGCGATACAATCCTGCCACCGTGCCGTCCCGCTCCACTTTTCTGCATTAAGATACAATTCCGTCAGCATGGCAAAAGCTCCCGCCTTGCTCATCCGGCCTATCATCGAAGGCGAAAGATTTGGAACCTTATCCTTCCAGGCCAGGATCTCACTTTCGATGAACTGGAACACACTGTCACGGGGCATTGTGGGAGGGCTCAATGGCGTACCTACTTCAGTGACCACAGGGATATTGCCATAGAGGTCCATCAGCTTCATGTACGTGAACGCCCTCAGCAGATGCAGTTCCGCAAGGTATTGCTGCCGGTCCGCCTCGGTGATCCCCATCGACGCAGCCGTCAGCTTGTTCAGATTGTCGATCGGATCGTTACAGTACCCAACTCCCGTATACATCAGGTTCCAGGGATTCCCGACAATATCCGGATCATTCACCTGCCAGGTATGATAATGCAGCCTGATCCAGTTCCCGTTATCCTGCCCGTCAACCCCTTTTACCGGCCAGGCCAGCTGGTCCCCCGACAGCTCGCTCACCCGCCAGTATCCTACCTGGCCAGAAGACGTGATCCAGGCCTGGGTATGCGTATAAGGACGAAGCACAGCGGATACCACCTCGGTCTGGTTCTTATAATAATCTGAAGTAAGATAACTGTTGTAGACTGTTTCATTCAGCTTGGTACATCCCGCCACCAGGATAACACCCACTATTGCAAATAATATGATTCGTTGACGTTTCATGAAAATTAATTTTAAATGACAGCATTCGTTAGAAACCCAGGTTTATCCCTACAAGATAGCTGATGCTGGAAGGGGTATAAGGATAGGCGCCGATCGCATCGATACCGGGAATTGGCTGATTGTTGGTATTCCCATTGAAAGCATCCGGTACATAATCCGGATCATTCCCTTTGTACTTTGTTATCTCGGCAATATTGCTCACACTCGCATACAGTCTCAGGTTCCTGATCCACTGCGTCCTGATCTTGAAAGTATACCCCGCCGTGATATTGTCCAGCTTGAAAAAACTGGCTGATTGGACATAAAGGCTGGAGTACTGATAAGTAGCGTTGATCTTGCCATATTTCGTAAAAGCATCGGTCAGCACATTATTCGGCAACGCATATTGAGTTCCATAAGAAAGATCCATCGCATTCAGAATATCATACTTGAACCGCCCCCGCCAGAACATCCGGAAATCCCAGTTCTTATAGGTAAAGCTGTTGGTCCAGGACAGATAGTATTTTGGAATCCCATTCCCGATAACCATTCTGTCATCATCGGTGATCTGATCCAGACCGACCTTCGTCTTTCCGTCCGCCTTATAGAACAGCCAGTTCCCGCTGGCATCGACGCCGGCATATTTGTGCCCGTAAAAATTCCCCACAGCGCCACCTTCCTGGAAACGCATGGCATTGCCCAGCGCACCGGCTCCAGGTATCCCTCCCACATCAAAGAAGGAAACCTGGTACGTCTGATTCGAAAGCGTGAGGATCTTGTTCCGCGCCGTTGAAGCGGTCAGATCCATCTTCCAGCTGAAATCCCTGTTCTTGATGATCAGCCCGCTCAACGAAAACTCGAATCCCCTGCTGCTCAGCGCACCCACATTGGTATAGATGGTCGGCTGAATATAAGGAGGCTGCTGCGCATTGTAATTGAACAACAGATCCGTCGTCTTCCGGTAGAATCCATCTACCGAACCCGTCAGCCTGTTATTGAACATACTAAAGTCCACTCCGATGTTAGTCTCTGCCTTCTTCTCCCACTTCAGATCGGGATTGGGATTGTTCTGCGGTCCCCAGGTCTGCCGGTAGACACCATCCGGATTGCGATACTGACCGCCCGTGCTCAACGTGACCAGCGATTGATAATCCGGTATGCCGGAATTGCCTGTTACGCCGAACCCGCCACGTAATTTCAGCTGGCTGATCCATCCTACATTTTTCATAAAATTCTCCCGTGCAATGTCCCAGCCGGCGGAAATAGAGGGAAAATTACCCCATTTATGATTGGCGCCGAACTTGGACGACCCTTCCCGGCGGAACGTTGCCTGCAGAATATATTTGTCCAGGAAGCTGTAATTGACACGACCAAAAAAGGCGATCAGCTTGTCGCTTTCCTTGTAGCTGGCCTCGTTCTCCTTGCCGTCCGTCGACGCTTGTCCGGATCCCAGGTTATACGTGGTCACAAGGTCGTTCTGAAAACCTCTGTTGTCCGCAGACCAGTTGGACGCCCACTCATACTGGTAGTTATACCCCGCAACAGCCGCGATCGTATGATCCCCGAACGATCTGTTGTATTCCAGGGTTGGAGTAAAAGCATAATTGGTGTTGAGTGTAGACGCCTTTTGGGCATATCCGCCGCCAGGATAATCTCCGTTATACCTGGAGTCGTCCGACAAAAGATCGCGGTATTGATTATCTTCCCAGCTATCCCGGGTGATCGATCCAAACACGCTCGCCCTTATCCCCTTCCAGATCTCAAGGGACACCTTTCCATCCGCTGAGTTGGTATTCTGATCGCGGGTATAGCTTTCCAGTGCCAGGTCTGAGATTGGATTTGGCTTTCCATTGACGCTGTAATACCCTCCAATAGAATCCCGGGTCGGCATCGTAGGAAGACGCGTCAACGCATTCAGCCAGATATTTCCATCCGGGAGATTCCCTGCAAGCAGGTTGGCCTTGTTGTAGTTGGTGACAAGGTCGATCTGTACGCTCAGCCGGTTATCCAATCCCCGCTGGTTCAGACTGAACCGCGCTCCATATTGCTGACGCGCATCGGCCTTGCCAATACCTTCGAAATTGCTGTAATAGACACTTGCGCGGTAATTCCCGTTCGGTCCCCCGCCGGTCATGGCCAGGTTATGATAATTGCTTACATTATCATGATTGATCACCGAATCGAACATATCTACATTGGCATTGAAGGCGCCTGTAGTAAAAGGCTGCATGGACGTAATGGTTTCCGCCTTTTGCCGGTACTCCGAAGCAGTCAGGAAATCAGGTCTCTGCCTTACATACAGCTTGCTGACATACGAGTTGTAGTCAAAACGCGGCGGCCCCGATCTACCTTTCTTTGTAGTGATGAGAATGACACCGCCATTGGCCTGCGTACCATAAATGGCCGCCGCTGACCCATCCTTAAGAACGTCAAAGGAAGCAATGTCATCCTGCTGCAGCAGATCAAGATTGCCGCCGGGAATTCCGTCTATGACGATCAGCGGTCCATTCGAGCCCGTAAACGATGTCGCAGCCCTTATCTGTACAACCGGGCTTTGATTCGGTGAGGCGCCGCCTGAACGCGTGATATTGACACCGGCTACCTTCCCCTGGATAAGATCCATGACATTCCTGGCGCCCCCCTGGTTAAAGTCCTCCGGTTTTACATCGGCCACCGCCGAGGTCAACTGGTTCCTTTTCAACGAGCCATATCCCACAACAACAACCTGGCTCAGCGAATTGGCTGCGGACAATTTCAGCGAGACATTGATCTCCCCACCTGATCCGATCGGCACTTCCTGGGTTTCATAACCCACAGAAGAGAAGATCAGCGTGGAGGCCTTACCGTCAGCCGTCAGTGTGTACGTCCCATCTGCCTGCGTAGACGTCCCTGCAGCTTTCCCCTTCACATGAACAGTAACCCCGATCAGCGCTTCCTTAGTGCTGTCCGAGATAACTTTACCCTTGATTTGTTTGTTTTGTGCCTTTGTTAAGTGAGGAATGAGCAATAAAAAAAAGACAATAAGAGCTGATACCGAGGCAAATTTTTGCATCACGTTAGTTTTTAGTTGGATAAAAAAAGAGGGATGGGGGGTTGCTACAGCCTTGGCCGAATAGTAATTAACGTCATAAGACGCTCAGGAGTTAAAGTAAAGTTAAACGCCTGGCGACACACCAACCTGTTAACAGAAATCCAACGGATTGTTAATGAAATTTAAATGGAGTTAGAACTGAAACCAGATCAGCGCTACAGCTGCAGCAGTCATTAAGATGAGTGTAAGAAAACCAAGAAAATTGGAAAGAGGGCTGTTCGTATTTTTACCCATTATCTTTTTGTTGTTGCCGATATGCAGGATAATGGCGATCATCACCGGCGCCGTTAATCCGTAGAGTATCGCCGTATAGAATAAGGCCTGCACCGCTGAAATACCCAGCAACTGCATGAACAACCCCGCCACAAGACTGACAATAATGATGATATAAAAATACTTTGCCTCGTAGAATTTTTTATCTAACCCTTTGGAGAGGCTAAAGATCTCTGCTAAAATATAAGAGATGCAGCCTGTCAGCACCGGGATGGCCAGCAGCCCCGTACCGATGACTCCCACTGCAAAAAGAAGATAGCTCAAATTGCCGGCAATGGGCCTTAAAGCCTGGGCAGCCTGCTCGACCGTGTCGATCTTCTTTACTCCCGCATCGAACAATACCGTGCCCGCAGTCAGAATGACAAAGAACATGACCAGGTTCGAAAAGAACATCCCCACATTGACATCACCTCTCATATCGTTAAGAACCCGTTTGTTGACAATGATCCTCTTCGTATGCTCCTGCTGCTCGACTTCCATGATGGCCTGCCAGAAAAAAAGGTAAGGAGAGATCGTGGTGCCCAGAATGGCGACAATGATATTTATAAAGTCCTTATCAAAATGAAAGGTCGGTATAAATGTATGATGGGCAATAGCCGCCCAGTTGGGGTGAACAAGAAAAGGAATGATAAGATAGAGGAACAGGGCCAGACAAAGCCATTTCAGAATGGCCGCTACTTTCTGATACGAATACTTTATGATGATGACCATCAGCAGCGCAGTAAAGAAAATACTAAAGGCAAAGGCCGGCACCCCGGGAATAAGCAAATTCATGACCGCCCCCATGCTCTGGATGTCCGCACCGATATTCAGCACAACGGCAGGTATACAGAACACGACCATCGTATACAGGATAAATTTAGGATAATACTTTTTCAGCGTTCCCGTAAGACCCATCGAAGTGACCAGCCCGATCCGCGCGGCCATACCCTGCATGGCCGCCATCAGCGGAAAGGTAAGCAGGGCCGTCCACAAGGTCGCCAACCCGAATTGAGCCCCGGCCTGGGTATAGGTTACCACACCGGAAGGATCGTCATCGCTTGCGCCGGTTATAATACCGGGGCCAAGAGTGGAAAGATATTTTTTAAGTCTGGACGGGCGCCTTTTGATATCGGCCATTTGAGATTAGAGTTGATCGGGGTTGATGTTCTTGTTTCGGCTATCGTCGAATTGTTTGTTCAGATTGTAGGCTGCACTGATCAGTCCCAAATGCGTGAACGCCTGCGGAAAATTTCCCAAATGCTCGCCTTCGAAACCCAATTGCTCCGAATATAAACCCAGGTGGTTGGCATATCCCAGCATCTTCTCGAAATAGAACCGTGCCTTGTCCAGTTGTCCCGCCCGGGAAAGACATTCCACATACCAAAAAGTACACATGGAAAAGGTACCCTCTTTGCTGTCAAAGCCATCCGGAGCAGCAATTTCCGGCCGGTAACGATAAACCAGCGAGTCGGTTACCAGGTCTTCTTCGATCTTCTTCAATGTAGACAGCCATCTCGGGTCTTTTGGACTGATGAAACGAAACAAAGGCATCAGCAGGCTCGAGGCATCTACGGTCTCCGATCCCGGAAATTGCATAAAAGCCTGTTTCTCCTCATTCCAGAAGTCCGTGAATATACTATTATATATCTTATCCCGCTGCTCCTTCCAGTGACCATTGTGCGGAAAGCTGCGCGCCTCGGCAATCTTCATCGCCCTGTCCAACGCTACCCAGCAGGCAAGCCGGGAACAAAGAAAATTCTTCTTCCCTCCTCTTACTTCCCAGATCCCATCGTCCGGCTGATCCCAGTTCCCCGAAAGCCAGTCTATCTGTTTCTCCAGGTTCTTCCAAAGATCATAGGAAATGGGTTCGCCATGTTTATTATATAAATATACGGAATCCATGAGTTCACCATAGATGTCCAATTGAAGCTGACCGTAGGCGTCATTCCCGACCCGGACCGGCGCAGAACCCTTATACCCCTCAAAATTATCCAGCTGATATTCCTGCAATTGCCGGTTGCCATCGATGGAATACATGATCCCCAGTTTCTCCTGGTTCCTGATGTCCCGGCACTGCCTCTCGACCCAACCCATAAACTCCCCTGCTTCCTTTGTATAACCCAGCCGCAGAAAAGAATAGACCGTAAAGGAAGCATCCCTGATCCAGGTATAGCGATAGTCCCAGTTACGGCTGCCGCCAACGGTCTCGGGCAGACCGAAGGTCGGCGCTGCAATGATAGATCCATACTGTTCAGCCGTCAGCAGCTTCAGCACCAATGCGCTGCGGTTGACTACTTCCATCCATCTTCCCTTATAAGTACTGCGGCTGATCCAGTCCTTCCAGTAACGTATGGTTTTAAAAAGACTGCTGGTGATGACATCCGAAAGATGGTCATCGGCGACGGCTTCATTGTCCGCATTCTCCAGGAGAAAGTCGGCGACCTGACCCGCAGCCAGGGTGAATTCGGCTACACCATCGCTGCCGCTGATCTGTAGTTTTATGCTGGACTTCAATCTCACTTTGGTTGCACCGGAATAAAAGACAATTTCATTGGCTCCCACCTGGTTAACAGTAACCTTATCCCTCCCGTAGTTGAATCGCGGACAACAGGCCATCCGGTATTTGACTTCACCCCTTATCGTAGTAAGCCGCCGGATCAGCTTTTTTCCATTCTCAGGATCGACAGGCATAAAGTCCGTGATCTCGCCTACCCCTTCAGCAGAAAGGAACCGGGTTAGCAATACGTTCGTATCCGGCAGGTACAGCTGCTTGGTCTTCATCTCCTTAAACTCAGGACTAAGAGAAAAACAGCCGCCCTTCTTATCGTCAAGCAATCGGGCAAACACACTCGGAGAATCGAATTGCGGAAAACAAAGGAAGTCGATCGAGCCGTTAAGTCCCACCAATGCAACAGTGTGGAGATTACCTATGATACCATAATTTTCGATGGGCTGATAGCTCACGGATGTTCTTTGGTGAAGGCGTTTGCAAAAACCGGGCCTCCTCCGTCTCACCTCAACCCCTGCGCAAACTGCATCCCCGATAAGAAAGCCTTGCCCACCCCCTTACGCTGGATCAGCACCTTGAACTTACATCCCATTTCCAGCATCAACGTCCTCAACTGCCACAACCGCTGCTGCCGGATCGCGGGATCTTCATCCACAAACCCCGCCGCATCGATCTCCTGCAGGTGACTGGCAATGCCAAGGCCCTGGAGAAAATGCGCTTGTGTAGTATATCCACAACATTCAAGCCCGCTGAGACGACCCCAATGATCCAGCGCGGAGAAATTCACATGGCTCGTAATATCCTGGTCCCCGATAAAATCATAGGGATTGTGATTGATCGTATGTCCATGATAACATAGCAGCGTACCCTCCTTCTTGCTGTACAACACCGAAGAAGGATACCCATAGTCGATGGTCAGGACAAAGCCCCTTTTCAACGCAGCCGATACCTCGCCGATCCATTCCGTGGCTTCCAGGTTGATCTCTGTACGATAGCCCCGGTGTAAGGTTACCCCCAGCTGGTTGAGATAATTCTTCAATGCCTCCGAAGCAGGACGCAGCTCTTCATGGAACTCGCCATTGCTATATCCTACAAATACCTCCATCAGCTCATCCAGCATAAGTACCTGGTGCACCGAAAAATTGTCCAGCAGCTCATTCGAAAGGATACAGCCCGTGACGGGTGCAATTTCGTTGACCGAATTGATCCACTGAACTTTATCCGGCAAAAGCCGCCGCTCTTTCGCTCGCATGGCATCGCTCTTCTCGATAATATAATATTGGAGATCGTCATAAAGCCGATGATTGGCGCAAAGACGGTGAAGGATATCCCTGCAGAGCAATCCCGTCCCGGCTCCATATTCGACGATCGTAAAAGGCTCACAACCCAGCGTTTGCCACATCTCCTCCAATTGCCCGGCCAGCATCCCGCCGAAAAGGGAACTAAGATATGGACTCGTATAAAAGTCTCCGGTCTGACCCAGTTTGTCGCGCTCGGAACTATAATACCCCTGACCGGGATAATACAACGCCATTTCCATAAAATCATGAAAAGATAGTGGACCCTCCTGCCGGATCCTGCCGATGATGATGTCGGAGAGAGACATAGTTTTTTTATGATCCTGCCTCAATTTGCATGCCCCACCGTCTCTGCCTCACCAAGATGCCCCTCCCCCAACATGGCACGATTTTTACGCAAAGAACGAATATGCCAACATCAACACTCGGGGCACCGGTGGCAGCAGCCAAAGACCTCGAACAACTTTGTATCAATACCGTCCGCATACTTTCAGCCGACGCAGTCCAAAAAGCCAACTCCGGTCACCCCGGAACCCCAATGGCCATCGCCCCGATGGGCCACGTGCTCTGGTCAAAGATCATGAACTATAATCCACAGCATCCCGACTGGCCCAATAGGGACCGTTTCGTGCTTTCCGCCGGACACGCCTGCATGTTCCAGTATAGCTATCTATACCTGACCGGCTACGACCTGAGTCTCGATGACATCAAGGCCTTCCGCCAGCTGCATAGCAAGACACCCGGGCACCCGGAATATGGCTTAACCCCCGGCATAGAGATCACAACAGGTCCACTGGGACAGGGCTTTGCCAACGGCATTGGCATGGCCATCGCGCAGCGACACCTCGCCGCGCGGTACAACAAGCCAGACTTCGAACTTTTTAATTATACTATCTATGCCATCTGCAGCGACGGAGATATGATGGAGGGGGTCAGCTCGGAAGCCGCCTCACTGGCAGGCCATCTTGGACTGGGAAACATCATCTACCTCTATGACGATAACCATATCTCGATCGAAGGCAATACCAATATTACATTCCAGGAAGACGTCGCTCGGCGCTTCGATGCTTATGGATGGCATGTCCAGGTCCTGGACGATGGCAACGACATCGGGGCTATCGAGGAGGCTATAGAGGCCGCTCAGATGGAAACCAGCCGCCCGTCTTTGATAAAGATCAGAACCCACATCGCATATGGCAGCCCCAATAAGGTGGATACCGCAGGCGCGCATGGCTCGCCCCTCGGTGCAGACGAAGTAAAGGCCGTAAAGAAATTCTTTGGCTTTGACCCGGATCAGTCCTTTGTCGTCCCCGGCAGCGTGCTGGAATACTATCGGACCGTCGGTGCAGCAGGAATGGAAAAAGAAGCAGCCTGGAACAAGCTCTTTGAAGCCTACCGGCAAAAATATCCCGAACTCGCCACCGAATATGAGCTTGCCCTCGCCGGCAAACTGCCGGGCGGATGGGAAAAGAAGCTACCCGCTTTTCAACTGTCGGATGGAAAGGACGGCAAGCTTTCCACCCGCGTCGCATCGGGTAAAACGCTCAACGCCATTGCAGGCGCGCTTCCCGGGCTCATCGGCGGAGCGGCAGACCTCGCGCCATCCACTGAAACGAACCTGAAGGACTACAGCTCATTCTCCGCAACAGACCCCGGCGGACGTAATTTTCATTTTGGCATCAGGGAACATGGCATGGGCTCGGCATTGAACGGGATGGCTGTCACAAAGGGGATCATTCCTTTTGGCGCGACTTTCCTGCTCTTCTCGGAATATATGCGGCCGCCGATCCGCCTGGCCGCCATCATGAAGATCAGACCGATCTTTGTATATACCCATGATAGCATCGGATTGGGAGAAGACGGGACGACCCATCAGCCGGTAGAACAGCTGGCCTCACTGCGCAGCATTCCTAACATGACACTCATCCGGCCGGCCGATGCCAACGAGACGGTCCTGGCCTGGAAGACAGCCCTACAGCATCAGGGCGGCCCGGTAGTGCTGGTCTTTACAAGACAGAACATTCCCATCATTGAATCAGGTAAATATAAAGGCGAAGGAGACCTTAGCCGCGGCGCATATATTCTCTCCGAACCGGACAGGACACCGGAACTTATCCTTATCGGTACGGGCTCCGAAGTAGACCTCGTACTGCAGGCCCAGCAAAAGCTAAAAGAGAATGGCATCGCCGCCCGCGTCGTAAGCATGCCCTCCTGGGAATTATTCGAAAAACAGGATGAGAATTACAAGCAAAGGGTACTCCCGAAAGGACTGAAGAAAAGACTGGCCGTAGAGGCCGCTTCACCTATGGGCTGGCACAAATATATTACTGACGAAGGCGCAATGATCGGCATGGTCCGATTTGGAGAATCAGCACCCGCAGAAGATCTCTATAAAGAATTTGGGTTTACCGTTGACAACGTGGTGGCAAAGGCGAAGGAACTGCTTAGAGGATAAAGCAAACCCGGCTCGCGGCTCACGCAAACCCATCTCGCGGCTCAGACAAACCCGGCTCACTTGAAAGCCCGCGTAGCCACCGACCGCCAGGCCCTATTTGCCATTTTTCTTTGCCTCCCAATTCTCCTTGATAATATCCCAGTATTCCTTCCCGTAACCGACAAAAAGTTCGCTGCCGGCAGGGATATTACGCATGGAAGTGATATATACTCTCTTGCCTTCAATATTGTAGGTACAGTTATTCTTTATACCATCGGTGCGAAGCAATCCCTTTGCATCATTGGCATAACGGGCCAATGCCTCCTTTGTTCCCGAAGCATCGATGACATGGTACCGGTTGACATAATAGATATAGCCATTCATCCCCTCTTTGTCATCCACCTCTTTCCAGGTAGTGATCTTTCCTTTGTATTCGACGATCTTTTTTCCTTTGGGAATATCTTTGGTAGTGAAGAGCCCCTTGCCGGCTCCTTTCAATGTCGATCGCTTAACGATGAGTTGCTTTTCCAATAACGGCATGAATGTATATAATTAGGGAACGCGCAAATATAGGGGGTTCGGTTCATTGGACGAACGGTACCAATAAAAAAAACAAGGCCTAATGCTGAATCGTCAACCCGAAACTTATCAGCGTATTCTGCCCCCGGGTCCTGGTAAATTTGCTATAGGATGCAGTGCCCGTCAAAGCTAACCATTTATAAAGCTTGATGGAAACACTGCCGTTCAGCCGCAGGATATAGTCCTGCCAGTAAGCAAAGCTGTTCTGTAAAAAGGCCGTTCCATCAAAGGTATAACGGTCCTGTATGATCCAATGATAAAGCAGACGAAAAGAGTTGCGAACCGTCTGATAACGGTCCCGTTGAAAGACATTCCCATTGGGGCCGCCATAAAGACTATCAAAAAGATCCCCTTTCTCATAAAGCACTCCATCGCTGAGAATAAGCGTTGCCTTCTTTTTGTCAAGTACATTATACCCTATCCCCAGACCGGTCTGTAATTGATGATTGATCAGCAGGGGAATACTGGTATTGTAATTGGCCATGCCCCAGTAATAGGAATGCGGCAGACCTTTGTAAATGTTCAAAGCAAGAGAGGAGGAATAGTCGTCATTGGTAAGGACAGTATTCTGACGGCCATAGACCCAGCTATTGCTAAGGTCTACAGTCGCGCTTTTTTTGGACATACTAAGCTTCAGCGCATTGGTCAGAACGAACGTGTGCAGGGAATTGGTGTTGTTGAGAGTGCCAGTTCCTGCATAGGTATAATGATAATGGGTGGTGTCGGTGTGATGCGCGGAATCAGTGGCGGCCTTCTTAGCCGCAGCGCTGTCATAAGGTGGCGGACTGCCCGGGTCTTTATTCTGACCAAGGGCGAATGCCGGTATCCATAGTAGTAATAAAAGCCGGAATATACCTTTCACAAGCATGCAGTTATGCAATTCCTGCGCCAGCTGCACAAAAGAAAATAATATTCCTTCCAGGGCTGAATTTGAACCTTTTGTTACATTATTATACTTACTTTAGTCCATATAATTAAACAAACCGATGGAAAAGCAAGCCATATTGGCTGCTATCATCGATTCTTCAGAAGACGCGATTATCAGCAAAACTATCGAAGGTAATATAACAAGCTGGAATCAAGCCGCCGAACGGATGTTCGGTTATCGAGAGGAAGAGGTGATAGGGAAACATATCTCGATACTAATACCCAAAGACCGCCTGGACGAAGAAGACATGATCATCAGTTGTATCCGTCAAGGGCAGCGGGTGCAGCATTTCCGGACTATCCGGCTCCACAAGGATGGTCACCTTCTGCCTATTTCTCTCACTGTTTCTCCGGTTAAGGGTAAGGATGGGGCCGTTATCGGTGCCTCCAAAATAGCGCGCGACATCTCCGACCAGGTACGGGCGGAAAGAGAAACCAGACAACACCTGGAAAATCTCGAATTATTGATCTCGGTAGGCAAGGCCATCTCCGAAAAACTGGACCTCGAGTCCATCTTACAAAAACTGACCGATATTACGACCCGGCTGACAGGCGCAGAGCTGGGCGCCTTCTTTTATAATATGGTCGATGACATGGGGGATTCCAGTCTGCTGTTTACACTGGCAGGCGCGCCATGGGAGACATTTGAAAAATTCGGTATGCGGCTGGATTCGGCCGTCTTTCATAAAACTTTCAATGGCGAAGGAATACTAAGGTCGGATAATACCCTGGCGGTCCCCGTTATCTCTCCATCTGGAGAGGTCATCGGCGGGCTGTTCTTCGCTCACTCCAACCCGGGCATGTTCACCGAAGAGCATGAAAAATTACTGACCGGCATCGCCTCGCAGGCCGCTGTTGCTATTGACAATGCGAAACTCTACGAAGAGGTAAAAACACTGAATACCCGGAAGGATGAATTCATCGGCGTAGCAGGCCATGAATTGCGGACGCCGATCACAACGATCAAAGGTTACCTGCAATTATTGGAGGACCAGACAACCGAAGGACTGACAAAAGACTTTATTGAAAAGGCCTTGCGACAAGTGAACAAGCTCAACCGGCTCATCACCGACTTGCTGGATGTCACCCGCATCCATGCGGGGAAACTGGACTATACGATAGGCCCCTGTTCTCTCACCGACCTGGTAAAGGAATGTATAGAAACAGTCCGGCAGATCCATACCAGCCATGTCATCGAAAGCCAATTGCCCCCGGGCGACCTCATCGTGATGGCCGATTCATCAAAGATCGAACAGGTGCTGATCAATTTCCTTATCAATGCTATCAAATATTCCCCGGGCCAAAACAAAATAATTATACAGGTTACAAGAGAACCCGGACGGGCATTGGTCAGCGTACGCGACCTTGGTATGGGTATCCCCGCACAACATCTTCAGAATATCTTCAATCGCTATTACCGCGTCAATAATTCACAACACGTTGTGGCCGGACTGGGGATTGGCTTGTATATCTCCAAAGAGATCATCGACAGGCACAACGGCGCCATCTGGGTGGAAAGCGAAGAAGGCAAAGGATCGACCTTCTACTTTGCTTTGCCCCTCGCCTGACCTACCCGGCTCTTCCCCTCATCTGACCTACCCGGCTCTTCCCTCGCCTGATCTACTTCCCCTTCCCCCCTGCCTTGCGATGCTGCAGCTGATCCACCGCCTCTTCGTCTGAATTATCCTTCCGGGCCAACTCTCCCTCATCCAGATCATCCGTAGGATCCGGATCACTCAGCTCCGGGTCCGCCAAAATGTCTTTTTCAGCTTGGTCATGCGCCTTCGTTACAGCGTCTTTCTCTTTTGTCTTTTTGCCGTGATCTGTTGTCATAATGCGATTTTTGATTGTCCCACAAAATACGAACCACTTTCTTATTATTGGCCTTCGGCCGATCGCTTCCAGCGGCTCATGTCTGGCATTTCCTTTGCGACCCAAAAATAATATTCCCGGAGGGTTATCATTATGGCGCTGAAAGAATACAAGAAAAAAAGATCCTTTACTAAGACTCCCGAACCCACAGGCGGCAAACCCGCCGCAAAAGTCCTGCAATTTGTGGTGCAAAAACACGACGCTTCGCGCCTGCACTATGACTTCCGGCTGGAAATGGAAGGAGTGCTCAAGAGTTGGGCCATCCCAAAAGGTCCTTCGCTAAACCCGGCGGACAAACGGCTTGCGATGATGGTCGAAGACCACCCCTTTGATTATAAGGACTTTGAAGGTATCATACCCGCCGGCAACTATGGGGCCGGCACCGTGATAGTCTGGGACGAAGGGACCTACGAACCACTCGAACCATCCAAGGGCGCCAACAGCGCCCAACACACCAGTCGCACCAAAAACACCAACGGCACCGTAAAAAGTACAAAAGCCGCTAACGGCGCCAACTCGACCAACGGCGCCAAACCGAGCAAAGGTCCCAATTCGACCAACGGCGCCAACCCCACCAAGGCCACCCAGGAAAAGACCCTGCTCAAAGAGCTCCGCGAAGGCTCACTAAAATTCCGCCTCAACGGAAAAAAACTAAAAGGAGAGTTCGCACTCGTGCGAACCCGCGGCCGGGGAGAGAACTCATGGCTACTCATCAAACACCGCGACAAATACGCCACAGAAACACCCATTACCGATAAAGACAAGTCCGTAGTGTCCCACAAAACCCTCGAACAGGTCGAACACAACCCACGGTCAAAACAATGGCAAAGCAACCGCAAAACCGCTTCCGCCAAAGTCGCCCGCAAAACCGCCCCCGCCAAAACGCTCGATCGCGCCGCCGACAAAGCCCTTAAAAAAGCCTCCGCCACCCTGACCCTTCCCCCCAACACAGGCCGCAAAGCTCCCATTCCCAAAGACATTTCTCCCATGCTCGCCACACTGGTAGACAAACCCTTCGACGAAGCAGGCTGGTCCTATGAAATAAAATGGGACGGCTACCGGGCCCTGGCCTACCTGCAAAAAGGAAAGGTCGAGCTCCGGAGCCGCAACAATAAATCCTTCGAAAAATATTACCCGCTCTATGACGTCCTCAGCAAATGGACTATCAACGCAGTCCTCGATGGAGAGATAGTAGTCATGAACGACAAAGGTCAATCCAATTTCAACGCCCTGCAGAACTGGCGCAGCGAAGCCGACGGCGAACTGATCTATTATGTGTTCGATCTGATCTGGCTCGATGGCCGCGACCTCACAGGCCTGCCCCTGACGGATCGCCGCCAGCTCCTCGAATCGATCATCCCCCCCGAAGGAGTCATCCGCTACAGCGAAAGCTTCGACGCCAGCGGAACCGAATTCTTTGCCGCCGCACAAAAGACCGGGCTCGAAGGCATCATGGCCAAAAGAACCGACAGCTATTATACCCCCGGAGTAAGGACAAGAGAATGGCTCAAGATAAAAACAGCAAGCCGGCAGGAAGTCGTCATCGGTGGTTTTACCCGCAACGAAGGCTCACCTAAATTATTCAGCTCCCTGTTGGTAGGAGTCTTCGAAAATGGTAAATTACAATACACAGGGAAGATAGGGACCGGCTTTACAGAAAAGATGCAGCAGGGTATGATGAAACAGTTTAAGCCGCTGATCCAAAAAAACTCCCCTTTTGGAGTCATTCCCGATGTCAATAAACCTTCCCGCTTCCGGCCCGATCCCCCGGATGCAAAAGCTACCTGGTTGAAGCCCCGCCTCGTATGTGAAGTCTCCTTCCGCGAAATGACAGAGGACGGAGTGATGCGCCATCCCTCGTTTGAAGGAATGCGCGAAGACAAAGACGCAATCGAAGTAATAAGAGAAACAGCCATGCCAACAAAAAAACTCGTCACGAAACGCGGCGCTCCCGCCACCTCCACCGCCAGGCGCAGCACTCCAACAAAACAAAGCCGCACTAAAACTGCTCCGGCAGAACAAGACCACACCAAAACCGCTCCGGCAAAACAAAGCCAGGCCGATACCGGGCCCGCCAAACGAAACAGCGCCCGCACCACCCTCCTCAACCCTTCCGACGAATCCCAAACCCGCAACATCAATGGCCACGACCTCCACTTCACCAACCTGAGCAAGATCTTCTGGCCAAAAGAAAAATACACCAAACGCGACCTGCTTAATTATTATTACCAGGTGGCGCCCTATATCCTGCCCTACATGACCGACCGACCGCAATCCCTGAACCGGCATCCCAACGGCATCACCGGCCCCAGCTTCTATCAAAAGAATGTCCTTGGAAAAGTCCCCGACTGGATCACAACCTTCCCCTATCATAGCGCAGAAGATAAAGAGGACAAGGAATTCCTGGTCTGCACCGACGAAGCCAGTCTCCTGTATATGATCTCTCTCGGCTGTATCGAAGTAAACCCATGGAGCAGCCGCGTAGAGACACCCGATAACCCGGACTGGTGTATCATTGACCTTGACCCCGCCAAAAACACCACCTTCGACAAAGTGATCGAAGCAGCCCTGGTGACAAAACAGATTTTGGAATCCGCCGGTATCAGCTCCTGCTGCAAAACCTCCGGGTCCACCGGCATACATATCTATTTCCCCCTCGGCGGTAAATATACCTACGAACATTCAAAGGAATTCGCACGGGTCATCGTAACCCGCGTCCACGAAGAGATCCCCGAATACACGTCTATCGAACGCACCGTATCCGCACGAAAAGGAAAGATGTACCTCGACTTCCTCCAGAACCGGCCCCAGGCAACTATCGCCGCCCCTTATGCGGTACGCCCCAAACCCGGGGCGACCGTCTCCACACCACTGCATTGGGAAGAAGTAAGGAAAGGACTGAAAATGCTGGACTTTACGATAAAGACCATACCCGCACGCCTGAAAGAAACAGGCGATCTCTTCAAGCCAGTTCTAGGGAAAGGCATCGACATGGAAAAAGCATTAAAGAAATTAGGTTAACCGGGTCAACTGTCCAACGGCGCGCCCCGACGCGACTCAACCAAAACCGTCGCCGACAGGGGTATGTAGAACAATGACGACACTGCGCAATCTTTTCTACAACGTCGCTTATCCGCGCCCGCTACACGGATCCAATGCCCAATCCTCAACTTTTGCTATCCCCTGTCCCCTGGCCCGCTTTTTTAAGCCAGCTATATTGAACCAAAAATTCACCCCATGGCAAAATATTCAAAAGGAGCTCAGAACAAGGTAGAAAAAGCACTGCACGAAGAGAAACGCGGACAGCTGAAAAGCGGCAGAAGCGGAAAGACAGTAACAAGCCGGAAACAAGCTATTGCTATCGGCCTTTCCGAAGCCCGCAAAGAAGGCAAAAAAGTCCCACCCAAAAAAGCGGCAAAAAAAGGCGCAAAAAAGAAAGCGGCAAAAAAAGCAGCCCCCAAAAAGAAGGCAGCAAAGAAGAAAGCAGCCCCCAAAAAAACGGCCAGGAAAAGAACAGCAAAGAAAAAATAACGTCAGCTCAAATGCGCCCGCAGATAAAAGTCTCCGGCCATCTCCCGTACCCTCTTTTCTCTTTTCGCGCACTCATCCACCATCGCCTGACTGTCGACCCCCTCCCGACCCGCATAGGCAGCCACGACCAGCGCCATATCATGCCAATTGCCAATCACCTCCTGCAGCTCGTCAAGATAACCCTTATCAAGGTTCAATGATTCAACCAGTCGCGGAGGCAATACCTTCTGCACATACAACAATTCCTTTATCTTCTTCCTTGCCTCGTGAAGCTGGTCACCCGAAGCAGTCAGCAATACTCCGATCCTGATCAACTGACCGGCATACCAATCCCTTATACAACCCGTATGTATAGCATTCACGTCTTTCAGCAACTGACGGCCAGCCTTCTTCCCCTTCTTTCGGTATTCCCCAACCTGCTGCCGGAATTTATCCGCAGCGGTGGTACGCAAATCATCCTGCTCCTCGGTGAAAGCCGCCGGAACCCAATGCCGCTGCTGCAGTAGCTTACTGGTATTACTTGCATCGCGAACCTTCCCGGCCTGACGGAACATCTTCTTCAACAAGCCAAGATCTTTGAAAATTCTTTTGTTCGCCGACATTTTTTTATCCGAACAGGACCTGACCATCTGCGCAAATGCCTTTATCTTCTTGACGTCCAGCCGGATCCTGTGTAAGGCATCAGCATCGCCGGATTCGCTAAAAACCTGCAGCTGGACCAGTAAATCCCTCTCATTTTTAGTCAGATACTTCTTTTGTTTTTTTCTGGAAAGCATATTACGCCGTATACTTTTGAGCGATAAGATCCAGCACATGCCGCCTCGAAGCAGCTGTATCTTTCATCTGCTCCGCCTCCTCCCCCGCCTTCGCCAGATCTTCATCATGAATGGTCTTTCTGAACCAGTTGGTAAAGTCCTTTCGATGCAGATGATAAAGCCAGGTTTCGATATCGACGCCCTCCGCAATATGCAGGAATAAAAGCAGGTTATTGGCCACAAGATGAAGACGGCGCTCCTCACCCGTAAAAATAAAACTATTATTGCCCATATCCCCCTGCGCATATTTCTTTTTATGCCGCTGCAGCAGCTGATGCGGCTGATTATACCGGACTACGAACGGTGACACCGAACCACCCCTCTCCCAGACACAGATCTCCCCCTCCGCGAGTCTCGGAATATCAGTTGGAACTTCACATTGCAATAGCTGACCGAACTGCTCGAACGGATAAGCCGCATTATCCCCGATACTGATGATCATCCCGATCTTCGCCAGCGCTGACGCATGCAGCGCATGCGGGGAAGTGCTGACAACGATAAAATTGTTAAAATCGGGAGGAAAACGGTCCGCAGCTATCCCCATAGGCCCGGGGACCAGATGATGCGCTTCATCCATGATCAGCCAGTGAGGACGCGAATATTGCCTGCGCATTTCAACGAGAAGATCAAGGAGCCGGAAAAAGAATTCCGGCCGGTCATGAAGCGCAACAGACAGCGTGCAAATGACAAGATTCTGCTGCGGGTCTTTCAGCAGCTGCCCGATCTCTTCCATAGGCGGCAGAGATACTTCATTGCCAACAAGGGTGGCGCCGGGCAGATCAAGATAGTCCCCCTCCGGATCGATAAGACAGAACTGGTATTGCTTCCGGATAAGGCTCTCCATAATAGAGATGGTCAAGGTCGTTTTACCACTGCCGGATGCACCGGCGACCAATATCCCGCTTCTCCAGGGACTGATAGTAAAAACCTCACCACCCGGCAATGTCCCCAGATCAGGATAATGCCGGGTCAGCCGCTCACCCAGCGAGGAAAGATCATCATCGATCAGTGCGTCTATAAGTTCTGCAACGCCTCCTCCATGACCGGAAGGCGTCACCCAGTCCGCTATCCCCTTCAGCGCAGGCAGCGCATTACCCACCGCTACCGCAGCCTCCGCCGCCTGTAAAAGAGAGCTGTCATTCTCCGCATCCCCGATCCCTACACAATTATGGGGAGAGATCTGCAATTGCCGTAGCAACGCCAATAGACCCGTAGCCTTATTGATCCCCGGGGGAAGGATCATGACCGCGCCTTTGTTAAAGATCACCTGGTGCTCGCCGCCCGAAGCTTTTATCACCTCCAGCACCGATTGCTCATGCGGCACCCAGGTCGCTACGATCACCTTTCCGACAGACAAAGGATGAACCCCCTTTCGCTGGAGATCCAGAACAAAATCCGCAGCCGGTGGCGGCCCCAGCAATTTTTCCTCCCCGGTGGCAGGATGATGGATAACCGCCCCATTCTCTGCAACGATATGATCAAAGACTTTGTATTCCGGAAAGACAAGGACAAGGTCCTTCATCTCCCTGCCCGTGACAAGGACGATCTTGCGACCCGTGGCCT
Source organism: Puia sp. (assembly GCA_035492595.1). Taxonomy (GTDB): domain Bacteria; phylum Bacteroidota; class Bacteroidia; order Chitinophagales; family Chitinophagaceae; genus Puia. The sequence continues at coordinate 22,206 of DATJJA010000071.1, forward strand.
GCAGCGCACGAAGCTTTTCCACTATTGCAGGGGAAACCAGCCCCTGGTCAGCAAGAGTACCGTCATAGTCGGAAGCAAGTAGCTGATAACGCATAGATCAGTTTCCGGCCAGGCTGGCATTTTCAATATAATGTTTGTAGTTGTTCAGATCAGACTCGATCTTTCCCTTAAAAACAGGGGTCAGCAGCCGGCCTATTTTTTCCCCAATGACACCCAACGGCGCACGATAAGAGATCATCACATCGATGCGGGTTGCATTCCCGGGAGTATCAGAAAAATTTATCTTCCCCGTATTTTCTATGGCAGCTCCGGGCACGGAATGCCAGGATAGCTCCCTGTCTTTTTCATCTTTTACGATCTTCGCTTCCCAACGGATGTCGCTAAACCCCGCCGGCATTTTCAGCTTCCAGGCAAAAGTATGACTGTCTATCTCGTCCACATGATCGAGATGTTTCATAAATAAAGGTAGATTCTCCAGGTTGCGCCAGAAAGCATAAACCTCCGCACGTGGTCTGTTGACAATGATCTCGGTCCTGACATTGATATTGGAGCTTTGCCCCGAACGCCTCCTGCCTTTCAACACGGATACCATAGGACAATGCCCCGAAACAGCCCGGTACAACAGATATCCCCCGCCCAGCAGCAACAGACTATCCGCCTTATGTTTCTTCGCAACAAAGTATAATAATAACGAGCCGGTTATGGCAGAGAGAACACGCTCTCCGTCTCCTACATTGGTAGCCGGTTTACCGGCCGGGATATCTTGCTGCATCATAGGAAGCTTTTCTTATAGGGTCGCAAATAACATGCTAGCCCTGAAAATCCCACTATTCGCAAAATAATTCACAATTTCATATCCCTTCCTGGCCTGGCGCTACTTCACACCCATCCCAAACCTGGCGTTACTCTTTATCAAGTATCCCCTGCACCAGCGCCTTCCACTGCACTTTGGACAACCCGATCGCGCCGAGAGAGCCGACTATTTTGTTCCTCAGCTTGTCCGGATTCTCCGGAAGCCTTGAATTGGGCACTTCGTTACGGCCAAACACGGTCATTGTCACGCGCAGCCCGCTGCGCTCCAGCACGAACGTACTGGTTGCGGAGTCTTCCAGGAAATGAGCAGGCAAGGCGCCGGCCTGTACCGGAGGCGCTGGCGAAGGACGCACCTGGATAAAGAACAGACCGTCAGTCTCCGTACTCACCGCCTGCTCCACCTTCTCGATCTGCACCCAGTCATAGCCGCGGCCTTCCCGCGGCCCGGGTCCCGGGATATCGATCCGGATAAAATCATTCACGGCAGCATGCCCCTGCAGATCTTTTCCCATATCGTCCGTCAGCTGGAAGCCCGCCGCAAGCGAGCCGCACATATCGGTCCATTGATTGACGTCCAGTAGCCTTTCCGAAGCCCGCTCAAAGACATATCGGGCATCCTCCTCCCGCTCCGTCAGCACTTCCGCAGCCGTCTGCGTAGCCTCTCCCCTTATTTGCGGAGGAAGCAGGCGGTCGATATAGTCAGGTATATTGTCAGCCGGAACAGCAGGAACCGCCTGCTCTTCCGTCGATGCCCAGCGAATGGCCGCTTCCAGCTGGTGAGTAGGAAATCCTTTGTACTCCCCCGGTAACAGATGACTGATCGTATCCGTAAATCTCCTGATCCGCTCTACATCGGAAATAATAGCCACCTTATGCCAGCGCGCAAGCTCCTTGAGCCCCATCCAGATGTCCCTGACCCAGGCCCCGGCACTGAAGTTCTTCAGCGAAGTATCTACATAAAAGACAAAATTTAGATGTCCAAAGGTCTCCACATGCTGACGAATGATGGGGAAGACGATCTTTTCATAGTCTTCACGGGTGACCTCACCACTGGCTCTGAATCCTGCCACGTTAGGGGGTATGCCAGGTAATATTCCGATCATGCAAACTATTTATATTCAAAAGCAAGTTACAAAAGTCCTGCCAGTGGACACAATATACCCGGCAGCAGGAGGAATAGCACCCGCGACCCCTCTCCAATGCCCCTTTAGGTTTCGTTTCTACCCTTAAAATTATCCTGGTGGTTATTTTCAAGCATATCGTGTTTTTACTAAGGGTCCTATTGCAAATATTCTACGGGTAACCACGGATAAAAATGGATTTTTCCCGGTCCTTTTTCTTACCTTGTCCCTCAGTACAACTTTAGCAATCACCCTTAAAATCTATGCCTATGTATGATTTTTTAAAGGTTGGTGACGAAGTAACCTTTCCTGGCTTGTTAGATATCAAGCTGATAATAGTAGAGGTCCGTGAAAACAGGGGCAACGTCCGCTGTAAATACTATGATGACCATCTCAAAAGGTTTATTAAGCTCACCCTTCCGGCAGATGCGCTGATTCCCTGCCAAACAGCGCCAAAGAAGATGCTAAAGGTCTCTGTAAATAAATAGTAGCAAAATTAAAAAGCCCCTATACTATTTGATAGCATAGGGGCCAGGATTATCAATTTATTAATCCTACGGGTATACCCGTCAGGGCCTGTATTAGCCCTTCGGGTTCAGGGCCTGCCGTATCCTCTCGGCCAGATCCTGGAGATGATATCGGCTTAACCGGTCCGTCGTCGCCGGGATCGCGGCTAACAGCTGCCCCCTCAGACTGCTCAGCTCCGCCCTGGCTATCGAAGGCAGGTCCGTATTCTTCGTATCAGGCCCGAATGAGATCCGCAGACCCGGGATCCCCGTCGACGGCGGAGCCGCAGGATTGACCACAGCGATCAGTGACTCCACATAGGTCTTCTGTAAATTCCTCCGGTAGACATCTATCGCCCGATGCGTCGTCAGCTCTTTCCAGACACCTTTCCGCGTATCCATCAGCAGATCATCCACCGTATAGGTCTTCGCCTGACCGAAACGATTTGTCACCTGTAATAAATTGTTCAGCCGTGACGAAGACAAAAGACTGCCCAATACACCCGTCTGGATCGAACTGACCGGATCACCACCCGAAGGACTGCTGATCTTGTTCAGGATATTATTATCCAGCATCCAGCGCGGAGTCTCGAAAAGCTGTTCGTTCAGGAATAGTACAGCCTCATGCTGCCGCGCTTTAGGCGTAGGCTCATATACATCTCCGGGCTCTTCCACACTGTGGAAAGTTTCGTACACGCCACCGACGTTCCTCAGCACATGGCCCATATAGCGGCCGAACTGGGTGCCCACCTGTTTGTACATATCCGACAGGTTATCATATTTATCGTCTTCTTCACGGGTCCATTCGATCAGGTTGGGCAGTATCCGCTGAAGGTTCCTGATCCCATATCCACTCGCCTTCATGCTGTTGTCCCCAAGATCCTCGGCCTGTGCCCGGGGGTCCCCATTATAGCCTTCACCGCCAAACCAGAGACGGGGATTAGCTTTCAGACTGTCGATGATCCACTTATTGACAATTTTGGCATCTTCCTTCGCAGATTTGGCTCCCGAATAAGAATACCCCCATCGTATCGCCCATCGATCGTATTCACCGATCCGCGGAAACAGGTCTGCCTCAGGAATATTATCCTCCGGCTGCGCGACATAATTGAAGCGCGCATAGTCCATAATAGATGGCGTATGACCATGAACGTCAAGCCAGGCCTTGTCCCGAAGCTTTTCCACAGGCACGGTGCTGCTGCTGCCCATATTATGCCTCAGCCCAAGCGTATGCCCTACCTCATGAGAGGATACAAAACGGATCAGCTGCCCCATCAATGTGTCGTCCATATGCATCTTCCGCGCCTTGGGATCCACCGCCGCCGTCTGGACCATATACCAGTCGTGGAGTATCTCCATGACATTGTGGTACCAGCCGATATGACTTTCGATGATCTCACCGCTGCGGGGATCATGAACATTAGGCCCATAGGCATTTTCGACATCTGACGCAAAGTACCGTAGTACAGAATAACGCGCATCCTCCAGACTCATCGTGCTGTCATTGTCCGGCCATTCCCGGGCCTCGATCGCATGGCTGAATCCGGCTTTTTCAAAGGTCTGCTGCCAGTCATTGACCCCTTGTATCAGATAGGACACCCATTGACGCGGCGTAGCCGGATCGATATAATATATGATCGGCTTCTTTGGCTCGACCAGCTGTCCATGCTCCCATTTTTCCCGGTCTTCCGGCTTTGGCTCCAGCCTCCACCGAACGATAAATTCCTGGTTGTCAATTTTCTGCTGATCATCGCTATAGACGGTATAGTCCTCGGCAAAATATCCTACCCGTTTATCAAACAATCGCTTGTGCATAGGTGTGGCCGGCAGCAGGATCAACGAGGTATTCAGCTCCAGCGTAACAGCCCCCGCCGCATCCGTAGGAGAAGAGATCGAGAAACCGAACGGCGACGGCATCCCTCCCCCCGAAGAAAAGGTCTTGACACTCCTCACCTCGGTATTGATCGGAAAAGTATTGATATGTTCGATATAAGACCTGTCCCCCGCAAGCCCACCCAGCTTCATCCGCCCTTTTATAGAAGGCGGAATGCTGACGATGAGATTATCTCCCTTGAAAAAGTCCGTGACATCGATGACCACACTCGAAGAGTCCTTTCCATAAGCCTTGACATCAAATGCAGCCGCAATTGGATTTACATTGGAATTCCTTACAGCCTTATAGATCTTATTGGAGGAATCGGCCATGCTGACCAGCGTCACAACCCGGAGGAACAAGGTATTATTGGGGCCCTTTTCCCATTGAAGCGTCTGCTGATTGGCCAGCTCCCCTCCATAGACCCCGCCACCCGCCGTCTTGCCAAACCGGGTGATCGCCATAAATTCCCTTAACAGCAAAGAATCAGGGATCTCGAAATAGTATTTATCCTCTATCTTATGCACCGTAAACAGCCCCGGATGAGAGACAGCCTTCTCCGTGATCACCTCTTTATAAGGCTTGGGCCCCGACTTGGGCACGGGAAAACCAGGAAAAGGAGGAGGCTTGGGTTTGGATGTGTCAGTTGGGACGGGATTCGCGGGCTTTTTCTGGGCAAATACAGGCGCAACCGCTGCGGCGACTATGGCCGCCATCAAAAAGACTTTCTTCATTTTTCTTGCTGGGATCGTTTGAACTTTTAATAAGGCGGTGAAACTATTGAACTTTTGGGGATAAGGCAAATAGGTATACGATTTTTAACAAAAAACCGTTAATAGTCCAAATTTCTGACCCACAAGACCATGCAACCCATTCCTCTATCCAATATACCTCTGAACTAATTCACTATGCTACCAATATCCTGGTCCATGACCCGGCCCACAAAACTGGCCCCCGCGATCATCGCCCTTTCCTTTTGCTTTACCACTACCGGAGCCTCTTCCCAAAAGGTCCAACCCAGCGAAGACGTTCACGCCACCTTATTACAGGGCAAACATAGATCGGTAATCGCCTATGCAGGCGAAATCCACTCTTTTACGCTGGATGTCCCCCATCATTCAACAAAACCTTCGGACGTCCCCGGCTTCATCACCGTCGACAAACAGATCGTCCAGGCCACCCTCCTGCCGGCAGACAGATCCTCCGAGCGGAAACTATCCGGCCCCTCAACCGAAAAAGAACTTCTCCTGAAGTACATGAACTACGAGCTCAGCTATTACAAAAAAAAACTCAAACAAAACTATAGCCACCTCGAAACAGAATGGATGACCCTCCAGGGACGCCTCTTCCTCATCTGGTATTTCAATATGCCTGAAAATTATAAGCTGGTAAGCCGCCAGGTATACGTATCTACCCTGTTCTATGACCAGGTCGTCGACCTCAACGCTCCCGTGTTCAAAGCAGACGATTGGGGAAAAGCCCGGACCATCCTCGTCCGCCTCGCAGGTTCCATGAAGACTTTTGACAAACGACTCGACCTTCAGGGATTGCAGAAGAAATTGTAAATTGAGCCAATGAAACGGCTCATTCTACTACCATTCCTGCTGCTGCAACTATTCACCCTTCAGGCCCAAACCCAAAAAAACACGGCCCACACCGCCGCCGGCGCGCCTCACACCGCCGCCGCCGCAACTCACGCCGCCGCCGACTACTTCCCTCCCCGCGGCGACTGGCAGCACCGCTCCCCCTCCTCCCTAAACCTCGACTCCACAAAACTCGCGACCGCCATCCAATTCGCCCGCGACAACGAAGCAAAAGCCCCACGCGACCAACAGCTCGCCCAGGCCGAAAGCTTCGGCCGAGAACCCTTCGATGACGGCATCGGCCCCTTCAAAGAAAGAGGCGAACCAACCGGCCTCATCATCTATAAAGGTTATATCGTAGCCGAATGGGGCGAACCCGCAAGAGTCGACATGACCCACAGCGTCACCAAAAGCTTCCTTTCCACCGTAGTAGGCCTGGCCGTCGACCAGGGTCTCATCCACAGCGTCACCGATACCGTCGCCCCCTATATTCCCCCGATCGAACCATACAACCCCGTTGCGCAGCCAGCCCAACCCGAAGACCCCACAAGACCGATACTTTTATATCCCTTTTCCAGCCCGCACGATCGCACCCTGACCTGGGATGTAATGCTCCGCCAGACCAGCGACTGGGAAGGCACTCTCTGGGGTAAACCGGACTGGGCCGATCGACCCGTAGGTAAACCCGAAGAATGGCCTGCCCGTAAACGCAACGCGCCGGGCGCCGTTTGGAAATACAACGACGTCCGTGTCAACGCCCTCGCCCTCGCAGCCACCTGCGTCTGGCGCCAGCCCCTGCCACAGGTACTCAAAACATATATCATGGACCCCATCGGCGCCTCCAATACCTGGCGCTGGAACGGCTACCGGAATTCCTGGATCGTCCTCGACGGCCAGCCCGTACAATCCGTCAGCGGCGGCGGCCACTGGGGCGGAGGCATGTTCATCAACGCTTATGACATGGCCCGCTGGGGACTGCTCACCCTCCACCGGGGCAACTGGTCCGGCAGACAGCTGATCTCCGAACAATGGGTAAAACAAGCCCTGACACCCACCACCGCAAACCCCGGCTATGGGTATATGAACTGGTTCCTCAATACAGATCGCAAACTGCTGCCCAGCGCTCCCGCCTCCGCGTTTGTGCATATCGGTAATGGCACCAACTTTATCTACGTTGACCCGGAACACAACCTCGTAGCAGTGGTCCGCTGGATCGACAATGCCTCAATGGATGGAATGGTAAAAAAAATACTCGGCGCACTGGAAAAATAGGCTACCCCGGCCCGGCACCGCGAACGGTGCAAAAACAATCACATGGAACTCGCCAGAACATATAAAATAGAAACGGCCCGCCTCCTCATCCGCTGCTACATCCCCGGGGACGCCGCCAAACTGCAAAGATCCATCAACAGCAGCACCCAGCACCTCCTCCCCTGGATCCCCTGGGCCCTGGAAGATCCACAGGAAATAGACTGGATGGCGAAATTCATCCGGCAGTTCAGGGGCCAGTTCGACCTCGGCCAGGACAGCGTATACGGCATATTTGATAAAGATGAAAAAGAGATCCTTGGAGGGACCGGCCTGCACAACCGCGTCGGCAAAGATGCCCGCGAGATAGGCTACTGGATCAATGTGGCTCACATCGGCAAGGGATATGCCACAGAAGCCGTCCAGGCGCTGATAAAATGTGGATTCGAAATTGAAGGACTCCAACGCATCGAGATCCATTGCTCCGCAGACAACACCCGCAGCTACAACATCCCATACAAACTGGGCTTTACACACGAAACCACCATAAAAAGCCATTCCCCAAACCGCCATGGCCAGATCCAGGACGAAATGATCTGGACCCTCAGCGCCGCAGCATACGCCACCAGCCCCATCCGCGAAACGCCGGTAAAGGCCTTCGATTTTCTGGACCGTCCAATCCCTTTTACCTAGCCAGGGCCTACGCAAAACCAGTCGCCCCCTCGCCCAACACTCTCCAAAAAAACCATCGCCGCAACTTATTTCTGCGCAAGCGCCTTATACCGCAACATCGCCTCCACAAAATAATAATCCGCATACGTCAGCGGCACATCCACCTCCGACCGCGCCGGCAAATGCCCCACACTATGCTTCAATAAAAAACCTCCATTAGACCCTACCACCGCCTTATACGTATTCGAAGAAAGATTGACAATGATCTGCTCGGCCACCCCCAAATATTCCTTACCCTTCTCTACATCCACATACCCGCTAAGTTCGATCAGCGCCGAAGCCATCACCGATGCAGCCGAAGCATCCCGCAATACCCCGCCGCCCGAGACACCACTTCCCGGGACATTAGCGGCACCCGGCGCATTATAGTCCCAGTAAGGGATCTTATCAGCCGGAAGATTCGGATTGCTCAGGATAAAATGCGCAATATGCTCCGCCTGCGCCAGATATTTCGGATCATGCGTACTCCTGTACATCACCGTAAATCCATACAAACCCCAGGACTGCCCCCGCGACCACGCGGAAGAGTCCGAATAACCCTGCGCCGTTTTTTTCGCCAGCACAGCACCCGTCGCCGTGTCATAATCTATCACATGATACGAGCTGTAGTCCGGACGATAATGATTCCGCATCGTCGTATTGGCATGCGTCACCGCAATATGATAAAAGGAACTGTCCCCGCTGACGGCCGAAGCCCAGAACAAAAGCTCCAGGTTCATCATATTGTCGATAATGACAGGGTACTTCCATGGCTTGCTGTCCCAGGACCGGATACAGCCCACCGTAGGATTGAACCGCGTAGACAGGGACCTGGCGCTGTTCAGCAGCACTTCCTTGTACGAAGGACTGTCCAGCAGCCTCAGTGCATTCCCATAGCTGCAATACATCATAAAACCCAGGTCATGCGTGCCCTTATCATATTGCTCCTTCTCCAGCAATAAAAGCCTGGCCTTTGCCTCCCGCAATAAAGAAGTATCATGGGAATATTCATACAGATAGAACAAAGTACCCGGATAAAAACCACTCGTCCACCAACCTACATCACTGGTCTCCAGCCGGTCCTGCATGGCATAGTAGGTTTTCGGCATGCGGCCTGCAGGAACACGCCCCATCATTACCTTATACTGATTGACGGCTTGCCTGAGCGACCCGTCGATAAGACGGACCAGTGCGGGCTTGGGGCTTAGATGATTGGATTTCTGGGCGCTGGCGCAGCCGCCGGAAAAAAAGCCCGCGGCTAATAAGACAAAGAGTATGCGATACATAAAAACAAATGTACCTATTTTTGTGGGTATGAGCGAAAAACTGAAGGCTCTGGCCAGTACATTTGCCGGAGAGTTATACGACGACACGGTCACACGAACCCTCTACGCAACAGACGCATCTGCCTACCGCGAATTTCCCCAGGCAGTAGCCCTGCCAAAGAACGTGGATGACATCAAAAAGCTGATCCGCTTTGCCCACGAAGAGAAGACTTCCCTCATCCCCCGCACCGCAGGCACCTCTCTCGCAGGACAGGTGGTTGGAAAAGGCATCGTCGTAGACGTTTCAAAATACTTTACACAGATCCTGGAACTGAATACGACCGAAAAATGGGTGCGGGTACAGCCCGGCGTTATCCGCGACGAGCTCAACAGCTTCCTGAAACCCCATGGACTGCTCTTCGGCCCCGAGACCTCGACGGCCAACCGGGCCATGATCGGCGGTATGGTCGGCAACAACTCCTGCGGCTCTAACTCAATAATTTACCGCAGCACGCGCGAACACCTGCTCGAAGTAAAAGTCCTTCTCAGCGACGGTTCAGAAGCCACCTTCAACACGCTCGACCCCGACAGCTTCCATGCCAAATGCGAAGGACAAAGCCTCGAAGCCCAGCTCTACCGCACGACAAGGACCATGCTCAGCAACTACGACAACCAGCTCGCCATCCGGAAAGAGTTCCCCAAACCCAGCGTCGAAAGACGAAATACCGGTTACGCCCTCGACCTCCTGCTGGACACCGCACCCTTCACCGCCGGTCAACCCGACTTCAATTTCTGCGGCCTGCTGGCAGGCTCGGAAGGCACCCTCGCCTTTATCACCGAGATCAAGCTGAACCTCTGCCCGCTCCCGCCAAAAGAAACGGGACTGCTCTGCGTTCACTTCAATACGATCGACGAATCCCTCCGCGCCAATCTCATCGCGCTCGAATACCAGCCCACAGCCAGCGAGCTGATCGATCACTATATTCTCGAATGTACAAAGGACAATATTGAACAGTCGAAGAACCGCTTCTTCGTACAGGGCGATCCAGGCGCCATCCTGGTAGTCGAATTCAAAAAAGATACCCGCGAAGAAATTCAAAAGATCGCCGGGAAACTCGAAGCCGAAATGCGCTCCGCCGGTCTTGGCTATCACTTTCCCCTCCTGTTCGGTAATGACACCAATAAGATCTGGTCCCTGCGCAAAGCCGGCCTGGGCCTGCTGAGCAACCTGCCCGGAGACGAAAAAGCCGTACCGGTAATTGAGGACACCGCCGTCGACGTGCACGATCTGCCCGCCTATATCCGCGAATTCAACGGGATCTTAAAGAAATACGATCTCTACTCCGTTCACTATGCCCACGCCGGCAGCGGAGAGATCCACCTTCGTCCCATTATCAACTTAAAGACCGAAGAAGGCAATCACCTGTTCCGCGCCATTGCCGAAGAAATAGCGACACTGGTAAAAAAATACAAGGGCTCCCTCAGCGGCGAACACGGTGACGGACGTCTCCGGGGAGAGTTTATCCCGCAAATGGTAGGAGAAAAGAATTACCAGCTTTTCCGCCAGCTCAAACAAACCTGGGACCCGGGCAATATCTTCAATCCCGGAAAGATAGTCGACACGCCGCCCATGAACACCATGCTGCGCTATGAACCCGGACAAAAGACACCAGCCTTCCCTACCCTTTTCCGCTTTCATCAGCAGGACATCCTGCAGCATGCCGAACAATGCAACGGCTCCGGCGATTGCCGCAAGACCCAACTGTCAGGCGGCACCATGTGCCCATCTTTCATGGCCACCCGAAACGAAAAGGATACGACACGCGCAAGAGCCAATATCCTCCGGGAGTTCCTCACTCATTCAGATAAGCCCAACCGCTATGATAACAAGGAGATCTATGAAGTAATGGACCTTTGCCTGAGCTGTAAAGGCTGCAAGTCGGAGTGCCCCTCCAACGTAGACGTAGCGAAACTAAAAGCAGAATTCCTCCAGCACTACTACGATGCGAATGGCGTTCCCTTCCGCAGCAGGCTCATCGCCAACTTCTCCGCCTCCGCCAGACTGGGAGCAATGGCGCCAGGCCTCTACAACTGGGTCATGAAGAATAATACGCTCAGCGGCTGGATCAAAAAATTCTCCGGCTTCGCAAAAGACAGGTCAATGCCCCTGCTCTACAAAACAACCCTCCGCAGCTGGTATAAAAAACACATCGCCGCAACAGCCACCCAATCCCCGGGCGCGACCCCAACAAAAAAGATTTATCTTTTTTGCGACGAATTCACCAACTACAACGACACAGAAATAGGCATAAAAGCCATCCTCCTCCTCGAACGCCTCGGCTACGAAGTGCTCATGACCGATCACGGTGAAAGCGGCCGCACCTGGCTGTCCAAAGGCCTCGTTCGTGAAGCAAAAAAGATAGTCAATGAGAACATCCGTCTCCTTCACCCCCTGATCACAAAAGATACTCCCCTCCTCGGCATCGAACCCTCCGCCATCCTGACGTTCAAAGACGAATACCCCGACCTCGCCGACGACGAACTGCTGACCGCAGCAAACGATCTCGCGAAAAATACATACCTCATAGACGATTTTCTGGCAAAAGAGATCGAAAAAGGCGCCATCCAAAAAAGCCTGTTCACAACGACGCCGCGCACGATCCAGCTGCATGGCCACTGCCAGCAAAAGGCGCTGTCCTCAGTAGCAGGCTCGGTGAAGATCCTGTCCCTGCCCGAAAATTATACCGTAAGCACCATCCCCTCGGGCTGCTGCGGAATGGCAGGATCATTCGGCTACGAAAAGGAACACTATGACATCTCTCAGAAAATAGGCGAACTCGTCCTTCTGCCGACCGTTCGCCGGCAGCCGGAGGACGTCCTCATCGCAGCCCCCGGGACCAGTTGCCGCCACCAGATAAAAGATGGCGCCGGCCGCAAAGCGCTGCACCCCATCGAAATTCTATTCGAGGCGCTCGTCTGAAGCCCTCGTCACCGGCGTTCGCTTGAAGCCCTGGTCCCCAGCGGTCGCCTGAGGCCCTGGACCCCGGCGCCCATCCCATCCCGAAACTTTCAGAACGCTATTCCGTTACCCCACAAAACCTTCCAGCCTCGCCCGGTCGATCGTTTGGTTCCCCCAATAAAAGGGATCAGACTTCTCCAGCCGGGCCAGCGAGGCATCAGACTGCTGCGCCAGCCAGCCTACAAAAGCCTCCCGGTCCGAAAACTCCCGGATCACCGCATCCATATACCCGTCCAGGACCTCCCCGTAACGATATACCCCACCAATAAGCTCCAGACCCATCCCGCAATAATCCCGGTGCCCATGGTACAATGGACTACCTTTCAAAGCTTCCGCCACCCTGGCCGCAAGCTCCATCCCAAATACGGCCGTCCTCAACCCGAGCTCCGCCCGCCGCTCGTCCCTCCGCTTTACAACATCCTCCTCCAGCTCCTTCTCCCGCCGTTTCTCCTCCTGGTACAGCTGCGGCGCTGACAAGGGATCGTACTCAAAGATGCCGCCGGCCAGGTCCACATTGATAGTAAGCCCTGTCCAGTCATCCTGCCCATCGATGAACTGCGAGATAAGCAAACTCAGCCGCCGGTTCGGATCCCACATCAGCACCGGCTTGCCGTCTTCCCGTATACCGCTGAACGAAAGCACATTCGGCTGGTACCGCAGTTTCCCCCGTACACAGTGAAATTTCTCCAATTGCTCCTTTATCAGCGCATTTATAAGAATTCGTAATTCCCCGGGATTTGCCATGGCAATTCAAAGTTTTAATTACAGCGAATATAAATAAGAGAAAGTATTTTTGTGTCCAAAACCAGATTTACTATATGGCATCCGCGACGAAGATAGATCCCTTCCTCAAACTCAATAATGACACCGGCTTTGGTACCAATGCGGCTAATGTTGGTGGAAGATTTATCAACCGTGACGGCACTTTCAATATCCGCAAGGAAGGCGTTTCCTTTATGGCCCGGTACAGCGTCTACTACTACATGCTGACCCTGCCCCGGTGGAAATTTATCGGGGTGCTGATCCTGTTCTATTTTGGTATCAACCTGGTCTATTGCGGCCTCTACCTGCTCGCTGGCCTCGACCAGCTCCAGGGTCTTATAGCCACCAACGCCTGGGGACAGTTCAAGGAAGCCTTTTTCTTCAGCACCGAGACCTTTACCACCGTTGGTTATGGCCGCGTCAACCCCGTCGGCGGATGGGCCAACCTCATCGCCGCAATTGAAAGTATGACCGGCTTCCTGTCCTTTGCCCTCGCCACCGGTCTTATATTCGGACGTTTTGCCCGCCCCCGGGCCTATCTTCTGTTCAGCGACTTTGCCCTGATCAGCCCCTACCAGAAGGGAACAGCTCTTATGTTCCGTTTCGCTCCCTACAAGGATAACCATACCCTCACCGACGTTCAGATCAGGGTCAACATCGGCCTCAAGGTCATACAGGACGACCTCACCGAAGAATATCGCTACTATGACCTCACCCTCGAACGCACAAAGGTCGAAAGCCTCCCCATGAACTGGACCGTAGTCCACCCCATTGACGATAATAGCCCCCTGAAAGGATTCAACTATAAAGACATGGCCGCAGCAGACGTAGAGGTCTACGTCCTGATCAGGGCCTTTGACGACGTCTATTCCAACTTTGTCCAGCAACGCACCTCCTACACCTACCAGGAAATAAAATTCAACGGAAAATTCGTTCCCATGTACCGGGAAAGCGAAGACGGCAAGACCACCATCCTCGAGCTGCATAAGCTGAATGAATACAAGGATTTAACAGAAAAATTATAGAAAAAGCCGTAACCTTGTGCCGGCTCCGTTTCTCTCGCCTCGCTGCCGGATTCACCACCCTGCAGCAAAGCCGGTTTCACAGTTCGGTGCCGCAACTCTATCCTCTGAAAGCTCCTCCTCTCTTGACCTGTAAAAAAACACCGCCTCGTCTAAACTGTTCGATAAAACCGCAGTCATAAGGTCGCTGCAACACAAAAGCTATTGAATTTACTCCTAAAAATATCTTCCTCTCTATCCCTATTTTTGTTCCTGTCCATCCCAGGCTATGCGCAGGACTCCCTCAAAAACAAACATATAGACCTGGTCGACGTAGGCCGCTCGTGGCTGAAAGGACATCACACCCGGCGGGAAGACACCATCGTCCAGAAACAAGGCAAGCTGCATATATCCGCCCTCCCCGTAGCCGGATATACCCTCCAGACCGGTTTTGCAGGCGTCCTCAGCTCGAACTTCGCCTTCTATACCAGCGAACATAGCCAGGCAAACCTCTCCACCATCCTGACCAGTATCACCTACTCCCAGTACAAACAGATCATCTTCCCCATCCAGGCCGATATCTGGACCAAAGGGAATAAATACAATATCATCACCGACTGGCGCTATTTAAAGTACCCCTCCCTGACCTATGGGCTCGGCGGGAACACGAGTTCCGACAGCGGCTACAACATCGACTATGGCTACCTGCGGCTTCATCAGGCCATTTTAAAGACCATCGCCCGCGATCTATACCTCGGGCTGGGCTACGACCTTGACTATTTCTGGAATATAAAGGAAATAGACCCTCCAACCGGTAAGACCACCGACTTCGAACGCTATGGGCTCTCCCCAAAAGAGGTCGCCTCCGGCATCAGCCTGCACTTCCTTTTTGATAGCAGAAGAAACCCCATCAATCCCGAAAAAGGCAACTACGCCAGCATCACCTACCGGCCCAATTTCACGGTTCTGGGTAGTGACCAGAACTGGCAATCCCTCCTCATCGACCTTCGCAAATACATCAATTTCCCTTCCTCCACCCACAATGTCCTGGCCATCTGGAGCTATGACTGGTTTACGGTAGGCGGCGGCAAACCCCCTTACCTCCTCCTCCCCAGCACGGGCTGGGACGCCTATAGCAATACGGCACGCGGTTATATCCAGGGACGCTTCCGAAGCAAAAACATGTTGTACCTCGAGTCGGAATACCGCTTTGGACTCACTACCAACGGACTTTTGGGAGGTGTCGTCTTCGCCAATGCCCAGTCCTTTTCCGAACCCGCCACGGGCCGCTACGAATACATCGCCCCCGGTTATGGCGCCGGCCTCCGTATCAGCCTCAACAAATTCAGCCGCACAAATCTTTGCATAGATTATGGCTGGGGCGCCCATGGATCAGGCGGTTTTTTTGTCAATCTGGGTGAAGTTTTTTAATTAACTTCCGGGAATGAGAAAACTACCTGCGCTGCTGACAGCCCTGCTGTTCTGTTTCACCACATACGCCCAATCGCCCGAGATCTTCCAGTCTCCGGCTCCCTTGCACGCCTCAAATCCGCTCCAGTCCCCGAAGCCTCCGCAATCCCCTAATCCACCCCAGTCCCTGGAGCACATTCAATCCCCTGATCCGTCCCGCTCCCCGAAGCCCATTCAATCCCCCGACCCGCGCCTCGCAAAGGCGACCCGGACCGATAAAGCCGGCTGGATCCACATCCACCTCGAAGGCTCCCCAAAAGTCATCGGCTTCCAGCACGGCTACCTCCTCGCCGCCGAGATCGACGATCTCATCAAGACCATGCAATACTATCTGCCCCACAGCTCCGGCAAAGACTGGAACTTCTACCGCGAAGCGGTAAAAACCATGTTCTGGAATAAGATCGATCCCGAATACCAGCAGGAGATCACCGGTATCACAGAAGGTCTCAAAGCCAAAGGCCTTCAATATGATATATACGACATCGTAGTCCTCAACGGCAACATCGAACTGGCCCAGTACTACGTGCCCTCGCTCACCGGCGCTAATAACAAAGCCCCCGGCAATTGCAGCGGCTTCATCGCGACCGGCTCCTACACCGCCGACGGTCAAATAGCCATCGGTCATAATAACTGGACAGACTATATCCTTGGCGAACGCTGGAACGTCATCGCGGACATCGTCCCCGCAAAAGGCAATCGCCTCTTCATGGACATGATGCCAGGCCTCATCCACAGCGGCGATGACTTCGTCGTCACCAGCAGCGGCATCCTCATCACCGAAACCACCATCACCCAGTTCAAAGGCTTTGACCAGAATGGCATCCCCGAATTCGTACGCGCCCGCAAAGCAGCCCAATATGCCAAGAGTATCGATGACTTCGTAAAGCTGATGACAACAGGCAACAATGGCGGCTATGCCAATGACTGGCTCGTAGGCGACACCAAGACAAATGAAATAGCCCGGGTCGAGCTCGGACTAAAAAATGTCAAAGTATGGCGCACAAAGGACGGCATCTATACCGGCTCAAATTTCCCCAGCGACGGAAAGCTTATCGCAGAAGAAACAACCTTCCAGACCAGCGACAGCACCAACTCCCCCAACAGTCGCCGACGCCGCTGGGAAAAGCTGACCAATGATTATAAAGGAAAGATCGACGCCGAAACCGGCAAGACGATTGAAGGAGATAGCTATAACGAGCTCACAAAGGCAAAAGAAGCAAGCCGCTGCGTCATAGCAGGCAGGGTCGATACCGATCCCAAAGGCTGCCCCGAATGGAGCTGGCCGCCCTTCTACCCCGGCGGAACCGTACAGGGTAAGGTCACGACAGCTGCGCTCGCAAAAGATCTGAAGTTCTGGGCCCATATGGGCAACCCAAATGGAGATGATTTCCTCGCCGCACCCTTCTTCCAGCTACACCCTGAATTCAACTGGCAGGCCAAATACCTCCACGACATGCGATCCAATCCCTGGACCCTGTTCGAGGCAAAAAAATAGCCATCTCCCTAATCCCAGCGCCCCCGGCGCAAACACAAAAAAATAGGTAACGTAGTGGCGGGTCTTCCCTACGTTACCTAAACCTTGATGTGACAGGCCTATGCCAATGTCGTAAAAACTGTTCGGAATCAAACGAAGCTCTCTTTGGTTAATCACAGGAAAAGTATCTTCCTAGTGTCAGTATTGGATAAAATTCCCGGATTAGCCGCAAATTGCGTACCATATAGTCCCAGACTATCAGTCGAATACCTAAATCTTGATCCGGATCACGCAAAAAAAACTCCCACCCCCCGGTTACATTCCCGCCAACAGCTTTTACTACTATAAACCATTATCACCTTATTAAAACTTTTCCTGGAATGACTGATATGAGCCAGACCGATCGTACCGCTTTATTCGAACAATTCATCGACCTCTATTATCCTTCTATCTTTTCAGCTATCAGAAAGCTGGCCGGCCTGTCCGATGAAAAAGAGCTGGAGATCCTCACCGTAAAAGTCTTTGTCGAGCTCTGGCAGAACAGCGAAGACCTTTTCAGTAAGGTCCGCCCCCCGGCCTATATATACAAAATACTGCTGAAACATGTCCTTGACTACCTAAAGAAAAAAGGAGCCGAAGATCATATCCAACAGCTCCAGAACACCCTGCTCATCGACCCCGCCTTCTATGAGTCTATAATTAAAGATCACCCAAGTCTATAATGCCGTTTTGCAGCGCAAACCGAATGATCCCCGCGACATTTCGCGCCCCTATCCGGCGCGAAATATTGCTCCGGTATTGCTCCACCGTCCTTTCAGAAAGGAATACCAGCTGGCTGATCTCCCGGGCAGTCTTCTGCTGACAGACAAGCCGGATAATGGCTATCTCCCGCGTGGAAAAGCCGGTATTGGCTACGATCAGCCGGGAATGCTCCTCCTCGGGAAAAACCCGGTGTATGATATGGTTCCGCGCCTCTTTACAGAAATAGTCCTTCCCCTCCAGGAGAAAGTCGACGGCTTTGTTGAATTCCGTATCATCCTCACTTTTGATCACATATCCATGTACCCCCGCCTCGAACATCTTCAGAACAGCAGAGGGATACCCGTTAAAAGAATAAGCAAGTACCCGGGCCCGGCTGCAGTGATATTTTATCTCCTTTACGATGGCGTCTCCCGACCGGCCAGGCAGCACCTGGTCGACGATGACCAATTGCGGCTGGTGCTCGATGGCCAGACTTATACCCGTGGCCCCATCATTGGCCTGGTAAAAAGTCTCGAAAAGCTCCCCGATCAGCAACCGGATCCCGTTGACGATCATATTGTGGTCGTCGATGACTAGAAGGGATTGATATTTCTTGGGTAATGGGTTCATACTCATGGGTAGATTCATACTAATGGGATTGAGATCTCGACCGAATAGCCATTCGGCCAGGCATCGTTTAGCTGGAAACTGCCCCGCAAAAGGGCAACCCGTTCTTTTATATTCTTTATTCCTATCCCGCTTCCGGCATCAACGCCGGGGCCGATCCCCCTGCCGTCATCCGAATAGCTCAGGGTAAACCGCTGCTCGGGCGCAGCGATCCGAAGCATGATCTTACTACAGTCGGCATGTTTTATCGAGTTGCTGATCAATTCCTGGATAATAGCCTGCAAGTGTGTGAACTGGCCATGACCCAATACCCGCGTACCGTTCGCCGCCTGTAGCAAAAAATCGATATCGGTGGCGGCCTGGACCTTTTTAAGCAGGTTGGATATGACCTTGCCCAGCGAACCGATGGTATTCAGTTCGGGCGACTTCAGATCATGAGCGATATTTCGCACCGCATCCATGATAAGACCGATCTGCCCCTTCAGCTCCTCATTCTGCTGTTTCTTCGCGAGAACATTGGCATACAGCAGCATCGGACCGATCTCATCGTGAAAGTTCCGCGCCAGCTGCAGCCGCAGGTTCAACATCTTACGCTCCTGCCCCGAACGGTAGACCATAAAACCGGTCGCACCTCCCAGGACAAGTAGCGTCAGGACAAAAAAGAGCGAGATCGATGACCGCTCCGCCGCCCGCTTTTGCTCCTCCGACCGTAGCAATTCCTGACGCGTATTCTCCGCTTCCGCCAGCGCATAAAGGTTATTATCCTTGTCGGCGCTGACCATATAATAGGCCGAATCCCTCTTCCCGTAAACCGTATGCAGCTCGCCGTAAGCTTCTGCCCAATGCCCCTCGCCCGCCAGCAGCCGGCTTCTGGATTCAGCCAGAAAGGTGGCATCCAATGAAGAATAACGCACCTTTCCATCTCCTTCAGTAAGCAGGGAGAGATAATGCCGGGCGCTGTCCGTCTTATTCATTTTAAAGTAAAGATCCACCGCCTCCGAATAAAGACTTTCTGCATAGGCCGTTTGCAGATCGGGCCTGAACCCTTTCGTATTGACATCCCGGATGGCGGCCATAAGAGAATCCCTTGCCGCACTCAGCTGATTCATCATTCGGTGATACTCATAATACATACTGTGCAGGAGATAGTCATATTGCAGCCGGTAATCCTTGTATTTGGCAGGGAAATGCTCCACATCCGTAAGTATCTCATTCATCGTATAGATGACCTCTGAAGCACGCACCGTGTCGCCGGCCCGGCAGGCCGCATAGTTCACCGTCTGCAAAATGCTCACGGCCACAAAAACCTGCTCGGGACTGACATTTCCCGTCATGATCCCCGCAGGCAGAGCCTCCAGCGCGGGCTGCAATGTAACATATTTTGCAAACACCCTGGGATAATTATGACTATTGGCATATACCGTGATAGCAAACCAGTCGCTGTGCGTAAAAGCCCCCTTTTCGAACTGCCCCAGTCTCGTCCTTTCCTCGTTATTCTTCTCGGAATAATAAATGGCGCTTCCCAGCCGGCTGAAATTGTACGCATTGATAGCCAGGTAAGTATAATATCCGGCCCTGTACTTTCCCCGCGTGGGTTCGGCAAAGGCCAGCTGCTGGTAAACAGATAGTAGTTGTGGGAGACTGTCCTCCTTCCCGAGCATCGGAGCGATCGAATCTACCCCCTTCAGGTATTGTGTATCTGTAATGGAATGCTCCCGGTATCGGGCTAAAAGATAGGACATACGTTGTCTCAACGTATCTGTCTGCTGGGCATGGACATAATTCCCGGTTAGGATCTCCAGGCAACAGAGGAAGGACATTAGCTTCGGCATTAACGGCATGCCAGCGAAAATAGTACTTGTTCAATATATATAGAGGGAAAGTACTATATTTTTTGCCCAAGGTCCGGGAGTACGATAACTTTCTGACGCCTAAGCTATCTTAAACTCAACTTATTCTATTGAAAGAATTTATAGACCACCATTATTCATCCGTATTTTCCGCCATTTCCAGGCTTACGCGGTTGTCCGATCGCCAGGAAGTGGAGGCTCTGACGGAAGAAGTTCTGACCGATCTCTGGTTACACAAACGAACCTTCGATGCAGAAAGCCGGAAAGGCATCTTCATCTACAAAACCATCCTTTATCACGTATTCGCTTTTTTAAAAAGAAAAGGCGATGAAGAACGGATCAGCTTTCTCAAAAAAACACTCCCGATCAATCCCGACCATTACGGTAAGCTTGAAGATTGACCAGGCTGGTCTAAACCTTCGCAGCAAGTCCTTTCTTAAAGAACTTCTTTACGATAAAACTCGTCGCAATTCCCACCGCCATTTTAAAAAGGCCGCCCTTTACTTCGGATGGCCCGCCAAAAAAATGGCCAAAAAGGTTCCTCACAATATTCATAGGCTTGAACCTCTCCGCTATCTCGCCCACCCTTCTGCGCATATGCTGCTCATTTACATAATTCTGGTGCTCCAGGTTACGTATCTCTTCCCTCAATTCATCAAGCGTAGTGATCTTAGACATGCCATATTATTTTAGGATCTTCCTGATCAGCATATTACTAAATGGTTCCTTCAGCCACTGGCCGCGCCGCGCATATAAAATAAGCCCGATTATCGTGTAAACCCCTCCTATGATAAAAAAACCATAGTAGCTTTTTCCGACCCAGTCTCCTATCAGCAGCGCAAACCCAATGCTGAAGATTATGATCACAAAAGAGCTGATAACGATCATACCCATCCCCGATACCAATTCACCCGACACATCGGAAAGACTCTCGATCGCTTTTAATTTCCAGAGCCTCGTCCTCGTTTCAATATAGTCGCCCGCATCCGATAGCAGGTTATCGATATCTGTCTGTTGTTCTTCCATAATAAAAATTAAGACATGGAACCTTTCGTCTTATTAAAACTTCCTTTTACCCCGTCTACTACTTCATTGAACTTATCTTTCACAGTGCCGCCAAACTCCGCGATCGAATCACCCAGGTCACTGCCCGTCTCGATGATCTTTTTGCGCGTCTCTGATCCCTTGTCCGGCGCCAGTAAAAGACCCAATGCACCGCCAACTGCTGCACCTACGAGAAAACCGACTAATACTTTTGAAGTACTCATAAT
This sequence comes from Puia sp., assembly GCA_035492595.1. Taxonomy (GTDB): domain Bacteria; phylum Bacteroidota; class Bacteroidia; order Chitinophagales; family Chitinophagaceae; genus Puia. Next base: position 43,541 of record DATJJA010000071.1, read on the forward strand.
TTTAAGTTTAAGTTCATGGCTATACATCAAAATTCCTTGCCAGTTTTTTACAGGGCTTTATTCCTTTTATTACCTCCTGAATGAGCAAAATATTCTACATTCTGAGCAACAAATACCGGGATAGTTCATAAGCCCACCTGCCGGACCACCCAAATCAAAGCCAAATGATCATGGTATTATTATGGTTATAAAGCCATCAATAAAAACCCCTGCTATGCAAAACGGTACGATCCTGCAGTTCTTTCATTGGTACTACCCCCACGACGGTAGTCTCTGGAAAAAAATAAAAGAAGAATCCCCCCGCCTCGCTCAAATGGGCTTCACCGCCATCTGGCTGCCCCCCGCCTGCAAAGGGACCAACGGCACCTGGTCCAGCGGCTACGACATTTACGATCTCTATGACCTGGGCGAGTTCGATCAGAAGACTTCGGTCCGGACAAAATACGGTACAAAACAGGAATACATCGACGCCATAAAAGCGATCCACGACGCCGGCATGCAGGTTTATGTAGACATTGTCCTGAACCACAAGGCAGGCGGCGATGAAGCAGAGCTGATCAAGGTCCGTAAAGTAGACCCCGAAGACCGGACAAAATTCATCAGCGAGCCCTTCGACATAGAAGCCTTCACAAAATTCACCTTCCCCGGCCGCAAAGGGAAATACTCCAATTTTATCTGGGATTTCCGCTGCTTCACCGGAGTCGACTATGACAACAAAACGAAGGAAACAGCCATCTATAGCATTCTCAACGAATACGGCGAAGGATGGGAGGATGTCATCGACGACGAAAAGGGAAATTACGACTACCTGATGTACGACGACATCGAAACCAGGAACCCTGCCGTCCGGGAGGAATTGAAAAAATGGGGGGAATGGTATCACAACACCACCGGCTTCGATGGAGTAAGACTGGATGCGGTAAAACATATCCCGGCGGCGTTTTACAACGAATGGCTCGACCATATGCGACAGGCCACCAAAAAAGAGTTCTTTGCCGTCGGCGAATACTGGGCTCCCGGTAACCTTCCCCTTTTGCTACGGTACATCGAAGCTACAGAAGGCCGGATGTCCCTTTTCGACGCCTCCCTCCATCAAAACCTGGAAGCCGCATCCAAACAGGGCCGGGAATTCGATCTGACCACCATTTTTAATGATACCCTCGTGGCTGCAAAACCGGAACTCGCAGTTACAGTAGTGGGTAATCATGATACACAACCCTTACAGGCGCTGGAGGCCCCGGTAGATCCCTGGTTCAAACCCCTGGCCTACGCTCTGATCTTACTCCGCGAAAAAGGTTATCCCTGTGCATTTTATCCCGATCTTTACGGTGCGAAATACAAGGATAAGGGAGGCGATGGGAATGAATACGAGATCTATATGCCCGGGGTAGAGAATATCGAGAAGCTGGTGCAGGCCCGGAAAGACATCGCATATGGCCCCCAACGGGATTATCTCGACCATGCCAGCTGCATCGGCTGGACAAGAGAAGGAGATGACGAACATAAAAGATCAGGCTGCGCTGTCCTGCTCAGCAATGGCGACGATGGATTTAAACAAATGGAAGTGGGAAAAAGACACGCAGGAAAGACCTTTGTAGATTACCTTGGTAAACATCCGGCCAGGGTGACCATCGATGAAGAAGGAAAAGGCGAGTTCCATGTTGGAGGTTCTTCCGTATCGGTCTGGGTGGCAGAGGACAAGGGCTAAGCAACAGCATGGCTTGAGCACTGAAAAGTATGAAAACGGCAATAAAGAAATTTGCGATCGACTTGCGGATACGTGTAGGGTATGGGACTGCATTTTTCCTGTTGCTCTCCTCTTACCTGCTGACACTTTATGCCAACTCCGAGCTGTTGAAACAAGCCCGGCTGGTAGACCACTCCAATAAGATCATCAACGGGGTCGAGTCCATGCTTTCCTCCCTCAAAGACGCAGAGACCGGCTTCAGAGGCTATCTGCTGATGAATGACCAAAAATTCCTGGTCCCTTATACCCAAAGCAGACAGGCCGTAGATAGTAATTATAATTCCCTCCTGCAGGAGACTGCTATCGATCATGAAGAACATTCCGAGCTGGCCACCCTGCAAAGACTGATCGATAAAAAATATGAAGTGATGCAGCAGGGGCTGGAGCTTCACGAACAACATCTTTTACAGCTAAGCGATAGCCTGAGAATGAAGGGATTCTTCGACCTCGAGATCATGAACCATATCCGCTCCGTTGTGAAACAGGTCCAGGCCACCGAACAGGAAAGACTGAAAAGCAGGATGGATACCATGACGACAAGATACAGGACACTCAACAATGTCATTATCATGTCCCTTGGCGTAGCCATCCTGATGGCCCTGTTTGGTTATTATACCTATTCTTATGAGAACAATGCCCGCCGTGTCGCCGACAAGAAGGTGGAAGAATACCAGCAGCAGCTGAAGGAACAGATCGGGGAACTCGACGCGGCCAACAAAGAGCTGATCAGAATGCGCAGTATCGAAAAATTCGCCGCCACCGGACGCATCGCCCGGACCATCGCACACGAAGTACGCAACCCCCTCACCAATATCAATCTCGCAGTCGAACAGCTGCAATCGGAACTCAACGGCAATGCGAACAGCGCCGACATAATGCTGGAAATGATCGCCCGTAACAGCGCCCGCATCAACCTGCTGATCACCGACCTGCTCAACTCCACAAAGTTTACGGAACTGGTCTACCGGCGCATTTCAGTAAATCAGCTCCTCGACGAAACCCTCGAGCTCGCAAAGGACCGCATTACACTGAAGAACATTACCGTCACAAAGAATTATATGAATGGGATCTGCGACGTTTTGGTAGACCCGGAAAGAATAAAAATAGCTTTTTTGAATATCATCGTCAATGCTATTGAAGCGATGGAACCCGGTTCAGGCATCCTGCAGCTCAAAACCTTCACTAAAGATGATAAATGCGTAATTTCCATTACTGACAATGGCCCAGGGATCGATGAAGAATCACTTTCGAAGGTCTTTGAACCCTATTTCACCAGTAAGACCAGGGGGACCGGTCTCGGCCTGACAAATACACAGAATATTATCCTGAATCACAATGGCCATATCGGCCTGGAGAGTAAGAAAGGGATCGGAACCACATTTTCGATCCAGCTCGACTTTGCATAAGCGCGGCACCCACATCCAATCGCCGGCGCCCACTTCCAGCCCAAACCAAAGGAATACCACCCGGCTCAAAAGAGCCGCCGCCCATTCCGGATCAGGCGCTCAAAACCAGTGGATCAGTACTATACAGCTTATCAATGGCATCATTGATTATCTTCCTGGTCAGCGGCTTGGCCACAAACAGGTCAACCCCGCCATCATAAGCCTTCTTCCTTTCCGTGGCGCCATCATGCGCTGTGATCATGATTATTTTGATCTCCGGATAGTTCTTTTTTACAAAAGGAATGAAATCAAGCCCAAAACCATCCGGTAAATGATTGTCCAGGAATAATATAGACGGTGTATCGGTCTGCAACGCAACCACCGCATCCCCAAGAGAATTCACAAAGCCGGTTTGGAGATTTCTTTGTTTTAACATGCCGCTGAGTAAATAACAAATATCCAGTTCATCATCTACGATTAGCACTTTGTTAGTGTCTGTCATAATAATATTTTCCACTTATTCATCAAGTTTTAGGTAAACCCGCAATTTCACATAACACAATATTTACAATTTTATTGCCATACAATATATCCGGCCTCACAGGCATAAAAATTGACCCCCGCAGCTTTTAATGCCCCAGTCTAAAGGTAATTTCGTAACTTACGGGATGAACCCTTCCCCAATCTGGGGAATTTCGTCCCCACCCCACACCCCTGGACACCGTACCTTAGAGGTATATAATTTGGCAAGGGATTTAGAATATAGAAGGTAGGCAATTATTTGCTCAAGCCCTTATTATACTTTTTCCAGTAATTTAAATTTTGAAAATTTCAACTATGAAGAGAATTCTGATCATTGACGACGATATGGACATGTGTAACCTGCTCGGTCGCTTCCTTCAAAAAAAGGGATACGAAACCGAAGCAAGTCACAGCGGCAATAAAGGGATTGCCAAATTCAAAGAGTCCAAATTCGACGTAGTGCTTTGTGATTTCCGGCTGGGAGATAAAGAAGGGAGAGAAGTGCTGAAGGAGATCAAAAATGCAGATCCCTACGCCATAGTGATCATCATTACCGGCTATTCCGATATCAAGACGGCAGTAGACGTGATCAAGGCAGGCGCATTTGATTATATCACCAAGCCCCTGATCCCCGAAGAAGTATTGAACGTCATCGGCCGGGCCCTCCAGCAATCCGCTGACGGCAACATCGACACCCCCCGGACAACTTCCGCCGCCAACGGACAACCCGCCGGCAAAAAGAGCAATAAGCCAAATTATGACGAGGAATACCTCGTTGGCCACGCACCCGCTACACGTGAGCTATACCGGCAGATCGAACTCGTAGCTCCGACTAATTACAGCATTATTTTATATGGAGAAAGTGGCACCGGTAAAGAGGTCATCGCCCGTACCATCCACCTCAACAGCGCCCGCAAGGACAAACCGTTCATCGCCATGGACTGCGGCACCCTCTCAAAGGAACTGGCAGGCAGTGAGCTGTTCGGCCACGTAAAAGGAGCCTTCACCGGCGCGCTCAACGATAAGGACGGACACTTCGAACTGGCCAACGGTGGCACGCTCTTCCTGGATGAAGTGGCAAATCTTTCTGTCGAGATCCAGGCGGCCCTGCTCCGCGTGATACAGGAGAGGAAATTCAAACGCGTCGGCGGAGTAAAAGAAATGGAAACAGACGTCCGTATCATCGTCGCCTCCAACGAAAATCTGCAGGACAGCTATCGCAAAGGAAGGTTCAGAGAAGACCTCTTTCACCGGTTCAATGAATTCTCCATCGTATTGCCAGCCTTCCGCCAGCGAAAAGAGGACATTCCCTTGTTTGCGGACTTCTTCCTCGCCAAAGCCAATAAGGAACTGAATAAGGAAGTAGCGGGCTTCGAACCCGAGGTCATGCAGATCTTTATGAACTATCCCTGGCCTGGTAACCTTCGCGAATTCCGCAACGTCATTCGCCGCGCAGCCCTGCTTACATCGGCCGGCCTGGTCAATGCCCGCGTGCTGCCCGCAGAAATAGTAGATACGAACAGCTATACCTATATCCAACAACAACAGGAGACGGCAGTTGCAGCCCCTTCGATCCTTACTTCATCACATCATCCCATTACCCACAAAGAGACTGATCTGAAGAACGCCGCAGCCCAGGCCGAATACGACACGATCATGAACGTTCTGAAACAGGTAAATTACAATAAGTCAAGGGCGGCAGAAATTCTGAAGATCGACAGAAAGACCCTGTACAATAAGATCAAAAGCTATCAACCCTAATATACCTCAACTTTTACCCTCGTAGTAGTGTGGGCGCTGAAATAACCCAGCGCCCCATTGCTTATATTGGTATTCGGATTAGCCGGTGTCGCCGTCTGAAAATTATTATTCCCCGTAACATTTATCAGGGAGGAAAAGTAATTGTATACGTTCTTATCGACACAATTCATCGTCAGCAATAGCGTGTCCCCTCTCTGAAGATAGGCGCTGTCATTGAACAAAGGCTGCTCGATATACTTCCCATCCGACAGACGATCCTCAAAAACAAAAATATCGGGGATCAGCCTTCCCCTCAGAGACTCCGTGAACTGGTAGTAGTTGCCCAACCCATCCGGGTCCCTGAAATTCACGACAGCATTGATAGTTTGCTTATTGTTAAAGTCGGTATTTAAGGCAAAGGTCACCGAGTCCGGCAGGACAAGCCTGGGCATAGTAGAACTGGCACTATAGGTCTTTCCATCCACCGACACATCCAGCTTATATACATGGTTGGGTATCCCGCCAACGAGCTGGGTGCTATAAAGACCCGAATCCGTCTCCGTCATCAGCGCATAGTAATCGCTGCTGCTGTCCGTTAGACGCACCGTAGCCCCGCTCACCGGCGGATATGTATTGCTCGCGGAGAAATTGACACTCTTCGAGATCCTCACCTGCGCCGGCATCCCCGACGACACATTCGTTATCTCCCCCTCGATGACGATCTGAGAGGGAGCGTCCCGCAGGTCCACAGGGATCACTTTCTTGCAGGCCGCAGCAGCCAGCAGCAAGATCACCCAGCCCAACAAAGGCGATTTGCCCCACCACCCACTTTTTACAAAAAACCATTTTTGCATCGGCTCAAAATTTAAAATTCCACGTTACCGACGGTATCCACCGAAACAAGGCATACCGCAACGCCTCCGTCTTAGTCGGGTCATCAGGATCATTCTGAAAAGCAATGCTATAAGCATTCTGCCGCCCATACAGATTATATATCGAAAAGGTCCAGCTGCTTTCAAACTTTTCCGTCTTTTTCCCCAGCAGCGTGGCAGCTACATCCATCCGGTGATAAGCCGGCATCCTGTATCCGTTCCGCTCGGTATATAAGAACGCAGTCTGACCGGCGACATAGTATTTCCCGCTCGGGAAAGTGACGGCATTCCCGGTATAGTAGACCCAGGTCGAAGACAGGGTCCACTTGCGGCCGGCCTGGTAGATGGCCACCACCCCTATATCATGGGTCCTGTCCTGTTTGGCAGGATACCAGCTGTCATTATTGATCCCATCGATCTTCGATTCCGTCCGGGACAGCGTATAGCTGATCCATCCGGTAAACCGACCCGTCTTTTTCTTCAGATACAGCTCCAGCCCATAAGCACGCCCCTTCCCCAAAAGCAGCTGCGACTCCACATTTTCATTGGCCACAAGCTGCGCTCCATTCTTATAGTCTATCTGGTTGCTCATGGTCTTATAATAGGATTCAGCCGAAAACTCATACCGGTTCTCGCTGAAATTCCTGAAATAACCGACAGAGACCTGATCGGCTATCTCCGGCTTGACATTGTTGCTGCTGGGTATCCAAAGATCGGTGGGGTTTGCCGAAGTAGAATTGGACAACAGATGCAGCACCTGCGTATTCCTGTTATACCCCAGCTTAACCGAACTGGTGGCATTCAGCTGGTAGCTGACAGAAAACCGCGGCTCTACGTTAAAATAGGTCTTTACGATCCTTCCCGATGGATACTTTGCCGAGTCCGTCGTATTCCCCGCAGTATCATAGCTATAAAAAGTACCAGGCCCCATCACAGAAAAGGAGGTAGCCCTCAGCCCATAGTTAAAATGCAGCCCCGGTTCACGGCCCGATGATCCCCCCACCCCGCCCCCGCCAGGCGCCCATTCATGCGACACATACAAGGCATTTTCCAAACTATATTTATCCTGTAGTGAGATCGAATTATAGCTCGAGGTCTGCGACGCAGAAATAACCCCCGGCGAGATATCATGATGGATCACGCTAAACCCAAAATTGATCTTGTTATCCGCATTCCCATAATACTGCAGATCCTCCTTGAGATCAAGATCCCGGATATCGGAAGTAATATGGATGTCGTTGTTATTCGAATTGATCCTGATCTTATAGCTGTAATCACTATAGATCAGCGAAGTATTGGAAAAAAGCCGGCTGTTAAACACATGATTCCATCGGACCGTACCCGTCGCATTTCCATAATCGATCCCAAAGGTCTCGCCAAAAGCTAAATTGTCCCGGCCAAAATATCCGGACAGATAGAGCCTGTCCTTTTCACCGATCTTATAATTGCCCTTTACATTCAGGTCATAAAAATAGAGACTGTTTTCCCTGACAGAAGAGTCACTCGACAATTTGAGGAAAAGATCGGCATAGGTGCGGCGCCCACTGATGGAGAACGAGCCTTTGTCCTTCACGATCGGCCCTTCCGCATTCAGCCGCGTAGAGATAAGCCCGATCCCGCCGCCAAAGTGATAGTCCTTATTATTGCCATCGTTCATTTTAATATCCACGGCCGAAGAAAGCCGGCCCCCATATTCCGCAGGCATAGCCCCCTTGTAAACAGTGACATCCTTTATCGCATCGGAATTAAAGGTGGAAAAAAAACCCAGCAAATGAGAGGGATTGTAAACCGTTGCCTCATCCAGCAGGATCAGGTTCTGATCGGCCCCGCCGCCACGGACATAAAAGCTGCTGTTCCCATCCCCGGCAAACTGGATCCCCGGCAACAGCTGTATCGTCTTAAGCACATCTTTCTCCCCAAACAGCACGGGAATATTCCTGATCTCACTGGTCGTCAGCTTTGCTACACCCATCACCGGCCGCGTGATATTGTCATTCCTCTTCTGCGCGCTGACCACCACCGTCCGCAACTCCGTAGTCCGCAGCTCCGCAGCCAAAACCATGTTCTTGTCCAGCACGATCGGGATGCTGTCCACCCCATATCCCACAAAGCTGACCAACAGCGTATACCGCCCCGCAGGAGCGGTAATTGCATAAAAACCGTAAGCATTACTGATCACACCGGAACGGGCCACCTCAAGTAAACTGACAGAAGCCCCGATCAGCACCTCCCCTGTCGCCTTATCGCGGACAGTCCCGCTGACGGTCCATCGCCCTTGAGCTACTGCCGGCAGGCACGACGCCAACCCCAATATAGTCCCAAGCAGCAGCCGTTTCATTTATTAAAATAACTCGTCAAGTGACGGGTCCCTATAGTTCACAATATAACCAAGGATATTGGGATATTGGAGGAATTCTTCCTTTTCATGCATCGTCGTCAGGACCACACATTTCATCCCGGCATTGAGAGCGGCTTCCACTCCTTTTGGCGCATCCTCGAAGACGACACAGTCCGCGGCGGACACATTCAGCCCCGCGGCCGCTTTTAAAAAAGTCTCCGGGTGCGGCTTGCTGATGACCACATCATTGGCGCTGACAACAATAGGAAAGAAATGACGGATCCCAAGGTTATCCAAAACAAAATCGATATTGAAAGGGATCGCCGCAGAGCCGATAGCCATCCTGATGCCTTTTTCGTCCGCCTTTTTCAAAAACTCAGGCAGCCCGTCGATCAGCCGCAGATAAGGCCGGAAAGCTTCCTGGTAACTGGTTTCCTTCTTCAGCGAAATAGCATCCACTTCCGCCTCGGTAAAACGCCCCTTCCCAAATATCCGCTCCAGCACCTCCCCATTCTTACCATACATCTCTCGTTTTACTTCGGCTTTAGTTAGCCCGGCCTTGAGGTCATTGTTCAGAATATCGAACCAGGCAATGTTGTGAAATTTCATGTCGTCGATCATCGTTCCATTAAGGTCGAAAATAAAAGCTTTGTAGCTGCCCATAAGATCCTGTGAATTTTTTGCGAAGATAAAGCCTTATTTTGTGGAATGAAGACGACTACCTGGGGCATCATCGGGCCCGGAAAAATAGCCAACAAATTTGCCACCGCCCTCACTCTCGTGGACGGAGCCGTCCTCGGAGCCATCGCCTCCCGCGACGCAGCCAAAGCCCGGGCCTTCGCCGCCAATCACGCAGAAGCCGCAAGATCTACCCCCGCTTCCCCCGCGATCCGCGTCTACGATAACTACGAAGACCTCGCCGCCGACCCTTCCATCGACGCCGTATACATCGCCACCCCCCACGGTTTTCACGCCGAACACGCCATCCTTTGCCTGAAACAGGGCAAAGCCGTCCTATGCGAGAAACCAATGGCCCTCTCAGCCCGCCAGGTCACTGAGATGATAGACACGGCAAAGACCCATAATGCCTTTCTGATGGAAGCCATGTGGACCCGCTTCCTGCCCATAACCGAAAAGATCGACGAGCTCATCGCCCAGCAACAAATAGGCGATCTCAAATATATCCGCGCAGACTTTGGCTTCCTCGCCCCCTTCAACCCCGAAGGAAGATTATACAATATGCGCCTCGGCGGAGGCTCCCTCCTCGACATCGGCATCTACCCGCTGTTCCTCGCCCTCCACCTGCTTGGCGAACCCGCCCGCATAACAGCCACCGGCCACCTCGCTCCCACCGGCGCCGACGACAGCTGCCACGCCATCCTCGAATATGCAGATGGCCGTTCGGCCGTCATCACCAGCACCCTGCTATGCCAGACAAGCATCACCGCCGAAATAGCAGGCACCACCGGCATGATCCGCCTCCCGACACCCTGGTATAAAAATGATCAGCTCAGCTGGAACGAACAGGGCGAACCGGCTCAAACCATCGAGCTCGAACCCATGATCAACGGCTTCGAATATCAGATAAAAGAAGTCATGTCCTGCCTCTCCGCGGGTCTGATCGAAAGCCCCAGGATGAGCCACGCATTCAGCCTCGGGATGGCCCGCACCATGGATACCATCCGCGCACAGCTCGGCGTAAAATATCCGACGGAGTAAGCTCCCCGGCCTCCCTTAATAGAGCGTTCGATTCCCGTCCCCGGTACATAAGGTTTTTTAGCAGGCCCCAATTGTCAAAAAGATTGGGGCTTTTAGTTTCTGTTTATCAAGCACTTCGCTTTACATACTTTGTCTTATAATTCTTCTCTTTGCCGTGTTTCGCTTTGATGAACTGAATGGAGCTGCCAGTTTTGGTTCCTCTAAATTTTCGTTGCCATTGGACAAGTGCTTCAACGTTCAGTTTGTATTTCTTCAATACAGGTTCCAATCCCAGAAGCTCAATTTCTCTTAGAATAGCGAATTTCTCCTGCGTGGTAAATCGAATTTGACATTCTTTCATAATTGTTTACCACATTTACGAAAAAAGGCCAATCTCCATCTTATTGACAACCTTTTACTTCAACTTTTCACATATTAGAAGGTATGAAAACAATGCCTTTTCTTTTGTTTCGATTCAGTATCCTACTCATCCCTAAAAGCTTCGGTTTGGTTTTCCCCTACATTCAATTTGGGAATCGAAGGTTTATTCAGAGAGATCAGAACGGTCGTCCTGGGCTGGATCCAAGACGCTAATGAGTATAGTAATAAGGAGCTGGTATACATGATGGCAAAGATAGAAAGATGCTGAGGGTTTAAGTTGCAGGTCTTTTTATTTTGGCCTATTTTAGCGATGGATATCAAGTCGCCAACCTTAAACTCGTTCGATGAAAAGCATTCTATCGCTAACCCTCTGTCTGAATCTTCTAGCTTACAAATCTTCGGCACAAGTATCGAAAGAAATTCCCGCATTCGGCAATATAGATGTTGGTGAACTTAAGATGACTGATTGCCCTTTATTTCTCGGAGCACCAGCGATCAATTTATTAAAATATGAAGAGGTGACCTTATCCGTGTTTCCAAATTCGACAACACAAGTGGTTACGTTGACAAGGTATCGGATCAAGATCTTAAAGAAAGGGGGATTCAAATATGCCAACATTGTAATTGATTATGGAATGAACGACACTAAAATAACAAATGTCGAAGGGGCCACTTATAACCTTGATGAAGGAGGACAGATAAGAATATCACCAGTCGAGAAATCAGATATTTATGAGATCAAAACCTCAAAAGAAAAAAAGACCATAACTTTTACCTTCCCCCAGGTGAAAGAAGGTTCCATCATTGAATATCAATATATCCGGAAAGATAAAAGGTCGTATTTTATCCCGGCCTGGTATTTTCAAAGCAATATTCCCAACCTGCTTTCGGCTTGCAAAATTAGCAGACCTGACTTTTCGATGTTTCAAAAAAAAGTAACCGGCGACTGGCCTCTTGAACAAGATTCGTTGCTTGACTACTCGGCCGAGCTTGACAAAAAGCAATTGATAAATTACTATGCCATGAAAAACGTACCCGGCTTCTCGCCGGAACCGTATATGAGCAGCGCAAAGGACTACAGGTATCGGATCGATTTTATGACTGCCCCCACAGAGAGCCTTTACCAGGCTTTTGTGCGACAATCAAATAATATTTGGCAGGCGGCCAATTCCTGGTTGCTTCAATCCGAATATTTTGGCGGCCAATTCAATTCGAAGATTCCAGACTCAAGAAAATTCATAGATTCCGTAAAACGTCTGAACGACGTGTCTGCCAGGATCAATGCCGTATATAAATATGTAAAACAGAAAATAAAATGGAACAATTATTATTTTCTCCTTTCGCGTGATATGGACGAAGTTTGGAAAGAAGGCGAAGGTACAAGCGCTGAAATCAACCTTAGCATTCTAAACCTGCTAAGAAAATGCGATGTCCGTTGTTTCCCGGTATTGTACAGTACGCGACGCAACGGAAAAGTAGATTATGAATTCGCAGACCTGAGCCAGTTCAACACGGTAAATATAGCAGTCGTGAACAATAAACGGTTCAACTTGCTGGACGGCACCAATCGCTGGCTCAGTTACGATACACCGCCGCTAAATGTCGTAAATCGAACAGGCATGCTGATCGATCCGATCAATCATACCAAGATAAATATTGACTTCGATAGAAAATTATTATGGGATTCCGTTTATGTCTATGCCAGCATTGATA
>DATJJA010000072.1:0-17650 GCA_035492595.1 Puia sp.
TCACCGTGCCCAATGCGATGGTTCACCAGCCGCCGGTAAGTGACAGCAACGGCATGGGCCGCAAGTTCCCGGCCATTACGCCCCGGATCCTGCAGACCCGGAGCAACCCGATCGTCAAAACGATAACCGTCAACGTCAACGAGATCACGCTGAACATCTATGACGACGGCGCCATCGACCACGATACCGTTTCCGTATACCTCGATAACAAACAGGTCATTTCGCACGCCATGCTCACCGACCGGCCGCTGATACTGACATTGCATCTTGACGATACGAACAATTACCATGAGCTGGTAATGGTTGCAGAGAATGAAGGCGAGATCCCGCCCAACACGTCCCTGATGATCGTTAAAGCAGGAGATAAAGAGTATGAGGTCAGGATCACCTCGACCGAACAAAAGAATGCAATGGTCACTTTCAAATACGTCAAATAAATATGCGGGGTTTTCTCTTTTTTTTATTGATCTCGTTTGCTTGCTGTGCCCGGGCGGCAGCACCGGCGCCAATGGCAGACCCGGCAGCCGAAGACCTCAACGGCATCTGGAAGGGAACCCTGACCCAGGGCGAAGGGGGCTGTTACCCGCGTTATTTTCTCGAGCTCCAGATCAATGTCACCGGTGACAGGATCAGCGGGAGAGCCTATGACTATTTCGACAAGACCCATTTCGTGAAGATGAGCTTCACCGGCCGTTACAATGCCCAGACGCACCGGCTCGTCCTCATCGAGAACAAGGTGCTGGAGTCCGAGATCCCCACCGACTGCCTGCCCTGCATCAAGACCTACGACCTGAATTATTCAAAAAAGGGGGATGAAGAAATGCTGAATGGCGATTGGAAAGGCGTCTTTTCAGAGAAGAATATGGTTTGCCCGCCAGGTAAGATCCAGTTGAAAAGGGTCAATGTCTCCGAATTCCCTGTCGACGTCGATCAGCCGGATACCCTTGCCTCCCTTCAAAAGGCGCTGCACCTCGAGCCGCGGGAAAAGACCGTGGTAAAGACCGTCACCGTCAACAGCTCCCAGATAAAGATCGAGCTGTATGACAACGGTGAGATCGATCATGATACCGTGACCGTGCTGATCAATAATAAAGTATTGCTTTATAGACAAATGCTGACCGACCGGCCGCTGACCATCAATTTCAATGCCTTCCCATCGACCGAATACGAGCTGGTGATGTATGCCAATAACCTGGGTACCATTCCGCCGAATACGGCGCTGATGATGGTCACTGCCGGGGATAAGAAATTCGAGGTCTTCCTGTCCTCCAGCGAGCAAAAAAGTGCGGCGGTAAAGTTTGTGTATAAGCCGTGACCCTTACTTCTTCGCAAAATCCACCGAATCCGTCACTTCTCCGCAACCCAGCATCTTGCTCTTATAGACCGGGTGCTTATTCCCAAGATAAGGATTGACGACATGAGGCGTGCTGCTCAGCCAGTAGCCTTCTTCCGTTTCCTTGAAGGCCATTGGGCATTTGATATGATAGATGATCTGCCCATCATAACGGACGGCGTTCGCCAGCGTATACAGCTGATCGGTAAGCATATTGAAGGACCGGCGGCGGGCTTCGATGCCGACCTCACCCGTAAGAGCCTTTGCCTCACTGCTGGCCTGGGCAGTATAGCTCAGGGCGGTAGTGATAATGGTCGAATCGGCCTTCAGCGTCCGGACAGGCAGGCTATCGGCCTTCGCAGCCAGGGCATAGGCAGCCTGGTCAGCCTTGACGGTGTCCCAGTCGACAAGAGCGTCCTTCAGCGCATAATATTGTGTTAATAATTCGCCAAAAGCGTCATTGAACTGGCTGGGGTTCTTCCCGATATGGAGAGGTTCGTCTTTTTTGAGGTTCGGTTTCACCGGTTTGTCCGACAGAAGCTTCCATCCAAAGAAGCCAACTACGATAAAAGCAAGGATCAGGAGAATGAATTTCTTCATGGCACGATATTTCGCTAAAGATATGAATTGCGGCAAAAAATAGTGCAAAAGTAATTTTTCGCCGCAGGCGGCAATTTACCAATAAGGCGAGCCGGGTTTTGGGGGTGTCGCAACCTTGGGTTAAATTTGCACCCATGTTAGCAGGATTACAGAATGTTACTTTCGAATTTGGAGCCCGGGTTATCGTAAAAGACGCCACCTGGCACATACAACCCAATGAACGAATCGGTTTGATCGGTTATAACGGAACGGGAAAATCAACTTTATTAAAACTTTTTGCAGGACAGTACCTCCCTTCGGAAGGCACGGTGGAAAGAAGCCGGAGCACGACGATCGGTTACCTCCACCAGGACCTCCTGAGCTTCGACACCAATGGATCCATTCTCGAAGTGGCCCTCACCGCCTTCGAACGCGTGCTGCAGCTGGAAAAAGAGATCGTCGATCTGGGCAATGAGCTGGAGAAAGATCACGAGAACAATGACCTATTGATCCGTTATACGGATGCCCTCCACGAGATGGATACCCTGGACGGGTATTCGATCCACCATCGGACCGAAGAGATCCTGCAGGGGCTGGGTTTCTCCAATGCCGACCTCAGCCGCCCCTTCCGGGAGTTCAGCGGAGGCTGGCGCATGCGCGTCCTGCTGGCCAAGATGATCCTTCAGAATCCCGATCTGCTCTTGTTGGACGAACCTACCAACCACATGGACCTTCCTTCCATCGAATGGCTGGAAAAATATCTGCAGCATTACCCTGGCTCGGTGATCATCGTGAGCCATGACAAATACTTCCTCAACCGGATGGTCACCAAGATCGTGGAGCTTTACCAACGGGAGCTGCATGTGTACAATGGAAATTACAGCTACTACGAAACGGAGAAGGTACAGCGGGTAGAATTACAGCAAAGGGCGTTCGAGAACCAGCAGGACTATATCCGGCAGCAGGAACGCTTTATCGAACGCTTCAAGGCCAAGGCCAGCAAGGCCGCTGCCGCCCAGAGCGCGATGAAACGCCTGGACAAGATCGACCGGATCGAGGATGTACAGATCGAACGCCCAAATATCAAGATCAATTTCAGGGTCGACAAACAACCCGGCCGTATACTCGCCACACTGAAGGACGCGACCAAGCGATTCGGCCCCATCACCATCGTGGAGGGCGCGTCTGCTGAAATAGACCGCGGGGACAAGATAGCCCTGATCGGTGCCAACGGAAAGGGAAAATCGACCCTGCTGCGAATGGTGGCCGGCGCAGAGCCATTCGAAGGCGAACGTGTCTGGGGGCACAATGTGGACGAAAGCTTTTATGCCCAGCACCAATTGGAGGCGCTGGACGTCAATAATACGCTGCTGGAAGAAATGCAATTGTGCGGCAGCCAGAAGACAGACCTGGAATTGCGGGTACTGTTGGGCTGTTTCCTGTTCAGCGGGGATGACGTAGACAAGAAGATCAAGGTATTGAGCGGTGGTGAAAAAGCCCGCGTGGCGCTGGCCAAGACGATCATCAGCAAGGCCAACTTCCTGCTTTTGGACGAACCTACCAACCACCTGGATATGCACTCCTGCGATCTGCTGATCGATGCCCTCAACAAATATGAAGGCAGCTTCCTGCTGGTAAGCCACGACCGTTACTTTATTTCAAAGACCGCCAATAAGATCTGGGAGATCGAAGACCAGCAGATCCGTGAGTTCAAAGGCACCTATGAAGAGTGGGTGGACTGGAAAGAACGAAATGTGGCGGCGAAAGCAGCATCGGGCTCCGCTGCAGCGGCCGGCAAAAAGGATGGCAGCTCCAACGGTAAAGACGGCAATTCCAACGGCCAGGCAAAGGCCGCGGGCAATACCTCCGCACCAGCGGCTCCCCAGGCACCCGCAAAATCATCGGTAACTGCGACTCCTGCGTCGCCGGCAGGTACCCCGATCAATAAAGAATCAAAGAAGGAACTACAGCGGCAGCAGCGCATCTTCCAGGAGCTGGAAGAAAAAATAGCAAAGCTTTCTGAACAGCGGAGCAGGCTCGAGGCGTCCCTATCCGACCCGGGCACGTATTCCGACAGGAATAAGTTCGTAGCAGCAGAAGCGGATTATAAAAAGGCCAGTGAGGAATTGCAAATTGCCAACCGCCAGTACGAGGTTGTGTTCGAAAAGATCATGGAGCTCGAAAAGTCGCTGTAACCATCCTCCGGCGATGCCGCTGAATAATTGTAAATGAAACATCACCTCTTTATTTGTTTATTATTGTTGCAGCTGGCCGGCAACGCACTTGCACAGGAGACGCAGCTGAGGCAAAGACCAAAGATCGGGGTGGTGCTGAGCGGCGGCGGAGCAAAAGGTCTGGCCCATATCGGCATCCTGAAGGCTATCGACAGCGCAGGTCTGAAGGTGGATTATATCACCGGTACCAGCATGGGCTCCATCATCGGCGCCATGTATGCCATCGGCTATTCCGGCGACTCGATCCAGAAGATCATGAAAGGCATCAACTGGGACCTCATCCTCTCCAATCAGTCCAACATGCGCAGCCTGATCATGGAGGAGAAGGACGAATACAGCAAATACGATATCGAGCTGCCCTGGGTCAATCACTGGTTCCGGCTGGCTACCGGCGTCATCGAAGGACAGGAGCTCTGGCTGAAGTTTGCAGAGGTATTCCGCCCGGTCTATAATATCAAAGACTTCTCAAAATTCTCGATCCCTTTTAAATGTGTGGCCACCGATGTATCTACAGGCGAAGCGGTCGTGCTGGATACAGGAGAGATCGTCTCCGCACTGAGAAGCAGCATGGCCATCCCATCGGTCTTCACGGCCGTCGAATATGGCGGGCATAAACTGATCGATGGCGGCGTGGTCCGGAACTTCCCGGTAAAGGACGTGCGGGAGATGGGCGCGGACATCGTCATCGGGAGCAATTTGTCGGGCCCGCTGAAAACCTCGAAGGAGGTTACCAACGCCCTCCAGGTATTACTCCAGGTCGCCTTCTTCCGCGAGGCCGCAGACACCCGAACCCAGATCCCTCTTTGTAATATTTATGTTTCGCAGCCACTGGAAAAATACGGCATGGGTAACTTTGGCGAGGCGCAGCAGATCGTGGGCGAAGGTCTTGAAGAAGGACGCCGCCTTTATCCGCGGCTGAAGCAGCTGGCCGATTCGTTGAATGCCATTTATGGACCGCAGGAAATCGTAAAAGATCGCCTGCCTGCCGTAAACCCGGTGAAGATCTCTTCTTTTGAAGTACACGGGCTGTTCAATACCAATCAGGGGTTTTTTATACAAAGCATGGGGCTGGAGACCAATCGTTATTATACCGCCGATAATCTTTCCCGGATGGTTCGGCGGGCGTTTGGCACCCGGTATTACAACCGCATCACCTATGCCCTCGAGGCGCAGCCCGACGGCACCAGCCGCATCGTCTACGATGTCGAGGAAAACCCGTTGACCTTTGCAAAGATCGGACTCAACTATAACCAGTTCAGCGGCATCAGCGCGATCCTCAACCTGACGAGCCGCAACTTTTTCACGCCTACCTCCCGAAGCCTGGTGACGTTGAACCTGGGACAGAACTTCCGGATCAGGGGCGAACACCTCCAGTATTTCGGCCGGAGAGCGAACTTTGCATTCGTGCTTGGGACACAGTTCGACAACTTCCGCATCACCACCTATAACAGCAAGTACAAGGAAGCGGGCTTATACAGTCAGAACTATTGGAAGACGGACGCCCATTTCGGGTATTCCACCAACCGGGACCTCACCTTTGGCATCGGCAGCCGTTTCGAATACGTCGACTATGATCCGTCGATCACATCCAGCCTCGAATTCAAGGGGCGCAATACTTTTGCAACAGGTTATTTCTTTGTCCGCAGCAATACGCTGGACAGACCTTTGTATCCCCGCAAGGGAATAAAGTTCGAAGCCGAAGCGGACCATGTCTTCCCCCAGACCCCAAATGTACAGTATTTCAATTCCACCGTTACCCGGACGGACACCAGCTTTTCCAGTGCGTCCTACGAACGCTTCCTGCTCAACTTCGATCAGTATGTGCCGCTGGGCGAAAAATATACCCTGCTGATGCAGGCACAGGGAGGACTCAACCTGCATTATAAGAACAATATCATGAATGAGTTCTCGATCGGCGGGATGACCAGCCAGTTCCATAACCAGGTGGCGTTTGCCGGGCTGCGGGAAGGCACTTTCTATTCCTCGAGCATCGCCGAAGGAGTGCTGGGGCTACGCTACCAGCTGTTCTCCAATGTGCTGATCACCGGCAGGGCCAATGTACTGTTCAATAACTTTATCAATAAGAGCAATTTCTTTACCACACCGGATTTCCTTTCCGGTTATGCATTGACGTTCACCTATAATTTTGCATTGGGACCGCTGGAGGTCAGCGCGATGTATTGCGATCAGTCGAGGTCGGTGCTTGGGTATATAAATATTGGGATACCTTTTTAGCCGCTTCACCGTCTCAGCGCGCGATCTGGCGTTGCAGGGCGCTACTCGCGGGCCTTCAAGAAATCACTGACGATATAGCTGATCAACCGCCCTGTCGAAGGATTGGAACACCCGTTGCCCACACAGACCGCGCCTTCGCAGATGTGGAGATAGGCTATCTTCGAGTCGATGGCGGCAAAAGTGACGTACTGGCGGGCATGTAAAGGAGTAAGACCGGAAGGCGGCAGACCCGCGCCCGGCACCTGGGCGATGGCATCGAGGTCCAGTTCGAGACCGATATAATTGTCTTCGGTAAAACCGGTAGCATGTGCCACGGCCTGCGTAAAGGTCCGTTTCTCCAGTACAAAGATGTCTTCATAGGTGATACAGTCGATAAAGGGATTGTTGAGGATGTCCGTCCAGACATTCTGAGGCAGGTAGTTCTCGTGAACGCCGATGACGCAATATTTTTCCATAAAGCCATCTTCCTCTGCATACCGGAAACCATTGGCGCTGTGGCGGCCTTCCACGGGGCTGAATTCGGGATGGGCGTCGAGATTGACCGCATTGATCTGGGCCAGCGGGATGTATCCCGCTTTGTGCAGGCCTTTGGCCGCACCTTTTATCAGCGGGTAGGCATTGTTGTGACCACCGGCGATGACGATGGGGATCTTACCCGCGGCGGTGATCACCCGGATCAGCGGTTCGACGGCTTCATCGATCGTGTGCACCGCGTGGCGATAGGCCATGATCTTTTCTTCCGGATCGGATGCGTTGGCTTCGATCAGCTGCGAGAGATCGCTGAAGTCGAAATGCCCAAGCAAAAGGATGTTGCCCCCTTGCAGAAAATCATTGCTCTGTATGTTGAGGAAGTTCTTCAGGAAATACTTCCAGGCCGTCTCTCCTCCTCCCTGCCCTTCGCTGGCCCTTACGCCGATGTCTTCGGGGATACCCAGCAGGACATATTCCGCCGGCGACTGTTCGATAGAGGCATTGATGTTCCCCGGGTCGGCCGCTACGAGGACCTCTTCTCCCAGCCGGGTTTCGAATTTTCGGACCTTCGTCAAAGAAAGGACATCCGACTTGCTGTAAACCTTGAGCTGTGAGTTGATGGCAATGAGCTGTGGCATGGAGGAAATTTTAGAACTTGAATTTACGAAGAAATGGACTTGTATATACAAATTCGATCTTGCCGGATCACGCCGCCCCTATCTTCTTATCCACAATCTCTATGATCTCTGCCTCGGCCCGGATCGTCTGTTCCTGGATCTTTGCTCCCCTGGCCAGTATGTCGGCAACAAAGGCCTTATCATCATAACCGGAAGCATTGATCCGCACGTTCATAAACGCCCCCAGGACACCCGCGCGGGCGCAAAGCGCACCCACCCCCGCATCCGAGACGGAGTTGGGATTGCCCGTTTCCGCCATGGCCCGGATAAGGTCCATACTGGCAAAGGCCAGTTCCATGACCCGGAAGGGTATTTCTATCGCGACCCGGGTAGCATCCTGTATGGCCTTGTGACGGATGGCCTTTTCGTCGCCGTTGGACTTTGGCAGGGAGAAAGCGGCCATGATCCCATTAAAAGCATGGGTATCGGCGTCTACGAGCCGAAGCAGCCCGTCCTTATAACCCTGTCCTTTTTCTGCCCAGTCGCTGAACTCCTTCCAGCGCGCATCCCAGCCCTTTTTGTGAGAGGATAGATTGGCGACCATCGTGGCAAGAGAGGCGCCGAGGGCAGCGGCACAGGCTGCGATGGAGCCGCCGCCGGGGGCAGGACTTTCGCTGGCCGTTTCGTCCGCAAACTCGCGAAGGGACAGCTTGATCAGCTTGTCACCCGCGGTGCTGCGGAGCTGGTATTCGATGATCCTCTCTTCCGGGATAAATGGACCAAGCTCATCGAGTCCCATGGAGAGGATCGCGATACGGATCAGCTCCTTTTCGGAGACACCGGTGCTACGCTGTTGTTTTTCCAGGAAATATTTACCCGCATCCAGCATCGCCTTTAGCGGGATCAGCCCCACCAGCTCGCTGCCCGTGACCCGCAGACCGCGCTCTGCCGCTGACTTGCAAACGGCGTCGAAGGCGATATGGACCGGAGTGACATTGATATTGGTGAGGTTCATCGAAATTTGCGCGATGCCATATTCTTCGATATACCAGCCGATGGCTTTTACAAACTTGAGGGTACCGGGGACCGATACCGGTTTGCCCTGGGCATCGGTAATGATCTTGCCTGTGACGGGGTCTCCTTCGCGTAATACGCGCCCTGCTTCGCGGACGTCAAAGGCCACAGAGTTGGCGCGACGGGTCGAGGTTGTATTGAGATTTACATTATAGGCCACGAGAAAATCACGGGCGCCGATAACGGTGGCGCCGCGGCGGGCATCGAATTCGGCAGGGCCGAAGTCAGGTTTCCACTCGGGTGTCTTTATTTTTTTAAAAAACCCTTCATATTCGCCGGCCCGGATGACCGAAAGATTGCTCCGGCTTTTGTCGGGCTGGGCGGCTTCGTAGAGATAGATGGGCAGCTGAAGTTCCTTTCCTACCCTTTCGGCCAGTCGTCGGGCCCACTGCGCTGTCTCTTCCATGCTGATGCCGGCAATAGGAATAAGCGGGCAGACATCGGTGGCGCCCATACGGGGATGTTCGCCCTTGTGCTGGCGCATGTCGATGACCTCGCCGGCTTTTTTGATGGCGAGAAAGGCGGCTTCGATGACGGCGGCGGGTGCGCCTACAAAGGTTACGACGGTGCGATTGGTAGCTTTGCCCGGGTCGACGTTGAGAAGCCTGACGCCGGTTACGGTCTCGATCTCATCAGTAATTTGTTTGATAACGGCCGGATTGCGGCCTTCGCTGAAGTTTGGTACACACTCGATTATTTGGTCCATATGGGAAAGCGCGGGGTATTGATCCGCCGAGGCGGCAAGTTAAAGAATAAAAATTATTCGGCCCCCGGCCCCGGATGTGTGGGGACTTGGCTTCCCTCTGCCGTGTCCAAACGCCTCCTTGGGCGGATGAAATCCAGCGGATTGCTGCGGAAGTAACGCCAGAGGATACCGAGAAAGCCCGGATACTCGCGGACACGAACCCCGCGCGAGCGGGCTGCAACGACAAAGGCCAGCGAAAAGCTGACGAGGAAATTCAGGAAACCGATGCCCAGCACTCCGCCGATGACCGTGGCCAGATACCAGGGATCGATGTTCCGGATGCCGAGACCATAAACGGCCAGTGAAGTATTGCCAGCGGAAATAGTTATATGCCGGATATCAAACTTCGTCCCGAAGATCTCCCCGAAGAAACCAGCCATCCCCAGGAAAAAGCCCAGGCTGATATTGCCGATCAGTGAGCCCGAATGATGTTCCACATAATCGGCCAGCCGGCGGAGCCGTTCGGCGGGCAGCGACACGCGCAGGAGGGGATGCGTCTGCAGCCGCTGGCTGACATTGCTGTACTGGATCTTGTTCTGCACATACCCGGCGATGATGCCGCTGAGGAAAAGAAATACACCCGTATTACAGGCATAGAGCAGGGAAAGACTTTGCCAGGGGTGCTGATCCCGAAGCATGTGCATCGCAGCGTCGCCGGATACCAGCTTTGAACCGACGATCTTCTCATAGCCCCAGGCTACCAGCCACATGCCGGGAAAAACGACGACCAGGTTGCCGGCAAACGAGGCGATCTGGCTACGCGATACCTTAGCCACGGTGATAGCCAGGTTGTAAAGATTGGGCTGACTGGCGCCCTTCTTGGTGTCAAGCGAGCTGGCTACTGCACTGGCCGTAAAAGCGGGTTGTTTGGTCGCCAGTGTCGTATGCGTTTCTTCGATAAGGATAAATCCAATACTATAGTTGATGCTATAGGCAAAGCCATGCCAGAAGATGGCCATGGGCAGGCGAATGAGAAGATTCTTGATCAGCACCATCAGGCAGACCCAGGCCCCGCCTCCCATGGCGCTCTTCAACATAGCCCTGTATTCCGCCCAGGTGGCGGTGATATATTTGCTGCCTTTGGCTCCCTTGTGTTCGGCGATCTGGTACGCGAGGTAACCCAGGGACTGGGACATGAATTCCAGGATGCTGTTCTTGCGGTTCTCATTTCGGACCAGCATGCGAAAGAAGTCCACGAACTTGCCGACGTCGAATTTATGATCCTGGTCCAGCAGGTCAACGAGGATGGACATACGCTCGAGCCGGTTGGCCAGCAGCAGCAACATATAGGTCTGATGCAGGCTGGCTCCGCGTTTCGAATGGTTCTCGCGGATATAGTCGATACATTCGTGGCACCAGGCCAGCTGCTGATTGATCTTTGCCGCAATGGTCACCGGGGCTGCGGTGCGGTCCTTGTCCCGGGTCCATTCTTCCAGCTCATGCACCAGGTAGTTCTGTTCGACAAAAGGATTGTCCTCCCGGTATTGTTCAGGGATATATAACAGGACCTCTTTTTCCAGTCCGAGCTGCGCGACCTGGAAGGTCAGCGTCTTTAAAGCGATGAGCAACTGGTGCAGGATGCGACGGTCGTCGATATGAAGGTCGAGGCCCAGGCTTTGAAAAAAGGCGATCCAGGCGCCGCGGGGAATGTCTTCTACCCACTGATAGTCGTTGCTCCGGAAAAAAATGCGGTTCAGGACATACAAAAAGTCGTTCTCGTTATGCAGCGTGGGCAGCAGTTTGTGTCTGAGACGACCGAAGAATTCCTGCCAGAACCCGCGGGCCAGCGGAATGCCGCTTTCCATCAGCGCAGAAGAAAGGTCGGTACGGACCAGCTGTGAGAGGATGGCATGCCGGAGATTGCCCAGCAGGACAGCGCTCTGATAAAGATCGGCCGTAGCCGTCTCCAGGTTGAGCGTTGCATCGCGACGGCCTTTTGCGGGACGGATAGCCGAAAAGAAGGACACGAGGAAGTCCAGTCCGGCCTGGCTGTCTGCAATGGAGATCACCGTGCTGCGTCCTTTTACGGTTTGGATAAAGTCAGGTTTGGGCTTTCTCTTTCGTCCGAACATAAAATTAATTGATAGGCTCTCCATTTATAAACACCTGTCCAATAAGATCAGAACCAAAAGCGTAAGGCATATACGCCAGCGAAGGCACCGGCCGGGTGACGATGAGATTGGCTTTTTTCCCGACCGTGATGCTGCCCAGCCGGTCACCCAGCGACATGGCATAGGCCCCGTTGAGCGTTGCCGCATTGATGGCTTCCCCGGGAAGCATCCGCATCTGGATACAGCTCATGGCCACGACAAGGTTCATATTACCGCTGGGGCTGGAGCCGGGATTGAAGTCGGAAGCCAGGGCTATCGCGCAGCCGGCGTCGATCAAAGCCCTTGCGGGCTGAAAGGGCATTCTTAAAAAGAAAGCGGCCGTCGGCAGCAGGGTGCCGATGGTATCGGATGCGGCAAGAGTCGAGATGGTCTTTTCATCCATTGTCTCGAGATGATCCACAGACAAGGCGCCCAGCTTAACGCCGACCTCTACCCCACCCGACAGGTTCAGCTGGTTGGCGTGGATCTTTGGCCGGAGGCCATGACTCATACCGGCCCTGGCGACCTGTTCCGTTTCGGCGGGACTGAAAAAGCCTTCTTCACAAAAGACGTCGATATAGTCTGCGAGTCCTTCGCGGGCGATGACGGGCAGCATGTCGTTGATGATCAGACCGATATATCCCTGGTGATCGCTCTTGTAGGCTGCGGGGTAAGTATGTGCGCCAAGAAAGGTGGCTTTTATGGAAAGCCCGGATCGCTCTTTCAGCTTTTTTATGACCCGCAGCATCTTCAGCTCGTCTTCTACCGTCAGGCCATAACCGCTTTTTATTTCGATGGCGCCGGTACCCAGGAGAGCCAGGTCGTTGAGACGCTGCCAGGCGTCGTTGAAAAGCGTGTCTTCCGATGTCGCGGCCAGTTTTCGCGCGGAGTTGAGGATACCGCCGCCTTTGGCATTGATGTCGGCATAGCTGAGGCCTTTGAGCTTGTCGACAAATTCCGATTCCCGGCTGCCGGCAAAGACCAGGTGAGTATGGCTGTCACACCAGGCGGGCAGGACGAGACGGCCGGAGGCGTTGATCAATTGCGCCTCCCCGTCATTGCGGGGATTGGCCAGCTGTGCCCCAGTATCGCCCGCACGATTGGCCAGCTGTGCCCCCGCGTTGCGCTGCTCCAGCTGCCGGTCCCAGACCTCCGGCAATTCGGACATCGGGCCATAAGCCGCGATCTGGTCGCCTTCAATGTGCAGCCAGGCATTGTCGATACAAGGCAGATCGGCCAGCTCGGCACCGCGCAGCAGATGCGTTTCGGACCGCGTGCCGGCCAGTTGACGGATGTTGTAGATGAGGCGGGATGACACGGCCGTAAGATAGGGATTTCTCACAAAAAATCCGCCTTATCCAGCTTCCTTGCGATGCGGCAGGCGGCGTTGATCAGCCCCACATGACTATAGGTCTGTGGAAAATTCCCCCACTGCGACCCGTCCGTCGTAGCGTCCTCGCTGAAGATCCCCAGGTGATTGCTGAAAGGCAGCAGCTGATTGAGATTGTGTATGGCGTCATCGATCCGCCCTACACAGGCCAGTGCATCGACATACCAGAAGGCGCAGACGAGAAAAGTGCTTTCGGGGAAGCCAAAGTCATCGTAGTGTTTGTACCGGTAGAAAAGACCATTCTCCGCCAGCAGCTCCTTCTCCAGCGCGATGATATGATTTTTTGCCGTATCGCTCCGGTGGTCAAGATAGTCCATGGTGATCATGGTGAGTGTGCTTGCGTCGAGATTTACGGAGCCGATAGCCTGGGTGTAAAGCAAACGCACCGGATCATAAGTCTGTTGGATAAGCTGGTCGGCGGCAATGGCGACACGGCTGGCCTTGCTCATCAGGGACTGGTCGTTGAACAGGGCGGCGATCTTGTACGCTGCCTTGGCGCCGGCCCAATGGAACAGAAGCGTGTAGGTATGCACCTGCTCGGCCTTGCGGAACTCCCAGAGACCGGAATCGGGAAGAGAAAGCGTGCGTTCGATCTGGCTGAGCAGCCAGGGCACGATACGCTGATAGCTGCTCTTTTTCACGAACAAAAGGCGTTTGTCCGAATACAGGGGCAGCAGGCTGACCAGCACCTGCCCATATACGTCATGCTGGGATTGGATATAGGCCTTATTGCCGACGCGCACCGGCTTATTGCCAAGGTACCCTGCCAGGTCAAGACTTATCTCGTAGAGCTTCTTGTCCCCGCCGATCGAATACAAGGGCTGCAGGGAGTCGGTAGCATTGTGAAGGATATTGTAGATAAAGTCAAAATATTTCTCCAGCTCTTCGAAGTGACCGATCTGATTGAAGGCCCTCAGCGTATAGTGGGCGTCGCGGAACCAGCAATAGCGATAGTCCCAGTTACGGGTGCTGTCATGGAATTCGGGGAGGCTGGTAGTACCCGAGGCAATGATCCCGCCGGTGTCTTCGTACTGGTGCATTTTCAGGACAAGGGCGCTGCGGATGATCTCTTCCTGGTAGATATCCGGCAGATAGGAACTCTTGATCCAGGACTGCCAGTCTTCGGTCGTCTTACGGATGAACTCTTCGGCCGTCTCTTTCAACGGCGCCTCCATCGGCTCGCCATATGCGAGGACAAGGTAGCGGTCCTGGTCGAGGACAAAGGACTTCTCCTTTTGGATATAGGTCAGCGGCACGTCGGTGGTCAGCCTTACCTGCTGGTCGAGGTTGAGATAACGGATATGGTTGCTGCCTATCACGGACTCGGGGATCAGGGCTCCATAGTCGCCTCGCGGGTCGCAACGAATGGTGACAGCAGGTGAGCCTTCCAGCAGCTGGATCTTACGGACCAGCATGAGGGGACGGAACTGTCGTTCGTAGATGCGCATACGCGGAGCGCAGTCGATGACGACGAATTTACCATCGCCGCACGTGAATTCCGTACACAGCACGTTGGTATTGGGAATATAATACTGGCGGGCCTGGGCATTCTCGTCGGTGGGACGGATATAGAAATGCCCGCCATTCTCCTCGTCGAGAAGGGAGCCAAACAGGAAACTGCTGTCAAATCGGGGCAGGCACATCCACTTTATGTCCGCCCTGGTATCGACATAAGCCAGGTAGGAACAGTTGCCGATGACGCCCATGTTGTACTTGTGAACCGGCATGTATGATAGTTAAACTTTTTCTGTATGTGTCAGTGGAACCGTCAGTGAATTCAGCAGGGGCAGTACCTGCTGCTGCGATAGGATGGTATATTGGGCCGCCGACGCACCATTGTTTACCTTAATGGTATACGCTTCTCCTTCCAAAGCCTTGAACATGTCCTCATCGGTGGTATCATCGCCCAGGCACAGGACAAAGTCGGGATCCGTTTCATTGACGATCCTCAGGGCCGAGGCGCCTTTATCAAAACCGGAAATACGGACCTCTACTACCTTATTGCCGTCGATGACCTGCAGTGTAGTGTTTTGTATGAGTTGGGACAGGGTGTTGAGCAATTCCCGGGACCGCGAGAACCCGAGCCCGGTCTGGGTATTCCGGTAATGCCAGGCAATGGTATTGCGTTTCTCCTCGATAAAGGAACCGGCGCAACGGATGACGAAAAGCTGCATGACGCGGCGGATCTCGTCTTTCCAGAGTTCAGACACCGAGACCATCTGTTGCCAGGCGCCGTTGCGGGGACGATAGCTGGCCCCGTGTTCCGCGACAAGTGTCAGCGGCAGGGCCCCCAGCCAGCGGTCGAGAGAGGATAGATCGCGGCCGCTGATGATGATGACATGATTTCTTTCATCGGCGCAGAGACGTCCCAGCAGATCGCGGACGGCGTTGTCCGGGGCGGCCTCCGATGGGATCCGCGAAAAGGGCACGAGGGTGCCGTCATAGTCGAGAAGCAGACAGCGATTTTTCGACCGCTGATAGTGCCGGCGGATGCCATTCAGTGTCTTTTCGTCCAGCACTTTTACCTTTTGTTTCTGCTGCTCCTGTTTCACGGCCATCAACTGATCCATGAAGTCGTTGACCCACTTGAAGACATCGTATTCCTGTAGTCTCCGCTGCATAAGGGAGATGCGGTTGCGTTGTTCGTACAGCGGCATGGCCAGGGCGCGTGTAATGGACGAGGCCACGTCTGCAACATCGGTCGGATTAACGAGGATGGCTTCACCGAGCTCGCTGGCGGCTCCGGCCAGTTCGCTGAGGATCAGCACGCCGCGGCCAAGACTGCTGGCTACGTATTCCTTGGCGACGAGGTTCATCCCGTCCCGGAGAGGCGTGATGAGGGCCACGTCGGCCGCCTGGTACAGCGCGACAAGGTCTTTGAACGGAGTGTGATTATACCGGTAGATCAGCGGCTGCCAGCTGATAGTGGAGAAGCGGCCGTTGATGGTGCCGATCTTTTCTTCGATACTCTTCTTTCGATCATTGTATGCAGGTATGGTATCCCGTGAGGGAACGATATTCAGGATAAAGACCATTTTCTCCTTCCACTCGGGGTAACGTTCAAGAAAATATTCGAAGCCATTGAGCCGCTGCATCAGGCCCTTGGTATAGTCGAGGCGGTCGACGGAAAAGATGATCTTTTTGTCTCCGATGTCGGACCTTATTTTATTTCGGATCTCTTCCACTTCGGGATCGCTGGCCGCCTGCTGGAATTTATTATAATCGATGCCGATGGGGAACAGGTCGATCCGGACGAGACGGTCCTGGTACTGCAGGTTATGGAAGTAGTTGTCCACTCCCAGCAGCATTTTTACCGACTGGAGGAAATGCTGTACATAGTCATAGGTATGAAACCCGATGAGGTCGGCGCCCATGACGCCATGTAGCAGGGTCTTCTTCCATTCGGTAGGCAGAAGCCGGAAGATCTCGTAGGAAGGAAAGGGGATATGCAGGAAGAAACCGATCGTCGTCTCGGGTCTTTTCTGCCGCAGCAGGTGGGGCAGTATCATCAGCTGGTAGTCATGGATCCAGACCTGGTCGCCGGGTTCGAGGATCGGGACGATCTTTTCGGCAAACTGCTGGTTCACCTGCACATAGGCATCAAAGTAAGACTGGTCGTAATCCGCCAGGGAGGAAAAATAGTGGAATAAGGGCCAGAGCACCGAATTGGAAAACCCGTTGTAGTACTTGTCATACAAGTCTTTATCCGTAAAAATGGGAACGATCTCAAAGTCCTGCTCAGCGGCATGGGCGGCAGCCACCTGGTCCCAGTCGTCCTGGGGAAAATCCGCCACACCGATCCACATTTTCCCGGTCAGATCGGTTCTTTGCGAAGAGGTATCCTCAAAATAACTCTTGATAGCTGAAACGAGGCCGCCGGAACTCTGCCGGAGGCTTACCTTATCGCCTTCTCTGTCCAGCGAGAAAGGGAGACGGTTGGATATTATGATTAATCGGCCCATAGTGTAATCCTTCTTAGGGGTCGTGACCCATGATCTGGTAGACAACAATGAGGCCAAAAAAGCAAAGAGTCCCGCAAGGGGACTCTTTGAACAAATTGAGTTATTGATGGTTGTGCGGCCAATCTTAGTTGGTATGCAGTACCGGCCTGACGCTGTTGGACGTGACCTGATAGCTCGAGGAGAGCTTTACGATCTCGTTTGGCGTAAGGACGCGGTTGTACAGACGGAAGTTGTCCAGCTTTCCTGTGAATGACTGTGGATCTCCATCCCACCATGCTCCGATGATGATCTTGGAGGCCGGGCAAAGATTGGCGCTGGTGCCGATCCCTGTTTTTGTAGAGATCAATTTGCCGTTGATATAGACCTGATTGGTGCCTTTATGGTATACGCAGATCGCATTGTACCAGGCATTGGGCAGGGGCGAAAACGTGGTAGTGTCAGCAAGATTGTAATTATCGTTCTTGCCATAGCTGTCGCATCCGAGCGTAATGTCTTCGGTACCGAAAATATCGGTGGCGACGGAGGGACGGGAATTGCCGTAAAAGAAGCTTGGTCCGACACCGGTTGTAGGTTCGATCATGCTGAAAAAGGTCTGATTTGCGACCGTATCGCTGACCATGAAACCGAAAGACAGGGTATAAGCCGTATCGAATTGGATGGAGCCATTATTGGTGACATAGATCTTTTCTCCATGCCCGGTACCTCCAAAAGCACTGTTAGCATAGCCGTGTGCGTCATAAGTCAGAACGGAACCTACTGCTTGTGTGGGATTGTTATTACCGCTTGAATCGGCGATATTTCCGGAGAAAGGCAAATAAAGCAAAAGTCCTTTGTTCAGATTAACAGTGGGATCAGGTTTAGTAGCATACAAGGTATCTGTTAGCGTGTCAACTTTTGTGACGGTAACAGTGTCATGGGTG
>DATJJA010000073.1:0-43442 GCA_035492595.1 Puia sp.
GGCAACAATGCCAACCTGAGGACTTCGGGATGGGAGTTCTCGCCTTCCTGGCATAGTAATATCACAAAGGACTGGAGCTTCACAGTGGGTGTCGTGCTTTCGGATAATACGTCCGTCATCACGAAATTCTATAATCCAACAGGGATCATTCCTTATAACGTTCCATACAGTCTGACGCCAAGCACGTATTATAAGGGGATGCATCCGGGTGAGATCTGGGGTTTCCAGACCGAGGGTCTGTTCACGTCCCAGCAGGATATAAACAATCATGCTAACCAGTCCTATTTCACGGTCAGCAACTCCAACGTCATCATGCCCGGAGATATTAAATTTAAGGATATCAATAATAAGGGAGTGATCAATAACGGCAAGAATACACTTGCCGATCATGGGGATCTGAAAATTCTGGGCAATGCATCTCCAAGATATTTATTTGGGGTTAACCTGGGAACTACCTGGAAGAGGATATCGGTATCGGCCTTCTTCCAGGGTGTTGGGAAGCAGAACTGGTGGCCTGGCATAGAAGCCGGCAATTTCTGGGGACAGTACAACCGTCCTTATGAAGCAATGCCTGCTTATATGATGAAGGACGTCTGGTCAACGAGTAATCCCAATGCCTATTATCCCAGGTATCGGGGGTATGTAGCCCTGAGCGGCACGCGTGAACTGGCGGTAGTGCAGAGCAGGTATTTGCAGAATGCCGCGTATGTACGACTGAAGAACCTCAATATCTCCTACAGTCTGCCAACTGAACTGTGTAACAGAGCAAAGATAGCGGGCGCCAAGATCTATTTCAGCGGACAGAACCTGTTCACCTTTACTCCCCTGCATAAATATGCTGCCAACTTTGACCCAGAGGTCATCAATGGATCCGATCCGGAGGTAAGTGCGACCAGTGGCAACGGTTATTCCTATCCTATGCTGAAGACCTTTACGGCAGGGATAAACTTAACATTTTAAATTAAACTGTAATACTGAATACGTATGAACTTAAGTAAACGGATCATTTTACTGCTCATCGTGGCAGGAGCATTACAGGGCTGTTCCAAGTACCTGGACAAACAGCCTTTTACCAGCCTTAATCCAACATCGTCCTTTAAAACAGTCGGGGATCTGCAGTTATACACCAATTCCTTCTATGTATACCAGATGCCGAATGCCAATGCTATTTTTACCGGGGATAATACTTCCGATTATATCTCAGGGAACAATCCTCCGTTGATAATGACAGCACAGGCCAGCGCCAATAATCCTGTCAACGCTAATGCCTGGTCAAGAGCCACCGGGGCGACCGGGTCCTGGCCTGAATTGAGGAATATCAATTATTTCCTGCAGAATAATACCAGCCCTGCTATTGCAGATTCCATCCGGAATACGTATTCGGGGATAGCGCGATTCTTCCGGGCCTGGTGGTATTATAATATGGTCAAGGAGTTTGGGAATGTTCCCTGGGTCGGCAGCGCGCTGAGCACGACCGATTCTTCCCTGTACAAGACACAGGATCCAAGAACACTGGTAATGGACTCTATCGAAGCGGACCTGGACTATGCGATAGCTCATGCTCCGGCGGCCAAGGACAATGGCTGTTCGACTATCACCAAATGGACGGCTTTGGCATTGAAAGCCAGGGTCGGCCTTTTCGAAGGCAGTTTCCGGAAATATCATACCGAGCTGGGGCTTACGGGCTCTGCCGCCACCTGGTTCAATTATTCGGTGGATGCTGCTACTCAGCTGATCAATTCGGGGAATTACAAACTGCATATGACGGGCAGTCCGGCATCCGATTACAGGGCGGTGTTCACGACCTCTACTCCGTTTTCCGATGAAGTTATACTTGCTTTTGTATACAACGACGGGTTGAAGCTATGGCATAATGCCAATGCTTACTTTACCAGTACCACGCTGGGCAATCGTACGAGTCCCATTAAGTCCTTTATGGATACTTATCTGAATAAGGATGGCTCCCGGTTCACGGATCAGCCTAATTTCGATACCATCAGCTTTCCGAATGAAACGGCGCAGAGGGATCTCCGCATGCAGCAAACTATACGCTGCAACGGATATAAATACTCTACCGGTGTTTCGGCTCCGCCTGATTATAGCTATACTTTCACCGGTTATCAGCCGCTGAAATTCTGTGTGGATAATCCGGCGATCAACGTCAACTCGCAGAACAACAATTCCATTCCTATCTTCCGTTTTGCGGAAGTGTTGCTTGACCTGGCTGAGGCTAAGGAGGAACTGGGCACCTTCACTGCCACAGACTGGAATAATACGATCGGTCTGCTGAGGAGTCGTGCCGGTATTTCCAATACCTCTATGCCTACTGTTGCTGATCCTTATATGGCGGCTTATTTTTTGAACACGATATCCGATCCTGTATTACTGGAGATCAGGAGGGAAAGGGGTGTCGAGCTGATGCTGGAAGGTTTCCGCTTTGATGATATCCGCCGCTGGAAGATGGGTAAGCTGATGAATATGCCTTATAATGGTGTGTATGTTCCACAGCTCAATACACCGTATGCTATGAACGGAGATGGCGTATTGAATGTATCGTTTGTTACGGCTACGCCGACATCGGGTGCGATAAAAGGTGTATATTATTATCTCATCGATAACAAAACGGTGACCCTGACCCAGGGCAGCACCGGCAATATTACCTGGCTGGCCAATATACCCAGGGTCTGGGATGATAAGATGTATTATGACCCTATTCCAAGCAGTGAGATCGTTCTTAATCCGAATTTAAAACAGAATACAGGATGGTAAAACTTAGTTTGTTGTTTATTGCGGCGCTGGTCGTTGGGGGTGTTGTTACTGCGCAGGTGAAGGGGCAGCAGGATCCGGATAATTTTGTAAAGGTTGAAAAGGCGGTGGATAGTGGTTCGGGTGGGGCGCCCTGGAAATGGACGGCTGTGGATGCGGACTTTGGGCCGTTGCCGGCTTCGATGCATGTCTATCGGACTTCAGACTCGCTGAAGGGGCGTCCGGAGATCGCCTATTATGTCTCCGTACCGTTGAAGGACAAGTCGGTATTGTTTACTTCGCAGGTGGGGTATGGGAAGCGGCTGAGGCCTTCTGAGTATTATCAGCAGGAGCAGCAGCCGTTGCTGGTGATCAATACGTCGTTCTTTTCCTTTAAGACCAATGGGAATCTGAACCTGGTGGTGAAGGATGGGAAGATGCTGGCCTGGAACCAGCCTTCGAGGCGGCATAAGGGAAAGGAGCCGGTGGTCTCTTATATCTATACGACGCGCAGCGCGCTGGGGATCAGCAGTTCCCGTAAGGCGGATGTGGCGTGGATCTTTACGGACTCTACCCATGCATTGGCCTATGCTTTTGAGGATGGGCCGGTTGTTTCGGAAGGGATGGATTCGGTACCGAAGCTGGAGGCGATGAATAATTCGCACTGGCGGAAGTGGAAGATGGAGACGGCTGTTGGCGGGGGACCGGTATTGGTCCATGACGGGAAGATCCGGGTCACGAATGAAGAGGAAGGGCTTTTTATAAAAGGGGAGAAGGATATTCATCCCCGTAGTGCGATGGGATATACGCGGGATGGCCGTATTATCGTGCTGGCTGTGCAGGGGCGGACACCGGGTGTGGCTTCGGGAGTAACGTTGGCGGAGGAAGCGAAGGTGCTGTTCGACCTGGGTTGTTATGAGGCCCTGAATCTCGATGGCGGGGGCAGCAGCTGTATGCTGGTGAATGGGAAGGAGACGATAAAGCCTTCTGACAAGGAAGGGGAGCGGCCGGTGCCGGCGGTATTTATTATTAAAAAGAATTAGTTTTCCTGGTTATGCACAAAAATAGCAGTTCCCTGATCGGGCAGAGCCCGATCGGCGCTCGCGAGCGAAGAGAGGCGAGCAAGTCTTTATCATCATTGGTGACAGTATTCTTGCTGTTGTCTTTTTTTACGGCGAATGCGCAGGCTCCGGCTGCGCAGCCCGGATCTGTTCCAGCGGCATCTGTTTCCGGTCTTGGCGGTTTTGTCGATCTGCCGACACTGGAAAGTCATCGGGTCCGGCTGCCGAATGGATGGAGCATCACACCGGCCGGCCGGCACCTGACAGTTGGGGATCTTCCATTGAATATCGCGGTCAGTTCCTCGCAGCGGTTACTGGCCGTCACCAACAACGGCCAGAGTACGCAATCCTTACAACTGATAGACACAAAAACTGAAAAGATCCTGGATAATAAGATCATTGCTAAAAGCTGGGGCGGGATAGTTTTTAGCAGCGACGAGAAATATCTATACGCTTCGGGCGGCAATGACAACTGGATCCTGAAATATGCCATTGAAGATGGAAAACTCAATACCGTCGATACCTTCCCGCTCGGCGCCCCCTGGCCTAAAAAGATCTCCCCCGATGGTATCGCAGTTGACGATCGCCGCCAGCTGCTCTATACCGTAACCAAGGAAGACAACAGTCTCTACGTCGTGGATATGAGAACAAAGGCGATAGTACAGCAGCTGCCGCTGGATGGCGAAGCATATACCTGCCTGCTGTCGCCTGACAAGAAAGAATTATATATCAGCGCCTGGGCCGCCGATAAAATTTTGATCTATGATACCCGTGAGAACAGGATGATCGACAGCGTGGTCGTTGGCGACAACCCCAATGATATGTGCCTCACCGCAAAAGGGACCTATCTCTATGTCGCCAATTCCAACGACAACAGCGTCTCGGTCATCGACATCAAAAAGAGAAAAGTGCTGGAGAAGCTGAATGCCGCACTATACACGACTCAACTTAGCGGTTCGACAACCAATGGCGTATCGCTCAGCCACGACGAGAAGACCCTGTATATTGCCAACGCAGACAATAATTGCCTGGCGGTGTTCGACGTCAGCAAGCCCGGAAACAGCGTCTCAAAGGGATTTATTCCCGCCGGCTGGTATACCACCTGTGTCCGGACCGCGGGAAACAAACTGTTCGTCACCAATGGAAAGGGGCTTACGGGCTTTGCCAATCCACATGGACCGAATCCCATGGCGAAGAGTCAACCCGTCGTGCTGCATGAAGGCATCCCCAATAAACCCGTCGAAGTACAATACATAGCCGGCATGTTCAAAGGAGACCTGGAGATCGTCGATGTTCCCGACGACAAACAAATGGCTGTTTACTCCCAGGCGGTATATAAGAACACACCCTATCGGAAAGAAGAGGAAGGACAGGCGGAAGGTGAGGCTGGTAACCCCATCCCGCAGAAGATCGGAGGCAGATCACCTATTAAATATGTCTTCTATATTATCAAAGAGAACAGGACCTATGACCAGGTGCTGGGTGATATGCCGGAAGGAAATGGCGATAAGGACCTGGTATTGTTTGGCGAAAAAGTCACGCCTAACCAACATGCCCTGGCTAAACAATTCGTTCTGCTGGATAATTTCTATGTAGATGGTGAAGTCAGCTCCGATGGCCATAACTGGAGCATGGGCGCCTATGCCACAGACTTCCTCGAAAAGACCTGGCCTTCTTATTATGGCAGGAGAGGAGGTACAGAAGCATCTTCGGGCATGCGGGAAGTGGCTAATAATAAAGACGGATATATCTGGGATGATTGCAAACGGTCCGGCATCCCCTTCAGGACCTACGGCGAATTTTCCAATAACAAATTTGAACCCCAGGTAGCCTCTTTAGCGGGGCATGTATGTCCCTACTACCCGAGTTTTAATGGCAATATCAGGGATACCAGCCGTTGCTATCTGTGGCAAAGGGAATTTGATTCGTTGCTGGCGGAAAATGCAGTGCCCCGGCTGTGTACGGTGAAGTTTCCCAACGACCATACCGAAGGCACAGCGATCGGAAGGCCTACACCCTTTGCACATGTGGCGGATAATGACCTGGCAGTCGGATTGTTTATAGAGCACCTGAGCAAAACGCCCATCTGGAACGAAAGTGTTGTCTTCGTGCTGGAAGATGATGCGCAGGCCGGACCCGATCACGTCGACGCCCATCGGTCACCGGCCTACATTGCGGGGGGCTTTGTAAAACGCGGCTTCGTCGATCACACCAATTACTCCACCTCTTCCGTCCTTCGCACGATCGAGCTGATCCTGGGAATGCCGCCTATGACCCAATATGATGCGGCTGCGACCCCAATGTGGCGCTGCTTTGCAAAACAGCCGCAATCCACCGGATTCGTGGCGCTGCCGGCACAGGTAGACCTGACTGAAAAGAATGTCAAAGAGAACAGGCTGTCGATCTTATCCGGCAAACTCGATTTTTCAAAAGAAGATAGGGTGCCCGACGCGGTAATGAATGAAATCATCTGGAAATATGCAAAGGGGGAGAACTCATCCGTGCCGGCGCCGGTGAGGGCGGCTTTTTTCAAGGCTGCGGCTGCGGGGGATAAAGATTAAAGCCGCGGCTGTGAAGGATAATGATTAAATGGTAATTTTGCGGCAATTTGTCAAATATGCCCGGACCATTTGATACGCAGGCTGCGGCC
The DNA here is from genome assembly GCA_035492595.1 of Puia sp. Classification (GTDB taxonomy): domain Bacteria; phylum Bacteroidota; class Bacteroidia; order Chitinophagales; family Chitinophagaceae; genus Puia. The sequence continues at coordinate 6,457 of DATJJA010000073.1, forward strand.
ATTCTTCATTTTTATAAGAACCTTCGTCCCCGTTTTGCCATGGGGGATGGGATAGAGATCATGAATCCGTATAAGCAGCCGGAGACATTGAAGCTGGCTACTTTGTTCTACGAGAAGTTCTATTCGGATGTGCGGCCGCGAGCCTTCATTTTCGGCATCAATCCGGGCCGGCATGGGGCCGGGTTAACGGGGGTGCCTTTTACCGATCCGGTAAGATTGGAGACGGAATGCGGGATTCCCAATGACATGAAAAAGAAGGGGGAGTTATCTGCGGATTTTGTCTATCGGGTGATCCATGGGTATGGGGGCGTGGAGGCCTTTTTTGGCCAGTTCTTTATCACGGGGATGTCACCGTTGGGTTTTGTGAAGCATGGGAAGAATCTCAACTATTATGACGACAAGGAATTGATAAAGGACTTTGAGCCGTTCATGCTGAAATGTATACGGGTTCAGCTGGAGACGATGCCGACGTATACGACCTGTTTTTGTTTAGGGGAGGGGACGAACTTTAAATATTTCAGCAGGATCAATACAAAGCATGGGTTTTTTAAAGAGATCGTTCCGCTTGCGCATCCAAGGTTTATCATGCAGTATCGCAGGAAGCGGATAGGGGAGTATGTGGAGGATTACATTAAGAAATTAGGGGGCATAGTTTAGTGGATCCTGTCGCCGCGTACTTCGCCTGACTCCATGATCTTTGCTTCGTAATCCAACCATTCTTTCCATCTGTTCCTGACAAGCGTCTTGTCGATATACGTTTCGGCCAGCTCGATAAATAAATGATAATGTCCGGCTTCGCTTTCCATGAAGCGGCGGTAGAACTGGCGCAGGTAGGGGTCTTCCAATCCTTCGCTGAGTCTTTTGAAGCGTTCGCAGCTGCGGGCTTCGATCAGGGCGAAGATGAGAAGTTTGTCAAGGAATCGCTGGTCTTCATTACCGCCTTTTTCCTGGAATTCCATCAATTGATTTACGTAGATGTCTTTGCGCTGGCGTCCGAGGCGGAGGCCTCTTTTTTGCAGTTCGGCCAGTACGAGGCGGAAATGGCCCCATTCTTCGGTAACGATGGGGGACAGGTCCTGTACGAGTTTGTCTTTGGCGCTGTAACGCTGGATCAGGGAGATGCAGCTGGTGGCTGCCTTTTGTTCGCACCAGGCGTGGTCGGTGAGGATAGCTTCGAGACCGATGGCTGCCAGGTCGACCCAGCGGGGATCTGTTGGTAACTGGAGGCCGAGGATGTTTTTTTGTTCGGGAGCGGTTTCCATCCGGCAAAAATAGGTATTCCCTGGATTTATGTAGGTTTGCCGGAAAATTGAGTATGCTTTCCGAGGATTTTTTGAATAAGAAGCTGGAGGAGCGCAGGAGGGATAATGCTTTGCGGCAGCTAAGGCTGCCAGAGGGGAAGGTGGATTTTTGTTCGAATGATTATCTCGGGATCGCGACAAAAGGGTTGATCGGTAAGGCGATGACGCCCTTGCGTGAGCCGGCGTCTTTGGGCGGGTCGGGGTCGCTGGGTGGGTTGCGGCATGGGAGTATGGGATCGCGTTTGCTCGCGGGGAACTATGCGCTTGTGGAGGAGACGGAAAGGGCGTTGGCCAAATTTCATGCTGCGCGCGCGGGCTTGATCTTTAACTCCGGGTATGATGCCAACCTGGGTGTGCTGAGCTGTATCCCGCAGAAGGGGGACACGGTCTTATATGATTCGCTTTGTCATGCCTCTATCCGGGATGGGATACGGCTTTCTTTTGCCCGTGCCTTTTCTTTTGCGCATAATGACCTGGTGGAGCTGGAGAAGAAATTGACCCTTGTTTCCGGCGGGACCTGTTTTGTGGTAACCGAATCGGTCTTTTCGATGGATGGCGACCTGGCTCCCCTGCGGGAGATGGCGGCCCTCTGCCGCCGATTCAATGCGCATCTGATCGTCGATGAAGCGCATGCCACGGGGATCGTCGGTCCGAAAGGGGAAGGGCTGGTACAGGAGCTGGGGTTACAGGAGGACATTCTTGCGCGGATCCATACGTTTGGAAAAGCGGTGGGTTGTCATGGCGCCGTTGTACTGGGGAGTGAACTATTGAGGGACTATCTGATCAACTTCTCGCGGTCGTTCGTTTATACTACAGCGTTGCCTCCGGTCAGCGTGGAAGCTATTGCGGCGGCATACCGGCTGCTGCCGGAGTTGAGTACTGAAAGGGAAAGACTGCGCAGGAATATTGTTTTGTTCAGGAATGCGGATATTGGCTATCAGCGGCTGGACAGTCCGACGGCTATCCAGGTAGTGGTAGTTCCGGGTAATGAAGCCGTAAAGAAAATGGCGACCCGTCTGCAGGAAGCAGGATTGGATGTTCGTCCAATCCTGTCTCCTACGGTACCGGCGGGCAGCGAGCGGCTACGCATTGTGCTGCACGCGTTCAACACTGATAATGATCTGGAAAGGCTGGTTTCGGTGTTTACTGAGACATTGGGAAATATAAGCCGGCCCGTTTCCGGAACCGGCCTATCATCTACCTGAACCACCTGAACTAAGTTTGCAAAAAGGTTGTTGGTTAGCGAGAAGTTATTTTGTGGTAAGTGCGTTGCTTTTACTTAAGCAAAAATGCTACGATAAAGGCAGAGTAACAATACCATTTTGTGGTAGTTATTTCGAGCCTTCGGCTAGTGAACCTTTGGTCCACTTTGCACTTTCAGGCACTTTCGGTTTTCAGGCACTTTCGGAGATTTGAAAAAATAAACTACATTTGGCCGAAACCAACCGGTATGAGAATTGTTCCATTTCTAATCTCTCTCTTTCTGACCACCGGACTGATAGTATGCCTTAACCGCCAATGGGGTGATCTGAAAAAGACACCTGTACTTGGCAGCTTTCTTAGCCCCCAACATGGTTTCTGGCAGAATGCAGAAGCCGTAGGAACGGATTTTTCCGGGTCGGTGACCTTGCCCGGATTAGCCGGTAAAGGGGATGTCTATTTCGATGAATATCTTGTTCCCCATGTTTATGCCAGCAATGAAGCGGATGCCTGTTACATACAGGGATATCTGCACGCAAAGTTTCGTCTCTGGCAGATGGAATTCCAGACATTTGCTGCTGCGGGCAGGCTTAGCGAAGTGCTTGGCGCGGGTAAGGATAACGGCTATCTGAAATATGACCGGGCGATGCGTCGTCTCGGCATGGTGACGGCTGCACAGGCGGCCCTGGCGGAGATGGAAAGGGACAGTAGCTCTAAAAAAGACTGTGATGCCTATACTGCGGGTGTCAATGCCTGGATCAGCCAGCTGAAGGAAAGCGATCTGCCGCTGGAATACAAGCTGCTCAATTATCGGCCGGAGCCCTGGACCAATCTCAAGATTGCCTTGTTTGTCAAGTATATGGCCTATGACCTGGCCGGAGGGGACAACGATTTTGAGATGACCAATGCCAAGAGCTTCTTCAGCAAGGAGGATTTTGCCAAGCTCTATCCTGCTATCCAGGACAGCCTTGATCCTATCATTCCTAAGGGGAAGCGGTTCCTGCCGCCGGGCTTTGTGCCAAAGGCGCCGGCTACTGCCGATTCTTTGTATTTCAATAACCCGATAACCGTTACAGACGGGGAGCTCAAGCCGGAGAAAGACAATGGCAGCAACAATTGGGCTGTCAGCGGGAGGAAAACACTTAGTCATGCGCCCATTCTTTGCAACGATCCGCATCTCAGCACCAACCTGCCTTCTATCTGGTACCAGATGCAGATCCATACGCCGGACTATAATGCCTATGGGGTGAGCTTTCCCGGAGCCCCTTTTATCATCATCGGCTTTAATGACAATTGCGCCTGGGGGATCACCAATGCGGGCCGGGATGTCCGGGACTACTACAATATAAAGTTCAAGGACGAAAGCCGTCGGGAGTATTGGTTCAACGGGAACTGGAAAGCTGCCGATATGCGGGTGGATACGATAAAGATAAAGGATGCGGCTACTTATTTTGATACGGTTGCGACCACGGTGTTTGGGCCGGTGATGTTCGATCCGACCTATACGGGATATTCCGACATCGCTTCCAGCCGAAGTTATGCGGTCCGCTGGAAGGCTGCGGATACGTCCAATGAGCTGAGCACTTTCAGCCGTTTTCAATCGATCCGGAATTACAATGACTATAAGGAGGCTTTACAGACCTTTAAATGTCCCGGGCAGAACTTTGTTTTTGCGGACAAGGGGGGAGAGGTCGCGATACGGCAGGAGGGCATATTTCCTGCGAAATGGAAGGGGCAGGGGCTTTTTGTCATGCCGGGGGAAGACAGTTCCTATATGTGGCAGGACACTATCGCCAGGGATGAGAATCCTTATATGATCATCGATACGGCCGGGGACCGTGGTTTTGTGAGCAGTGCCAACCAGGAGCCAGTGGACTCTACCTATCCTTATTACCTGGGAAGCGATTTTCCCATCTACCGGGGATTGATCATCAACCGTATACTGAACAATATGAATTCCATAACGCCTGCAGATATGATGAAGATGCAGACGAGCAATTTTGATGTTTTTGCGGAGATGGCGCGTCCGCTGCTGCTGAGGAATATCGACCGGTCGAAACTGGACGATAAGGCGACGGCTTATCTCAATACCTTCCGTCAGTGGAATCTTACTAACAATCCGGACGAACAGGGCCCTGTCATCTTTAAATACTGGTGGAGTCAGCTGCTGAAAAATATCCTTGACGATGAATTCTCAAAGACGACGCTGGCGCTGCATCCGCCTCATGAAAGTACGGTGCTGGAGGCGTTGCTGAAGGATTCGGCCTGGTCTTTTATCGACAATATCGATACTAAGGATAAAAAAGAGACCCTGGGCGAGCAGGTTACGGATGCATTTCTGAAGGTCGTTCCCTTACTGCAGAAGGACGAGAAGAGCGATAACCTCACCTGGGCAAAGAACAAGGACACCTGGGCGCGGCATTTATTGCGACTGCCGCAGCTGAGCCGTACCCATCTGCCTATCGGCGGAGGCGTCCATTGCATCAATGCGGCCAAGCAGTTCCATGGTCCCAGCTGGAGGATGATCGTGCAGCTGACCAGCAAGACGGAGGCTTATGGGGTCTATCCGGGTGGGCAGAGTGGTAATCCGGGCAGTCCTTATTATGATACCTTTATTGATACCTGGGCTGCCGGGAATTATTTTGGTTTATGGGTGATGACGCAGGATGACACAAAGGACAAACGGGTGAAATGGGTTATGCATTTTAATAATTAAAGAAAGTCGACGATGATAAAATTTCTGATCTCCATTTTACTGATCGCCCTGCTGAGTTTTGTCTGCGGGCTGTTCCTGCCCTGGTGGACGATAGCGGTGGCGGCGTTCGTTGTCAGCGCGCTGATCCCGTTGAGGCCATTGCAGGCTTTTTTTGCGGGTTTCCTTGCTATTTTTCTTTTGTGGGGAGGACTGGCTTTTGGGATCGATCAGTTGAACAAGAGCATTTTGTCAGCAAAGATCGCTGCGATCCTTCCGCTGGGCGGGTCGGTGGTCGCCCTGATCCTTGTCACGGCCTTTGTGGGCGCCCTGGTGGGCGGGGGAGCTGCGATCACGGGGTCATTTTTAAAAGCAGCCCGTTAAAATCTTTTGATGTTACGTCATCTTATCCTGACCGTGCTGGTTCTGCTCTCTTTTGCGGGTGTCTATGCGACGCGTATTACCGGCACCGTTAGAGACGATAAGGGAAATTCCCTTCCTTACTCTTCCATTTTGGTAAAGGGCACGACGAGGGGAGTCACGGCCGGCTCTGAAGGGCGTTTCGTCCTCGATCTGGCGCCGGGCTCCTATACCATCGTCTGCCAGTATGTGGGCTATACGCGGCAGGAGAAAAAGATCACGGTGGGTGGGGAAGCGCTTGTGCTGGACTTCAGTCTGACGCCCCTACAACTGTCGATGGCGGAGGTGGTGGTGCGTCCCGGCGGCGAAGACCCGGCCTATGACATCATCCGGCATGCCATTAAAAAAAGAAGGGACTATGAGGAACCGCTGGACTCTTTTACCTGCGAGGCATATATCAAGACGCTGATACGAACGAGGAAGCTGCCAAAGAGGGTGCTGGGTCAGGTAATCGAGGACAAGGACAAGAAGGAAATGGGGGTCGACTCGGCGGGGAAGGGGATCATTTACCTGTCAGAGAACCTGACGAAAGTGGCGTTCAAACGGCCTGGCAAAGTAAAGTTGGAGGTGCTGTCCGGAAGGGAGAGCGGCTCGAATGGATATGGGCTTGGCTTTCCGACGTTTATCAACTTTTATTCCAACAACGTGGTGGTGTTATCGGACAGGCTTAACCCGAGGGGGTTCATCTCGCCTATAGCGGATGCAGCGCTGAACTACTACCGGTATAAATATCTGGGGTCTTTTTTCGAAGAGGGGAAGGAAGTGAATAAGATACAGGTTATTCCCCGTCGGAAATACGAGCCGCTTTTTTCGGGAACGATCGACATAGTAGATGGTGAGTGGCGGATCCATAGCCTGGATTTATTGCTGCTGAAATCTTCACAACTGGAGATATTGGATACGCTGCAGATAAGGCAGATCCATGCGCCGGTGAGCGAGGGGGGCGGTCGTGCCGGCAAGAATGCCGTGTGGCAGGTTAAGGACCAGGTCGTCTATTTTACGTTCAACATTTTTGGGATCGAGGCGGTTGGCAATCTTGTGAATGTCTACAACGACTATGATGTAAACCCGCGATGGAAGAGGAAATTCTTTAACAATGTGCTGGTGCGTTATGATACGGCTGTCAACAAGAAGACAAAGGCCTACTGGGACTCTATCCGGCCATTGCCGCTGGAGCCCGATGAGAAGGTGAATTATACGATCCGGGACAGCATCTATGAATACAACCGGGACTCTGGTGGGACAAAGGCGAACAGGGACTCCCTGCTTCGTAAACAGGGGCCGGTGAAGGTTGGGCAGATCTTCTGGTCCGGATTTGACCGCAGCGACTACCGGATGCCGAGGCCCTTGCAATATACGTTCGATCCTTTGCTGACGGGCGTGGGGTATAATACGGTAGAGGGCATCGATCTGAATCTATCGGGATCGGTGGGCAAGGGATTGAAGAACGGATCGTATCTGCGGTTCTCTCCGCATCTGCGTTATGGGTTTCACAATACGCATCTGAATGCCTGGGGCATGCTGAACTGGTCGAAGCGATCGTTCGAGCGGGATGGGGATGATGTGAGCTCTTCGGCGCAGACCTGGTCTTTGTCGGGGGGGAAGAGGGTATCGCAGTTCAACGCGGAGAACCCTATCAGCGAGGTGCTGAACTCGGCTTATACGTTGCTGCGGGGCAGGAACTATATGAAGATCTATGAGAACTATTTTGCGGAAATCGGTTCAAACAGGCGTTTGGACAATGGGTTGAGGCTGACGGTAAAGGCGCGTTATGAGGACAGGCTCCCTATCGACAATACGACGGATTATACCTGGGCGAAGACGAGTACGACCCAATTCACGCCGAACTACCCGGTTGAACTGACGGGTGCTCAATTTTCGAGGCATCAGGCGGTGATCACTACTGTGAATGTGGAATACCAGCCGGGGCAGCAATTTATCGAATTCCCGAGGCGGAAGATGTCTATCGGTTCGAAGTATCCGACCTTATCGCTGGAATATCAGAAGGGGTGGAGCGGAATATTGGGCAGTGATGTCAACTTTGACAAATGGCGGTTCTCGGTGTTTGACGATGTGAATCTGAAATTGAGGGGAGAGCTGAAATATCGGTTTGGTGTGGGTGGGTTTTTGAATACGCGCAGTGTGTACATACAGGACTATCAGCACTTTAATGGGAACCAGACGATCGTGGCGAGCGAGTATCTGAACAGTTTTCAGCTGGCGCCTTACTATGCGAACAGCACTACGGCGAATTTTTATGCTGTAGGGCATGTGGAGCATCACTTTAATGGTTTCCTGACGAATAAGATACCGCCGTTCCGGCAGCTGAACTGGTTTTTGGTGGGGGGGGCCAGTGCGTTCTATGTGAATGGGAATAATCATTATGAGGAGGTTTTTGGAGGGATCGAGAATATATTCAAGCTGGTGAGGGTGGATTGGGTGGGATCGTGGATGAATGGGCGATATTACCAGAGTGGGATCAGGGTAGGGTTGGGGGGATTGCTGGGTGGGAGCCCGCGGGACCGGCGGCAGCGATAGGTTGCGGCGGCCAGGGCGTGAGCCGGGTGGTGGGTTGCGGCGGCTGGCAGCGGCGGCGATAAGCGGAGTTTTTTGTATTTTTGCGGGGTTATGCCCGTCTTACACAATAGAGTCTCCCAGAAGGAGCTGAAAGAGCGTCTCTACCAGGAAGCTGAACCGCGTACCACTCTTTCTTTTTACCGTTATTTTCCTGTTGCCGATCCAAAGGTTTTCCGGGATCAATTGTATACTTCGCTGGAGGCCCTAAGGGTTTTTGGCCGGATCTATGTGGCTGCGGAGGGCATCAACGCACAGATCAGCGTCCCGGCATCCTCCTTTGAAGCTTTGGCGGCATACCTGCGCAGTCTGCCGCATATGCAGGAACTGCGGCTTAATATTGCCGTTGAGGATGATGGAAAGTCCTTTTGGGTGCTGAAGATCAAGGTCAGGGACAAGATAGTCGCCGACGGCATCAAGGACCCGGCATTTGACATGGGCCGTAAGGGGCAATATGTGGATGCCGAGACCTTCAATCAGCTGACGGAGGACCCCGGGACCATTGTCGTGGATATGCGCAATCACTATGAGTATGAGGTCGGGCATTTTGAGAATGCGCTGGAAGTGCCTTCCGATACCTTCCGCGAGCAGCTGCCCATGTCTGCGGATATGCTGAAAGACAAGAAAGACAGCAAGATCATCATGTATTGTACGGGCGGGATCCGTTGTGAGAAGGCCAGCGCCTACCTGCTTCACCAGGGCTTTACCAATGTCTTCCACCTGGAAGGGGGGATCATCAATTATGCCAATGCCGTCAGGGAGAAGGGGTTGGAGAACAAATTCAGAGGCAAGAACTTTGTCTTTGACGATCGTCTTGGGGAACGGATCAGCGGGGAGATCATCGCCTCCTGTCACCAGTGCGGCAAACCTGCGGATACGCATACGAACTGCCGGAATGAGGGTTGTCATCTGCTGTTCATCCAGTGTTCGGACTGTGCGGCTAAATATGAGGGGTGTTGCAGCCCGGTTTGCCAGGAGACGATACATTTGCCGGTGGAGGAGCAGGAGAAGTTGCGGAAGGGGATCGATAAGGGGACGCAGGTGTTTAATAAGTCGAGGGCGCGTCTGAGGCCGCCTTTGGAGCGGGGGGAACGCGTGAGCGGGGATGCCGAAGCCCGGGAGTGAGGGGGGAGAATGGCGGGGGTGATGGGGTCCTGGAAAACTTATTTGAACCCCTGGCAGACTGATCTCTGCTCTATCACGACAGTGAAAGCCCCTTAACGACGTGATTTTGAATCAAATCTGCGGTCTACCATCACCGTTTTGAAGTCTTGTCCGACCCGGAACAGGCGCTGGTCTGGCTTTTACAGAGTGCCAGAAAACTATCCCAATTCTATATTGTCTTTAACCGACGGACATGTAGTGCAAAAACTACATATGTAGTGGTTTTTATTTCAAATAAAATCAGATATTTTTGAATCCAACAAAAAGTGTATAACGTACGTTTATAATTTTTTACTTAGTAGCGCTAAATCGTTTTCACTGTACCCAGTTGAACCCTTAAAACTAAACTAGGCCCTGACCATGCATAAAGCTGTAAAAGGTTTTTTCCGCTTCCGTGGTTATATCTGGAACATCGGGTACAGGCCCTCTCTAGGCAGCTATGAAAAAAGGAAACTGGGCATCTTCAATACGATGAATTTCCTTGGGCTGCTGGCGGGGATCATCCTACCTGTTGCGGGTCTGTTCAACATGGGGCACATGCCTCCCGTCGGCTGGATCGTGGCCTGTTCACCTGCCTTGATCAGCGGTGTGGTCCTTATCATAAACACTTACGAGCGGTACGAATTTGCCAGGATCATCTATTTTACGTTATATCCCGTAGCTACGGCTGCGATCTATGCGCTGAGGATCGATGCCGGCATAGAATTCTTCTTTGTGCTGTACGGGGTACTGTCCGTCTTTTTTCTGCATAATATATATAATATTATTCTTTCCTTTTCTCTTTCGATGGCTTGTTATTTCCTGGTCTGCACCGAATGGAAAGAATATGACTTCAGCCTGGAGAAGACCAATTTTTACTTTTATCTCTTCAATCATTTACTGGCCATCTTCTTTATCTTTTATGGTCTTTTGCTGATAAAGAATGAGAATACGCGTTACCAGGAGCAGACGCGGGATAAGAACTGGCAGCTGCGTCGCAGCAATCTCAAGATCTTGCGCCAGAAGGCGGATATCTCCGGGAAGGCGGCCCTGCTGGAGGAACAGACCAATCAGCTGACGGAGCTGAACACGCTAAAGAACAAGCTCTTTTCGGTCATTGCGCACGATCTCAAGGCGCCTCTCTACGCGTTGCGTACGCTGTTCCGTAACGTTCAGCTGTACGATCTGCCGGGGGACGAGATCAAGCTGTTGATCCCCGAGGTCGTGAGTGAACTGACCTATACGACGGGATTGATGGAGAATCTACTACAATGGGCGAAGAGCCAGATGCAGGCGGAGTCCGTAAAACCGCAGATGCTGGACATCGCCACGATCACAAAGGAGGTTGTGCAGCTGCTGCGTCTCCAGGCGGAGGCCAAACACATCTATATCCAGAGTAAGATAGAAAGGCCGGTATTCGTCTATGCCGACAAGGATATGATCAACCTGGTATTGCGTAACCTGCTGTCGAATGCGATAAAGTTCACGCCGGAGGAAGGTTGTATCTGTGTAGAAGCGCGCGAGATGCGTTCGCACATCGAGGTCCTGGTTCAGGACACGGGTACGGGCATCAGCCGGGAGGGCCTGCAGAAGCTGATGGATGAGAACTATTATACGACCCGTGGCACGGAAGGCGAGGCAGGCACCGGTCTGGGGCTGATGCTTTGCAAGGAATTCCTCTCCCGCAATGGGGGCAGGATGCGTATAGAAAGTGAACCCGGTAAGGGGAGCACGTTTTCTTTTACGCTGCCGAAGGGCGGGGCGGCCGATTAGCGGCGATTGCCGATGCTGCGATGGTTGGGAGCTGCGATGGCTGGGTGCTCCGATTGCCGGGTGCGGCTCCGGGTAATCGGGGCCGAATGGGGCCGGTGTTACGAGTCGAGATTTCCCAATGAATACAATACCCGCTGATAAGTCTCCTCATCGCTCAATGGCTGCGGCTTGAAGGGTTCCCCGATAACGCGTTCGTACAGTTCGATATAGCGTTTGCTGATGGTATCGACCCATTCATCCGACATCACGGGCACTGTCTGTCCTTCTTTTCCCATAAAATTGTTGGCGATGAGCCATTCGCGGACGAACTCCTTGCTCAGCTGCTGCTGTTTTTCGCCTTTTGCCTGTCTTTCTTCAAAACCTTCGGCATAGAAATAACGGGAGGAGTCGGGGGTATGGATCTCGTCCATCAGGTAGATGGTATCGCCGATCTTTCCAAATTCATATTTCGTATCGACGAGGATCAGTCCTCTTTTTGCGGCCAGCTCGCGTCCTCTTTGGAAGAGGGCAAGGGTATATTTTTCCAGTTGCGCATAGTCGTCGGCACCTGCCAGGCCGCGGCGGATGATCTCTTCGCGGGAGATGTCTTCGTCGTGACCGACCTCTGCTTTTGTGGAGGGGGTGATGATGGGGTTGGGGAAGTAATCATTCTCTTTCAGGCCCTCGGGCATAGGGACGCCGCATAATTCTCTTTTTCCGGAACTATAGGTGCGCCAGGCATGTCCTGTGACATTGCCTCTTACTACCATCTCTACCCGAAAGGGTACGCATTTCTGACCGATGGCCACGTTTGGCGCGGGGGTATCGGCAAGCCAGTTGGGGCAGACATCTTTTGTAGCCTTGAGCATATAAGCGGCTATCTGGTTAAGCACCTGTCCTTTGAAGGGTATCGGGCGCGGCAGGATGACGTCGAAGGCGGAGATACGATCGGAGGCGATCATGACCAGCCATTTATCGTTGATCGTATAGACGTCGCGGACCTTACCGCGGTAGAAATTTGTCTGATGGGGAAACTGCAAAGTCTTCATAGGCGCAAAATTATATTTTCAGATCAAGATTACAATGTGTATTTTAGTAATACCTGAGGCTCCCGGTGGGGCCCTGGCAAAAAAGCTTATCAACGAAAACTTGCCCAATGAGAAAAAAACCGATTCAACTGGCTGTAATTGCCTGTTTGCTCCTATGCTCTATTCAGACCTTCTCTCAGTCCTCTGTGACGATAACAGGAAATGTAACAAATGCCGGCAGCAATGAGCGGGTCCCCGCGGTTTCAGTCACGATAAAGGGGTCGGGTTCGGGCACATTTACCGACGATAGGGGAAATTTCAAGCTGACGACGACCCAATCCCTTCCGCTTACCCTTGTCTTTTCTTCCATTGGGTTCGAGTTGCAGGAAGTTTCTGTCACCAGCGCATCCCAGCCCTTGCACATCTCTTTTAAGCCCAGCTCCCTGCTTGGTACCGAGGTTGTCGTCGCCGCCAGCCGGGTGCCGGAGCGGATCCTCGAATCACCCGTCTCCATTGAAAGGGTGGGATCTGCCGCTATCCGGAATACGCCGGCTACCGATTACTATGATATTATGAGGACGATAAAGGGGGTCGACGTAGTGTCATCGAGTCTGACCTTTACGTCCATCACCACCCGGGGTTTCAATGGGAGCGGGAACGCACGTTTCAACCAGTTCGTGGACGGCATGGATAACCAGGCGCCCGGTCTCAATTTCTCTGTCGGCTCCGTGGTCGGTCTTAGCTCGCTGGACGTTGATAATATGGAGCTGCTGCCCGGCGCCTCTTCCGCCTTATATGGCTCGGGTGGTATGAACGGGACGTTGCTGATCACGAGTAAAGATCCTTTTAAATACCAGGGCGTCAGCGCCGAGGTGAAAGTGGGGGGAATGCATCTGGCTTCCACGTCGAAAGACCCTGTAGGCGCATCAGCCTATTACAACGCGGCCATCCGCTGGGGTCAGAAGGTCAGTGAGAAGTTTGCCTTCAAGATCGGTATCCAGTATGTCAATGCAAAGGACTGGGTTGCTACGGACAGCTCTAATTATACGGGTACCGGCACAGGCAGCAAGAACCATCCTATTCCGGGAACCCGTCTATCCGATCCCAATTACAATGGGGTGAATATATATGGTGATGAGACTTCATTGGATATCAGCAATGGCTCGACCACTCCATTCCTGGGTGGGGCGGCGCAGCAGATCGTCGCGGCTAATCCTGCTTTGGCCGTACCTGTCGGTCAGATAGTCGCTGCTGACGGGTCAAAGTCTTTTCCGGTCTCGCGTACCGGATTCAAGGAAACGGATATTATCAATCCTACCACGGAGATCCTCAAACTCTCCGCCGGGCTTTATTATAAGTTCAAGCCCAATCTTCAGTTATCGCTGATTGGCAACTATGGTACGGGTAATACGGTGTACACCGGCAGTGACCGGTATTCGCTGAAGGCTCTGAAGGTCGGTCAGTATAAGCTGGAGCTGAGGTCGGACCGCTGGTTCATCCGTGCGTATACGACGCAGGAGAATTCGGGTCAGGCCTTTAATGCGACGGTTACTTCCCAACTGCTCAACGAAGCGATTAAGCCCAGCTATAATCCTGCTGCTCCTGCAGCCAGCTGGTATCCCCAGTATGCAGGGGCTTATATACAGGGGCGTTTGCTGGGGCTCACACCTGCGGCGGCAAATGTCCAGGCCCGTCAGTTTGCGGACGCTACACAGGCCAATGGCAGTCCGGCTCCGAAACCCGGCACATCGGCGTTCAAGAGTCTGCTGGACCAGGTGCGGGGTGTGCCGATACCTAAGGGAGGTCTTTTTGTGGACCGCACCAATCTCTACCAGACCGAAGGGCAATATAACCTGACGGATTATGTGAAATTTGCGGAGGTCATCGTGGGCGCCAGCTGGCGTCAGTATGTGCTAAATTCGCAGGGGACCCTGTTTGCGGACAGCGCCGGCCGGATCCATACGAATGAATATGGCGCCTATCTTCAGCTGTCTAAAAAACTCTTTGAAGATAAGCTGAAGCTGACCGCTTCGGGGCGATATGACAAGAACGATAATTTCAAAGGCAAGTTCACGCCTCGTGTTTCGGCCGTGGTCACGGTGGCTCCCGACAACTATATCCGGGCTTCCTACCAGAATGCCTATCGATTCCCGACCAACCAGAATCAGTGGATCAACCTCAATATCGGAAGTGGTACTTTGATCGGCGGGCTGCCTCAGCTGAGGAATTATTATCACTTCGATACCAACCCGGTCATCAATGCGAATACGGGGCAGCTGCAGACGTTCGGTACCTACAAGCCCGAGACGGTCAATTCCTATGAACTGGGATATAAGGGGCTATACAATAAGACGATCCTGCTGGATGTCTATGGGTACTACTCCCGGATCAATGATTTTATCGGGCGGGTAAGTGTGATCCAGTCCAAATCGGGCAATCCTGCTACTATCAATCCCAGCGATCCCAATTCCTACCGGGGTTTCTCTGTTTCTGTGAACAGCGCCAACAAAGTGAGCACGTATGGATTTGGGGCCAGCTTACAATTCATCCTGCCGAACAATTTCTCGATCGATGTGAATGCGTCTTCCGACCATATTCATAATCCGGATTCGACGTTCACGACGTATTGGAACACGCCCAATTTCCGGTTTAATGTGGGGCTGACCAATTCCGGTTTTGGACATCAGAACCGTTGGGGCTTTGGGGTGGTCTATCGCTGGCAGAACTCTTATTATACCGAGAGCGATTTCCGCCAGGGCCCCGTGAGTTCTTTTGGAACGCTGGATGCGCAGGTCAGCTACAAGCTGCTGGATATCCGGTCGATGATCAAGCTGGGCGCGACAAATCTGACTAACCACTATTATACAAGCCAGTATGGCAACCCTGCGATCGGCGGGGTATATTATATAAGCTACGCTTATAACGTTTTTTAGGTTTGGCTTATGACCAGGTAAGGTGCCTCCCTTCGGGGAGGCTTTTTTTATGATAGCCCGACCCTGGCTTCCGCTCTGGCTGTTCGTTTCTCAGGAGCGGTAATAAAGGTCAGCGCGAGGGCCAGTAGGAGCAACGGCACCGTCATCCAGATGACCTCATGAATGCCGTATCTCGCGATGACAAAGCCGCCGAGCAATGTGCCAATAGTAATTCCCGCGTTAAAAAAAGAAGGGAGCAGGCTGTTGACAAAGTCGAGTTCCGGCTCTCTGATATCGTGCGTCAGATGAAGATTGGCTACCAGGAAACCTCCGGTATGTATAAAACCCCATATCGAGAGAATGATGATCATGGGTATAAAATAGCCGCCGAACTGGTAAGCCAGGATATGCATTACTACCAGCAGAATGAGTGACAGACGTACCGTAAGCGTTATGTTCTTACTAAGCGCTATACCTGTAAGCCAGTTGCCGATGATACCTGTACCTCCGAAGACCAGCAGCATGATACTGATCTGCGCTCCGTTCATATGTGATACCTTATCCAGAAAATCGGCCAGGTAACCATAGGTTGCGAACATACCTGCGAGTATGATGGTGGACGCGAGGAGCTTGACCCATAAATGGACATTCCGTAATATTTTTATCTGGCTGACCGGGTTTGGCTGACTTTCGCTGACAGGCATTGATGGAGCAAACAGGAAAAGCGCACCAAACGCCAGGAGGTTGATGATAGCGGATACTACGAATGAAATTCTCCAGTTAAAAAGATCAGCCATATAGGTTGTCAGGGGCACTCCCAATACCGTTGCAACACTTAAGCCTCCCATCACTATGGCTATAGCTTTCGGGGCGTCTTTTGGTCCGGCCTGTTTTGCGGCTGCTGTCATAGCTACTGCCCAGAACACAGGGTGTAAGAATGCGGGCAGGATACGGGCGATCATGAGTACAGTGAAGCTGGATGCCACAGAGGATAAGAGGTTGGACAGGACGAAGATGCCGAGGACCAGGCACATGACGAATTTACGGTTCAGTTTTGCCGTGAGCATATTGGTGAATGGTCCGGCGAGGGCTACTGTTAAGGCAAAGGCGCTGAGCAGCCAGCCAGCTGTGTCGATCGAAATATGAAATTCTTTGGCCAGGTCGGGCAGAATGCCAATGACCCCGAACTCGGTTGTTATGATGCCAAAGGCCCCGAGGGCCATGATATAAACAGATCTTTTCACAAATAGTTATATTTAAATGTTTCGATTTTTGGAAATGGTGGCACAAAGGTACGGATATTTATCTATTTATCGAAATGTTTCTATTGATTAGTTTTTCAAAAACCGGGTGGAGTTGGGGGAAAGCAAAAGCCTCCGGTTGGGGAGGCTTTTTTTATTCAAAGTGTGGGCAGTTGCGTTTTATTTGGGAGGGGTTGTCCGGAGCCAGGGAGTGGAGTCGGGGCGATCCGGGGTCAGGGGTGTGGCAGGACCGGTTAGACGTTGAAGCGGAAGTGCATGACGTCTCCGTCCTTTACCACATATTCTTTTCCTTCGATGCGGAGCTTGCCATTATCTCTGGCAGCGGCTTCCGATCCGTATTGGATATAATCTTTGTAGGCGATGACCTCGGCTTTGATAAAGCCTTTTTCAAAATCTGTGTGGATCACGCTGGCGGCTTGTGGCGCTTTCCAGCCGTCCTGGATGGTCCAGGCCCGTACTTCCTGTACGCCGGCCGTAAAATAGGTGGCGAGGTTCAGGAGCTTGTAAACGCTGCGGATCATCTTGTTCAGGGCGGGTTCGGTCATTTTGTATTCTTCCATGAAGAGGGCGCGGTCTGCGGGGTCTTCCATTTCGGAGATCTGCGCTTCGATGGAATTGTTCATCACGATCACCTGGGCATTCTCGCCTGCGACGGCTGCTTTCAGGGCTTCGGAGAATTTATTGCCGGTGTGCATGGAGGCTTCGTCGACGTTGGCGACATACAGCACCGGTTTTTCGGTGAGCAGGAAGAGGTCGGCGACGGCTGCCTTGTCTTCTTTTGACAGGCCGAGCTCGCGGATGCTTTTACCTTGTTCGAGGTGGTCTTTACAGCGTTTCAGGACCTCGTATTCGGCCTTTATCTTCGGGTCAGCCGTTTTGAGCATTTTTTCGGTGCGGCTGAATTTCTTTTCGACGCTTTCGAGGTCTTTCAGCTGCAGTTCGGTATCGATGATCTCTTTGTCGCCGACGGGATTGATGGCTCCTTCGTCGCGGAGGATGTTCTCGTCTTCGAAGCAGCGGATGACGTGGACGATGGCGTCTACTTCCCGGATATTGGCCAGGAACTTGTTACCGAGGCCTTCGCCTTTGCTGGCGCCTTTTACGAGGCCGGCGATGTCGACGATGCCGACCTGAGTGGGCACGGTACGATCGGGTTTTACCAGTTCGGCCAGTTTGTCGATCCGTTCGTCGGGCACGTCTACGAGACCGGTATTGGGCTCGATGGTGCAGAAACGGTAATTGCTGGCCTGTGCCTTGGCGCTGTTGCTGACTGCATTAAAAAGTGTTGATTTTCCAACGTTTGGCAATCCTACGATCCCTGCTTGTAAAGCCATAATTTTATATCGTTTAAACCGCTGGAAGCGGTTTGTCCGAAGGACGGACATTAATGGTTTGCCGGGATGTGCTACCTTTTAAAAAAAGCACATCTCCGGCACATTTTCGGGCGCGAAATTAGGCAATTAATGGTAATTTACTGGCGTTTAGCGTAAACAATACATTGACATGGCTTTAAGCAGGATCTGGGCGGCTTTTATATTGATCTCTATTGTAGTTGCGGGGGTGCGTTATGCCTTTCTGCCGGCGGATAAGGAGATATTTAGCAGCATGGTGACGGGGAAGGTGGGGGATACGATCCGGATCGCGCCGGTGGCTGTGGCGGCGCCGGGTGGGGTTGCGGCGGCGGCACCGGTAGGAGGCGTTGCGGCGGCGGGTGGGATTGTGGCTGCTGGGCCGGCGTACCGGATACAAACGGCCAATGGATTGCTGGAGACCTGCAATAGCGCTGTCACTTTAGCGCTGGGGCTTGTAGGGATCATGGCTCTTTTTATGGGGTTGATCACGATCGCCGATCAGGCCGGAGGGGTTAGATTGCTGGCGCGGATCACGGGGCCATTTTTTGCAAAGCTTTTTCCGGACCTGCCCAAGGGGCATCCGGCCATGGGACATATGGTGATGAATTTTTCGGCGAATCTGCTGGGGCTGGACAATGCGGCTACGCCGTTTGCACTGAAGGCGATGGAAAGTCTCCAGGAGATCAACCCGGATAAGTCGACGGCTTCCAACAGCCAGATCATGTTCCTTTGTCTGCATGCGTCGGGTTTGCAGGTGATACCAATTACGATGATCGCCCTGCGTGCTTCGAAGGGGGCGCATGATCCGACAGATATTTTTATTCCTATTGTCATTGCCACCTTTCTCACTACAATAGCATCGATGTGTATCGTGGCTTTCAAGCAAAAGATCAGCGTTTTTCAGCCGGTGATACTCGCCTGGATCGGGAGCATTAGTGTGTTGATCGCGGCGCTGGTCGTGTATTTAAAAAGTCTTGATGCGGAGCATGTGCAGTCTTTTTCGCGGGCGCTGAGCGGCGGGTTGATCCTTTTGATCTTTTTGCTGATTGTCGGGGGAGCGGTGTATAAGAAGATAAATATCTTCGCGGCTTTTGCGGAAGGGGCCAAGGGAGGGTTTGAAACGGCTGTACGGATCATTCCTTATCTCGTGGGTATGCTGGCGGCGATAAGCATGCTGAGGACCAGCGGGACCTTTGATGCGGTGCTGGATGTAATAAAGCATTTCTTTTCTTCTTTGGGTACGGATACGCGTTTTGTCGACGGGCTGCCTACGGCCCTTATAAAACCCCTTAGCAGCGCCGGTGCGCGGGGTATGCTGGTGTCCACGATGGATACGTTTGGAAAGGAGTCCTTTGCGGCGCGGTTGTCGGCTATTTTGCAGGGGTCGTCGGAGTCTACCTTTTATGTGGTGGCGGTTTATTTTGGGTCGGTAGCGATCCGGAATACGCGGTATTCGATCGGGGCGATGTTGCTGGCGGACCTGGTGAGTCTGTTAAGTTCGATCTTTCTTTGTTATTTGTTTTTTGGGCATACGGGATAGCGAGACCCTCGCGCGGGGGAATGGGGGCAAACTCCAAAAAAAAGCCCCGCCGAAGCGGGGCCATTCCTCATGTGACTCAATCAGAGTCGTTACCTATGTTGCGTATAAATCAGGGATCGTTTGGCTGCCGGGTTATCGGCGACACCGGCGAAAAAGAGCGTAAATGCACTTTGATCAGCCATATTTGTGGTCATGAGCAAAGTAGCTACGGTAGAATCATTGTGTTTCGTATCCTGTACATTGGCAAGCCGCACGTAAAAGGTATCCAGGCTGGGGATGGTCGGAAAACCAGCGAAGGCTGTGACCGAGTCCTTTTGCACCCCGGAGAACAACTTCAGGTTGCGTCTTTTGGAATAAAGATAAGGCGAGTCGGTTGCCGGCGCGTTCAGCACCATATTGACGAAACGGATCGAGATCGTCCCTGCCGCGGGGGCGGGCAGAACGTCATGCAGCCATACATTCTTCCCTGTGGATGAGCTCGTGAAGTTATCGGTGATCAATAGGGTATAAAGCTGGTCTTCCTGTAATGTTTCCTTAAAAGTATTGACGGGAAGGGAGTCGCTGGTTACTATTCCGCCTACTGTGACCTTTATATTCTGGTCACCCGATGGTACGGCGGCATAGGCATTGGGGCTGCCAATGGCGGGATAGGCTGTCCCAAACTTCAGAATGGGGCCATTGACCTTGGTGGCTCCGAAGAAGATGTCCAGGCCATCCGGTTTGCCATTGATGGTTGTGAATTTGGGAGACAGGTGAACGATCTTGAGACCGGCGATGCCATCATCGTTTGTGCTGCCGGTGGCGACGCGTGTGTATTCTTTTTTGCAGGCAAAAAAGACGGTCAGCGCCCCTATCAGCAAGCCCGGAAGAACAATATATTTTTTCATTTCAAATGATTTAGAGAATTAGAAATAGATCACTGATCGGTGCTTCTTGTGATCCAGGTATTGAATACGCAGTAATTGGTGGCAGTTCCCCCCATGGCTGTTACGGCCGGCAGGTTATACTGGTATTCGGATGTGTTCTGCGGGCGGGCCCGGTAAACATACTCTCCACCATTCTGCGGATTGATCTCCGAGGTAGCCAGCGGCTGCCAGTCGGCATAGACCTGCGTGGTTGGATTGTCGGGGTCCTTGTCGGTATAATGATAGCGTCGCATGTCTACCCAGGTCTCATGTGCACCCCAGCCATAAAGGGCGATGAATTTTTGCAGCATGATCTGGCTGATGGTCAGCGCTGAAGGATCTGTGGGTACTACTGAAGGGTCGTTCATATAGGCGGCTTTGCTGCCTGGTGTAATGACATTAGCCGCCGGAACGTTGGCCGGGAATGTCGAGGTCAGCATATCGAAGTCCAGGCTGATGCCATTGGTATAGGCGGCGAGCGCTGTGGCTTTGTCGCCTTTCTTAAACGCGGCCTCTGCCTTCAGGAATTGCATTTCGGCAGCGGTCATGACGGGGAAAGGGGAGCCGTTACGGAAGATATAACGTGCTTTGGTATCGTCCTTTGCCGAATTGGTCAAATAGGGACCACCCCAGAAATTCTGTGGCAGGTCGGCGGAGGCCAGCAGCGTGGAACCGGTATCGCCGTGATTGGGTCTGATACCCCGGAACGTCCCGTTGGCGTTTTCCCGGATCAGGTACCAGGCGCGGGGGTCGGCGACTTTGACCACGGAGCCGCTGCCGCTGAGCAGGTTGGCGATGAAGCTGGATTGCCGGAGTGTCGTGACATTGGCGCGGGTTGGGCCGTAGTAATTCATTGTACCCGAAACGCCGGTGTTGGCAAAGGTCTGAATGGCGTTGTCCCCGTTAGCGGTCATGGCCAGGTCGCAGTATTTTATCACCGAGTCGGCCAGCTGCTGCTTAAAGTTGGATTTATTCGTCAGGTGGGCATAGGATCTTGCCAGAACGCCATACACAAATTTCTTCCACTTATTGACGTCGCCGTTGTAGAAGTACTGGTCTCCTTTTGCGAGATTGGTCTGGCTGACGCTGTCACCAGTCCTGTTCAAAAAGCTCAGCGCCCGGTAGGCTGTTGCGCGGACGGTATCATAGGCCTCGCGCTGGAGCGTGTCGTAGTCGAACTGGGTCCGGCTCAGATCGAAGGCTTCTTTCAGGATGATATTGCCGTATTCATCGCTGAGCGTCAGCCAGCTCCATGCACGGATAGCCCAGGCGACGCCTACATAATCCCATTTCTTTTGCTGTGTGCCCCACTCGATCACCTTATTTATATTCTGTCCCATCGTGGCATAATGCATGGTCCAGACATATCCAAGGGCGCCGCCGCTGTTACCGGTGGTGCCGCCCATCTGGTCGTACACATTTCCGTTAGCGTTGGCGGCCCAGAACTGGACATAACGCCCGATGTACATACCATCCGCGCCCGCGCCGTTGCCGCCGTTGCTGCCATTGGCTCCGCCGCAGAAATTGGCGATGATGCTGGGCAGCAGCTGTTCGATCGGTTCGACGACCTGCGCATTGGGATTTTGGTAGGCCTCATCAATTTTTTTAGAACAGGAAAGGGCTCCGATCGCTGTCAGCAGAGCGATGAGCAGGGTCCCTTTTAAAAACTTATATCTGTACATAATATTATTTTATTGTGGATTTAAAAGGATGCTTTTAGTCCGATGTGGATGGCGATGGGTGCGGGCAGGTTGCCGTAATCGATGCCAAAACCACCGATACCCTGGTTGGAAGCGGTAGTACCATTCACGGCAGGATCTGCTCCGTAATAATTGGTGAACAGCAGCAGATCGGTGGCGGTCAGGAACACGCCCAGGTGTTTCAACAGGTGCTGCCTTTTCATAAAGTCGGCTCCCCGGAAATCATAATTCAGCGTCAGGTCGCGAAGGCGGAACCAGTTGACGTCCTTCTGGATGAACTCTTCATCGGGCATCAGCGTGTAATAGGCCTGTTGGGAAGCTGGCGTGACCGGGAGGTTGTTCTTTGTCGGGTTGGCTGTATTCTGGAAGCCATCGTTCAAGACACCGTTGATGACGCGTGTAATCTGGCGGTCGGCCGTTCTTTTGCTTCTGCCGGTCTGCGTCAGATAGGCGTCGGTACCGTTGTAAACGGCGCCTCCTACCTTCAGGTCCCAGAGGAAGCTGAGGGTCCAGTTCTTATAGCTGACGACATTGGTCGTTCCCAGGGTAAAATGCGGATTGCGATCACCCAGCACTGCCCAGCTGGAAAGTGTCTGTGGCAGACCTGTTGCAGGATCGATGAGGATGGCGCCGGCATTGTTGCGGGCGTAGTGCCAGCCTGTGAGGGTAGTGGTGGGGCCGTTCAGACGGAGACCGGACCGGATCGCGGTATTTGCTACCCCGGCTGATCCGAAGATCTGGGTATCCCCCAGGTAATATTCGCTAAGTGATGCGGGAAGGCGCAGCACCTTGCTGTACATTTTATTGAAGTTGAAAATGATGTTCCAGTTCCAGTCCCTGTTACGTACGGGATTGACGGTGACCGTAGCCTCGATACCCTGGTTGCGGGTGTCGGCGACGTTAGCCGTATTGATCAGGAAGCCCGTGGCATAACTGGCGCGGTATCCTTCTACTATCTGGTCGGTAACCTTTGTATTATAGTAGGTGGCGTCTATGCTTATTCGATTGTTCAGCATTCTCAGCTCGGTCCCGATCTCGAAGGTCTTTTGTCTTTCCGGTTTCAGGTTCTCATTGGAATTGGTAACTCCATAACCAAAACCGCCGCCGCTGGACGTGCTGTTCACAAAAACGGATTGGTTGGAATAGGGGTCTGCCAACCGGGCTGTCTGGGCCATCGAGGTCCTGAACTTCCAGTAGTCGAGGACATTGCCTTTGATATCGGGGATGAGGTCGCTGAGGATCGCGCTGAAGCTCACACCGGGATAGCTGTAATTACGGTTTGCTTTCGGGAACACGGAGGATTCTTCCCAGCGTTCGGAGAAGGTCACGAAGAGGACGTTGTCATAATTGACACTGGCTTCTCCAAAATAGGCCTGATCGCGGAAGATCTGCAGGTTGGGCAGACCGTAGGCGTTGCGGAGCAGGCGTGTCCTTGTATTGGGAGTTGTATTGCTGCTGTCCACGCTGCTGGAATCGATCAGCTTGCTGCCGCTGACGGCAAACATATGCGTCTCCTGGTTCTGCCACATCGTACCTACCATCAGGCGGCCGTTGAACTTACCCATTGATTTGTGGGCGGTGGCGGTGATGGTGTGGTTGTAGCCATAATACTTCTTATAATAATTATCCAAATAACCGCCAACGGCAGTGGAGTACTCGCTGG
This sequence comes from Puia sp., assembly GCA_035492595.1. GTDB lineage: Bacteria > Bacteroidota > Bacteroidia > Chitinophagales > Chitinophagaceae > Puia. The sequence goes on from DATJJA010000073.1 coordinate 29,901, forward strand.
ATTCGGGATTATAGAACGTATAACCGGTCTGGCTATAATAATCATAACCAAATCTGCCGGCAACGGAAAGCCACGGCAGGGGATTGAAATTGATCGCGAGGGTAGAGAACACGCGGTCCGTCTTGTCCTTGCTTTTATTCTGTGTGGCGCTGTAGAGGGGGTTATCCAGCTCGCCATTGGGATTGGTGGAATCGGCAGGATTAAGGATCAGTTTCCGGCCTGCGGAGTTGAGGTAATTCCGTACGTCGAGATCAGGGCGCCAGACATAAAGATCGGTCAGGTAGCCGCCGATGCCCCGCAGCGGTTTGTCATTGACGGTATGAATATACGAAACGGATGGAGTGATGTCCAGGAGCTTACCGATGTGAGTAGTATTGGCCAGCCGGATATTCTCTTTTTTATAGTCATTTGTGGGGACTACGCCAGTCTGGTCGGTGTATGACGCGGACAAGCGGAAGGAAGAAACCTTCTTTCCAAAGTCGACGGAAAGATTGTGGACCTGGGAGAAGCCGGTATTAAAAAAGTGGTGGTTGTTATCATAAAGCTGTGTCGTTTTTGGATCGTAGGCCGGTCCGAAAAAGATGGGTTTTGTTCCGAAGTTCGCGCCATAGATCCCATTGTTCCCGGGGCTGTAGGTGTTGATCTCGGGATTGTAGCGGGTGATCTTCTGACCGCCAAAGGCATTGTCATAGTTTACGGCGACACCATTGGTGTTATTCCGCTTGGTGGTGATCAGGATCGCACCTGAACTGGCCTGGCTGCCGTAGAGGGCGGTCGCCTCGGGTCCTTTCAGCACGGTGATGGATTCGATGTCGTTGGGGCTGAGATCGGCTACCCGGTTCGTATAATCATTGTTGTGATTGGCGCCATCGGAAGCGAGCCCGATACCAGTTCCGCCATTGGAGGTCTGGCTGAGGGTAGAGTTATCGATGAGCACGCCGTCCACCACAAAGAGCGGGGAGTTGCTGAGGGACAGGGAATTGAAACCCCGCAGGATGATCTGTGCCGAAGCGCCGGCCTGCCCGTTGGTGGGCGTGACGGTGGCGCCGGCTATCCGGCCCTGGAGGCTGTTGATGAGGTTGGGCCGCTGGGTTTCCTTGACATCCGTACCGGAGATCTTTTGCAGGGAATAACCGAGTTCGCGCGGGTTACGTTTGATATCCATGGCAGTGACCACGGCTTCGCTCATATCGTCCCCTCCTGTCTGGAGCAGGGTGTTGTAGGTAGTCGCCGTTGTGATCGTCAGCCGCATGTTTTGCCGGCCGACATGGGAAATAAGCAGCATATCCCCTGGTCTTGCAACGATGCTGTACTTTCCTTCTTCATTGGAAAGGACTGTCTTTTTTGTTCTTTGGTTTACAATAGTAGCCCCTGCCAACGGGGAATTGTCTTTGGGGTCTTTGACCGTACCCGTTATAGTCTGGTCCTGGGCGAGGGCCAGCAGACTACAGGTTAAGGCAACAGTACACCAGACTAGTCGAAGCAACTTTCGCATGGTTAGTTTTGTTTTTTGTCTAAAAAAATTATGATCCGGCGGGGTTTGGTACACCGCGGGGCGTTTTAAAAAAGTTGTTAGCAACGGAGGGGAGGGGGATTAGCGTTCAGTTTTTTTCAAAGGGAGGTTAGAGCTATTACATGACCTGGATACCTTTTTTGTGATAGGGCTCCAGGCGTGGGTCTTCGGGGGGCAGTTCGGTGATCAGGATGTCTATCTCTTCTGTGGGACAAACGTGAAAGGGCTGGAAGGAATTGATCTTTTCAGCGATGGTCAGGCAGATGACTTTCTGTGCCGACTCGATCATGGCTTTTTTTACCTGTACTACTTCCCAGTCGTTATCGGTGACCCCGTGCTCGGCGTCGATGGCGTTGACGCCGAGGAAGCAGATGTCCGCCTTTATCTGTTTGATCTTAGAGATGGCTTCACCGCCTACCGTGATCTTTGAGTTCTTTGACACTTTGTCTCCGATAAGGATCACGTCGATCAGCGGGTGGTATGTATATTCCAGCGCTACGGGCAGGCTTCCGGAGATAAAGGTTGCTTTTAGGGTGGGGGGCAGGTGACGAGCCAGCTCGATCAGGGTGGTGCCGCCGGTGGTCAGGACGAACATATCGTTCCCGATCAGGGCTGCGGCTTTGCGGGCGATGAGTTGCTTCTGGGCGTGGGCGTAAACGTGGGCTGAGGGGTGATTAAAGTCATTAAAAGAAAGGGATAAGGCGCCCCCGTGTACTTTTATAAGCCGGTTGTTATCGGCCAGGTCCTGGAGGTCTCTGCGGATGGTATCTTCCGATACATCCAGCTCCTGGCTCAGGCTTGCCGAGAGAACCTGGTTATGCAGATTGACCTGGTGGAGAATAAAGGCTTGGCGCTCCTGTTTAAGCATGTTTGTATTGGTTACGCCGCCAATTTAAGGGAAAAAGCTGCAAAAAACCGCAAAATGAGATTAAAAGTCGCAAAAAAAAGCACCCTTTGGAGGAAGAATGCTTTTTTTTGCAGGTTTTGCAATTGTTGCAAATTATTTGCCATTGCGGCGCTTAGCGAGCGGGGCTGGGTGGCATGGTTTTGCCGACCGTGCGGCCAAAAGTATAGCGTATGGAAACGGCGAAGGCGCCGGGGACAAAATTGATGTCGGGGAGGATATCGAGTTCCGGTTTCCAGTCGAGGGAGAGGTTGATGGGGGCGTTTTGGAATTTATAGTCCATGCCGATGATGCCTGTGGGGCCGAGCCAGGTCTTTCCATCCTGGAAGCCTATGTAGCCGCCCCCGCCATAGAACCAGTTAAGGCCGGCATTGCCGCCGATGAGCTGGTGTCTTTCGTACAGGCCGCCGAGTCCGAAGCGTGTTCCCCAGCCGATGAGGCCTTCGACGGCATTGGTCTCGTCGAGAAAATATTTTATACTGACGGAATTGCTGAGGGTAGGGTCGCTTGTGCTTAGGCGTAATCCCATCGCCAGTTTATAATCCTGCGCAGACAAACGATTGTAGAGGCCGCCGATGGTCAGCAGCACCAGGCAAAGGGTGATGATACGCATATGATTGGTTTGATTGTTTTGTGGAACGAAAAAAAAGCCCGCCGTATTGGCGGGACTATGTTAGGACTTTCTTAAAACGGAATGGTTTAATATGAGTTGGCGCTTCGCCGGCAGGCGCGCCGCTATGGTTTCTTCTTTGTTTTTGGGGGTGTGGTTGGTGCGGCCGGTTTTTGGATCGTCTGCGGTGTCACCAGGACTTTTGGCATTCCACCGCGGGGTGTCGGCGGCAGGGCTGTCGGATCGTACACCGGCAGGTCATCGTCCTCATACTTTCCTTTCTTTTTTATCTCGTCGAACAGTTCCTGTTTGGATTTGGGCCGTTTATCTTCCAGCCATTTGAAGCCGCGCAGGCGCATGTCGTCGGGGTTCACTCTTCTTATAGGGATCATGCTGCCTTCTGCATCATTGCGAAGGATTACGCGGTTGAGCTCTTTTCCTTTGGATTTACCGGCGGAGTCGAGTGCCGGTTTCCCCAGGGAGTCCAGCTTTGGAGCAAAGACCATGTCGATGACGTCAGCATGGGCTTTATTGGTGCCGGTATAGGCTTTTTTCTCGTCCTTAATATAATAAATGCTTTCCGCGTTGCCTTTTGCGCGGATGAAATCGATCTCTCCATCCAGGAAGAAACAATTTATCGTTGTTCCTTTTAGCTGATTATAGAAATTGCTGGCCTCGCGGTTGATCGAAAGGGCGTTCTCGAATACGTAAAGGCGTTTGGCCTTTTTATTCTTTGTATATACGAACATCGTGTCGCCGGTGATCTGGTAGTTGCCGCTACCCCAGGCTACGGGGCTATAGAAAAGCCGGAAGAGACTGTCCTTTGTGGAATAGTACATACTATCCGCCACGGCCTGCAGCGAATCCGAGAAGATACGGACGTGATGATAGCCGGTGATGTAACGCAGGCTGGTATCCGTAGTAGGGATCAGCGCAAGCGAGTCTTCATGAGATAGTATTACGGGATCCTTCTTTCGATTAATCGTGTCGTTGAATGCCGCTATCCTGGCCTTTCGGGCATCATCGAGGGCGATACTGTCGGCTCGTCGCCGTCGATTAGCACTGTCGAGGATAAAGTTGACGGCGCTGTCGGACATGCCTGTTTTTTTGAGACTATCGATATAGGCAAGCCGGCGGACGCTGTCGGCGGCGCGGTTCCTTGCCCGGAAGTTCTCAATGGTCGTCGCTCTTCGGATGCTGTCTGCTTTTTCGCGTTGTCGCAGCTTTTCATCTTCCTGGGCGTTGCGGACACTATCCTTGTAGGCCCGCTGTTTCATTTGCAGGTCGTATTTGACGTCTGCGATGCTGTCTTTTATCGCTTTGATCTTTGCCTCTGCTTTCTCTTTGGCCAGCCGGTCCCTTTGTTTTTGCTCTTTTCGGGTAAGCGGTCGGGCTGCGCTGTCTGCTGCGGCCTTTAGTCTTTTTGCGGTGAGGCTGTCGACGCCCTTGAGGCCGGTGGTGTCACCATGGGCGCGGCGGATACTATCCTGCCTGTAGTGGAGGCTGTCATACTCGCGGCCGAGGCTATCCCGTTCGCGATGCAGGCTATCGAGGCCTATCTTTCCGAGGCTGTCTGCGACACCGGCACGAAGGCTATCGCTATGATCTCCGATGTTATTCAGACTATCTTTTATGGCTTGCAGGGAATCTGCTTTCCTTCTGAGAATGGTCAGCTTGTGAAGGCTGTCTGCCTGTACTTTTTCCACGCTGTCGATATAAATGCGATGGAGGCTGTCATCGTGTGCGATACGGCGCTGGTCCGATTCGAAGTCCATCAGCCGGCCTGAGGCGAGGGTATCTGCGGTGACATAAAGAGAATCCTTGTCCTGCTTGAGGGCCATCAGGGGGCGTTGGGTCGCCAGGAAGGTATTTCTCTTTTTGTTGCTGATCATGTAGTTGGCATACAGGGTAACGCCCTGCGTAGTATCCTTGAAAATGGCGTTGCCGATGGCTGTGCTGATGCCGGTGCTGTCGTCGAACTGTACGTCGTCGCCGGTAAGCTGTTTCGACCCGTCGGTGATGAAAGGGCGTTTGCCAAACTGGGCCTTTTTGGTCTTCAGATTATAAAATCCTTCCCGGGTGCGGACGGTACGTTGGGAACTGTCCTTGAACTTTATGAACGTTTCAGTGATAAAAGTGGCGATCTGTGTTTCGGTATTATAAAGCAGGCTGTCTGCGGAGAGGTCGTATTGCGGATCCTGCATGATGACGTGGTCGTGAAAGTGAACGTCCTTTGAGAGTTCAAAATAGGTGGCCTTGTCGCTGGTAAGGACGGTTTCCTTGTTGACGATCTTACCGCCGTTCTCATAGGTTCCTATTTTACCCGCCATGTCGTACTGCAGCTCCTGGGTGGTGAGGGTGCCTTTGCCATCGGTCAGCGTAACGTTCTTCAGGAAGTGGACCATCTTCTTGTCGACCTCGTATTTAAGGTAGTCGGAGTAGATGTTGACCGAATCGTTGTCGTTGATATGGGCATGGCCGAAACATTCGATGTAGTTATCATGAGGGTTCATGATAAGGCTGTCGCAGTAGATAAGGGTTTTTTCCTGTTTGATCTTTACGTTGCCTACGAGCACGGTGAGCTCGACGGAATCGTTGACCTTCTGGAAGCGGTATGTTTCCGAGTTCAGGATCTGTACTACCTTAATGGAATCGTTGCCCGGGGTTCGGAACTGTACCTGTGACCGGGCCTGCAGTGACAGCAGGATAGTAAATAGGAATAATCCTGTCGCACAGGCCAGAACGGGACGTAGTCCGGTTGATCGCCGCCTATTTATCATCACCTTTATTTGTTAACAGGTTTCGACGCGGAGTCAAGGGGGGCCATCAGTGGTCCACTCTTGTCTTTCCGGCCAAATACTGAGACGTTGACATAACGTTTGGGATGGAGCCGGAGGTCATCCAGCAGGATCTGGAGGCTGCGGGTGGTGCCTTCGAGGTTCTGATAGAGTCGTTTGTCGTTGAGCAGCATACCCACGGTGCCGTTGTTGCTGTTGAGCTTGCCCACGAGGCCCTGCATTTCGGTGACGGCGGCTCTGAGCGATTCCACTGTTTCCGGGATCTTTGCGGAGGACAGGTTGGAAGTGGTCTTTTCGATATTTTCGAGCGTATGGGTAATATGGTCGTTGTTTTTGGCCAGGTTGGCGGTAAACGTGCTGACATTTTTCAGTGACTGAGCGAGGGTGCCTGTCTGCGCGTTGAGCATGATCTGCAACTGGGCTGTAGAAGCGGCCAGGTTGGCGATGATGGCGCTGAAATTGTTCTTCAGCCTGGGATCGAAGAGGGTCCCGACGGTCTGGATAAGCGAATCCAGGGATGTGAGTGTGCCGCCCAACTTCAGGATGATCGGGTTGACGCTTTCCTGGACCTGGGAAAGAATATTGGGCTTCCTTTTGGAGAGCAGGGTGTCTCCGCTGGCAAGGAATTGAGGGTCATCTCCTTTATTTATGGTGATGGTTGCGGAGGAAATAAACCCGGAATTGATCTCTGCTACGGAGTTTTTGGGGATATGGACGTCTTTTTTGAGGGTTATCGTGACGATGATCCCATGGGTGAGGTCCTTATCGGATTCATTTATCGCTGATACATTCCCAATAGTTAAACCATTGACTTGTACGGCGTTGGATAGTTCGACGCCATCGACATTATCGAAGACGGCATACAGTTTTTTAGTATGTTGGAAAAGGCTGCTACCCTTCAGGAAATTAAAGCCAAGAATCAGTGCGGCGAGGGCGACCACCGCCATTACACCGATCTTTGTTTCATTAGAAATTTTCATTCAATATTGTATTAGTCCATTGAGTATCGCAAATGTAGGGAAATTGCCGTTAAAGAGCGGTGCTTGAAATTGCGGTTTAACTTATTCCCAATCACGCTTTAACTTATTCAATGGCAAGGCTATTTAACGATTATTGCTGCCGGAATTGTTGCTGCCGGTAGCATCATTCGTTATAGGATGTCCTTCCAGCGTCGCCTTATATCGTTTGAATGCATCCATGATATTGCGGACCACTTCATTCTGTCCTTCTTCGCTGTTGAGATAATCTTCTTCTTCCACACTTGAGAGGAAGCCGACTTCGGTAAGGACGCTGGGCATACCTGTCGCCTGGAGGACGCGGATACCTTCGTCCCTTTGTTTGACCCCTTCGCTATTCCGGCCTGCTTTTGTGTATTCTTCCTCTACCAAGGTGGCAAAGAGGGCGCTGTTGGCAAAGTATTTCTTTTCGTAGAGTGCAGAGCGCATCATTGCTTCCGGCGAGCTCATATCGAAGGCGGTGCTGTCGGCTGCGTCGTTCTCCCCGGTGCTGTCTGTGCCGTCGCCTTCCCCTTCTCCGCGCTGGCTGATGGCCGAACCTTTGAAGCCGCCGCGATCGGCTTTCCAGATATAGGACTCGGTGCCTTTGCGGGTATGATGTCCGGTATAGCTTTCATAGACCGGTACGCGACGTCTTCTTTTGCCTTTGCCGACATATTTATGACCTACGACCCGGCGGATCGTGAACGGGCCTGCGGCATGGCCGTCGTTGTTGCAATGGATGGCAATAAAGAGGTCGCCTTTGGATTTGTTAGCGAGGCTGGCGCGGTAGTTCAGACCAGAGGCGATGGTCGATCCGCCGCCGGGCATGACATCTGTGGTGCGGGTAAAAACCTGTTTAATATCCGGAAATTCTTCAGCCATGGCTTTGCCCAGCTTCAGGGAAATGGCCAGGGCTATTGCACTTTCTTTTGAATAGAGTCCTTTGGTACCGGTGTCGAAGCCGCCATGACCGGGGTCTATAATAATGGTACGGATCGCTGATCTTTGAGCAGGGTGTGAGCCGCCGGGGCCGCCTGAAAAAGCCGTCAGGGCGAGGAAAAGACCGCCCATTGCTATTATCATTTTAAGCTTTTTCATTTTAATTTTTATCTTCATTCTTGTCCCTATCTGTCTTTTTTATTGAATTTTTGTTTTTTTATCTTTTTGAGCCCTTCCAGCCGGGCTTTGTACTCACCAAAAGCATTAACAATATCACGCACTATTTCGTTCTGTCCTTTTTTGCTATTCAGGTAAAGCTCTTCTTCCCGGTTGGTCAGGTAGCCTGTTTCGATCAGCACGCTGGGCATTCCCGTTGCCTGAAGGACACCGATTCCTACCTGACGTTGCACGACTCCTTCGCTTCGGCGGCCTGATCTTACAAACTCATTCTGTACCAATGTCCCCAATAAAGCGCTGTTGGCAAAATATTTTTTCTCGTACAGCTGCGCCCGCATCTTTGCTTCGGGGGATGTCATGTCGAAAGCCGAGCCCTTGCTGTTCTCAAACTCTCCCCGGGTGGTGTTGATCGCATCCCCTTTTGGGAGGTTGCGGTCGGCCTTCCAGATATAGGTGGCGGTTCCCACCGTAGTATTTTTGACCCAGGTCGTGGCGTATACCGGCACCTGTACTTTCTTTTTGCCTCTACCGGTTGTTTTATAACGTACGAGACGCCGGATTGCGTATTTACCGGGATCACGGCCATCGGAATTACAGTGGATACACAGGAAGAGGTCTCCATGCGATCTATTGGCCAGCTCGGCGCGGTAGCGGATGCCTTCCGGGAGTGTCGGTCTGTTGCCCGGCATGATATCCGTCGTACGGGTATAGATTATTTTTAATTCCGGAAAGGCTTGTTGTAATGCTTTGCCCAGTTTGAGCGATATGCTGAGGGCTACATTTTTTTCTTTTGAGATAAGCCCATGTGTGCCCGGATCGAATCCTCCGTGGCCGGGATCTATAATAATGGTACGGACCTGGTTCTTTTGCGGTGGACTGTCGAAAGACGAGGAACCCAATGCCAGTGCGCATAAGGCCAACAAAGTAGTCGTCTTTTTGATCATAGTCCGTATATTTTGCCAAAACCTGCAATCTTCACATAATCTTACACAATCGTAATGGAGTAATGGCTATTTTTGCCACCATCACACAAGCCCGTATCTATTTGTTTTTTTATAAATGTATGAACAATAACGGACGCAAAATTAGCTCAAAATATTTTCTGACATTGATTTTTACTGCGCTATTCTTCTCAGTAACGCTCAATAGTCCTGCAAATTATTCAGCTTTTGGCCGTTTTACCAAAATACTAACAAATGAGGAGGGGCCTGCGGATACTACTCACCCCGGCGGCTATGCTCGTTTGCCTTCCATCGACAGGAGCTACAAGAACAAGGCCTCCGATACTGCCCGCTTCGTCCTGATCAAGGAACAGATCGGTCCCACACTCGATACTACGGAATTCAAGATCTCCAAAGATACCCTGGAGTCGGCTATCGACTATAAGGCATCCGACTCGATCGTGATGATCATCCCGACCCGGAACATCACCCTGTATTCCAAAGCCAATGCCAAATACAAGGATGCCGACCTTACTGCCGATGTGATCAAATATGATCAGGACCACAATATCGTCATTGCATCTCCCACCCGTGACACAGCGGGGAATGTCACTGGTCAGCCCAAGATGGTTCAAACGGACAATACCATGACGGCGGACACTATTGTCTATAATATCAAGACCCAGAAGGGGATCACCCGGACGACCAATACCCAATCGGGGGAAATGTATGTACATGCCCAGAAGCTGAAGAAGGTCACTCCTGAGGAATTTTATGGCTATCGGGGTGTTTTTACTACCTGTAACCTGGACACTCCCCACTTTGCGTTCAGAACCAACCGGATGAAGATCATCAATAAAAAGATGGCGATCACCGGTCCGATACATCCGGAATTCGAGGGCGTGCCCATCCCGATCTATATCCCCTTTGGCTTTTTCCCGCTGACGCAGGGGCGCCATTCAGGGCTGCTTCCACCGCAGTTCACGGCCAATGACCAGGCGGGTCTTGGATTGGAAGGGTTGGGGTATTATAAGGTATTGAACGAATATTTCGACGTGACCTTCCGGACCAATCTCTATTCCTATGGCGGGTATAACCTCTATGTGACCCCTACCTACCGGGTCCGCTACCGTTACAGCGGTCAGTTCAACTTTGCCTGGCAGAATACCAAGCTGCTGAGCGACGTGGGGAAGGATGCCTATACGACTTCCAAGACGTTCAGCTTCAACTGGAGTCATACGGTCGATACGAAGGCCCATCCGGGACAGAGTTTTTCGGCCAACGTGAACGTCGCTTCTACCAAGTATAATCAGTACCTGCTGAATAACCCGACGGCCAACTATACCAACCAGCTGAGCTCTTCGATCACCTATTCCAAGACATTTAATGGGAAGTATAACCTGACGGTCGGCGCCAATCACAGCCAGAACAACCAGTCGGGTATAGTCAGCGTCAGTCTTCCCAACCTGTCGTTTACGGCGCCGACGATATATCCTTTTCAAAGCAAGGAGTTCACTGGAACTCCCAAGTGGTATGAGAAGTTTGGTATCGGGCTGAGCAGCACGGTATCGGGGAGCGCCAACTTTTACGACAGCCTGTTCAGCTTCAAGCGCATCATAGATACCTTTCAGTACGGTTCGCAGCACAGTATTCCGATCACGCTGACGCTGCCTCTGAAGGGGCCGATCCAGGTCACGCCGGGGGTCAGCCTGCAGACGAGGACCTATTCCCAGAAATTATTCCGCCAGTACGATCTCATCCGTAACCGGGTGGATACGGTGAGCATCCAGAAGGGGTTCTGGTCGGCCGAGGACATGTCCTTTAGCCTGAGCCTTGCTTCGGCCATCTTTGGAACATTCCAGGGATTTGGCCGTAACAGCACCCTGATGGGTATACGCCATGTCATCCGGCCTACCATCAGCATAAGCTATAAGCCGGATCTTTCCGGATCCTATTATTATTCTCTTCGAACGCCGCATGATTCAGCGGATACTTCGCATACGATCCGGACGCAGCGGGTCTCTTATTTTGACGGGACCACCTATGGGCCTTTTGGCGAAGGAAGGTTTGGAGGGATCTCGTTTGGACTGGATAACCATATCGAGATAAAGGTCCGGTCGAAGTCGGATACGTCGACAGCGGGCATTAAGAAGATCACGATCATCGATGGGTTTGGCTTTAATGGCAGCTATAACTACCTGGCGGATTCGTTTAAACTTTCGCCGATAACGTTCTATTTCCGAAGTACCTTATTCCAGAACATCAATATAACGGGAGGAGCGACGTTGAATCCATATCAAACAGACTCCTTCGGATTCAATATAGACAAGTATGCCTGGTCGGCGAAGAAGTTCTCGCTGGGCCGGATCAGCCAGGGTAATCTGGCGATCTCGACGAGCTTTAAAAGCAAGCCAAAGGATGAAAAGCTGGCGCAGCAGAAGACGCAGAACCAGCAGGATCAGATCCCGTTGACGATGGAGGAGCAGCAGGCGCAGCTCAACTATATCCGGAATAATCCGGGGCAGTTTGCGGATTTCAATGTACCGTGGTCATTGAACCTGGCTTTTGCTTTGAACTTTGTCAATGCGGAGAAGCCGGACTATACAGGGTTTGCGACGACGATAACGTCTTCGGTGAACTGGAGCGGGGATTTTAACCTAACGGAGAAATGGAAGATCGGGCTGAATGGGTATTATGATCTGAAGTATCAGAAGATGCAGTCGCTGACGGCTTCGATATCGAGGGATCTGCATTGCTGGCAGATGTCGATCAATGTGACGCCGGTTGGGTATACGCACTTTTTTAATATTACAATTAGTCCGAAGAGCGGGATATTGCAGGATCTGAAGATCAACAGGACGAAGTATTTTTATGATCAGTAGAGTTGGCGACGGGGGCGGCGTCGTTTAGGCGACCGGGCGCTGGCGGAGTGGCGGCGGCGGGTGGCGGCGCGTCGCAATTTGGGCGACCGGGCGGTGGCGGTGGTGGCGGCGATGTTTTTGTTAGCGCGAATTGCTCGCATAATAATCCCACATTATCACGAATACACGTTGTTTAAGGCTTTCGACGCTTTCGCCCGGTTGTGGTGTGACGGGGTCGAGGAAATGCATGGCCAGGGGGTGGGGCCGGAAATAAAAGGGTTTGCCGGCGGGCATGATCTTGCGGCTATTGAAGATGACAGCGGGGATGATGGCTTTGCCGGTGGACAGGGCGAGGCGGAAGGCTCCGTCGTGGAATGCTTTCAGGGGCTCGTTGGTTTTGTTGCGGGTGCCTTCGGGGTAGAGGCACATATGTAGCCCCATGTCGAGGGTTTCTTTCATTTTGGTAAAGCTTTCGCGACGGCTGGCTTCGTCATTGCGATCGACGATGACGCTGCCGGTGCGGTATAAAAGTCCGAAGACGGGGACTTTTGTAAACTCGATCTTGGCGATGGTTTTATTGCCACCGGGTATTGCAGGGGAGGAGACCGGAACGTCGATGAGGCCATTGTGGTTGCACACGACGATGTAGGTCTGGCCTTTTGCGAATTTTTCCCGGCCTTTTACTTTTAGCGGAGAACCGGCGAGCGGGAGGAAAACGCCCATCCATACCCGCGCGAAGGAAATGAAGCGTCGGACTCTTACGGGATCTTTCTGCGTATAGGCAAATAATAGAAAGGGGATCATAAAGACCAGCATGGTCGCTGTGAAGATCAGGATGACCCAGACGGCCCAGATACGGCCGAAGATGTTCCAGAATATATTGCTATTGGTCTTGTTGGATGAAGACATGGTAAATCTTTATGGGTTTTGCGGTGGCTGGTTTATTGCAGCGACCAGTCTACGGGGTCGATGCCATTGCTCATCAGCCAGGTATTGGCTCTGGAAAAGTGTTTGCACCCAAAAAAGCCCTTGTCCGCTGAGAAAGGGGAAGGGTGAGCCGCTCTCAGCACGAGGTGTTTGGTCTCGTCGACCAGCGATTGTTTTTCCTGTGCAAATTTGCCCCAAAGCATGAAAACGGTGTGTTCTTTGAGCGCGGATACTTTTGAGATGACTGCATCGGTGAATTCGGCCCAGCCGATCTTTGCGTGGCTCATCGGTTCATTGGCGCGGACGGTCAGGGAGGCGTTGAGCAGCAAAACGCCCTGTTCGGCCCAGTGGGTCAGATTGCCATGATCGGGAATGGGCATACCGACGTCGTTTTTTAACTCTTTAAAGATATTGACCAGGGAAGGGGGAGGGGGGATGCCTTTTTGGACTGAAAAGCTGAGACCGTGAGCCTGGCCGGGGCCGTGATAGGGGTCCTGACCGAGGATGACGATCTTGACCTTATCGAATGGGGTGGTATTGAACGCATTGAAAATAAGGCCTCCCGGGGGATAGATGGTCTTGTTGCTTATTTTCTCTGATTTCAAAAAAGTGGTTATTTGCATGAAATAGGGTTTGTTGAACTCTTGTTTCAGTGCGTTTTTCCAGCTGTCTTCGATTTTTACGTCCATAGATGGCGATTTTGGCGCCCATCCGGGTTGGGGCTTGATCTGGGCTTGTGTATCAGGCCTTTGTTGAGCCGGCTTCGGATGGCGGGCCGAAGATAATTAAAAGCTTGGACCGCAAAACGGTTTGGGAGCGTGGGGAATTTTTTTTATTTTTGCCGCCGTTTCGGAGTGGTGGACCCTGGTGGGGG
>DATJJA010000074.1:0-37065 GCA_035492595.1 Puia sp.
AACCCCGGTGGCCAGATCACTTCCCCCCATCCCCCAACGCCGGAAATTTCACAGGCGCCACCCGGTGATGCGTCGCCTGCTCATATCCATAAGTATATCGTATCAACGTCGGCTCATCAAACAACCGCCCCACAAACTGTAAACCCGCAGGCAGGTTATCATACGTAAACCCCATCGGTACCGTAAACGCCGGCAGCCCCGTATGCGGCGCCACGATCTGGCTGTTATCCCCCTTATATCCTTTAAGATCACCCACCAGCGCCGGCGGATTATTCCAGCTCGGATAGATAATGGCGCCTACATTTTCACGATCCATCGCAGCCACTACCCCATTCCGAAAGGCTATCCGCCTCGGATCGGTATAGGCATCATCACAGCTGTGCGTAACCGTATCCGTCAGTACTCCCTTATTCAGCTCATCATGAATATCACTGTCGATATAGGCAGAATATTTCCCCGATGCCACCACCTCCTTTAAGCTCTTCACCGGAGCCTTATCCCCCAGCGAAGCCAGGTACCGGTCGACGTCCTGCTTAAAGACCGAACACCATTGATTGTCCGCAAGACTATCAAAATTATCGACCACGAACGGGTCCACTATCACAGCGCCCGCTTTCTTCAGATCAGCAATAGCCTGCTCAAAAAGAGCCTTCACCTGCGGGTCAGGGTCCCTGTCGCTCAAAGTCCGCAACACACCGATCCTCGCACCCTTCAATCCATTCTTATCCAGAAATTGAGTATAGCTGGCCGGGATCCTGCCCTGGCTGTACTTCGTGACCGGATCCGCGGGATCATACCCCGCCAGCACCTCCAGCATCCGCGTGGCATCGGCTACGCTTCGGCACATGGGACCGCCCATATCGTTCCGCAGATATAGAGGAGCGATGCCTTCCCGGCTGATCAGCCCAATGGTCGCCCGGAATCCAACCAGCGCATTGTGAGAAGAAGGCCCCCGTATCGAATTACCGGTATCGGTGCCCACGCCCACTGCCCCAAAACTCGCCGCCACAGCCGCCGCCGTACCACCACTGGAACCCGCAGGAACATGATCGAGGTTGTAAGGATTCCGCGTCTCGCCCGCAATCGAGCTTATCGTCACCATCGGGCTAAAAGCCCATTCCGCCATATTCGACTTGGCCAGCACGATGGCGCCGGCATCCTTCATCTTTCTGACCATCGTGGCATCGGTAGCAGGCGCAAACCCCTTTAAAGCCAGTGACCCGGCCGTGGTCTGCAAGCCCTTGGTATTATAGTTGTCCTTGACGATCACCGGGATACAGTGTAAAGGCCCCATCCTCCCCGTCCGTGCATATTCCGCATCCAGCGCGCGCGCCGTCTCCAGCGCCAGCGGATTGACGACGACGATCGAATTGAGATGCGTCGGCTGATCATACACCGCGATCCGGTGCAGATATTCCTTCACCACGAATTCACAGGTGCAGGTCTTATCCTGCAAAGCCTTTTGTATACCGGAGATCGAAGCCTCCACTACATTAAAAGACTTCTGAGCGGAAGCAGACGCCACGCCCAGAAGTCCCAGACAACTTATCAAAAAAATGTTCTTCCTTCCCATTGCCGTTAGTTTGTTATCCAAGATAAGGATAAAAACCAACCCGGCATTATGGCATCCTATCCTTTCTTACCAATTCCCCCGCCGGCGAAAAGAACAATACATATTCCTCCAAAAATGCATCGTGACGATCCGCATCCAGCAGGGTCCCATTATTTACATGCAAAGTATACATCGGCTGATCCGGTGTTTCTATCTTCTTTATGTCCAGCACATACCAATCATAATACCCGCTTTTCTTCCAGCCCTCCTTCACTGCCGCCGGCAGATCCTTCGTCCATTTGATAGGCGATTCCGTTCCTTTCCAGGCGCCATCTGCCGCATAATAAGCAAAATACTTCCTGCCGTCGAGCCGGAAATCAGCGATAAATCCTTCCTTCCGCTGCTCCCACTTCTTCAGATGACCCGCAGGGAATTGTTTGCCAAAAGCCGCAGACACGGAAGAAGGCACAACGACTGCCGAATCGCCCTGGGCGACCATACTTTGAGATATTACTGCTACCATGAGCAGGATCAATAGATTCTTCATAATTAAAATTTTTAAAAGTTTACTTGATCGTTAATCCTTCCTGCAATTCATCATTCGCATGCGCTACAACGGTTTCTCCCGCCTGCAGATCACCCGTTATCTCGACCTTCCCCGCCGATTCATTACCCGTAGCCACATCTACACGCATTGTCTTGCCGCCGCGGATCACAATGACATATTTACGTTCCGTCGATGTCACCACCGCCGAGCGCGGTACCACAAACGCATCGGGGTCGCCTTTGGATGAGAAGAGAACATCCGCATACATCCCCGGAGCAAACCGTCCATCCGGATTATATACATCCAGCTCCATCCGTTCGGCCCTGAACTGGCTGTTGACAAGATTGCTCCGCCGGCTGACATGCCCGACCATCTTCTTTCCGGGATATGCGCTCAGGTAGAACGTGACGGTGTCCTTATCCTGCAGACCCGCAGCAATGCCTTCCGGGATATCTACCTGCAGCCGCAGCCTGCCTGTCTGCCGCAGGTCAAGCATCGGCTTGTTATCCTTCCCTTCAGCGCTGACCAGTGCGCCGGGATGCACATTCCGCTCCGCGATGACCCCATCAAAAGGCGCCGTCACTTTCAGATAGCCATGAATAGATTCCTGCATCTGCCAGTTGGCCTTCTCCGCATTACAAACCGCACTATCCGCATCCGCCTTTGCCTTCAGCGAGGCCAGCCCCATCGGGGACACCGCTCCCGGTGTCTCAGCAGCACGCCTCAGCCGTTCATAGTTCTCACTGCTGATCGTATAGTCCAGCTTTGCACGCGCATAGCGCTCCCGGGCCTGCGTAACCGCCTGCTCCAGTTCCGGCGCCTCCAGCGACATCAGCAGCTGCCCCTTCCTCACATGCGAGCCTACATCGACATACACATCCTTCACATAGCCATTGACCTTCGGAAAGATGTTGACTGCCTCAAAAGAGGCCAGCTGAGCCGGAAGCTTTACCGTCACCGGCAAGGCAGACTTCCGTAGCTGCACCAGCTCCGTCTTCGGCTCCGCAGCCGCATCAGTCGCCGCAACAGGAGCACTTTTGCCATCGGAACAACCGGTCCCCGCCGCCAGGGCCGATAACACCATCATCACCGTTGTTATTCTTTTCATATTCATATACCCTTATTTATTGATTCCTCTTCCGGCAGCAACGAGACGGAAGTAAAAGATTGTTTCTGCTGCGTCCACCCATAGACCAGGGGCACTATAAACAAGGCAGCCAGCGTAGACGCCGCCAGCCCGCCTATCACAGCCCGGCCCAGCGGCGCGGACTGATCCCCCGCTTCACCAAATCCGCTGGCCATAGGCACCATCCCGGCGATCATGGCAAAACTGGTCATGAGTATCGGCCGAAGCCTGATGCTGGCCGCCATCGTAGCCGCCCTGAACGGATCGCGGTATTCCAGCCGCAAAGCCTCCGCATTGGTGACGATAAGGATGGCATTGGCAACCGATACCCCAACCGACATGATGATCCCCATATAACTTTGAAGATTCAGCGTGGCGCCCGTAGCCAGCAGGATCAGCAGCGATCCCGTCAATACCGCCGGCACCGTCGCAAGTACGGCTATCGCAAGACCCATCGACTGG
The DNA here is from genome assembly GCA_035492595.1 of Puia sp. Lineage (GTDB taxonomy): Bacteria > Bacteroidota > Bacteroidia > Chitinophagales > Chitinophagaceae > Puia. Next base: position 3,688 of record DATJJA010000074.1, read on the forward strand.
TAATTGGCCGTCAGCAACAGCAGAATGACGACAATGGCCGCGAGCAATCCACCCTGCAGCGAGCTCAGCGTTTCCGTCAGCAAAGCAGACAGCCCCTTTATCTCAGCAACCAGTCCCTTCGGAGGAGCACCCATCTCATCTATCGCCTTCTGAACCGCCACAGTAGCCGACCCCAGGTCCTTCTTATACAGGTTGGCATTGATCGTCAGAAATCGACGCGGCCCCGAACGGTCATACTCACCAGGCAGCGAGTCGATGCTGATATCAGCCGCATCGGACAATACCGGCCGCATCTTTCCCGGCACCAACGGGATATCCCGCAGCTGTTCCAGCGAATTCATACTGTATTCCGGGATCTGCACCTGCGTATTGTAGGTATATTGCTTGGCGTCATCCAGCCAGAGATTCTTCAGCGTATACCGGCTGGATGCCGTTGCATCCGAAATGCTCCGCGAGACATTGTCGATCCCCAGCCCCATCTGCGCCAGCTTCTGCCTGTTCATCCTGATCACCAGCGTAGGGAATTTCAAGGGCTGGGCGACCTGCACATCCCGCAGAAAAGGGATAGCCCTCAGCTTGCCCATCAGCTTGTCCGAATAAGCCTGCATATCCCCGATATTCTTCGATGCCACACGAACCTCGATAGGCGTCGCCGCCCCCTGCGCCATCAGCTTCTCCGTCAGCTCGATCGGCTCGAAAGAAAGCTTCACCGCCGGATACTTCGCCTGCACACCGGCACGGATCTTATCCTTCAGCTCATCCATATTGACAGAATATCCTTCGCTCAGCTCTACCTGCAGCACTGCCTCATGCGATCCGCTGTTAAAGACATAGAGATTACTATGACCATAGTTCGGCGAAACCGTACCGACAAAAGCTGATGTTATCGCCACATGCCCATCCACGGCCGAGTCGATACTGTTGAGTATACCCTTGACCGTTCGCTCCGTTATCTCCAGCCGCGTTCCATCCGGCTCACGCACCCGCAGCTGAAGCTGACCGGCATTCGAATGCGGCAGCATGTCCTTCCCGATCATCCCGACACAGACCGCCACAAGCCCCAGCGTCACGACGAGATACCCGATCACGATCCCCTTCCTTCGCGGCATCCAGCTGTCCAGCCGGTGCAACAATCCCGTCTTCATCCGCTGAAAGAACCCATTCTCGGATCTATGCACTTCTTCCTCGAAAGCATGATCCCCGACCTCCCTAACCTCCTCCTTGTCCAATGCAAGACCGGCATGTGCATGTATCCCCTTATGATGATACTGGAACATCTCCGCTTTCAGTAACCAGACGGATAATATCGGAACCAGCGTCTGAGCCGCCACATACGAAATGATCATGGCAAACGCAATAGAAAGCGAAAGCGGCAGGAACATCGCCTTCGGCACCCCCTTCATGACAAAAGAAGGGGCAAACACCGCGAGAATACAAAGCAATATCAGCAGCAACGGGAACGAGATCTCCAGACACGCATCCAAAATAGCCTGCCGCTTCGGCTTGTTCATCTCCAGGTGCTGATGGATATTTTCGATGGTCACCGTCGCCTGGTCGACAAGGATGCCGATAGCCAATGCGATCCCGCTCAACGTCATGATATTTATCGTCTGGCCCGCCAGCTTAAGACAGAACACGGCGCTCAGCACCGACACCGGGATCGTAATGATCACCACCAGGCTGCTCCGCCAGTCCCGCAGGAATAGCAGCACCATCAGCCCCGTGAGCAGCGCGCCCAGGATCCCTTCTGTCATAAGGCTCTTTGCGGCATTCATTACGAATACGCTCTGGTCGAACTCATAGCTGATCTGTACATCATCCGGCAGCAGACTCTGCATCTCCGGTATTTCCTTCCGCAGCCCCTGGACAACATCCCAGGTGGAGGCACTGGCCGTTTTTACGATGGGGAAATATACACTTCGCTTCCCGTTGACCAGCGCATAGTCCACGACGATATCCGAGGCATCCTCTACCTTCGCGATATCCTTCGCCGTGATCATATTCGCGCCTTCCGTTACAATAGGAATGTCCCCGAAGTCCTTTACCGTTTCTTCCTGGGAGTTCATCGACGAGATGAACATCGTGCTGTCGATCCGCACATTACCCGATGGCGTCATCGAGTTGTTCTTCCCAAGCGCCTCTACCACCTGTTCCGGCGAGAGATTGTATTCCCTCAACTTTACCGGATCGACCTTCAGGATCACTGACCTCGCATTCGACCCGAAAGGCGGCGGGGCCGAAAGTCCCGGAACCTTTCCAAACAAAGGCCGGACCAATACACCCGCCATATCGAAGATATCGTTCAGCGTCCTCGTCCTGCTGCTGAACACCAGCTCTCCTACCGGCAACGAAGAGGCATCAAACCGTACTACCTCCGGCGGCAGGGCGCCAGGCGGGAAAAATGCCATACACCGGTTCACCTGGATGGCAACCTCAGCCTGCGCCTCCGCCATATCAGTGCCCTCATAGAAATTGAGCTTGATCAGGGTCAAACCCTGTATATTCTTACTTTCTATACTGCTGACCCCATCGATATACAGGAAGTTGTCCTGCATCTTGGTAGAGAAAAAACCCTCCATTTGTTTGGCCGTCATACCTCCATACTGCTGTATCACATATACGACCGGCAGATTGAGACTGGGGAAGATATCGATCGGTATAGTCCTTATCGACATCACCGAGAATAACAAAAGACCTGTAAAAAGCACCATGATAGTAATGGGCCTTTTCAAAGCTGTTCTTACCATGCTGTTCTATTTTACGGATTGAATAAATTGATCGAGCTTCCCGGTCGTAGCCGCTTTGTCAAGACTAGCGACATACCAGTCGTTCAGCGTTTCGATATAGGTCGACTGCGCCTGGAATAATTCAAAAGAAGCATTGGACAGATCAACGAGGTTGATGATCCCAGCCTTGTACTGAGCCAGCTTTTGATTATACGCATCCGTCGCCGCCTGCATTTGCACGGGCAGCTCAGCCAGGTTCTGCCGGGCGACACGAATAGATTCGTCTGCCTGGATCTCCTGGTTATGCAGCTCCAGCTGCTGCTGCTGCAGCGCATAGTCAGCCGCCTTGACCTGTCCGTTGATGACAGCCAGCCTGTCCTTCCGGTGTGCGCCATTGAACAGGTCGTACGTGACACCAACCCCGGCCAGGTAGTTCAGCCGCTGATACCCCAACCCCTCCCCCGCCGGCTTATATACATTATTGTATTGAATGGAAGAGCCTCTCGCCCATCCACCCGCCCCAAGCAGGATCTTCGGGAGATAGCTCTTACGCGCCAGCTCCTCTTCCGCGCTATACCGAAGCCTTTGCTTTTCATAGTAGTCCGCCAGCGGATTAAAAGCCGCCGGATCGCCCGGCAAACCTCCATTCACCCCTCCGATCATACCTCCCCCGGTCCCACCTGTCAATCCACCTCTCCAACCCGTGTCCATCGCGATCTCTGCATTCTCCACTCCCGTCAAATAAGCCAGCTGCTGCTGCAGCCGGTGCAGGTTCCCCGTAGCCTGATTGAAATTGATCCGGACCCTCGACAACCCCGCCTTCGCCAGCGAACTATCTACCCCCGCATTCACACCCGTACTCGTCAACGCCCGACTCACCGAATACATCGCCTCGTAACGACCGATATCCGCCGAGTCCACTGCCAGCTGGTATCGGTTTCTTAGTATCCCAAAATAGATCCTCGCGATCTGCCACTTGACCAGGTATCGTTCCTTCTCAAGATCAGCCTGCTGCACCCCCGCAAATGCCACCGCACTGTTCACCTTTGCACCGCGAAGACCAAAATTCACCAGCTCATATTCTCCATAGAGAGAAGCCAGATTACCCGTCACCGCTTCGTAATTTGGCGCCCCCGTAATACTGCCCGCAATAGAGTGCAGCGCTCCCGGCACCGGAAGAAAAGGCCCCGCCAGATCATTAGCAGAACCAACAGATAGTTCCTCGGCCACATTCAGCTTCGGTAAATAGGCATGCCTTGCCTCTGTAATACCCGCCTTCGCACTTTCAACAAGAGCCTGCTTTTCCAGCAATAGGGGGAGACGCCGACTGGCAGAATCAACCAGTCCCGCCAATGAATATTGTGCCGATAAAGGACATGCCGGCAGCACCAGGAATAATATCCATAGCACAACACCGGCTGCTCTTCTGCACGAAACAGCCTTCATAATTGTCGTTTAAAATGAAAAAAGCCTAACCATGGTGATTACGGGCAAGCAATCAATAGGTCAGGCTACAGGAGGTCCTCTGAGAGTGAGGACGGGAGGATCAGATGAGGAGTAAAAATGCCTGAACTGGCCATATCTCCTTTCTATCGTAGTGGAGAAAAGGGCAGACTGAAAAAAGACAGTAGAAACGGTAAAAACATCGACCCCTTGGAAGCGCTTGTCGATCCCCAGATGACTGGGCTTTTTTGAACTTTGCAGGGCGGTGGCCGGATGCTGCTTATCCACATTTACTTTACCTACCGCCTTATTACTGCCATAGACATAAAAGTTGGCAATATTATAATACCGGCAATTGACCTGCCCCGCAAAAAGGAACAGGTACCCCGTCAGTAACAGGCACCTGAATAGTATGTTTCTATTTCTTCTTTTTGACAACATATCAATTACCGCTATAAAGATAATAAAACTAGTTTACATTCGAAATTTAACCGGTATTGTCTCCCCATTCACCTAGTCGGGCCCCCTGTTTCGACCTATTACTATAGTTTTACGGGCATGAGCAAAAGCCTTGTTCTACTGCTTTTCCCCTTCCTGTTCCTTTGTATCCGGTCAGAGGCCCAGCCAAAACCAAGAGGGTCCTTAAAGGGCCTGGTAATAGATTCTTCTGCCAGACAGCCGCTTTCCGAAGCGACTGTATCCCTCGCACCTGAGGCCGATTCCACCAATGCCGAATTCGTCATCACTGACAAACACGGAGCCTTTTCCTTCAGGAACCTCGAACCCGGCAGATACGGGCTGCTGATAACCTTCGAAGGTTTCCACCATATCAGAAAGACCATTACGATCGATGCTGCGACAAAGGACATCGATATGGCCAGCCTGTACATGGAAAGATCCTCTAACCTGCTGCAGGAAGTAGTCGTCCAAAGCCCACCCATGCGCATCAGGAAGGATACGATCGAATACAACGCCGCCAGCTTTGCCACCAAACCCAACGCAGTGGCAGAAGACCAGCTAAAGAAATTACCCGGTGTACAGGTGGACGCCAGCGGCAACATCACCGCGCAGGGCGAGAAAGTGACACGGATCCTGGTGAATGGCAAACGCTTCTTCGGAGACGATCCGAAACTGGCTACCCGTAACCTTCCTCCCGACATCGTAGAGAAATATGAGATCTTCGACGACCTCGACGACCAGAGTAAATTTTCCGGCTTTGACAATGGCAACCGGATCAAAACGATCAACATCGTCACCCGCAGGGACAGACGCCAGGGTTATTTCGGACGAGCCATCGCCGGAGCAGGCACCGACCAGGCCTATAATGAAAGCTTCAACTTCCACCGCTTTGACAACAACCGGCAGATCTCCGTGCTCGGAGAAGCCAATGACATCAACAAACAGAATTTCACAGCCCAGGACGTCCTGGGTTCGTCGGGCAGCAGACGGGGCAGCGGACGCGGCCCTGCACCCGCCACCAATGGAGGCGGCGCCGGCGTCACGACCGTATGGGCCGCAGGTCTTAACTATCGCGACTCCCTGGGCCATAATGGGGAAATATACGGAAGCTATTTCTACAATTTCACCCACGTCTCTACAAGCAGTCAAAGCCTTACCCAAAAATTCTTCGACGCCGCGGAAGACACATCCAATACCACCAATCGCGATCAGACCGGTTATCAGCGCACGACCAACCAACGGATGAATCTCAACATCGAAGAGAAAGTAGACAGGAACACCTCCTTCGTTGTCCGGCCAAACATCACCTTCCAGACCAGCACTCCTAATTCATCCTCGATATCGTCAACCGTCGACCAGCACAATACACCGATCAGCAGTTCGGACGGCAACACAAACAGTACCAATCACGGCTTCAATGTCAATGGATCGAACATCACCCTCCGGCATAAGTTTGCAAAACCTTACCGGACCCTTTCCCTCGACCTCAACGGGACGGTCAACGTAAATGATGGCTTTGGTTATAACAATGCGCTCAACCGATTCAATCTGCTGGACTCCACCCAGAACCTGCGGCAATACTATAATGACTCCCTGCATTCCGTCACCCTCAGCCCTACCCTGTCCTATACGGAGCCTGTCAGTAAGAATTCTATCATCGAGCTCAACTACAACCATACCTATACCCATCATACCACCACCAACGATACGTATGATTTCCAGGATGCGACGCATAAGTATGGTTCCTATGACAGCCTGTTCAGCAATTCCTATAAGTTCGGATCCAACTCCGACCGCCTTACGCTGAACTACCGGATCCAGAACCCGAAATTCAACTTCAGCGCAGGCTCTGGTATCCAGTTCACCAATTACAACAGCCTGAATACCTCAAAAAATATCGACGTCGCTCATACCTATGTGAACTGGACACCCGCGGTCAACTTCACTTACTCTTTTACACATATGCAAAGGCTGCGTTTCTATTATTCAGGCCGGACGGGACAGCCCTCCGCTTCACAACTGCAGCCGCTGACCACCACAAATGACAATATCAATTATACCACAGGTAACCCCGCTCTAAAGCCCCAGTTCACCCACAGCGTCCGCTTATTGTATCAATCCTATAACCCCTCGACACAGAACGTTGTCTTTGCCACCATCAATGCCAGCACAACGGTCAATGATATACAGAGCGCCATCGTGCCCAACAACAAGGGCGGCCAGACGACCACGTATGTCAACCTGAATGGCACCTACAGCGTGGCAGGTTACTTTGACTACGGGTGGTCACTCAAAAAACCAAAATCCAACCTCAACCTGATCAGCAACATCGGTTACTCGCAAAGCCAGACCCTGGTAGACTCGGCCCTGGCAGGCATCAATGGCTATCAGCATGATTATTCGAAGAATACGACCTTGTCCGAGACCATTTCGTGGACGACCAATATCAAAAAGAACTTTGACATGAATCTAAGTTCTACCTCCAACTATACGATCGCGCGGAACACTCTTCACCCTCAGCAGGACTTCAACTATTTCTCCCAGGTAGTAGACGCCGAAATAACAGCCTATACCAACAGCGGATGGCTCATCGCAACGAACTTTACCTATACCTACACCGACAACCAGGTGCCGGGCTATAATGCCAGCATCCCGCTGATCAGCCCAAGTATCGCAAAATCATTGTTTAAGAAAAAGAATGGAGAGCTTCGCCTCAGCGTTTTTGATCTGTTAAAAGAAAATACTTCAGTCAGTAAAACCGTATCTCTCAACCGCGTATCCACCAGCCGGACTTCAACCTTGCAGCGCTACGCTATGCTGACATTCACCTACAATCTCAACAACTTCGCCGGCAAAAACCAAAGAAGAATGCCGGGCGTATTCCCCGGTCGTTTCCGCGGCGGCAACGGTGGCGGCGGTCGGGGCGGGAGACATTAGAGGCCTGCCAGATCGGCGGCCACCTATCCCCAATTAATCCTCGATACTCAACTTTTTCAATCTCGATCGGATGGCGCCCGTCGTCCTTTCAAAAGCCTTAGCCAGATCCTTCAGCGACTTGCCATCCTGATACAGGTCTATTAGCCTTTTATCCTCTTTATCCGTCCAGGGAGCGTACGCGCTCTTGTTCTTCTCTTTCAATAGGGAATAGCTCTTATCTATTTCGACGTTTTTAGGCGAACGCACGATCGGCTTATTTTTACCCGGACGCTGAGCCTTTTCATCGGCAACCGGCAGGATATTATCCGGAATATAAAGACCACTCTTCGTTCTCGTTACCGCCACATACAAAAGATTGATCTCTTCCACTAACCTTGCGGTTTGCTCCGTCCCTTTGGCCATATCGACGATCCTGGCTTCCGTCAGAAAGTCCTCCGCCAGTGTCACTTCATCATATTCCATTCCCTTGGCACGATGTACCGTCGAAAAGACCATATCGGCCTTACTTTTATCATCGTGGTCCAGGTGACAGTCTTTTAGCTTCTTTATATACCCTGGGATCTTCTTTCCATAATCTTTGACCAGCTCGACCAACATCTTTAATTGGGAATCCCCTGTATTTTCAATATACTCCTCCAGTTCCTTCATACCCTTCATGGAGGCTATCATCTTATCCCTGATCCATTCTTTTTCGCCGGAATAAAGATTCAGCACGTCATAGATGGATGCGCCTTCACCTGCGTAAGTATAATTTTCGATCCGTCCCTCAAAATAAACGGATTTGATCTCTTGCTTTTGGATCAAAAGCTCTATCGCCTTCACGAGAAGTCCTGCATTGGTTCTTGCAATGACAGCCCGGGTTTTCACCTTCCCTTTCGATCCGGCCCCGGTGATCTTCAGATCAGCCGGAATCTTCAAATGCCTTTTCCAGTTTATTACCTCTTTAGCGATATCTGCGATCTGTTGGTCAAACCGGAAGCTGACACTAAGATCATACGTTGGATAATCGACCTTCTCCAGAGAGTTCACCGCGTACCGCCACCCATAGATCTGTTGGTGACTATCGCCCACTATTACTTTTGTCGCTTTCTGAGAAAGAAAAATGTCCAGCATCGACTCAGACGCATCCTGTCCTTCATCAAAAAGTATTGTATCATAGTACAGAACAGGCCTGCTAAGCTGGTACTTTTTCAGATAAAAATCATGCAGGACAGGCACTTCCCCTTTATTCATTTTATCAAGAAATACTCTTGTCTGATACAAGATCTCGTCCTTAAAATTGACCGCAAACTGTTTGGCGGCAGGATCATTGACCACGTCCTCATAGTTCAGCTCCTGCACTTTTGACCTATCACTATTGCAGAAATAGGAAACAAAGGCAATAATGTGGTTAGCCAGGATATGTTCCGTATGTCTCCCGTCTAAATTATTCAAGCCAAGGATCTCCACGACTTCCGGCGTCTTATATCCATCCTTTTTCAGCGTATACCCACCTTTGATCACCTGGGAAAAAGCCAGTGAATGGGCTGTCTCAACCCTTACATTTGAAGCCCCTTTCTCAGCAAACTTCCTTTCCGCTTCCAGTTTCACCGCTCTGTTAAAAGCCAGGTACAATATTTTCTCACCGGGCCTCGCCCTTGCATACTCAATTAACGTGGTCGTTTTCCCCGAACCCGCCACTGCATTTATCTTGATATCCCCTGAGCTTTGGACAATAGCTATCTGTTCCTTAGTTAAATTCATACAGTTCGTTTCTTTCTTCCCTTAATGTTTTCTACAAAGGCATTATCAAATTTCTTCTGAAACAACAATTTTGCAATCATTATTTTTCTCCGCAACAACTTCTCATCCTTCTCCTCCCCCTTCAATAATGCACTCTTCGCAATCAACAAAACTAAAGCAAAAGCATTGTCGCTCCTCGCTAACACCTTATTATCATAGTCCTTAACACAAAGAGTTATATACAATCCCAGGTACATAAAATACCATAGGCATACCCCAACCATCAGCACAAGATGCCTCATGGTATACCCCATATCTATATAAGACACCCACAGGCATATCCTATATTCACATAAGATCTCCATCAGTACATCCCATACTCATTATGGAATGCTATAGTAGTGTAAACATAAAGAGGAAAAAATACTCCTAAGAAGACAACAAAATTATGCATTTAATAATGCCACAAAAATCTTTTTTACCCCCCCACCCTGACCAGCGCAGCTCCATGAGCCGCAACTATCTGCGCATACTTTTTATTAAATACCCCAACATCAGCCTTCTTCCAGCAATCATGCACCATTACCTTCCCCTTCAAACCTAACCGACTCAAATCAACATCAACCACCTGCTCCTTTTCCCCTATATTAAAAAGGGCAACATAGTAGGACTTACGCGTCCCCTTCGCCTTAGATATCCATACCATCTTTCCATCACTTTTATACAACTGCCGCGGGTCCTCTCCCTTTTGATTCACCTCCAGCACTTCCTCATTCGTAAACAACCGCCGCTCCAATTCCCTGTTATCCGGTAGATTTCCACCCAGCATTAGTGGCGAACGGTAGATACACCAGAACGTCATATGCGTCACCAGCTCGTCATCCGTGAACCGGCTATACCGCTCCCGGCCAACCGGCCCCCGCTTCGAGATCTTTCCGATCTGTATCATATCGCAATCCGGCCAATGCCCCGGTCCAGCCCTCCCCTCCCAACTCTTCGCATAATCGAACATTTTCAGCATCTCCTTCCAGTCATCCCAAAAATCATCGGCCATCCGCCACATATTGGCCCAACGCCCCACATGCACAGAATCCTTCAACGGCGTCTCACCCGGTGAGATACTAAGCACGACCGGCCGCCCACAATTCGAAATGGCCTTCTGATATCCCTCGATCTCAGCCGTATGATACGGACGCGATATATCATCCACCTTTATAAAGTCAACACCCCACTCCGCATACAGCTGCAACAGAGAATTAAGATATTCCTGCGCACCAGGCTTTGTCATATCCAGCCCGTACATATGATTCATCCACGAACACGTAGACGTCGTATCAGCCACCTGATCCGCGGTCACCCCATGACCGCCCATTATCGGCAACCTGGCCCACACCGCCTGCCTCGGAATGCCCCGCATCACATGAATGCCAAACTTCAACCCCAATCCATGCACATAGTCCGCCAGAACTTTAAAACCCTTACCACCAACAGCCGAAGGGAATTTGCCGGTATTCGGAGTCAGCCTCCCCCATTGATCCATCGCCAGCCAGGGGACATAGCTGCCATCCTGCAGCCTCATCTGGTACGGATTCCCGATCAGGCTTCCCGGCGGATTGTCATAGGACCACAAAAAATCCACCACCACATAGGACCAGCCCACCTGCTTCAGATTCGCTGCCATATAATCCGCATTGGCCTTCACCTCATCCTCATGCACCGCTGAGCCAAAACAGTTGTAGCTGTTCCACCCCATCGGAGGCGTCGACGCTACCGCCGGCCCCGGCGCAGCCTCCGACGGCCCCTGCGCGACTACCACCGACGGCCCCGACGCAACCACCACCCGCCCCGGCGCAGCAACACCCTGCGCAGATACTCGCTGCACAAATACACCCAGCGCAAAAAAATGGACAACAATAAATAACAGGCTGAAATGGGGCTTTTTGAACATCGGTTTAAATGTTTGTTTGACAAATATAAAAAAATTAGATCATCACGAATGAAAGAACAATTCAGCTAAATACTGACGGAAACCTTCATCGCCAAGTCGCCTTCGCATGGAGACGTAGCTTATTGCGTCCTGACCTGCCTGGTATCTAAGCTGGTCTTTGCCATCGGTAGCTGCCTCATAAATGACTTCTGCGATAGCTTCGGGCTCCGACACAATCGTTGGGGTTTTACCCTGCATGAACCTGCTGGTCATCTGTTCTACCAGGGACGCATAGGCATCATTTTTTGTAAGGGCCTGGTTGCCTCTGAAATTGCTCCGGATCCCTCCGGGTGATATCGTCTTCACAGATATCCCAAACTGATTCAGCTCGAACGAAAGACTCTCGCAAAACCCCTCTACCCCCCATTTGGTGGCGCTATAGACAGAGTAGAAAGGGAATGTGATCAGCCCGCCAATGGATGTCGTCGTAAGGAACATTCCGGATCGTTTCGTCCGGAAATACGGAATAAATGCCTGTGTCACCCGGATCACCCCCAGCAGATTGGTATTGATCTGATCCTGGATCTGTTCATTGCTGTAGCTTTCCAGCGGTCCTCCCAAACCATACCCCGCATTGTTCAGGACGACATCTACTCCCATATCGGTCACTTTCCCAACAACCTCCCTGATCTGATCCGCATTGGCTACGTCGAGCGGAAGAAGCATTACATTTGCCAGCTTACTTAGCTCGATCTCATTCTCCGGTCTGCGCATCGTAGCGATCACGTTCCAGCCTTTCGCTGCAAATAGCTTTGCGGCGGCTTTTCCCAACCCGCTGGATGTACCTGTAATAAAAATGGTGCTCATAAACTTTATTATAATTTGTTATGGCACAAAAATAACATCGCCTGAACCGGGCGATTTATGCGATTCAATCAACTATTTATTAAAGGGAATCGGTTCTCTCCGGAACTGCGTGGGACTTTGGCCGGTTTGACGCTTGAAAAAAATGTTGAAATTGGCGCCATGCTCAAATCCAAGGCAACGGCTGATGGAAGCGATCGGCCAATCACTATTGCGAAGCAATGTTTTGGCTTCTAAAAGTATTCGCCCGGCGATATGGTCGGATGTCGTCTTACCGGTAGCTTCTTTCAGCACTTTATTGAGATGATTGGTGTGTATAGCCAACTGATCGGCAAATTCATTGGCATTCCTGAACAGGATGGTATGCTGTTCCGATGAGACCGGAAATTGCCGGTCCAATAATTCCAGGAACAGGGAACTGATCCTTTCCGAAGAACGCACCGGGCGATAAATGAGCTTTTCCGGTATCATCTTTAAGGCTTCATGTATCAGCAGCTGGACATAAGTGCGCATCAAGTCTGATTTGTTTGGATAATCAAGGCTCAATTCAGCTTCCATCCGCGCAAAGATGATCTGTAGAAATTCAACTGTTTTTGGCTTGGGGAATAGTACCGGGCTGCCACCTACCTTAAAAAGCGGCGATTTCGTTAACGCCCCCTCCCTGAGCTGATGATCAACAAAACTTTCCTTGAATAAACAAAAATAGCCATCTTCCTTGCCGGATCTTCGTTCCCAGCAGTACGGTATCATGGGATTTGAAAAGACCAATGCGGGTCCATTGATCAGGATGCTCCTGTCCGCATGAAAAAGGGTGCCGTGAGCAGAAGTTATAAGCGAGATTTTGTAGAAGTCCCTGCGACTCTGCGGAGAGGTTCCGGAAGTATCAAGGTCCTGTATGCGAAACACGCTGAATGGCCCGGCCTGGGAATTGTCCTTGCCGACCCGCTTAATAAAATCTTTTAAGCTTTCGGGTGATCGCATGATCAACAAATTTAACCCAATCTTTATTACCCGTATTTCCTTTTTTCACCGGCGAAGCCGCATTACCACCCCTTAACCGCTCCACCCTTGAAGGCAAATTCCGCAGCCTCCGCGACCTTCCGTCCGCGGATGCGAAAATATCTCCCTCACCGTCCCCTGCTCGATCAGCTGCCCCTCGCTGATCACCGCCACCCGGTCACAGATCGCCTTCACGACATTCATCTCATGCGTGATCAGCAGAATGGTGATCCTGAAACGCCGGTTGATATCCTTCAACAAGGCCAGAATCGACCGCGTAGTCTCCGGGTCCAGCGCACTCGTAGCTTCATCACAAAGCAATACCGTCGGATTGTTGGCCAGCGTCCTCGCAATGGCAACCCGCTGCTTCTGTCCACCGGATAAGCTCACCGGGTAATCATGCTGTTTTTCCAGCAATCCTACCAACGTCAACAACTCTGTCACCCTTCGGCGGATCAGTGTGCTCTTCCCCGCCCCCGATGAGCCAATGACACCAAAGATCTCGCCTTCAGCTATCTGTAAGGATACATCGGTCAGCGCATGCACTGCGATATTCTTCTTGTAAAAAGCCTTGGAAACGTGCTTTAATTCAACATTTGTGCAGGAGCGTGGTCATCACGAAGAGAGCAAAGATAGAAAAACGAAAACATCCCACCAAATCAGTAGACTTTCCGGGCGAACAGCAGCAGACACCCGGGAATAAGGATTCCCGCTAATCCAAAATGCAGTCCCGCAATACTACCCACCAGGCAGCCACATAAAAAACCCAAAATGACAATGACATCCCGCCTCAGGCCCTCCGTCAGGGCAGGATTTCTTTTTCCCGGAGAAAAATATTCAACCAGCCGCAAGGCGACTTGCGTGACATTACCCGTCATCACCGTAGTAGGACCATAAACTTCCTTGCTAAATAGCTTCCCAAATGCATTTTGCATTCCCATCGCAAACACCACCAGCAACGCTATTTCGAAATTCACATTCACAGACCTGAAATGCATCAAAAACATTATCAGCGAAAGCAGCCCCCCAATGATCAAAAGTCCTCCCTCTATTTTCGGGATCACATGTCTATTGTCTGTAGAACGCGCCAGCCAGCCCCCCGTGACAACACCCGTCAGAAACACCGGGAAGGTCAGCAGCCTGATCCAGGTGACAAAATCCACCCCATTTATGATATCATAGGCGAATAGAATAAAATTGCCAGTGACATGCGCAGAGAACAATTCGTTGGCCGACACAAAAGTTATCGAATCACAGCATCCCGCTGCCAGTACCAGCAACAAAGTGTTGTATCTGATAATTGAATCCGTACTCATAATATTACCTCCTGAATTCTACCTACTTCTCCTCGAACTCTTTTGTTACCCCCCTGGCAATTTCAATAGCCCTATGAAGTTTATGAACCAATAATTTTTTTGACGGTAGTTGAGTCATATATTCCGCAACCCTGATCTGCCCCTTATCAAGTTCTGCAAAGCGCAGTATAAAACTGCATTTTAAGATCATCCTTAATGGAAATCAGGGTTCTTATATGGGTCCAACTCAATTCTTTACTCAATGCGTAAATAGTTTTCTGCGCTCGAATTCTTTCCGCAATGCGTAAACAATTCCAAAGCTGCTCTTTTGACCATCCCAACCGAAGCAACATGTCGCCTGCTTTGTTCAATCAGCAAGACAATATCACCAAACAATTTCCCGGTAATTTCTTTCTCCAAACTTGCTTTCTTTTTTATCATGGGTAAGAAACTTATTACTTACAAACAATTTTACGCCCGTATATCGGTATGCAGCGTGGTATTGTACAGCAATAAGGGAACACCCTTCCAGCATGATCGTGCAAAAATTCAACAGATAACATGCGTAGATATGAACTTGAGTTTGGCTAAACTTCTTTCACGCCAATCAAACAAATAGCCGAACGAGACTTCAGCAAGTTCGCCAATATCTTTGAAATATTTTTTGAAAACTTTTTGACCTTACCGACTAAGGCAAATAGACTACCGGCCAGCAGAGATCGCCCTGGTCTCCCCCTTGGTAAAAATAGCTTTCGGCAACAGACAATGCACCCCCACATTCCCATCCACCAGCTCCGTGATATTCACATCCACCGCCACGCTGCAAAGCATATAGGCATCCGCCTGCGTCATCCCCTTCTCCTGCATCAGATAACTGATCATCTCCCTGACCGCAACATGCGTAGCCGCATTCAGATCCCGGTCACATCCCATGGTGATGATATGCGTGGCAGTCTCGGCACGAGGCCACTTCAGACTTTTCCCCTTATGTACAATGAACTGAAGCTTCCCGATCAGCGAGGTCTCTATCGCTGTAATATCCACTTCCCCATTCCCCTGCGCAGCATGCCCATCCCCGATCTCGAACAAGGCCCCCTTCACAAAGACCGGGATAAAAAGAGACGATCCCTCCACCAGGTCCTTATTATCCAGGTTACCCGCATTGATCCACGGTGGAGCGCTGTTCCAGCGACCCGCTTCCTTCGGAGGAGCAACCCCCGCGCTGCCAAAGAACGGATGCAGCGGAATGTCTATCCCTTCGGCAAAATGCCCGATCATCTTCTCCCGGTCCAGCTGGACGATCCGCATCTTACGATCAAAGATCTCATCCGACAGGAACCCCGCCTGACCAATGGCATTATAGCCATATGGGATGGCCAGCCGGATCGAGTCATAACGCACTTCCAGAACATCCCCCGGCTCAGCCTCCTCGATATAGACAGGGCCCGTCAACACATGCCCCCCGGGCCCCCTTTCCTTCGTCGCCTGCACATCCCGCAATTCCTTTTCCACTTGATCGGGAGGCACACCCGCCCCTTCCAGCCTTTTGGGATCGGACGTCAGAACCGTACGGATCCGCACATAGTCCCCGGAATTGACACGCAGCACCGGAACAGCCTCAGACCAGTAATAACCCCAGGCGACCGTCGCCGGTGTTGGGTTCAGTACATATGGATTGGAGGCCGAGCCCTGTTTTTGCGCGACAACGGACAACGAGAGCGAGAGCATTAAAAGGCAAAAGACAACCCTTACGGGCGAAGCAGCGTATAACATAATAATAGTGTTCTGGTTGAACCAAATATATAAGATTCAACCCTAAATTGCCGTTATAAGAAAAAAAGTAGTAAGTAAGGTTCCTAATCCGCCTCCCGGCACTTGGGTAATTATCCCCGGAAATCAGCCAAAATTCCCTATCTTTCTATCTGAATTTAAACGATTTAACTGCATTTTTTAAATTACTGACAGCTTATGCGATTGGCCAGATTAACTGTGTTTTTTCTGCTGGTATTAGGCATTTATGCAACCAGCCAGGGACAAGGGGTAAGTCAGACAGTGACCTTGCACGTAACCGATGAGAACGGATTAGCTCTTGCAGGTATCACCATCCAGGTAAAAGGCACTCCCCGAAAATATGTCACGAACGCCGCAGGAGAATTGACTATCAACAACGTACCAAACGATGCCGTACTGATCTTCTCAGGCGTCAACGTAGAGGGTATGGAAATGAAGGTCAATGGTAAGTCAGACATGGTAGCCCATCTGAAAATAAAAGTTGCCGCGCTGGAAGATGCCGTTGTCACCGGCTTCCAACGTATCGACCGGAAAAAGTTCACCGGTGCCGCCGTGACCGTAAAAGCCGATAGCATCCGCATCGACGGCGTCAACGATATCAGCCGCATGCTCGAAGGACGGGCAGCCGGTGTCTCCATCCAAAACGTCTCCGGCACCTTCGGTACAGCTCCAAAGGTCCGCATCCGCGGCGCAACCTCCATCAATGGCGAGAACAAACCTCTCTGGGTCATCGACGGCGTGGTATTGGAAGACATCGTCAACGTCTCCAACGAACAGCTCACCAGCGGGGACGCCAGCACCTTGCTTGGCTCCAGTGTCGCCGGCCTCAATATCAACGACATCGAAACCTTCGACATCCTGAAAGACGCCTCCGCCGCGGCCCTCTACGGCGCCCGCGCCATGAACGGCGTGATCGTGATCACCACTAAGAAAGGTAAATCAGGCGCCCCAAGGATCAATTATACCGGCACCTTCGGCCTCCAGCTAAGACCTTCCTATTCGACCTACGATATCATGAACTCCGCCGACGCTATGTCCGTCAACGCGGAGATGGAAAGAAAAATGACCCTCTTCTATCCCCAAATGGTCAACGCACAGAACTCCGGAGTCTATGGCGAACTGGGCAAGCTCCTGCAGACACCGGACGCCAACGGGAACTTCGCCGTACAGAATACCCCCGAAGCCAGACAGGCCTGGCTGATGAAATATGCCAACGTCAATACGGACTGGTTCAAATTACTGTTTAAGAACTCCGTCAACCAGACCCATTCCCTGAGCATTTCATCCGGTACCGATAAGGCAACTACCTATTTGTCTACCAGCTTCTACAATGACCCCGGCTGGACCGTTGCAGATAACGTAAAGAGCTATGTGCTCAGCCTGAATCAGAACTATACCCCGAACAGCAAGCTGAGTTTTGGCTTCATCGTCGGAGGCAACGTCCGCCAGCAGCAGATCTCCGGCACCGAAAATCGCAGCACCGACCCCGTGGTGGGCGCCTATACCCGGGACTTCGATATCAACCCCTTCACCTATGCGCTGAGTACCTCCCGTACCCTGCCCGCATACAACGATGACGGCTCCTATAATTATTCGACCCGGAATTACACACCGTTCAATATTCTCTATGAACTAAAGAACAATACGACCCATCTCAACGTCCTCGACGGAAAGATCCAGGGTCGCCTTTCCTACAAGATAACCCCATGGCTGACCTATGACTTCGTCGGCGGCCTGCGTTATGCCAAGACTACCGAAGAGCACGACGTGCTGGATAATTCCAACGAAGCCAATGCCTATCGCACCGGCGATCCCAATCAACCCGGATCGAACAGCATCGTCAACCAGAACAATAAATTCCTCTACCAGGACCCCTCCCAGCCCTTCAACCAGGCAGTCAGCGTATTACCGTACGGCGGCTTTTACAAACGCACCGACCGGACCCTTTCCAATTACAGCGTTCGTAACCAGCTGAACTTTACCAATAGCTGGGACGATCGCAGACACCAGCTCACCGCCCTCCTGGGCCAGGAATATATCTCCACAAGCCGCCAGACATCCAGCGACGTAGGCGTCGGTTATCAATGGAACAGTGGCGGGACTCCCTTCGTAGATTATATCTATTTCAAACAGCTGACGGAGACCAACGGCGTGTATTATGGCATGCTGAATGAATACGACCGCAATGCCGCCTATTACGCCAATGCCCAGTATACGTATAATAACCGGTATACCATCATGGGTACAGCCCGTTACGATGGATCCAACCGCATGGGCAACACCTCCCGCGCCCGCTGGCTGCCGACCTGGACAGTCGCCGGAGTTTGGAATGTCGATCAGGAAAGCTTCATGGACCCGGCACAATCCGTCATCAGCCACCTGATGCTGAAATCCAGCTATGGCCTCAACGCCAGCATCGGCAACGCCATCAACAGCACCACCATCCTAAAATCGGCTATTACCAACCGTCAGTTCCAGAACGACCAGCAGACGGCTATCAATATCCAGGACCTCCAAAACCTGGACCTCACCTGGGAAAAGAAATACGAGCTCAACGTAGGCACCGACATCGGCCTGCTGAAGGATCGCATCGGCATCGTCGTAGACTACTACCGCCGCCGCAGCTTTGACCTGATCGGACTTATCCGCACCTCAGGCATCGGCGGAGAGGTCAATCAGTATGCCAACTATGCCGACATGCAATCCCACGGTCTCGACGTCTCCCTGACAGGAAAGATCATTCAGCAACGGGACTGGAGCATCACCAGTACCCTCAACGCAGGATGGAACATCACAAAGATCACCAACCTGAAAAGTAATCCCAATATCTTCCAGCTCGTAGGTGAAGGCGGCGGCGCCCAGCAGGGCTTCCCCGTTCGCGGTCTGTTCTCCATCGCCAACAGGGGACTCGATCCAAATCTTGGCTACCCGGTCTTCCTGAATGACAGCGGTCACGTAAGCCCGGTAGTTAACCTGACAAGTCTCAATACCTCCTACCTGAAATACGAAGGTCCCAGCGATCCGACCATCACCGGCGGCTGGTCCAACACCTTCCGCTATCAGGCCTTTTCGTTAAATGTGTTGTTTACCTTTCAGGCAGGCAATAAGATCAGGCTTCGCCCCGTATACACCAGCGTCTATTCCGATCTCGACGCCCTTCCCAACGAGTTCAAGAGAAGATGGGAGCTGCCCGGCGATGAGAAGCTGACCAATATACCTTCCATACAGATGTATACGCAGGCCGGTTATCAATTGCAACAGCAATCGGCTTATCCCTATAATAATTATAACTATTCATCCGATCGCGTTGCCGACGGAGGTTTTGTCCGGCTAAAAGCGGCAACTGTCTCTTACCAGCTGCCCGACAAGCTGATCAGCAGGGCCGGCATGAAGACAGGCTCGGTCTCCCTGGTCGCCAACAACCTCTGGCTGGTCTATTCCGATAGCCGGCTCCATGGCCAGGACCCGGAATTCTACGCCACCGGCGGCGCCGCCTTACCGGTAAACAAACAAGTAACCTTTGCACTAAGACTCGGGTTTTAATCTGAAAATATTTCGCAGCATGAAAAAGTTATTTCCCTATATCTGGCTGATAATTCCGGCCGCCTACCTGGTCAGCTGTAACAAGCAGCTGGATAAGCTCCCCGATAACAGAGCCGTCATCACCAACGTCGACCAGGTGACACAGCTCCTGACCTCGGCCTATCCGCACGCCATCTACGCTCCGTTTACCGAACCGATGAGCGACAACTCAGAGGACAAAGGCGGCAGCCCCGTCACCACCGATCCGGAGTCATACCAGATCAATCTGCAATCCTACCAATACAAGGATGTCACCACCCTGCGATTCGACTCCCCCACCGCCTACTGGGACTCCTGTTACAGAGCGATCGCAACGGCTAACCTGGCGCTCGGTTATTGCAATGGCCCCGACTCCAACAGTTATTCCGCTCAAAAAGGCGAGGCCCTGCTCTGCCGCGCCTATGCACACTTTATGCTGGTCTGCCTGTTCGCAAAACCATATGACCCCAAGTCCGCCGCCTCCGATCCGGGCATCCCCTATATCACTACTGTCCAGACCTCCGTCTTTCAGAAATATACCAGGGGTACGGTCGCCTCCGTCTACGCCAACATCGAAAGCGACCTCCTCCGGGGATTATCACTTATCCAGGACCGGATCTACGGAACAGCGCCAAAATTCCATTTTACTCAACAGGCCGCACATGCCTTCGCCTCCCGTTTCTATATGTTCAAGGGAGACTACAACCAGGTGATTGCACACTCCTCCGCAGTCTTTGGCGCAGCAGATCCTGCGACACTGATCCGCGATCAGGTTACCCTGTACAATACCCTTCAGTATGCACAGCTGGGTCTTGCCTATACGTCCTCTGCATCGAATGGCAATATTCTCCTGCAGGAGGCGCAAAGCAATTATTTCGACTCCTATGCCAGCTACCGGTACGGTTATGGCCTGGGCCTTTTCATCAACGTCATCAATGGCACCAACAACGTGACCCGGGGCAGCTATGCGGTCATCACCTACGGTGCAACACCCCAGGCCTTCAACTTCCCCAAGTGGAACCCTTATTATGTCGGCCCCGCCAGCAACAACGTCCGCTACGGTCTCTTCCCCCTCTTCAGCATGGAAGAAGTCCTGATGAACAGGGCCGAAGCCTACGCATGGACCAATAATCTCACCGCCTCCCTGGCTGACCTCAATACCTGGGTGAGCAAGAACATCAAAAACTACGATGGCTCCCAGAATGTCACTCTGCAAAAAGCCCAGAACTGGTACGGAGCCCCGGACTATGCTAACCTCATCTATTCAGCCCTCGATTTCAAACGCGTGACCTATATGCAGGAGGGGCTCAGATGGTTTGACAACATCCGCCTCGGCTTCACCATCTACCGGTACAATGCCAGCGACTTCTCAACCGTAGTCGATTCCATACCGCCGACAGATAAACGAAGGGTCCTGCAAATACCGGCGGATGCCATAGCCGCTGGCCTTGAACCTAATCCACGATAATCTGACAAACGTAAAACATGAAACTATTTTCAAGGATATTCCCACTCTTATGCCTCGCCGCACTGGCCGGTCTGACATCCTGTAAAAAAGATAAGTTCACTCCCATCACTACTCCGCCGGTAGGCCTGGGAGGTGACAACAGTCCCAACACCGACGTGGATACTTTCATCTATGACAGCCTCACGGTCCCATATAACGTAGCCGTTTATTACAAATGGCTGCCCGGCGAGCTCGACTTCCCGAGCGATATCACCCCGCCCGACGAGGCCAAGGTCGTTCCCATGTGCAAGGCGCTGCTCAACGTAGCCTACGCACCTTACAACAAGATAACGGGCTCCACGCTCTTCCTGCGTAAATACCTCCCCAAGGCGCTGGAGCTGGCAGGCAGCGCGGAATATCTCCCCAACGGCGCCATCTTCCTCGGCCAGGCAGAAGGAGGAACAGCTATGCTGCTCTACCAGGTAAATAGCTTCAGCCGGGCAAAAGGTGACTCCAACACATTCAAGCAGACCATGCATACCATGCACCACGAGTTCGGACATATCCTTCACCAGAATATCTATTATCCCGTCGCCTATAAAACCATCTCGACCGGCTACACCGGCAACTGGTACAACGTACCGGATTCCACCGCAAGACAGGATGGATTTATCACCGCCTATGCCGAGTCAGCCCCCGATGAGGACTTTGTAGAAATGATCAGCAGCATGCTCGCAGGAGGTCCTAATGGCCCATCCGGCGGTTATGATGAGTACGAACAATTACTGGTACAAGCGGGCGGCCCTGGTTCCGTCGGTTATAATACCATCAAACAAAAGGAAGCCGTGGTCGTCGACTATTTCGCCCGCTCCTGGAACATCGATTTCTACGCCCTGCGCGCCATCTGCCGCAGCTCCTTTGTGAACTATTTGCAATAACCTCGTCTAAAACGAACTACGATGAAAAAGACATTTATATATATTCTCGCGGTGATGACGATAGGGGCCGGCTGCCGGAAAACATACAACGACACCATCCAGGGTCAGACCCCGGATCAGCGGATCTCCGCGGCCCTCGCCGCCTACCAGAAGAAGCTCACGTCGGCCCCCTACGGCTGGATCTTCCTCGAAAGCACCACCGGCATCGCCTATAACCAGGGCGTCAGTTCCACGGGACCAAAGATCGTCCTGGCCTATTATATGCAGTTCACCGACAGCGGCAGAGTGACAATGCTGTCCGACTTCGACCCATCCATGGCCGCCACACCAAAGACCTCCAGCTATAATGTCAAGCAGCTGACAAGACCAGCTCTCATCTTCGATACCTATAGCTACCTGCACGTCCCCTGCGACCCGGATCCAAATGTCTCGCACAGCCCCTTTGGCTTTGGTTTCGGCTGGGGAACAGATTTCGAATTCTCCTTCTCCGACTCCATCTCCGCGACCGCCCTCGGCGATACGATTCATTTCATTGGCAACCTCAATAATGCCCAGGGTATGCTGATAAAGGCAACCCAGGCGCAGCAGACCGCCTACCTCGCAGGGAATGTACTTCAACTGTACGCAGGAGCAGCCAATCTGAATAATATCCTGCAGTATTTCAAACGCCTTTCCCTTGGCGGGGTCGGATATGACCTCCATCTCGATCCCGTCGACCGGGTCGTTACCTTTACCTGGGTCGATGCCTCTGGAAACATCCAGACGCAGTCCGTAAATTATTATATCACCGGCACAGGCATCGAGTTCGCAACGCCCATCGTCAATGGCAATCAAAAAATAACAGGCATTGACAATCTCACCTGGGACGCAGGTTCCTCGACACTGACCGTTAGCATCGGCGGCCAGACCGGAACAGTCATCGGCGTCAGCACCCCGATAAAAGCAGATGCCACTGCCGCGACAAGATGGTGGAACTATGGCGCAAAAAATAATTACTTCTGGGCGTCCAACACAGGTTTCCACGTCAATGGGGTCGACGACGCGTATGGCGTTGCCCAACTGACAACTTCAGCAGGTTCTTTTTATGTTTATGCCTATTGGCCCAACTACAGTTCCGGTACCGATATATTCATACCTATTATGCTCGACAACACCGGGCTTGGATTGAACACCTACGGCGAAGCAGGCGTCCCGCCACCCTTCATCACAGGCGACGGCCGGGCCCTCTTTACCAGCGGCGGGGACATCAGCTTCGGCGGCCCCGTATTTATACCGACGCCACCCGGTGGGCCCGTTGCTAAATCCAATGCAACAATGTTTAGCTCGGCTGGCTTTTACGTCGTCCAAAACAATGAGAAGAGCTATGACATGGTTTTAGCAACAGATGCAAAGACATGGATCTCCTGGTTCTGGCCGCAGTAAGAAAAGGATGCCGTATCTTCATTCCATGAACAGGACGATTGTTACATTTTGTTTTTTGTTAATATTTTATTTTTCTAAGGCTCAGACCGGCAAAATAAGTGATCGGAATTCGAAACCCGTTGCCGGCGCAACTATCAGCCTTCTAAACACAAATTATACCGCTATAGCAGACGGGCAGGGACAATTCCACCTGCCCGTTTTGCGTCCCGGCACCTATACGCTGGTGGTCAGCGCCGTCGGCTTTGCCACGACCAGCCGCACTATCACCATTGGTCCAGGCCATGCGGAAGACGTCATTTTTCAGCTCCCAGCCGCCAATTCACAGCTCGACGAAGTAGTCGTCACTGCACAAAAAAAACAGGAGCTCTTGCAGCACGTTCCCCTCGCCGTGACAGCCCTGTCCGAACGGCAGGTCAGCGACTACCGCCTGTGGAATAGCAAAGACATCACCGCCATCGCTCCCGACCTCTACTCCGCCGATCCGGGAGACGGCCGCAACGCAACCGGTATCCGCGGTATCGCCACCACCTCCTATACCCCCGCAGTCGCAACTTATATCGATGGCGTCAACCAGTTCAGCCTCGATAGCTATATCTTCCAGCTGCTGGACATCGAACGCATTGAAATTCTCCGCGGCCCCCAGGGTACCCTCTATGGCCGCAATGCCATGGGCGGCGTCATCAACATTATTACCAGGCAGCCCACCAATGTTGCAGGCGGCTTCGCTGAGGTCAGCATCGGCAACTATGGCCGCCAGCGATACTCCCTCGGCTTCCGCGCCCCGCTGATAAAAGACAGATTATTCATCGGCGCAGCAGGCCTCTACGACGGACGCAACGGCTTTTATCACAACGATTTTACCAATAGCTCCTACGAAGACCAGCACAGCTTCACCGGCAACTATTACATCAAATATTTGCCCGCAAAGAACTGGGACCTGACCCTCAACGTAAAACACGTAGAGAATCGCAACCACGGGCCCTTCCCTCTCGTAGCCGACGATCCGTTCAAAGATCCTTTCGTACTGAGCCAGAACGCCGTTACGACCATGATCGACAATACCATCAACGCCGGCCTCTCCATCAATTACAAAGGCCCCGGTTTCATCTTTACCTCCCAGACGGCCTGGCAGCAGAATTACCGCTATTATACCCGGCCCATCGACGGAGATTTCTCGCCGCTGGATGCCATCACCATCATCAACAACTACGGCCCCGACTGGAACAAGACAAAGACCTGGACACAGGAGTTTAAATTCAGCTCCCCCGCAGGGACCACTTCGCCATGGAACTGGACAGCAGGCTCCTATCTGTTTCACAACGACGCCCCCGTAAAACAAGCCACCCACTATGGTAAGGATGCAGCAGCACTGGGCTCCCCCGATAGCAATTTCTCCACGATCAATACCACCAAAAGTGTCAATAAGGGCATCGCCTTCTACGGACAGGCTGGATACGCACTGACTCAACGACTCCAGCTGACAGCAGGCCTGCGGTATGATTACGAGAAACAGTCTGAGAATGTCCTCGGAGAGTATCAACCCGACGGTTCCTCCCCGATCACAACCACACCCGACACCAGCGGCAGGACGGCCTTTCACGCCTGGTCGCCAAAAGGAACACTGAGTTATACGGTATCCAGCCAGCATCTCGTATATGGCAGCTATAGCCGCGGCTTTAGAACCGGCGGCCTGACACAGCTGTCCTCCGATCCCAGCCAGCCGCCGCTCTACGCCTATCGCCCCGAATACAGCAACAACTTTGAACTGGGCTGGAAGATGGGTCTGTTCCGGAATCTGCTGAAAATAAACCTGACGGCATTCTATTCGACCATCCGCGATGCCCAGGAGCCCACATTGTTACTGCCTGATGCCATCACCGTCACGCGCAATGCCGGTAAGCTGAACAGCAAAGGCCTCGAAGCAGAGATAGCATCAACCCCTGTAAGAGGTCTGGAGCTGAATTACAACTTCGGCTATACACATGCACGTTTCGACGATCTCAAACTGTCACAGAACGGCAGCGTCGTCGACCTCTCAGGAAAACACCAGGTCTTTACACCGGATATGACCTCCATGCTCGCGGCACAGTATAGCTATCCGCTGGGCATCCTCACATCCCATTCGGGCAGGCATGGATCCCACTCCAACAGTCGCGAAAACGAAGTAAGACTCGTGGCCCGCGGCGAATGGCGCTACCTCGGCAACACCTGGTTCGACCTCGCCAACACCATCGAACAAAAAGGCTATAGCTTATTCAATGCGAGCCTGGCTATAAGGACAAAAAATTACAGCCTGTCCTTCTGGGAAAGAAACCTTACCAACAAAAGATATATATCATACGCCTATGACTTCGGCGCTGCTCACCTCGGCGACCCGCAGACATACGGCGCCACATTGGGAGTAAAATTTTAAAAAAAATCAAGAGTTCTGCATATGAAAAAGATCTATTCGCTCGCGCTCGTAGCAGTACTGGTAATAACAGCCAGCTACAACCCCGTTCCACCCGGCACACCCGAAGAAGACCGCTTTACAAAGACACCCCTTGCCATGGGTGAGTTCTTCGAGCCCACGGAAATGACCATCCTTCCCAACCTTGACATCCTTGTCGCGCAACGCCGCGGTGAGCTTATGATGTACAACCACCTTACAAAAAAGGTAAAGCAGGCAGGCTTCCTGAACGTCTATTTCAAGACACTGCATACTCCCAACGTAAATGCAGAAGAAGGTCTGCTGGGCATCCAGGCCGATCCCAATTTCGCAACAAATCATTATCTCTATATTTATTACAGCCCTGCCGATACTTCGGTCAATCGTCTCTCCCGGTTTACCTTCGTAAATAACAAACTTGATATCAAGTCTGAAAAGATCATCCTTCAGCTTTACTCCCAGCGCGAGATCTGCTGTCATACCGGCGGCTCCATCGCCTTTGGCGGCGATGGCCTGCTCTTCCTTTCGACAGGAGACAACTCCACTCCTTTTGATGAAGGCAATACACCCTATCCGAGCCATGGCTATGCGCCGCTCGATGACCGGCCCGGCCATACGCAATATGATTCCCGCAGAGGTGCAGGGAATACCAACGACCTCCGCGGCAAGATCCTGCGTATACGGGTGAAAGCCGACGGCACATACGAGATCCCCGAGGGCAACCTCTTCCCTAAGGGCGAAGAAAAGACCCGTCCTGAGATTTATGTCATGGGCGATCGCAATCCATACCGGATCTCCGTAGATAAGAAAAACGGATATTTATACTGGGGTGAGGTCGGCCCCGACGCCAACAACGACAGCCTCGACAGTCGCGGTCCCCGCGGATACGACGAGTTCAACCAGGCAAGAAAAGCAGGTTTTTATGGCTGGCCTTATTTCGTAGGGAACAACTATCCTTATCATATACACGATTATGCAACCGATTCAAATGGAGCAGCCTTCGATCCTGCCCACCCGGTCAACGAATCCCGAAACAATACCGGCCTTCGCGACCTGCCGCCCGCACAACCGGCCTTTATCTGGTATCCCTATGCCGTTTCTCCCGAATTCCCCGAGCTCGGCAGCGGCGGCCGCTGCGCAATGGGTGGACCGGTCTTCTATTCAGACCTCTATCCAAAGACAAGCCGCCTCCCGGATTATTATGATAAAAAGGTCTTTATTTACGATTTCACCCGCTGCTGGTTTAAGGTCGTAACCCTAAAAGATAATGGAGACCTCGACCATATCGAACCTTTCATGGAACATACTAAATGGAATTCACCCATCGACGCAGAAATGGGACCCGACGGAAAACTCTATGTCCTGGAATATGGCAGCGGCTGGTTCAAAAAGAATCCCGACGCAGGCATCTCAAGGATCGATTTCAACCCCGGCAACCGCAGCCCGAAGATCAGTGATATCACCGTCAACAAGACGTCCGGCGAGCTGCCTTTAAAACTAAAAGCCAGCATCGAAGCAAAAGATCCCGAGAACGATCAGCTTCATTATATCTGGCATATCGGCAAGACCCTCCGGAAAGAAACGCTTACCCCCGAGCTGAGCTATACCCTGGCCGCCGCCGGCGACTATCCCATCTCGGTAGAAGTAAAGGATGGCAAGAGCAAACCAGCGGTCAGCAACACCATCAGCGTTTACGCCGGCAATGAAGCCCCGACAGTAAACATTACCATAAAAGGCAATAAAACGTTCTACTTCCCCGAAACACCGGTAGCCTATTCGGTTCGCGTTACGGATAAAGAGGACAAGGTCATCGATAAAACCAATCTTATCGTCTCGGCCGACTACCTCGAAGGCACCGACAAGGCCGCAGCCCCACAAGGCCACCAGGTCCTCAGCTCTGCGGCAATCGGAAAGAACCTGATGATGTCCCTGGACTGTAAGACCTGCCATAGCCCTACCGAAAAATCCATCGGACCTTCCTTCAAGGCCGTAGCTATCCGCTATCAGCGCGATCCTAATATGGTGCCCACTCTCGTTGCAAAAGTCAAAAAAGGCGGCAGCGGCAAATGGGGAGAAGTCATGATGCCCGCACATCCGGCATTAAAAGATGAGGATCTCCGACTCATCATCGGGTATATCCAATCGCTCGCAGGCGGCGTAAAGATCAAGTCCCTTCCTGCGACAGGTACACTCAAGCCGACCCTCGACAAACCCGAAAAAGACCAGGGGCAGCTCACGATCACTGCCTCCTATACAGACAAGGGCGGAAACAATATCAAACCCCTCACCAGCGGTCAATCTGTTTCCCTGCGCAACAGCAGGATCAGGTTTGGCCGTCGTGGCGCGGAACAGGTTCTCACCACCGACAGCATCGACCTTTCAACCATAAAGGCAGCGGACCTCATGGTCACTGCTGCAAAAGAGATCGGATCAGGCACCCTCACCATCCACCTCGACAGCGAAGGGGGTGAGACGCTCGGCGAATTCACATTCGAGGCAGGCAAGACAGTCCTTCAGGCTGCTCTAAAAGAAGTCAACGACGGACAGCTCCATCGCCTGTTTATCACCCGATCTGCAGGTCTCGAAAAACTTCGATTAAACTATCTCCAGTTAAAAAACAACTAAAAAAAGGGAGCCGCACGACAAGTGCGGCTCTTTTGTTACAGACCCTTTCGTAAGGATAAATTTCCCTATTTTCGCGCCATGCAAAGCAATGATCTTCATCCCTCCATCAAAGGAATGCGCACCACAGCCATTGGCATTGCCGTAAGCCTCGTCCTGGTTTTTGTCAAATTCTTCTCCGGCTATATAGGCCATTCCTACGCCCTCATTGCCGACGCCTCCGAGACCTCCGCTGACGTGCTTAGTTCCGCCCTGCTTTGGATCGGCCTGCGGATCTCCTTAAAACCACCGGATAAGGAACATCCCTACGGACATGGCAAGGCCGAACCTCTCGCTGCCATCATTATCTCCCTTTTCCTGATAGGAACAGCCATCTGGATAGCCTTCAACGCCATCATATTTATTCGCACGCCACATCACCTGCCCCAAAAATTTACGCTGGGTGTCCTGGTTATCGTCATCCTTATCAAGGAAGCCATGTTCCGCTACGTACTGAAAGTTGGAAAGGAGATCAACAGCCAGGCCGTCAAGTCCGATGCCTGGCATCACCGGAGTGACGCCATCACCTCTATCGCCGCCTTTATCGGTATCCTGGTAGCCATCCTCCTTGGAAAAGGTTATGAGGCCGCTGACGACTGGGCCGCTCTCATCGCCTCGTTCATCATCGTCTACAACGGTATCCACCTCCTGCGCCCCGCGCTCAACGAGGTCATGGATGCCGCACCCTCCAACGAGATCGTAAAAAAAATACGCCAGCTGGCCGCAGACATCCCCCGCGTCGACCAGGTCGAAAAGTGCTTCGTCCGAAAAATGGGCTTCGACTACTACGTAGACCTCCATATCCAGGTCGCCCCCGATCTCACCGTAGCAGAAGGACATGCCATCGCTCATCAGGTTAAAGACATCCTCCTAACAAGCGACCTGCGAATAAAAGACGTCCTCATCCACGTCGAACCCTACGCATGATCCCCTTCTCCCGAGCCAAAAAATAAGAGAATTTACTTAGTCCCAACCTCTCCATTTCCGTAAACTTTGCCGAAGTATGATCAAAAATTATGTGGAGACCGGAAAACAAAATAATTTAGCAGCAGGATAAGGTTAAATGGTTAATGGTATTTGATTGAGTGCGACCCCGGCTAAAACCGGGGTTTTTTTTTGGCCAACCTCGCCAACCCGCTCCCGCGCTCCAGCAACCTTCCGCACCCCGGCACTCCACTGCCCACTACTCCGGCCCCGGCACCCCATTACTCCTGCTCTCCAACACTCCGGCAACCTCCTGCACCCCCAACACTCCGGCACCCCATTACTCCTGCACTCCGACACCCCGGCCCAATTTTGGCATAATTCAAATTATGCCATCTTCCGTCGTACAAGCCATAAAATACGATGCACCGTCGCATACCCTCCGGGTCTTCTATGTCTCGGGAAGCGTCTATGACTACAGGGAAGTGCCCGAAACAGTCTACGAGAAAATGAGAACCGCCGGATCAAAGGGTGAATTCCTTAATGCAAAAATAAAAGGCCATTATTCATTTAAAAAGATAAAATAACCATGCCGAAACCCATAGCCTACTTCCAACCAGACAACCGCAGCATCATCATCGTGGAAAACTGCAGCGACATGCAAACCGCCGAAAAGCAAGCCGATGAATTTCTCGAAACCGTCACATCAATGGATGAAGGTGGATGTCATTACCAGCGGATCCACGTAAGCGGTACCGAACGCGAAGGGAAATATTACTTTGATGTAGTTGTAGTGGCCTAGTCACAGCTTACTTACAGGTAATTCACAATTAACCTCTAAAAAAAAGGCCGCGGAGAATACCTTTTACAGTCTCATCCGCAGCCAGTTGAGCCCGAAGGGTCAATAGTATTCTACCTGTAGCCCATCGATCCGGCTCTTGCTAGAGCTTATCGATCCAGCTCTTTATTGCTTCCTTGGTATGACCCGTCTTTTTCTGGATCCGGCCATACAGCTCATCTTCCTTTCCTTCCTCATACAACAGATCGTCATCGGTGAGATTAGCGTACTGTTGTTTGATCTTCCCTTTCATTTCATTCCAGTTGCCTTTCATTTTCAGGCTCGTACTTGAAGTATTAGGTTTGTTGCTGTCCATAATCTGAATTTTTTAGTGATGAAATCAGTTCTTCCAAATACTATTCAAATCGCCTGCCAACCGGCTAAAACAAAGAGAGAACACGAATGCCTGCATCAAACCTGGGGAGGATTTTACACAAAAATTAGTCTCTTCAAAAAATAAACCCTCCCGGAGCGATCAAATTCGCAGATATTCCGGACCTTTAAAACGGCGGCAGATTCGTCCGTTGCTAAGACCATATCCAGGCCACCTCCAGGAGGGCTGCCGCCTATCCACCCGAAACACCTGATGCCCCTTTTCCCAAACCGTTGATCCATCTACCCCCAACCACTCACACACCATGCAACCACCTAACCTTGCATTCACCTAATCGTGCAACCACCTTACCTTGCAACCACCTTACCTTGCAACCACCTTACCTTGCACCACCTAACCATGCAACCACCTAACCTTGCATTCACCTAACCATGCAACCACCTAACCTTGCACGACCTAACCGCGCAATCACCTAATCGTGCACCACCTCAACAACCCGACCGCTTCAAGCCCGCTGCCCAAAATGCCGCCGCAACGCACCCCTACCCCTCACTTCTCCACCAGCGTAGCCAGATCGATCTTCTCCAGATCCCTGTCTGCCGGCCCCGTCAACACCGTTCCATCAATACTATACCTGGCCCCATGACAGGGACAATCCCATGACTTCTCCATATTGTTCCAGGTGACATGACAGCCCATATGCGTACAGCCCGGCGCCAACGCCATCAGCTCACCCTCATCTGTTTTATACAACGCTATCGTCTCGCCTTCGACCTTTACCACCCTGCCCTCGCCCGGCGCCATGCCGGCAAACGATTCCAGTTTCTCAACAGGAAGGAACTTCCCGGCCCATTTCTTTGCCACATCCGCATTCTCCCGCACAAAATTGGCGAAACCCGCTACCGGCTTCAGTCGGTTCGGATCAAAAACAGCAATATACTTCTCCGAAGACCCAAGCAGCAAGTCCCGGAACATCAAGGCAGCAACCCCACTATAGACCATTCCATTACCGCCAAAACCCGTCGCGACAAAAATATTCCCCGGCTCACCCGGCAGATGACCAATATAAGGCAAACCGTCCGCCGGCTCAAAATATTGAGAGGACCATTTATACTTTACAACATCCACATCAAAATGGGACCGGAGATGACTTTCCAGTTTTAAAAAACAGGTCTGTGTATTCGTCTTGTGACCCGTCTTATGATCCTCACCACCGGCTATCAGGTATCGCTTTCCATCTATCACCTGCGTCCGGTAATAGTGATAGGGATCACACATATCATAGATCAGCCCATCCGGGTATTCTCCGTTCAGCGTCACGGCCATGGCATAGGTTCGATAAGGCGCACATCGCGTATTGAGGATATTTACACCCGGAGGAATATGCGTCGCATAGATCAGGTAAGAACAGTTTATCTCCCCATTGTCCGTATGCACCGTTATCGTTTCATTGTTCTCTGCATCCGTCACCCGGCACTGTTCGATGATCCTGCCGCCCAATGCCTGAAAAGCCCGCGCCATCCCGAATACATAGCGCGTCGGATGGAATTTGCCCTGATCATAAATTGCCAAAGCCTTCTGCTTAGCCAGCCCAACAGGCATCGAATCCATGTATTCCATCTTCAACCCCAGTTCAATAGAAACCTTCCTTATCTCCTCCAATTCCTTTGTCTGTTCATCCGTCTGCGAAAACAAATACGCCGTCTGTTTCTCCAGTTCCGCAGCAATGGAATATTTTGTACAGTTCGACCGGATCAGCCCGATCGCCTCCTCTACCGCCCTCGCCACAAGCGCTGCCTTTTCCTGACCAAAATTCCTTACGATCGTAGGATATGGCGTATCGAGGATCGTATTGAGATGGGCAGTAGTGCCCCCGGTAGTACCGAAGCAAAGGGTATTTGCCTCCAGTATAATACATCGGAAACCCGCTTCCTGCAGGAGCAGACCCGTACTAACACCCGTGATCCCTCCCCCGACGATGACCACGTCAAAAGGCTCATCCTGTGCCAGCATCCGGTTGCTGATATAGCTTTCTCTGCTCTTGGTTGTCGTAGCCTGCCAGAGACTGGTCAGGGCTCCATCACGTTGTATCATAGACTTGCATTTACTGGGAAATCTGCAATTATCGATCCCACAAACACCACAGAAAAGGGCAACAATTTCTACAGCAAAAAAAATCCCGCAGCCTGAGACGGCCATGGCATGATAATACTACAGATACCCAAAAAATTATTACCATGCAAAAGACACATACCCAAAGCGTATCTTCAAAAACAGCAAAAGCCGCAACAGCTTCCGGCAGCAAACAGGCCGCCACAAAGACACCTTCCCGCACCAAACAGAGCTCCGACTCGGCCCTGGAAGAATTCTTTGTCGACGAGCTGAAAGACATTTATTGGGCAGAAAAGAAACTGGTAAAGACCCTCCCAAAGCTGCAAAAAGCCGCCAGCTCCGATGAACTGAAACAGGCATTTGGCAATCACCTCACCGAAACAGAAGGCCACGTGGAAAGGCTGGAACAGGCGTTTGACATGCTGGGCCACAAGCCACAGGCAAAAAAATGCGACGCCATGGAAGGTATTACCGAAGAAGGCGCCTCTGTCATCGAAGACACAAAGGCTGGCACCGCAACCCGTGACGTGGCCCTTGTCCTCGCCGGCCA
>DATJJA010000075.1:0-20455 GCA_035492595.1 Puia sp.
GGGGTGCTCGAGAGAGCCGAGAACACGGGAACCGACCAATGCCCCCAGGGTCGCCCCGATAATGATCCAGGCACGATTGCTGTCGGGAATGGCATCGGTCAGTCTTTTCCGCAGGGCCAGGAAATACCGGAAGCCAATCATCATCCCCGCGGTTTCGAACAGGAGATGGGCACTCAGTGTCAGGGGGCCGATCGATGGTTGCCAGGGGAATGTCATCGGGACGAATATACGGAAGAGACGGCTAAGAATCAGGCGCCGTTTGTTTGAACGTATTCAATCCGGATGGTATTGCCGGCGCTGCGGATCTCGTGGTAGCAGACATTGGTGGGGTCAATCTGTCATGAATTATCCTGTAGGTCCCGGCCGCGGGCCTGCTCCAGCTGGATCTTGAGTAGCAGTAATTCGGTCTGAAACCGAAGGAAAGAGAATTTTTCCTGTTGCAAGCCCGGATCGTCGCCTTCGGCGGTAAGGCGGGCGATCGTCTGCGCCGACCAGAGCTCGTTGATCTTCTCTTCGGCTTTGTCCAGGTTGCGTTCCATCAGCCGCGCGGCGATCTGCCGGAGAACGTCGAAGAACTCGTGGAGCTGATCGAGGAGGAAGTCTTTGCGGACGGGCATGGGGTAAAGATAAAAAACCTCCCGGATAGTTCACGAAACGCCTGGTGGTCGCAGGTGGGACGGCGATGCAAATATTTCGGAATAATTAACTTCAGTGCGCAGACGAAGAATAGTCGTGCAAAGACACAGGACTCATGGCGTCGCGAAAAGGGTGAAAAGATGAGGGCCGCGGCGAGGGCGGCTGTGTGGCCGGGGAGCTTATATCCTCGATTTCATAAAAATGCTCCCGTCCGGGCCCTGATAGATGGATTTAATCATTTCTCCGGAGACTTTGTCGAGCCAGTAGGTCACTTTGTATCCATTGTAATCTACGATGACCACATAGGCCTGGGTGGTAGCCGCGTTGCCGGAGCTCAGCACATCCGTGAAAACATCCCTGATGGAGACCGTAGCGCTGGCGCCTGAGCCTATTTTAAATTGCCCGTGGTAGCCCGGTTTGAGAGGCAGCGCGCCGAACAGATAGTCGGTCAGGTAGCTGTCGAAATAAGGCGACTGGGCGGTGAAGCTCGTATCCTTTTCGACGCGGCCGTTCTGGGTGGTGGTGTTTTTAACGGTGTTGCCTGCGCGATAGTCGTAGATAAATTCCTTGGTGCCGATGAAGGTGGCGGTGTAGATGGGTTTCAGGGACGGCCATTCGACGATGGTCGAGTCTTTCTTTCCGTCGTTTCTCAGCTGGAGATAGATGAGCCGCCTGTTGGCCGAGTCGATCCTGGTGACGCAGTTGAGGGTGGCCTGGCGGGTGAGGACCCCATCCTTGTCGATCCAGCTGAGCTTCTGGAAAATGCTCGCGGGTTTGAAATAGGCCTGGTTGAGGCTTTTGCTGCCGGGTTCGATGGTTTCCTGGGCTTTTACGGAGGCTCCTGCGGGGATAAGGAAAGCGAGGACGAGTAGTGATCGCATCGGTAGTGTGGATTTGGTTGAGGGTCCAAGGTAGGGTTGGCGGAAGTGGTAGTAAAATGAATTCAATCACTGGCGCGGGATTTTCAACATATTTGGACGGATCGGCGCCCCCCGGCTAACATTTCAATAACATATAGCGGTATTCAGCATCCTTGTCCCCGCTGCAATAATCTATTATCTTTGGCGGGATCACCCCCATCGGGTATTTCAGCTGAATGCAAAAGATCCTGTCTCTCCTTCTGATCCTTGGGTTTTGCCTGACCTCTCATATGGCAGGGGCGCAAACCACCATACTTTCCGGTGTCATAAATGATTCGGCCAGCGGAAAACCCCTGGCCGGGGTCAGCCTGTTCCTCAACGGAACCAGTAAGGGCACGGTCACCCGCAACGACGGGAGATTTGAGTTGGCGGTTCCACCGGGCCGTTACGAACTGATCGCGTCGGCTATCGGATATGCGACCTGGCTCAGGGAGATCAGCAGCCGCAACCTTCCACCTTCTTTAAAAATAGCCCTGCATACAAAGGCAGATGAGCTGGCATCGGTAACGGTGGAGCCCTATATCAAAGATGGCTGGAAAAAGTATGGGAAGACTTTCCTGCAATATTTTATCGGTACAACGGAAAATGCTTCGGGATGTACGATAAAGAATAAGGAGGTACTGCGGTTCCATTTTTATCTGAAGAGCAATCAGATGTCCGTCACTGCCATCGAGCCCCTGCTGATCGAGAACAAAGCGCTGGGTTATGAGCTGGAATACCGGCTGGAACGCTTCGTCTGCGATTTCGCCTCCAATATCATTTCGTGGTATGGCTACCCCCTTTTTCGCGATATGCCTACCGACGACCCCGAAAAAAAGAAGAAATGGGAGAACAATCGCCAGTTGGCCTATCTGGGTTCCGTTATGCATTTCATGCGCAGCGCCTATAACAATCGTGTAAGGGAAGAAGGATTTCTGGTAAAATACAAAACGCCGGTGCCGAATATCGAAAAGAAAAGGGTGGCAGCCATCTACCAGCCCAATATTACGAAAACGGATAGTATTCCCATGGATACCCTTCACCACTACTGGGCAGTGCTGCGCCAGCCCGACTATTACATGGAACCCGCTACAGACCCCGGCGGATTGATGACAATAAATAAGGACCAAACCCATGTCATGTTCTTCTACTACGATTGCACCGTCATTTACGGCAACCCCAAAAGAGGGATCGCCTACGCCGAATCTGCGATCCGCCTCATGAATCAGCAGCCAATTGCCATAGACGAGAACGGCAGCTTCTACCCCCAGAACGAAGTCCTCAATCTCCAGACCTGGGGCCTCAGGGAGAATATTTCCAATCTCTTACCGCGGGATTATGATATCAATGCGTCTATACCGTGATGCCCGGTAGGCGGTGTGTGATGCCCGGCGGGCAGCCGAATTGTTGCATTTTCTGCAACTGTTGGGTTCAATCCGGTATTTCACGCCAGCGCCATAGCCCCCTCGTCGATCCGCATCGGCTGGTAATCTTCTTTCCACGCATGTTTCCACCTCCGGTGGCTCCACAGCCACATATCAGGGCGGGCATGGATCACCGATTCGAGGTATCGTACGTACATACGGGTGAGTTCACCCTCGGGTAGTTCCGCGGCGTTCATACAGGCGAGTTGCACCTTTCCATGGTAGTAACCGCGTCTCGGCTTGTCGATCGAAGCAAAAACTACGGGCAGCTGGCCGTTGCGCGCTCCTTTTTCCGGGCCGCTGGCGAAAGGCGTAGGGCGGCCCATGAAGTCGATCCAGTAAGCGTTATGCATATTACCGGGGCACTGATCAGCGACCAGGCCCAGCAGGTATTGGGATTGGAGATGCGGGACGATGGCTTCCTTCATTTGCGGAGCAGGGAGGAAGGCGTTGCCGGTTCGTGTGCGGAGCCGGTAAAATAGTCGTTCGAACATTTTGCTGCCGATGGGCATGTATACGACCAGTATCCTGAATTTTGTCAGCTGCGTCATCACGAGTTGGCCCCATTCCCAGTTGAATGTATGCCCCAGGTGCATCTGGCAGCTACTTCCGGTTGCGTATATTTTGTCCAAAGCCTCCACGTCAACCGTAAATCGCCGGTGTAGCCAGGCCTCGCTGGCGGATATTAATTTGATCACTTCTACGAACGAGTCGATGAAGTTGTGGTAGAATTTCTTTGCGATAGCTGTGAGTTCGGCTTCCGATTTTTCGGGGAAGGCCTGCTTTAAATTGTCCATCACGACTTTTCGGCGATAACCGATAATATAATAGACGATCCCATAAATGATATCGGAGATAAAGTAAAGGACCCGCATCGGAAGCAGGGACACGAGGTAGAGGAAGCCGTAAAAAAGATAGTACATATCGGAGCTTAAGTGGTTTCCACGGCGGACCATGGATATTTGGGTTAGGAAAATCAGTCTACGGTTCGTCGGGAATTTTAAGCTCGTCTGTAGGTATATTGGGGCGACTCTGGCGAGGCGCCGGCGTTCGATTTAAAGGTAGAGGTATTTATTGTCAATCAAGCATTTATTTCGTTAATACACCGCCATTTTTATTTCGCGGTCTTTGATCTGCCAGGCAATGGAGAGGTCTTTGCTGACCTTTTTGAGTGCTTTTTTGTTTTTGAGGGCTGTATAAGCCTGTCCGAGACCGGTCAGGGACCATCCGTTCAGGGGGTTTATCTGCAGATCGCGCTGAAATGTCGCTACGGCGCCGGTGTGATCGCCTGTTTTTAGCTGGAGGTTGCCGAGATATTGTCTTGCCGGCAGGAGCCAGTCGCGGGGTTCATCGTAGACAAGGGCGTCTTCTGCGGTTACCGCCTTTTCGAATGCCGCTCTTGCGTTTATGTTGTCGCCTTTCTGCTCCGCCAGTACGCCCGTAAGGATATCCTCCGCTACCTGGCCGGCTGAATAGGCGTCGCTAAAGGGGTCATAAGACGCTTTCAGGATTGGATTCTGGTGCGCTTTTTTTAGCTCTGCCAGTTCGCGTTCGGCGTCGGTGGGCTGGCCCTTGTGGCTGTACGCCAATCCGCGGGCGAAATGATGGAGAAAGGCCGAATAGCGGAGTGCAGTATCCGGGTTTCGATCGGTCAGGATCGAGTCCCAGGCGCCAAAACGGATCAGCGTGAACAGCCGCGCATCGTAGACATATTGATAGAAGTTGCCCATACCGCCGGGGGTGCCCAGCAGCACTTCGGCAGGGATCAGGCTGCGCAGGGTATCGCTTGCCGCCAGTGCGATCGAATAATTTCCGGCCATCATGGCGCAGGTCATCTTCAGGTGGATGGCGTGAAGGAGGTACAGCCCCGCATCCTGTTCCACCGGCGGGTAGAGCTGAAGGTATTTCGTATAATTCCGGATGGCGGAGTCATTGACATCGATGCCTTTTTTGTAGTTGCCGGTACGGATATAGATATGCGAAGGCATATGGGTTACGTGCGCCACGTCCGGCATCAGGGTCGCGAGCCGCTGGGCGCTTGGCAGGCCTTCGTCCGGATTCAGCGAGCCTTCCGTAGTGTGGATCATAAAATGGAGGGCGCCGGGGTGGAGGGAATCGAGGGCGAGTGCCTTATGAAGGATGGCTTTTATCTGAGGCGTCCATGGTCTCGGCTGCATGTCGATGCCGTAGAGGTCCCAGGGATGTTCCAGCATCAGGGCGTCGGCGTAAAGCACGACTATGTCAGCGTTTTTCGGGTTTTGTGCCGCCAGTGTCTCCATCGCGGAAGAATAATCGGTTTGGAGTTTTTTAAGATCGAATGTCGAATCGGCGGAATAGCGTCTGCCGATGGCCGCTATCAGCCCTTTTTCCGTGGGTGTACATTCTTTTGCGAACTTTATGCTCTTTTGTGCGGCGTCATAGGCGGCGTATTCGGCGCGGTAGCCGTTGCCGTAATTGATGGTGGGTCCCAGCGCCAGCGCCTTTCCGTACCAGGCCATCGCGCAGGTCGAATCGAATCTTATCGCCCTGGCGAATGATGCCCTGGCTTCGAGGGTGTGGAAGGCGTAGTAGAGGTTGATCCCCTGGTTGAAATAGAACTGGGCGCTGTCTGACTTTGTGGTAATTGTCCAGCGGTGTGGCCCCCACCCCGTCAGCGGCGGGATGTCGTTGGCATCGGGTCCGGGGTCGGGCGCGACGCGGCAGGATAATGAATAGCGTTGTTTGAGGGCTATTGTGGCCGTTCTGGACCGGGGCGATTTTTTGGGGATGACAGATGCGTATCGGAAGGCCGCGGCCATTATGAAAGCGGCAATGGCAATGGAAAGGACGGCCATCTTTTTCATCGTCGATCAGGGATTTGGCGGGAAGATACGGCTATTCGGCGATTCTAGTGCTCTGATTGCCCGGGGATCTCCGGCACCCCGGGATCATCCAATACCTGCAAGGCAGTCCCGTCACCGACATCTTTCCAGTCCCATAGGACCCAAACTATTTTCTTATCCCTGGTGACCTCGATAAGTTGCGGGCCCTTTCCTTTTTGTCCGCGTGAGGTAAAAATAGTGTTGCCGTTGGCCAGCCTCGTACAGGATTGTGGCGCCGAGGTAAAGCGGTATTGCGCCGGCAGATCGGTGTTGCAATTGAACTCCCAGACCGTCTCGCCCTTCGCATTGACTTCACGCGTCAGGGATTCTTTTTCATCGGTGATCAGGGTGTTGCCATTTTTTAGTCTCATGGCGGCCCAGGGCGACGGGATGTTGTACCTCCAGATCTCCTTAAAATTTTTATCATATTCTACCACGCAATTCATGGTCAGAAAGGAAATAAGATATGTGCCCTGCGCGGTGACCCGGGCGCGTCTGAACTCGCCATGAATGCCCCGGGGGTCTGCAGGCTGGTTATAAGGAAGTTCGCGTTCCAGTTCCACCTTACCTGTCCTGGTATTGACGATCATTAATTTAGGAGGCAGGCCGTTGACCACAAACATGACCCTATCCAGACCGACCGGCTGGCAGGTATGCACTTCGGTATGTTCGGCGTCTTTGGAATTATTGCAGTCATAGCGCCAAAGCAGTTTTTTGTCCGGACTGATCATGGCAAGGTATTGCATCCGGGTAAAAAGTATATTGCCATTCGACAACATCCATACGTCATCGTATTCCGGCCCTTCACCCGTGGAGTAGGTCCAGATCACTTTGCCATCCTTTACCAGTGACATCCTGTTGCAATTCTCTCCGACGTACAGCATAGGATGCTGCGACAGCCCGTTTCCGGGCAGGTTCGGAGGCGTCTCTTCGGTCGAACTGACGAGTGGCGCAAACTTCTCCTGTGAAGCCATGGCAGGTACGTCGGGCGCGGTAAAAAGGGAAAGTACATTCATGCAGGGGGTCGCGGTATCCGTTGCGGAGGGGGACGTGGTATCCGATGCGAAGGGTGGTCTTGGGGTGGCTTGCAGGCTGAGGAGGGCCAGGGGTAAAGCCGAAAGGATAAGGCAGGACAATCGCATAATTTTTCCTTTAAAGTAACTATTTATTCTTATATTCTGTTGGCGACATGTGTGGACGTGGGGTTGAGGGAGTATGTCAAATCCAGCCGTATCTTATGGCCTTTCCAATCAATTCGCCGGTATTTTTTATGTCTTTCTTATGAAGCATGTTTTTCCGGTGGGTATCGACCGTCTGTTTGCTTATTTTTAAGATACTGCTTATTTCTTTGCTTAATTTTCCTTCGATTAAAAGTTTGAGCACCTGTTTTTCCCGCCTTGTCAGTTCTTCCTTGCCCGCAACAAAGAAATTACCTGAATCCACATCCAGATACGAAGGTTCGCCTTCCATCCCTATAAAGGACAAGATAGGTTTACCATCCTGTTTTAAGTATGATATATCTGTATGAACACTCAGCGTTCTCAGGAATTTTCCCTGTTTATCGTGTTCGAGCAATATTCCATGGTAAAGGATCCGGGCATAGTCGCCGTTCTTTTTCCTGAAGCGAATGTCATATCTTATTTTATACTTCAGGAATTTTTCAACTGGCAATTGAGAAAAGAAATCCACTATACAGCGCCCAATAGCGAGGAACCAGGAACGGTCGTCAGGATGAAGTTGTCCGTTCATGAATAGAATATGGAATTCAGAGGGCAGATAACCCATTACGTTTTCCACTTCCTTGCTCACAAACTCGATCGTTAAGCTATGATGGTTGATAATAAAATAATAAGAATCCCCAGTCAGAGAGTCATTGCCAGGCCATCCAAATATTTTGCTGAATTCCCGCTCAAAGGATTCTTGTTGCATACGCCGCCGTTTAACAGATGATAGAGCTGGTTTCATTTTCCTATTCCATAAAGCCTGGATCGCTTGAAGTTTCGGAGCGGGTAAGCGTGGTAAAGATCAGACTACCTATAAATCGGTATTTTTTAGACGCATAATGAAAGTTACATTTAAAAATTAATAATACCAAGGCTCATAAATGATCCATATGAAAAGAAATATTACCTGGTCGTTAGGCACAGCAATTGCAATTGCCGTCCTTGTCGGTTCGTGCAAAAAGCATGAAGGCACCCCGTTGTGCGGTGACAATGATGTTACTACAACGTCGAGCAAAGTAGTCGCCACGGGTCTGCACAATCCACGGGGAATAAAATTTGGGCCGGATGGCCTGTTATACGTCGCGGAAGCCGGTATTGGCGGGACCACCTTGTGCCCTTCCTGTCTCCAGGTTCCCGAAGCTGGTCCCTACAAGGGAAGTAACACGGGTAGCCGTATTTCCAGGATCGGGCGCAACGGCATTCGTATCACGGTCGCTGACAATCTACCTTCCAGCACGACCTCCCCTGCAACCGGCAGCGCAAACAATGGTATGGCGGACGTCGAATTTATCGGCAACACACTTTACGGTCTTCTGGAGGGTGCGGGTAGTTCTCATGCCGTCCCGGATATTCCCAATGGCATCATCAGGGTAAACCCCGACGGGAGTTGGACGATGGTGGCCAACTGCAGCCAGTTCTTAATGCATAATCCGGTAGCTAATCCCGACCCCGGAGACTTTGAACCGGATGGTACCCCATATAGTATGGTAGCGGTAGGTGGCAAGTTATACATAACACAACCCAATCAACAGGAGATCGACCAGATCAATCCTTTTAATGGTGCGATCCGGCGGGTCATCGACATCTCGAAGACCTATCCCGGAGCTACCAATTGGATAGGACCAACGTCCATGGTATATCACGAAGGAAATTTTTACTTTGGGACGCTTACTGAGTTTCCGCTGGTTCAGGGCGCAGCCAACGTCTATAAGCTGACCCCCGGTGGACAGCTAAGCATTTTTGCAACCGGCTTTACGGCTATACTTGGTATTGCATTCGATAACCATGACCGGTTGTACGTTCTTGAAAATACAGTAGGTCAGCCTGGCCCAACCCCGGGCTTCGGCGATGTG
This sequence comes from Puia sp., assembly GCA_035492595.1. Taxonomy (GTDB): domain Bacteria; phylum Bacteroidota; class Bacteroidia; order Chitinophagales; family Chitinophagaceae; genus Puia. Next base: position 8,897 of record DATJJA010000075.1, read on the forward strand.
GTAAGGCTCGATCCCAATGGCAAAAGAGAAGTCATTACTTCGGGGCTCAACCTACCCACGGCTATGACTTTTGGCCCGGATGGAAAGCTTTATATCTCCAATTGGGGAATTGGCCCTCCCGACCTTGGCGAGATCGTTCAGATCAGTTTTCATTGTGAGGAAGTTCAGGGTGATCTTATGGCTAAGTGACGGGAGTTTTGATTTTTGAATCAGTTATGCCCGATGTTAAATGTTCGGGTTGCACCCTTTTGCATCATTCCCCAGCCGTTCTGCTTCATCGCGGCTGGAAGAAATAATTTCCTTATTTACGTTTCAAGGTGATCACCGCCACTTCCGGCCACATACCGATGCGGCCCTTTAACCCAAGAAAGCCAAAACCCCGGTTGACATAGAGATAGCGTCCATTATTCCGGTAAAGGCCGGCCCATTGCCTGTACACATATTTTATAGGGCTCCACTTAAAGCCGAACAGCTCGATGCCAAATTGCATGCCATGCGTATGGCCCGACAGGGTCAGGTGGATGCGTTGGTGATGATCGAGCGTTACGGCATCCCAGTGTGAGGGGTCATGTGACATCAGGATCTTAAAGGCGCCATCCGGCACAGTCGCGGTGGCCTTCTTTAAGTCGCCATATTTATGGAAGCCTCCTTTACCCCAGTTCTCCACGCCTAACAGTGTAATGGACTGGCCATCCTTTTGAAGGGTGATCGCCTCATCCAGCAGCAGTCGAAAGCCGATCTCGGTGTGTACCTGTTTCAACCGGGTCAGGTTTGCATCTTTGGCGTCGGACGATGCCCACTGAATATAGTCGCCGTAGTCATGATTCCCCAGCACCGAAAATTTTCCCATCGGCGCAGTCAGCCCTGCAAAAGCAGGTATCCATCTGTCCATTTCAGACGCATGGTTATTGACAAGATCGCCGGTGAACAGGATGACCTCGCTTTGCTGGGCGTTGACAAGGTCCAGCCCCCTTTGCACTCCGGCGCCGTTGGTAAAGCTCCCGGAGTGGACGTCTGTGATCTGTGTGATGGAAAAGCCGTCAAACGCCTCGGGCAGGTCCGGGAAATAGATCGTTTCACGCCTTACCCGATAAAAATGCCGCCCGCGGGTAATACCGAAAAGCACAAGGAAGAATAGCACAGCTGCCGTGCCCAGGGTCAGCTCGCTTACCCATGGCGCCCTCGGTGGAAACCCGCGAAACAGCCGGGTAATGTCTTCGACTAACAAAAAGGGGAAGGAAAACAACCGGGGTATCCACGCCAGCAGCATCAGTCCCATCAGCCAGGCGATCAGCGTTGACTGCGTGGGCGAGCCCCGCCGCACAAAAATTACAGCAACTATGCCGCTCATCAACAACAGGTCGATGAGCCAATAAGCCCATAACCATGCGCCGGAACTGACAAAAGGGCTTATAGCCTGATAAAAATAGAGGTCCGTACCCAGCCACAGCAGGAGGATCAGAGGGAGTCTTTTTGCCATATGTATCAGGGAAGACGATCCGGCGCAGGAAATATTTTATCCAAATCCCAGAATGTGCAAAGATCGGGCTTAGTCCCATCGGGTTCCGGCGTCAGAACCTGTCGCTACATCTCATATTTGGGTACTTTATAATACCTATATGCATTCCAGGCAACCGGTATCCCAAACAGGATCCCAAAACATATCCAATTGATATATGCCCTCGGAAGGCTGAACGACCATCTGGGAATTAGCAAAGGCAGTATCACCTGTTCAAACACTACATTGACGAAGATCCCATATAGTATGCCGATAAGGTACTTGTTAAAACGCAGGAATTTAACCCTCGGAAAGACCCAAAAGAAGAAGAGGGTGAAGGCAAAGGCGATAAAATAATGAAAGAATAAGCCCAGGAAAGCTATCCAATCGTTACCAGGAAAGGCATTGTTCCGCCCTACAGCCACCGATGCGATGCCTTTCAACATATGGTCGGCAAATTTTCCGGAAGACATCCATTGCGAGGTAAAGGCATAAAGCAGATCAGTTGTTCCAACGAAAAGCCCCGTCAGAAGCACGGCCTTAAAAAATCTGTTCATAGTGTTTTATATTTACCATCAAAACTATCCGGCCTCCATTGGAACCCACCATCAAAAGCCGTCCAAAACAGGTTCAAAAATGCAGTCAACTTCATATAATGAACACGAACTGGTCAAAATATGCCTGTCCGAGTTATGTACCCGGGCGGGGCTTCCCGGCCCCGGGGACCTGATACAAAGAGATATGATCGCATTATGCGATGTTATCGAATCAAACACAGGCGTAATGATCAGTCTATCAACCATCAAGCGCCTGCTCAACGGACAGTTTGCCCGCATTCCCCAAATTGCTACGCTGAATGCCATCGCCCTGTCTGCGGGCTATAAGGATTGGAGGAATTTCACTCAGGCAAAAACGCCCGTGGGGCATGCCGGCCCGGAAGAACGCCCCGATGGGCCCGAACAAAACCCGGGCAACCAACAGAACGCTGCCGACCAACAAAACCCGGGTAGCCAACCGAACCGCGGCAGCCAACCGAACCCTGCCGGCCCCGAACAGGATCGTCGCAGCCCCCATTCAGGGCCAAAGCCTCACTCGAATCCCCGCTTCCTCATTGCCGGAGCGGTCCTTATTCTGGTCTTCGCCGGAACCCTGGCCATCCTGATGTCTAATAAGCCTGGGCCGGCCAATATCGACAAAGCCCATTTTTCGGTCACAAAAGTAACAGGCAACGATATCCCCAATACGGTCATATTCAAATACAATGTAGACTCGGTAACGGCAGACAGCTTTTTTATCCAGCAGTCCTGGGATCGCAACCGCAGGGTACAGGTCTATAAACATAATTATACCCTGACGGATATCTATTACGAGCCGGGCTATCATACCGCCAAACTTATAGCGGGTGACAAGATCATCAGGACCCTGCCGGTCAGCATCCCGACAGACCGCTGGCTGTTCTATGCGTTTGAGAACAAAGCGGGCAGCCGGCCAAAATATATCACTCACCAGGATACAGGCATGCTACGGCTATCTGCCGGTGAACTGCTGGCGAGCAATATCGATCTGCAAAAAGACAACGTCTACTGCAATACATGGTTTCCTTCCGACATCGCCTATAGCAGCGATAACTTCACCCTTAAGTGCAGGGTCAGAATAAAGCCGGTGAACAATGAAGCCTGTCCGCAACTGATGTGCGAGGTCTATTGCCAGAAGTATTTCATGTACTTCAGGAGCTCATCAAAAGGTTGCACCGGCATACTAACGGCACAATTTGGAGAGAAGGAACTCAACGGCCGGACCAACGATCTTTCAGGGCTGGGCACGGATCTCCGGGAATGGCGGGACATGGAATTTACGGTGCGTGATAAAAAGGTGAGCATCGTCATCGACGGTAAGCAGACCTGGTCGAACGTTTATACCGAATCCGCGGGCCTGATCACAGGGCTTGGTTTTATATCCAACGGGATATCCGAAGTGCAGTTCGTGGAGCTGAGAACGGCCGATGGGAGGATAATATATAGCAGGGGGAAATAACCTAAAGAACTGCCCGGCCGATGAGAAATAATCCCGCCCCGGCCATCAGGACGCCGGTGATTTGGGCTACCGGCACCCCAGCAGGGGCAAGACGTTCGGCGGTGATGGCAGAGGCCACGATGGCCATCATGCGCAGATCCATGACTCCGATGACCAGGAGAAGAATAATTAACCCGAAACAGCATTGGCTGCAGTGAAGGCCAAATCGCAGTCCCTGTACCCAGGCCGCGCCTGCGCCGGCCGCTGTTGCGCTGCTGCAATCGACCGGCTGCCGGCAACAGGACAGTTGTTGCGCCTTCCACCCGGAGAACTGGAGCAAACCGGCAATAAGGACGACCACGCCGACGGCGACGGGAACAGCGCGCGACAACTCCGGTATCTGCATCTCTGCTGTCGCCAGTGCGACGCCCATGGGAAAAACGGCAATTCCGACAACTGTCCACACAAAGAAGTAACCTGCTCCCGCCAGCACGGTAAGCCAGCCCAGGGATCCCTGCCTTTTAGTTTCGATGGCCCGACGGTACTGTAAAAGCATTGGCACCAGGGATGGCATCATCATCGCTATCATCATTACGACCCACATCCCGAGAAACGACAATGCGGAGCCAGCCCAATCCTGTCCGGTCATCCAGGTCATTGACATTGTCCAGCCGCCTGGCATCGGCATGCCGCCCATTGCGTACATAGATGCACCCCAAACGATGGTGACGGCCGTACTGGCAGCAAAGAGCAGTAACGAAACACCAAGGAAGGCATGGCGGGAAGTTCGACTAAAAACCATTCAGGCTTTTTTATACTCGTCGTTACGGCGAAACCAGGTACCGGTAGTCTCATTTCGCCCCAGGGGCGCCCGGTCCAGCCATTGGTAGACGCCCCAAAGGCCATCCAGGCCGCGCGAAAAGGCGGAATAGGTGTGGTAGACGATGCCGTCCTCCATTGCAAATGCGCTCATACCCGGTCTCTCCCGCGTGAAGGTAGCCACATCTGTTCCGGTCGTGGCTGCAATCCGGGCTACGGGATCTTCGCCGTGCTTTGTCAATGTGTCACCAATACCTTGTTCGGTCCATGCCGGCTCCCGCTGATAGTTGTACTCGATACCTCCCTCCCGCTGTTGTTCTTCGCTGAACGAGACATTAAGGTCGGAGTTAAAATCACTGCCGAGCGAAGAAGCCCATGGGAACGTCCATCCCAACCGCCGCTTGTACGCCTGTAATTTCTCCAGCGGAGCCCGCGATATGGCGTAAAACGAGACGTCGTGGTTCTGCAGATGAACGACATTACCATTGAACCCGTCTGCTATTGCCGAACAGTTGGGGCAGCCGGCCTTATAGTCAGCGCCGAACATAAAGTGATAGACGAGCAGTTGTGAGCGCCCTTTGAAAAGATCCGCCAGCGTGGCGCTCCCTTCATCCGTCTCGAACCGGTACTCCTTCCCGATGCGGACCCAGGGCAACTGCTGACGCTGCAGCGCCACTGCATCGCTGCGACGCGTTAGCTCTTTCTCTGCTTTAAGAAGATCGAGGCGGGCAGCCAGCCACTCTTCCCGCGTGCCGACAAGATGTTGGTTACTCATGATCTTATAATTTTAAGCATTATAAAGGTAAAGAACATTTCAGCACTTCGGTGGTCGGAAGGACCGATGTCTGCCTCCGCACACTACCTGGTCCAAAATCGAACAGTCCCGCTGGGACAAGGCGTCATAGTTTGCTGAAAAATAGCAGGTTACCACTCTGGCATGCTATTTATGCCGTCAGACCATACCTCCTCCATTATGCTAAAAAACTATCTCCGCATTGCCTTCCGCAATCTCTGGCGGCACAAGGGCTTCAGCTTTCTTAACATCATGGGTCTTACTATCGGTATGTCGGCCTGCTTTCTCATCTTCCTGTATGTAAGTTTCGAGCTGAGCTATGACCATTTCCATTCCAAAGCCGACCGGATCTATAATGTTGTTACGGACATCAACAATCCGACGGAGGTCCTGCACTTCGGCGTCGCAGCGCCGGCGATGCCGGTGGCGGCCAAACATGATTTTCCCGAGATCGAGAAGCAGGTGCGCTTTAGTCCGGGCAATACACTGGTCCGCCGTGGGGAGATCAAGATCCAGGAGGAAAATATGGCCTTTGCAGATTCGACCTTCTTCGAGATCTTCGATTTCCCCCTGGTGAAAGGAGATCCCATAACCGCCCTGCGGGGGCCGCTGACCGTGGTCCTGTCGGAGACTGCGGCAAAAAAATATTTCGGCTCGGCCGATCCGATGGGACAGCAGCTGACGGTATTTGGCAACAGCCAGCTGGCGACCGTCACGGGCGTAATGAAAGACATGCCGGAGAATACCCAACTGAAAACGGATATGCTGATGTCGATGTACAATGGTCCGAACGACTCCACGAGGGACAACAACTGGGGAGGGTTTGGGGTCATGAGCTATTTCCTCCTGAAACCCCATACGAGTGCGCAGGCGCTGCAAAGCAAGTTCCCCGCCTTCCTCGTGGACCATATCGGCAAGTTCATGAAGGACAACAACCAGACCTATACCTATATCCTCGAGCCGCTGAAAGATGTCTATCTGAAGTCGACACCCGGGAATGCCAGGGGCAGTCTTACGAATATCTATGTCTTCAGTATCGTAGGCATCTTTATCCTGCTGATCGCGGCGATCAATTTCGTGAACCTGTCGACAGCCCGGTCCACGGAAAGGGCCAGAGAGGTAGGGATACGCAAGGTGATCGGAGCAGAACGGCGGCAGCTGACTGCGCAGTTCCTCGGGGAGTCGGTGATCCTGTGTCTGATCGCTTTTGTACTCTCGGTCGCCGTCTGCGCGGCCCTGTTACCCGCCTTCAATTTTCTGGCGGGAAAGACCATCAGCACCGGTATCCTCCACCACCCCAGCTATATTCTTGCCCTGCTGCTGATCGGCCTGGGCATCGGGCTGCTGGCCGGCATCTATCCGGCGCTTGTACTGTCCGGCTTTCAGCCGATAATCGTGCTAAAGGGGCGTTTTGCCACAGGGACACGCGGTTTGCTCCTTAGAAAAGGGCTGGTGATCTCGCAATTCACCATTTCGATCGGGCTGATCGCGGCCACCCTGCTGACGGGCTACCAGCTGAAGTATATGCGACAGCAGGAACTCGGATTCAGCAAGCAGCAGGAGTTGGTGCTGGACACCCACGGAGATGATCATAGGATCGCGCTCAAAGAGGATATCCAAAAATTGCCCGGTGTGGTATCGACGGCCATGTCCTCGAGCACACCAGGCGCCGGCGCGATGAATGCCTATTCGATCATCCAGAACCGGAAAGGCGAGATGCAGATCTGCTCTCCCGATCTTTTCTTTGTCGACTTCGATTTTACCCCGCAATACGAAATGAAAATGGTGGCAGGCCGGACCTTTTCAAGGGATTTCGGCGCCGATAGCACGCAGTCCATGGTCATCAACGAGCGGGCCGTAAAGATGCTGGGCTATACCAGCCCGCAGGAGGCGATCGGCCGCAATTTCGACCAATGGGGCAGAAAAGGCAAGATCATCGGGGTGGTCAGGGACTTCCACTACCGGGGTTTGCAGGAGGATATCCGGCCGCTGAGCCTTCGGATCGAGCCACGCGGATGCAGTATCCTCTCTGTAAAAGTGAGCACCGCGAATCTGGCAACTACAATCGCTGCGATAGAGAAGGCCTGGCACACGGTCATCCCGAACCGGCCGTTCAGTTATTCCTTTGTCGACGAACTATTCGACCGGCAGTACCGCGCTGAGGACCGGTTCGGAAGACTGTTCCTTTATTTTGCCATGCTGGCTATCTTTATCTCCTGTTTAGGATTGCTCGGGCTCGCCTCCTACAGCACCCTGCAACGGACCAAAGAGATCGGCGTGCGAAAGGTGCTGGGAGCGAGTGTGACAGGGATCGTCGGATTGTTGTCAAAAGATTTCCTGGTGCTTGTCGGGATCGCGTTCGTGGTTGCGACGCCGTTGTCTTTCTGGCTGATGCGGCGGTGGTTGAATGGGTTCGCTTCGCGGATCGACATTTTTTCGGCGTGGTGGATATTTGCGGCGGCGGGTTTGACGGCGCTGCTGATCGCGATGCTGACGATTAGCTTCCAGGCGGTCAGGGCGGCACTGGTGCCTCCGGTCAGGACTCTGCGGGCGGAGTAGGTCTACTCTCTTCGAAATTTTACTTTGCTGCCGATATTTTGCGCTGTCTTTATTCCCTGTTTTGTGCCTTCTTCCACCGCATGACGGGTATGAATACCGCCGTAAACTCTTGAGATCGCAATGGCGCCGGCGAATTCAAAAAAAGACTTGTATGAATAGCTACCCATGTCCTCCGGCCCTTTTCCCAGGTCGATCATCTGGCCCTTATACGTACTGTTTATGAAAGACATATTTTCGCCGAAAATGGTGGTGAGTGCCTGAGCGAATGCACCACTAAATACTGCATGGTTTGCCGGAAAATCAGGGTAGGGAGGCGTGTTAATAAAAGGCTTCCACCAGGTAGCCGGGTCTTTGGAGGGCGCTATCACCCTGCGGATAAACTGAAAAGGTCTTTCCTGCATGAAATGGAATTTTGCTCTCATGGAGCCAATCGTGGCATCAAACAGGCTCATGCCGGTCCTGGCATAAGCGTATGCGGCTATATCGAGTGCCGGATCTTGTTGTTCCAGGATCTGTTTGAATACAGAAATGTAGCTCGATCCGCCGGGATAACCGTTCACGGCCGGGTCATCATAATATTTGGCCAAACGTTTTTGGTCATAGGTCAGGTTATTCGACAGGTCATAAACTTCCTTAAAATCCTTGTAATAAGGAGAAGCTACATCTGCATCATTATATACATAAGGCGCTGAGGTTACATTGTCGATGCTGCCGGCGACCATGGTGCGGGTATCACCCCAGTAGGCAAGACCATTGGCAATGGTAGGGTTGTTATTTTCCGGCCACCAAAGGCCAGGACTGTTGTTGGTCAGTACTAATGCTGGCCAGGAGGACCATGGATGATCTGTTGTGGACCAGGTAAAGACGTTTTCGGCAACGGCCTTTCCGAAGGCTTTCGACCGTTGAAAGATCGCAGAGTCGCCAATTTCCTTTGAATAGGCTCCATTTAATTCATCTTCCAGTTTTTGCACCGCATCGTTAGTCGCGGGAGCGAAGGTGAACAATTTCCTGGTCATTTCAGCTAAAGCGGCATTGGCACAGGTTGGCCAGTGATAGGCTTTGCCCGGTTCCGTCGGAGGCATTTGGGGCATTTCGTTCAGTTGGCCGTACAGACTTTGATAAGCGGGCATGCCGGGCACCACGGCCTCGTATAAGGCCACGCCACAATACGCCATGTATCTGCCAGGATTAACCCCATAAGAAACGGCAGGCGAATACAACAACGGTAATTGAACACCCAGCCATTTTTTTACAACATCCGAAGAATAGGTCCTGGTTTGTTGAAGATGGCCGTCGGTACCCGGGTGTGATTCTTTCCGGCACGAAGAATTGATCAATGATGCAGTTGCGATCAGCAACATTGCATAAACGGTTTTTTGTTTCATTGTCGAGTATTTAGAAGGTTTTGTCTGAGGTAAAATAGAAACAGATTTTCCTACTGTAAATTCTAATCGCTTAACAGATAAGTTTCTCTGAAACAAGGTCGTTAAAACAGGTTTGTGGCTTCCAGGAGAGAAAAACGCTGTTTGTCTGCGATTGGATGTCGTTCGTCTATTTTTATTCTCAGGTGAACCAATAATAAATCTTAATTGCTTAAATTGTGGAAAGCCATCTTTCAGCCTGAATATGATCAAAACAAACGATCTTATTTTCTCCCCGAAACGCAGGGTGCTGCGGCACGTCCTGTTTTGGTTGTTATGGCTTTTTGGATGGACCAGTTTCCTGACAGCGATCTGGTCAGGATTCACCGATAATTTTATTCGGATCGGACTTTGGATCCCGGCATTCTTACTCTTCAGTTATCCTCTTTCACATATCGCCATTCCGGGGCTGCTGCTGAAAGACAAATACGCGTTATTTCTGGGCTCGATTCTTGTGTGGCTTGCATTTGGATGGTTCCTGAGCGTCTATTATCTAAAGTTTGTATCGGCCCCTGTGTTGACCCGGATGGGCATGCCCCCTGGCGAAAACTATGCATGGCAATGTTTCCTTTGCGTGCTGACTACCGGAGCCTGTTTCTCTTCATTATCACTTGGGAAGCAGTGGTTATTGAAGCAAAGAGATTTTCTGCGTGCACGACAGGAAAAAATAACGGCCGAGCTCCAACTGCTGAAAGCACAGGTGCATCCGCATTTTTTATTCAATACGCTTAATAATATCTATTCTTTTTCTCTCGACAGATCACCCAAAACGCCGGAGCTGATTTTAAAACTTTCGTCATTGCTCAGCTACATGCTTTATGACTGCAAGGCAGAAGAAGTGAGGCTGGAAAAGGAAGTGGAGATCATGAAAGATTATATAGACCTGGAAAAAGAACGCTATGGCAATACACTGGAAATATCGTGGACCGCGGAGGGCGATATCAGGGACACTTTCATATCTCCCTTGCTGATGCTTCCTTTTCTGGAAAATGCTTTTAAGCATGGCGCATCGGAGCAAATTGAAAAACCCTGGATAGGTGTGGATATATCCGTAGCGAACAATATATTAAAATTCAAGATCGCCAATAGCAAAAACGAATATATATCGCACAGCAATAATGGGATTGGTATCAGCAATGTGAAAAAACGTCTCGAATTTCTTTACCCTGAAAAATACGAACTGAAGATAAATGATGAGGGCGATTTCTTTGCAGTTGCATTAATGGTTAAATTGGGCGGTAGCATATCAGCTTATACGAGGCCGCACCTCTTTTCTGTAAATGATCAAACTATCATCTCATGAAACTTCGCTGCCTGCTTATAGACGATGAGCCTCCGGCATTGAAAGTGCTGGCGAAATATATCTCTTCCCTTAATGACTTGGAAATCGTGGGCCAGTGCAGAAATGCAATTGAAGCACTAGGCGTATTGCGGCACAAAACAGTCGATGTCATTTTTCTCGATATCAAAATGCCCCGCATCATCGGTACCGAATTTTTAAAAAATCTTTCTCATCCGCCCAAAGTAATTTTTGTCACTGCTTACAGAGAATATGCAATTGATGGCTTTGAGCTGGACGCAGTCGACTATTTGGTCAAACCTGTTTCCTTTGAACGTTTTTTTAAAGCCATCACCAAATTGAACCGCATGATGGGCCGTGAACTGTCTGCAACTACAATAAATCAGGCGCCCGACCCGGCAGCTTTCATTTACCTGAAAGTGGACAGGGATATGAAAAAAGTCTTTGTGAATGAGATCGAGTACGTCGAAAGCTGGAAAGACTATGTAAAGATCTATCTTACGGGAGACAGGCATTTTCTGGTAAAACGCGCCATCAGTGTGATTGAGAATATCTTGTCCGATCATAAGTTTATCCGGGTGCACAGGTCGTATATTGTCTCTCTCAGCAAAGTTTCGGGTTATAATGCATTGGTGGTGCAAATAGGGGGATGTGAGATCCCCATCGGGCGGCTATATAAGCAATCGGTAATGGAAAGATTGCAGAGTAAGGAATCGGCGTAAGACCCGAGTATTTATTTTACCACTTTACTAACTAAAATTACCGGAACCACATCGCAATAATTCGCAAAGTCGGCCCTTATGGCGTCTCTGTTCGGCGCAATAGCAGCCTGGTACTCCTCGAGGCTTTTTACATAAAATATGCCGATTGCCATATAAGGCAGTGGTTGGTTGGGAATGCCGCTGGCAAGGCCTTTTTCAATGGTATATTTTACCAGGTTTGATCCGAGGAATTTGGCAACCATGGGCATATGTTTGGTTTCGTAGTACTCCATGTTGAATGTTTTGCCTTCGGCATAGGGGTACATGATGGAGATTTTGATCAGTCCTTTTTCGGTTGTGGTTGTGGCGGGCATGTTTTCCTGGGCGATTGTGGTGAGAGTTGTGGTTAGGAGGAGAAATGAGAGGATGAAGGTGAGTTTCATTGGTGTTTTTTT
>DATJJA010000076.1:0-55982 GCA_035492595.1 Puia sp.
CCGGTCTCAGGCCATACCCGGCCATTTGATATTGGCGCTACGCATATCAGCCATCAGCCGTGACAACAAAGCCAGCCTGCGTTCGTTAAACCCTTCCGGCTTCGTCCAGGCATAGATCACAACATGATAACCATCCACTTCCATGAGCCCGATACCGACATATGGCGCCGGGTCTTTAAGGATATCAGTAAAATCCGCAACAGTCCTGTTGATACTATCGGCAGCCGTTTTGAAATCAATGGTATAAGGCAGCTTGATATCCAGGTCCATACGTCTCTTGCCCTCCTGGCTGATATTGATGATCAGATCGTTGGATAGTTTGCTGTTGGGAATAATGACATCCCTGTTATCATAGGTAACGACAATGGTGTAAAAGATCTGGATGCTGTTGACCACCCCTTCCTGGCCCTGGGCGATAATAATATCGCCGACCTTGAAAGGCTTGAGCATCAGGATCAGGATGCCGCTGGTAAAGTTTTGCAAAGTCCCGGAAAGAGCAAGTCCCGCCGCGACACCAATGCCGCCGACCAGGGCTGCAAAAATGGTCATCTCAATGCCCAGCACCTGCATAGTGGCCAGGATAGCCAGCACCTGTAAAATGGAAAATAGCAGACTCATGAGAAAAGGCTGAAGCGAGGAGTCAAACTCCTTTTTATGCATGAATCCCCGCATCCACCGTTTGAGCAGACGGATCAGAAACTGGGCAGCGGCAAAGATGAGGATGGCAAGGATCAGTTTCGGACCGACCCGTAAGATCCATTCATAAGCGTGATCGTAAAATTTTGTGAGGTCCATGCCGGCAAATCCTTAAATTTTTGTGCCAGAACCATCACCCAAAACCGGCAGATCAATACCAGGAACTATTGCAATCAGGCGCCGACAAACCCGCCCACCAAAAAAATTTGGCCATATCAAAAAAGGTTGTAATTTTGCCTAACACTGTTACAAAAAGTAACGGAGATAGAAAATGGGAATCACAGATCGAAAATTAAGGCAAAAAGAAGAGGTCCGGGCCAGTATCCTGGACACGGCCTGGGAAATGGTCGTCACCGAAGGGTGGCACTCGTTTTCCATCCGGAAAATTGCCGACGCGATCGAATATAGCGTCCCGGTCATCTATAGTCATTTTGAAAATAAAGACGCTATCTTGTTGGAATTCAATAGAAAAGGATTTCAACTACTGTCTGAATCAATGGCTGAGGCCAGGAAGGGAAAAGAGGAGCCGGCCGAACAGATCAGGGCAATGGGCAGGGCCTACTGGAATTTTGCCTTTACGAACAAAGAGTATTACCAGCTAATGTTCGGCCTGGGAATACCAACCTGTGAAACAGTCAGCAAGATCCCGGCGATCGCCAGCTATAGCGAAGAGATCATCGGCAGCATCATCGCCATGGTCGAACCAGGGAAAAAACCCTCCTTTGATCCGTTCCTGAAATATCAATCTTTCTGGTCCATGCTACATGGACTCGTGTCCATCAACATGAGCGCGCTGGGTGGCCGGCCGGATACGGTGCAGAATGGCGGAGCGCATGACGGACTATCCCTCCAGGTGCTGGAAGACGTAATGTGTAGTTTTATCCGGGGAATACAGGCCACGGAAACGGAAAGAAAGGATTGAGCATTTTTTTTGCTCAAAAATATAACACTGTTATAATAAATAATCATAGTAGAATCCGTAGCACCTGAAACATTCTACATCTAATTAAAAAAAACAAAATGAGCATCCTAGAATCACTGAACTGGCGCTATGCCGTCAAGAGAATGACAGGGGAAAAAGTCCCTCAGCAAAAAGTCGATATTATCCTGGAAGCAGCCCGTCTGGCTCCTACAGGCAGTGGTATCCAGCCTTTCAGCATCGTCCAGATCACGGACAGGAAACTGTTGGAAAAGATCCAGCCCATCGCCTACAACCAACCGCAGATCACCGAGGCTTCACACCTGCTGGTCTTCGCTGCCTGGGATAACGTGACCTCTGAAAAGATAGATTATGTTTACGACCAGATCGTAGCAGAACGTAATCTTCCCACAGACGCACTGAAAGGTTATACAGATAACCTCAAAGCTACCTTCTCACCACTGACACAGGAACAGCGTTTCAACTGGGCGGCTCGCCAGACCTACATCGCCTTCGGAGTAGCTATTGCCGCAGCCGCTGCCGAAAAGGTCGACGCCACCCCTATGGAAGGATTTAAGAACGCCGAACTGGATCAGCTCCTCGGACTACACAAGCGCGGGCTGCGCAGCACAAGTCTGCTGACCATCGGTGTCCGCGATACCGCCAATGACTGGCTGGCCAATCTAAAAAAGGTTCGTCGTCCAAAAGAAGAGCTGGTTATCGAGCTATAAGATATATTTGGTTTTTTTTAACTATATCAATGTTCAAACAATAAATAATAATTCACACAAACACAGTAAAATGAAAAAGATCACCGCTATTACCACAGCATTTTTACTTTTCGCAGGAGCCACCTTCGCACAGGACTGGAACTGGGACAAGGCACATTCTCAGCTTACTTTCTCTATCACTCACCTCGGCATCAACGACATCGGCGGCTCATTCGGCAGCGTAACCGCAAAGGTCACTTCTTCCAAAGATGATTTTTCCGACGCAGCGATAGAACTGACAGCTGATATCAATTCCATCAGCACCGGCAACGAACAACGCAACAATCACCTGAAGAGCCCCGATTTTTTTGACGCAGCACAGTTCGGCACCCTGACTTTCAAGAGCACTTCCTTTAAGAAAGTAAGCGGCAAGAACTACAAATTGGCCGGCGACCTGACCTTCCATGGCGTAACAAAGCCCGTAGTCCTGGACGTAGTTTATAATGGTACTATCGAAAATCCCCAGAGCAAAAAGCCCACTGCTGGTTTTAAAATAACCGGCAGCGTCAACCGCAAGGATTTCGGTATCGCTCCTTCTTTCCCCTCTGCAGCTCTTAGCGATGACGTCAAGCTCATCGCCAATGCAGAAGTCGTGAAAGGATAATAATGAATTAAAGGGCCCTGTCAACAGGCAGGGCCCTAATTTGAAATCAACAGTTATATGAACAAGTTAATGTATCCCATAGCCGCCGTCCTGATCCTGACCGGCAGCGCATTTACATTCATCGCAGGCCAAACCTGGCAGATCGCAGACGGTTATTCCATCGCCTTTTCCAGCGACGATGCCTCGGGTATCTTCAAGGGATTCAAAGGAACCGTGGCTTTTGACGAACAGAACCCGGCTGCATCGAAGTTCGACGTCACCATCGACGTAGCGACGATCAATACAGGCAATGGTCTGCAAAACAAACACGCCAAAAGCGAAGAATGGTTCGATGTGGCAAAATATCCTCAGATCCATTTCGCTTCTCAAAAGATCGCCAAAGCCGGTACTGGCTACCAGGTGACGGGCGACCTGGAGATACATGGCGTGAAGAAGGCGACAACCATCCCTTTTACCTTTAAGAAGACGGCAACAGGTGGAGCTTTCGCCGGCACCTTTACTGTGAATAGAAACGATTTCAAGCTCGGTAAGCCCGGTGGCGACGTCGGAGAACAGATCAAAGTGGACATATCCGTGCCCGTGACCAAATAATCTTAACTATATGTTCAAAAAATCGTTATTACTGGGAATAGTATCCGGCCTGCTGGCCGGGATAGCTGGGGTCATTTATGCCCGTGTCTATCATTCCTCACTCGGGGCGGATTTTTCGAAAGTGGCCCCCACCGTCCGGATCATCGCATCCAGCCTCTTCGGCGGCGTACTGGCCGCCATCGGTTTCGCCCTGCTGGATAAGATCCTAAAGGCAAAAGGAGAGATCGTCTTCAACCTCCTTTTTTCCATCATCAGCTTCGCTACGCTTCTTGCTCCTTTTGCCGTAAAACTGCCGCTGGACCTGGAAGCACCCGAACTGTTCCCAGGCATGGTCATCCCCATGCATTTTTTCCCGGCACTTGCCTGGTTCACACTGAAACCATTGTTTATTAAAAAATAGATAGGCGCTATAAAAAGACGGCTTTGCTTGATGTGCCCCCCGTGCAACGCGCAGGGGGCACCCGTTTTTTATTGGTGGCACAAGATTTTAGGCAGATATTTGTAATAACAGCACACTATGAATAAAAGGGTATTGATATTGGATGACGACCCGGACATCCTGCAGATCTGTTCCATCGTCCTGAAGAAGAAAGGCTTTGACGTCTCGACCCTCAACACCTCCAGCCAGGTCGTCGATCAGGTCAGGACCCATCACCCCGATGTCATCCTCATGGATAACTGGATACCCGGCCCCGGTGGTATCGAAGCTACCCGTTCGCTCAAGCTGGCCCCTGAAACACATGATATTCCTGTCATATTCTTCAGCGCCAACAGCAATGTCACCCAGCTGGCCCGCGAAGCCCAGGCCGATTATTTCCTTCAAAAACCGTTTGATATCAGTGAACTCGAAGCCATCGTACAGATGGCTATAAATCAAGGGGTTAGTTCAGCAATTTAAAAATAACCCTGAATTAAGTTCCGTTTTTTGCTCGTTTTCAGAATAAAATTTGCAATTTTACATTGCCACAGCTTTTTATTCTGTTAAAACCTGCTTCACGATGTCGACAACTGCTAACGCCAGCACCAGCTTTACCACACCAGCCCAAACACCGGTCGTAAAGGCAACGCCAAACCCGGACACCAGATCCCGCCGCGTCGAGTCCATCGATCTTTTAAGAGGTACCGTCATGATCATCATGGCCCTGGATCATGCCCGTGATTATTTCCACGGGAATGCCTATATCTTCGATCCAACAGACCTCACAAAAACAAGCGGGATCCTTTTCTTCACCCGCTGGATCACCCATTTCTGCGCACCGGTCTTTATGTTCCTCTCCGGGGTTTCCGCCCACCTTTATGGCTTGAAGAACGGTCGTAAGGCCCTCTCCTTATTCCTGATGACCCGCGGCCTCTGGCTGATCTTTGCCGAGCTGACCATCGTCAGCATAGGCTGGACATTCAATATTCACTTTACCGTTTATATCCTGCAGGTAATATGGGCCTTTGGTATCAGCATGCTTGTGCTCTCCGCCCTGCTGAGGCTCAACAGGAAAGTATTGCTATCCATCGCCCTTGTTCTCATCGCCGGTCACAATTTACTGGACGGTGTCCACGTAGCCGGCAACGGCGGCGCGGCCATAGGCTGGGCCTTCCTCCATGAACAACATTTCTTTTCTTTCCCTCCCTATATGCTGGCAGTGGGTTATCCCATCCTGCCCTGGATCGGGCTTATCTGTCTTGGTTATTACCTGGGTCAGCTCTATTCCCCGGAGCAGGACCCCGCCAAACGCCGGAAGGCCCTGCGTTTCCTGGGCTGGTCTGCCATCAGTGTATTTATCCTGCTGCGCGCCTCCAATCTCTATGGAGACCCGGCCCCCTGGTCCGTTCAGCATAGTACAGCCTTCACCGTTATGTCATTTTTCAACGTCACCAAGTATCCCCCTTCCCTGCTCTACGTCCTGATGACCATAGGACCGGCCCTGCTTTTTCTGTCTTTTACAGAAAGGCCGCTGAACGCCCTGACAAGAAAGGTCACCGTCTTCGGAAGGGTACCCATGTTCTATTATCTCGTCCATATCTATTTGCTGCACGCCCTTGCCGTCATTGGCGCCATGTTATCGGGACATAAAGCCTCGGATATGACCGACCTTACTACCTGGGTCACCGCCAATACACAACTGAAAGGGTATGGATTTAGCCTGACTGTAGTATACCTGGTATGGATAGGAACGATAGTCCTCCTCTACCCCCTCTGCAAATGGTTTGACGGATACAAACGGGCTCATGCAGCGCAAAAGAAGTGGTTGAGTTATCTCTAAGCCAGCCCGCCCCGGAACCGGCTCTATCGCTGAACCAGCCCGCGAATAAAAATGGAGAGTTCTTCGGCAGGTATGATATAATCTGGCTCCATCCGCGAGATGGCCTGCTGTGGCATATACGGCACTTCCGCCGTCAACGGATCCTGAACAACGGTCAGTCCCCCGCGCGCCTGTATATAGGCGAGCCCATCGGCGCCATCAGCGTTCCCCCCGGAAAGCACCAGGCCGATCAACCCCGGCCCAAGGACGTCTGACGCACTCCGGAACGTCACATCGATACTCGGACGGCTGAAATGAACCCTTTCGGAATAGTCAAGGGAGAAACTATGGTCCTGTTCCAGCAGGACATGATAGTCCGCCGGACATAGATATACGATCCCCGGTTTGAGGACTTCTTTTTCTTCCACTTCTTTAATGGTCAATCCTGTCCGGACGGACAACAGCTCTTCCAGGCTGGACTCGAAAAGGCCGTTCCGGTGGAGCACAACCAGCACCGGAATGGGAAAATTATCCCCGGTCGTTGCAAGCAATGATAAGATAACCTGCAGGCTGCCCGCAGACCCTCCAATGACGAGCAATTCATACGGCTTCATGTACCTTCCTCCATATCTTTTCTCTGCCGACCTGCCGGTATCTGTCGGCAATCGGTGAAAAACGTAGTGATTCCTTTGAGCCCAGGGCAAGATAGCCAAAGTTTTCAAGGCTGTAATCAAACAGCTTGAAGACCTTGGATTGCAGATCCCGCTCAAAATAGATCAGTACATTGCGGCATAGGATGAGCTGAAATTCATTAAAGGAGAAATCCGAAACAAGATTATGCGTAGAAAAGATCATTTTCCCTGTCAGCGCACTGTCGAATTTGGCCAGATGATAATTAGCCGTATAATAGGAGGAAAAATCCCTGACCCCACCGGCCTGAATATAATTCTCGGAATATTTCTGCATCTGGCTGACGGGAAAGATCCCCTTCCGGGCCTTTTCTATCACCAGTGGATTGATATCCGTCCCATATAACAAAGACTTGTGAAGAAGACCCGCTTCCTTTAAGAGAATGGCCATCGAATAGACCTCTTCACCGGTAGAACACCCCGCATGCCAGATCCGGATAAAAGGATAGGTCGCCAGCACCGGCAGGATAGTTGTGCGCAGGGTACGATAGAAAGACGGGTCCCGAAGCATTTCGGTTACATTGACCGTTATCTCTTCGACGAACCGCCGGAAGTACATGCTGTCGTTCTGAAGACGATACCGGAATTCCGCAAAGCTGGGGAATTTATCGAGAGTGAACAGGCGCTGCACCCGTCGCTGTATCGAGGCCTTTGAGTATTCGCTAAAATCATACCCATACCTCTGGTAGAGGTCGCTCAGCAATAGTTCTAATTCCTCATATTGAACAGGGTTGACGTCCATTGAACAAGGTTGATGTCCTTAACTATTTCTCATAAAGCCATATCCGCAGCAAAGATAAGAGTTGATCGATATCCACAGGCTTGGAAATATAGTCGGAGGCCCCGGCCTGGATACATTTTTCCCGGTCGCCTGCCATCGCCTTGGCCGTTACGGCAATGATCGGCAGATGCCGGAGACGCGGGTTCTTCCTGATCCGGCTGATGGCTTCGAAACCATCCAGTTCCGGCATCATCATATCCATCAGGACAATGTCCGTCGTTCCTTCCTCGGCCACCGCCAGCGCTTCCTTTCCATCCATAGCCGACAGCACTTTCATCTTATGCTGTTCCAGCGCCCTGGTCAGAGAGAAGATATTCCGCACATCATCATCGGCAACCAGTACGGTCTTGTTCTTCAGGACCTCATCGAGGACGCCCAGCCTGCCATAGCTGCCGTTGCTGCTCTTATCCTGCGCTTCCCCTACAACATGCAGGAACAAGGATACCTCATCCAGCACCCGTTGATAGGAATGAGCCGTTTTTACCACGATAGAGTCGGCATATTGCCGCAACCGCGCCTCCTCCCCCTTCGAAATGTTCATGCCCGTAAAGACGATCACAGGGATATTCTCCAACGCAGGGTTCTTCCGGATCATTTCCAGCGTATCCATCTCTTCCTTCCCCGGCTCACGGCTAAGGATAACTCCATGTATCCCTTCCCTGGCCAGGATGTCGACGCTCTCGCTGATAGTAGCAGCAATCTCCATATCTACATGGTGGGTGCTCAGAAAGTAAGCAAGGGCCTGCGCATGTCGGGTATTGTCCTCTACGATCAAAACTTTTTTTGCGCTCCGGTGGAGGAAATAGTCTATTTTCTCGAAGGCGCTGTCCATGTTCTCAAAGATGGTCTGTTTGGACATAAAGTCCACGGCCCCCTTGAGCAGGCTTTCACTCTTTACCTCATAGGAGGACATGATATGTACAGGGATAGGACGGGTCTTCGGATCCTTCTTCAATTCTTCCATGACCTCCCAGCCATTCTTCACCGGCAGCTGGATATCCAACAGGATGCCCATCGGCCGGTAACGACGGGCCATCGTTATGCCCGCATCCCCGCTCACCGCTACGATCCCCTTATAGCCTTTCTTACGGCTGAAGTCCAGCAGGGAGTGGGCAAACAGCGTGTCATCCTCTACGATCAGCAGGACCTTATCCCCCGCCTGCAGGTTGTTCCGGTCATCGGCGATCTCTTCCGGCGCATCGGAGAGAGTGAACATCGTCGTATTCATCGTGGAAGGAGATGACACCACATCCGCAGACACCAGGACAGGCGCATCTTCCTCGACTGCCATCTTAAACTGCGGGACAGAGACCGTAAACTCCGCTCCTTCCCCGGGCGTACTCTCCAGGCTGATCTCCCCTCCCAGTAATTTGGAAAGCTCCCTGCTGATGGACAGCCCCAGACCCGTACCGCCATATTTACGACGGGTAGACCCATCTGCTTGCTGGAAAGCTTCGAAGATCAGTTGATGTTTGTCCTCAGGGATCCCGATGCCCGAGTCACGGACAGCAAAATCGATAAAATTCTTTTGTGTGCGCGAAGAAGCGACCCGAAGCGTGACAGCCCCCTTATGCGTGAATTTAAAGGCATTGGAAAGAAGGTTCTTCAGGATCTGCTCCAGCCGCATTTTGTCGGTTTCCAGCTGCGCCGGCACACCCCCTTCCAGGATGATCTGAAAATCGAGATTCTTGTCTTTTGCGATCGGATCAAACAACATTCGCATATCTTCCAAGAGATCCGCCACAGGTATGATGGTATGTTCAAGGGGCAGCTTACCCGATTCTATACGCGACAGATCGAGGATCTCGTCGATCAGCTGCAGCAGACCCTGACCGGAGTTCTGTATGACCCTTGCATATTCCATCTGCTCAGCGCCGAGATTCTGCCCGCTGTTCTCTGCCAGCAGCCGGGACAAAAGCAGGATGGAGTTCAGCGGCGTCCGCAGCTCGTGCGACATATTGGCCATGAACTCCGACTTATATTTTGTCGTAAGGGCAAGCTCTTCAACCTTTCTCTGGATATCGAGATTGCGGATCAGCACCAGCTGATTCTTTTCTTCCAGCGAACGGCTGCGCTCCTCCAGCTCCTGGTTGGTCTGCATCAGCTCTTCCTGCTGTACTTTCAGCTCTTCTTCCGAGACCTGCAGCTTTTCCGCCTGTACCTCCAGCTCGAGGTTGAGACTCTCCAGCTCGCTGTGCTGGGATTGCAGCTCTTCCGTCTGCGCCTGTGTCTCCTCCAGCAGCTCCTGCAGCTTCACCCGGCTTTCAATACTGTGAACAGCCGTACCGATATTGTCCCCGATGCTTTTAAAGAATTCCAGGTCCCGCTCGGTATAATACTCAAGCGATCCGAGCTCGATCACACCTCTTACCTTTCGCTCATGGAAGAAAGGAAAGGCCACAATGCTGCGGGGCCGGATGTCTCCACTGGCCAGGCTGACGACCCATTCCCCGGGCGGAATGTCCTTTAGCAGCATCCGCCGGCCACTGGCGGCTACCTGCCCGACTAATCCCTCACCAGACCTCAGCTGCTGGCGAAGAGAGGAAGCCAGCGCGTAGCTGCCGCCCAATTGCAGCACTTCCGTGACAGGGTCCATTATATAAAGAGCGCCAACCCTACTGCGGCTGTATTCCGTTACAAATTCAATGATATTTGAAACAAGATTGCTTATGTCGGTCTCCCCTATCATCTTGTCGTTGAGACTGGCGATCCCGGTCTGCATCCATTCCTTGTCGGATAAAAGCCCGAAAGAATATTCAAGGGACTCGGCCATCTTGTTCAGGGACCCGGAGAGGACGCCCAGGCTGTCCTGCTGATCCTCGGAGACACGGGTCTGGTATTTTCCTGCTGAGATGTCCTCCGCGATCCCGCCGATAATGGTTATGCGACGCGATATATCCGCATCTTTTTCCTTCAGCTCCGCATAAAGGGCGCTGCGTTCGAGAAAATCCTTGTGTACCCTGCTATAAAAGAATACGGTGATAAGCAGGGAAAGCATCGCCGCTATTATGATCAGGATGGGCGTATAGGTGGAAAAGGTACGGACTTTTTCAAGCCGTATCGTCAGCAGACGATGCTCCTCATCCTGCATGCGCTGGACAATGGCGCGCGCCTGGTCCATATATTCCCGGCCCTTCCTGATGTCACCCGGGTTAAAGATATTATCGTTTTTTTTCTGGTTGATAACTTCCTGCAGAAGGGTCAGCCGGTTGGAGACATCTTCCCGCAGCGCTTTTGCATTTTCCTGCTGGACAGGATTGTCCAGGGTCATTGCCTGGATCTTGTCGATCAGGCTCAACGCCCTTTCGTTGGCGCCATGATATGGCCGGAGAAACGCGGTGTCTCCTGTCAGCAGGTATCCCCGCTGGCCTGTTTCCGCATCCGTAAGGACAGTAAGGGTTGTATTCACCTCATTGATCACCGAGTCGGTGTGATCAACCCATTTGGAGCTGTCCAGCAGATTGTGGATACTGCTCCAGGAAGCCACTGAAGTAATGATCAGGATCAACAGGGAAAGTCCAAACCCGATCTGGAGATTGCGCAATAGGCCGGGGCGGGAAACGATGTTCATGGTGGGGTTCTCTTTTATTGCTATAATTTAACAGGAACAGAAAAATAGAACGAAGAGCCCTGACCAGGTTCGCTCTCCACACCGTACTCCCCTTCATGCCGGCGGATGATCTCCGCACAGATATACAGGCCGATGCCCAATCCCTGGAAACGGTTGGCGGATTCTTCCACCCGGTAGAACTTACTGAAAATATTGGTCTGATGATCCTTCCGGATCCCGATGCCAAAGTCACGGACCCTGACAAACAGCTGCTCATCTTCGCGTATATACGTATCGATCTGGATCTCCTTATTATCCGGAGAATATTTGACCGCATTGGTCAGGTAGTTGATGACCACCTGTTCGATCCGCATCTCATCCCCATACAGCTCGACATCGGCGTCCCCCTTCCGCGTGATCTTATATTCCGGATAGGTCTGCCGGATCATGTCGATAGCATTGGAAAGCATGTCGTCGAACCGGAAGAGCTTCTTATTGAACTTCAGCTTGCCGCTTTCGATCTTGGAGAGATCGAGCAGGTCCACGATCAGGTCGTCCAGCTTCCTCACCTGTACCAGGGTCCTCTCCACGTATAACTTTGTCGGTTCGGTATCTTCGATAGTCCGGTCCAGCAGCTGTACATAGGCCTTTATCGTCGTCAGCGGCGTCTTCAGCTCATGACTGGCAATGCTGATAAATTCGTCTTTCTTCCTTACCGCCTGTTTCTGATCTTCGATGTCGGTGAAAGTACCCACCCATTTGGTGATGGTGTCGCCCTCCCGGATAGGAATAACACGCAGCAGGTGATACCGGTATTCCTCCTCACCCGTCCGGCGTACGCGGACCTCCATCTCCAGGGCCTGACCCGATACCACGGTCTTTTCCCATTGCCTTACAAGGTCGGTGTCGTCAGGATGCGTCAATGGGAATTGAGTCTTGGAAGGCGCATATTTCAGCCACTGCTCGTTGACGAATTCTATTTTCCCATCAGCCCTTGTCGTGAACGCTATCTGTGGAATGGATTCGAGTATCGAATGCAGCTCGCCCGCACGCTCCTGCAGTTCCCCCTCCACCTTCTTCCGGAACTCTATCTCCGAGCGGAGACTGGCCTGGATCCGGTTGAGTTCCCGGTTCTGCTCATAGAGCCGGTAAAAAGTTTTGACCTTCAAAAGCAGGATATCCGGGTCGATGGGTTTTGTGATATAATCCATACCGCCGGAACTATAACCCTTTGTGATAAACTTTTTATCGGTGCTGGCCGCAGAAAGAAAGAGGATCGGGATATCCCGGGCCTTACTATAACCGCTGATGGCCTCCGCAACCTCAAAGCCATCCATACCGGGCATCTGTACATCAAGTATGATCAGGGCATAGGAATGCCGAAGGATCTTCTTCAGAGCTTCTTCGCCGCTCAACGCCGTGTCAGTGGGAAAAGAGTGTAACTCCAGGATGGTCTTGAGCGAAAAGATATTCTCAGCCTTGTCATCCACAATCAGTATCATACGGGAATTGTAATTATATAACCTGGTTGTCAGGATAAGTATAAGGAACAAATTTAAGCGATAAAGACATTCATAATCAGGAAGTACTGTGGAAGTATTTCTACGATTTTTAGCAAAACCAACAACGTGCCAACTTTCTCCAACACCGCACACATGCTTGCTTTCAGCTTAGGATCGCCCTGACAGAGCTCAGGTTCAATGCAAATGTTTGTTGACGGGAGTACATCCCGGGGTTTGGATTGATAATTGAACTTGTTATTAGATATGCAGCCCATTCTCAACCGATACAATCGCGCCAGAGTCCGCGTTCAGGAAAAAAAGAGCCAGTGGAAGTCCTTCTTTTATAATGCAGGCGACCTGGTGTCATTTATGGCCCGCTTCTTCAAAGAGGTGGTCAGACCTCCTTATGAATGGCGGGAGATCTTTTATCAATGTTACCTCGTGGGGTATAAATCCACTTTCCTAATTGGCCTGACAGGCTTCATTATGGGTGCCGTGCTGACGATCCAGACCCGCCCTTCAATGGCTGCGTTCGGCGCCATCTCCATGATACCCGGAATGGTATCGGTTTCTGTGGTAAGAGAAATAGGACCGGTTATCACCGCGATCATCTGCGCCGGTAAGATCGGTTCACGGATGGGCGCAGAGCTGGGCTCTATGAAAGTGACCGAACAGATCGATGCCATGGAAGTGTCTGCCATCAATCCTTTTCGATACCTCGTAGTCACAAGGACATTGGCCACGACGCTGATGGTTCCGCTGCTCGCCATCTTCGCTGATTTCATTGCCCTCTTCGGCGGTTATGTTGCCATGAATATTCACGATGCCTCTTCAATGCAGCATTTCTTTGTAGCGGCACTCGGTCATCTCGAATTCATAGACATATTCCCCGCCATTA
The DNA here is from genome assembly GCA_035492595.1 of Puia sp. Classification (GTDB taxonomy): domain Bacteria; phylum Bacteroidota; class Bacteroidia; order Chitinophagales; family Chitinophagaceae; genus Puia. The sequence continues at coordinate 13,238 of DATJJA010000076.1, forward strand.
TCAAGACCTTCTTTTTTGGCTGGGTCATCGGGATCATCGGCTGTTACAAAGGTTATCATGCGAAACGCGGCACAGAAAGCGTGGGGATAGCAGCAAATTCGGCCGTGGTAGCGGCTTCACTGGCAGTCTTTATCATCGATCTGTTAGCTGCTCAAATTACTGACCTGTTATGATCTGTTATATGAAACCAGGCAAATAAATAATAATATCAGTCGAATGAACGGCGAGGTTCCATCCGACCATTAAAAAAACATTTTGTACGGATGAAAGAGAAAGAAGACAATAAACAATTATTAGCACAAGACAATCTCTACGAAGGAGATGATCCGGCGCCGGAGACCGCGACCAAAGCCGAGGCTGAAACCGACGCCAGAACACAGGGCGAAACTGAAGCCGGTACTCCCGCCGAAGAAGAAGGCCCTCCTCCAACTACGGAAGATCCCAATCTTCAACCGACCGAACCAGAGCCGGTAAAGAGCGGCAAGGGAGAGCCCATCATCACGATAAAAGGGGTCTTTAAATCTTTCAAGGACCATGACGTCCTGCGGGGCGTAGACATGTATGTCTATAAAGGCGAGAACCTGGTCATCCTCGGCAAATCCGGATCGGGCAAATCGGTGCTGATCAAATGCCTTGTAGGACTGGAGACACCCGATGCCGGCGAGATCAATATCTTTGGACAGGATATTTCCAGCCTCAGCTATGACGAACTCAACGCCATGCGCGTCCGCATCGGTTTTTTATTCCAGAATGGCGCTCTGTATGATTCCATGACGGTCCGGGAGAACCTCGCCTTCCCCCTGCGGCAGCATAAAAAAAGCATGACCAAAGAAAAAAAGGACGCAGTCATCGCCGAGATGCTGGACAATGTCGGTCTCGCAGATTCCATCGACCAGCTGCCTTCCAAACTGTCCGGCGGCCAGAACAAACGTATCGGGCTTGCCCGAACCCTCATCCTGCGTCCTGAAGTAATGCTTTATGATGAGCCCACTACCGGGCTGGATACCGGAACAGCCAAAGAGATCAGCGAGCTCATCGTGAAAATGAAAGAGAAATATAAGATCTCATCGATAACCATAACCCATGACATGGCATGTGCCAGGCTCACCGCCGACCGGATCATCATGATGAAGGAAGGCGCAGTATATGCCGAAGGTAGTTATGAAGAGCTGGAAAAGTCGGAAGACGAATGGATAAAAACTTTCTTTTACTAACAGGCCTATGCCACAAATTTTTACAAAAATGCCAAAGGAAAAAAACTATAAATGGAAACTGGGAGCCTTCTCCGTGGCGGCCCTGGCAATAGCGGTTGCCGCGATCTATTACATCGGGAAGCAGAAGAATAAATTCGGCTCCGTGCTGCATGTATATGCGCAGTTCAGCTCGGTCAGCGGTTTGAAAAATGGCAGCAATGTCAGACTCGGCGGCATCGACGTAGGTACGGTGGACGCGATCAGTCTCGTAACAGACACGACCGTACAGGTAGACATGATCATTCAGAAAAAGGTCCAGCGCTTTATAAAAAAAGATGCACGTGCCAGCATCAGCTCCGAAGGATTGATGGGTGATAAGGTTATCTCCATAGTGGCAGGTACACCCGGTCAGCCTGCCGTGGTCAATGGTGATTCCTTACGGACAAATACGCCGGTCGAAACCGACGCCATCATGGCCAGCCTGAAAACCTCCGCCGACAATGCGGCCATCATCACGGGCAACCTCGCGGACATCTCATCCCGCATTACCAGAGGCCAGGGTGCACTGGGCAAGCTGCTTCACGACACTACCCTTTCCGCAAATATCAGCAGCACGGTACGCCATCTGAATACCAGTACCCAAAAGCTGGATCAGAACATGGAGGCGGCTCAGCATAACTTCCTCCTCCGCGGCTTCTTCAGGAAGAAAGAAAAGGAAAAAAAGAAGAAGGAAGAAGAAGCAGCCAAAAAACAACAGGAAGAACAGGAGAAGAAACAAAAGCCCAAAGACTAAGGTCTCTATTCGGCTTTAAGACTCTGCACCGGATTCGCAAGCCCGGCCCTTATCGCCTGGAAACTAATGGTAAATAAGGTTATGCCCAAAGTAGAAAGGATGGTGATCACAAAAACCACCCAACTTATCGTCGTCCGGTAGGCAAAGTCCTGGAGCCACTTGTGCATGATCAGCCAGGCTACCGGGCAGGCAATAACCATCGCGATAGCGACCAGTTTCAGGAAGTCCTTTGACAATAGTAATACGATACCTGTGATGCTGGCGCCCAGCACCTTCCGGATACCGATCTCCCGGATGCGTTGTTCCGCGCTAAAGCTCGCAAGACCAAAGAGACCAAGACAGGAAATGAGTATCGCCATTATGGTAAAATAGCGGATCATCGTTGAAAGACGTTCCTCCGCCACATAATTCTTCTGAAAGTCCTCATCAAGAAAGGAATATTCAAAAGGTTCATTGGGATTCAGCCTGTGCCAGGCTGCACCGAGAGCCGTCAGCAGCGGGCCGGGTTCTCCGGCGCGGGCATGTACGATGAGATACGAATTGGCCTGCAGATTGAGCCGGAAGGCATAAGGGGTGATAGGCAGGTGAAGATCCTCAAAATGAAAGTCTTTCACCACTCCAACGATCACATTGGTATAGGTATTCGCCTTGAAATTGTTGTGCACCTTTTTTCCGATAGCGGCCTCGGGCGAAGCAAAACCCAACGCCTTAACAGCACTTTCATTCAGGATCATCCTGTCGGAGTCGGCAGGGAATTCCTTGCTAAAAAGCCGGCCTGCAACGGGTTGTAGCCCCAACGTCTGCATATATTCGTAGTCGACAAAATTCATACGGGCTCGTTTGCCATCTTGCGAAAACTGGCCATCCGCATAGATAAGATTGTCGGAAGGGTTGACAATTCCCGGGTAATAGGCAGCAGCGCCCGCGCTGATCACCTGGGTATTGCTGCGGAATTCATTTTCAAGAGCGCTGCCCAATTCCTTGGCCGTACTGCTGCGCAGCGGCACTACGATCTGGGACGTCTTGTCAAAGCCAAGGTCCTTGTTTCGCATATAAGCCATCTGGTCATTGATGACAACCGAGGAAACGATCAGCGTGACCGATATGATGAACTGAAATACGACAAGCCCTTTACGCAGAGATATCGCCGCCAGCGAATTGGAGAACTTTCCCTTCAGCACTTTTGCAGGCTGAAAAGAAGACAGGTAAAATGCAGGATAAATACCAGCCAGCAGCCCGGTGACGATAGCCAGCGCCAGAAAACCGACCAGTAGCGGAAGCTGTTCCGGTATCGGCAGGGTCAATACCCTGTTGGTGACCTGACTAAAGGCCGGCAGCAGAGCTACCGTAAATCCCCAGGCCAAAAAAAAAGCAATCCCGCTCATAAGAACGGATTCCCCCAGGAACTGACCGATCAGCAAACCCTTTACAGCGCCCAGCACCTTGCGGATGCCTACTTCAGAGGAGCGTTTGGCGCTGCGCGCAGTTGCCAGGTTCATGAAGTTGATACAGGCGATCAGCAGCGTAAAAATTGCGATGGAACCCAGAATATAGAGATATATTTTACTGGCAGGTGGGGTAACATTCCCCGGTATATCCGAGCGTAAGTGTATGCCCCTGAGAGGAACCAGAAATTGATGTTTTTCGAATCCCATCTCCTTCATCTGCTTACCGGCATACTTGTCAAGAAAGGCGGGAAATTTGGCATCCAGACTCGCCGGATCGGTTCCCGGAGCAAGCCGAAGATATGCCGTGAACATATTGTTGGTCAAAAAATCGTTTTCCTGTCTGCGCATGAACGATTCCATGTCGCCGCCCGCAAAACTTATAAAGAATTCCCCATCGATATGCGACGGACTGGCGATCGGACGAAAAACACCTTTTACAATAAGATCATGATCCCCGTTCGAGTTGCTGCTAACATGAATGATCTTTCCCATTGCAGCGGCATTGCCAAACAGCTTGTGCGCTATCTGTTCCGAAACGACGATTGCATTGGGCTGATCGAGGGCAGAAGAAGGCGTTCCTTCGATAAAATGATAGCTGAACATCCGGAAAAAGGAAGAGTCGGCCAGAAACCCTTTACTCTCAAAGAATGATAAAGGCGCCGCACCCGGCGCCCGGTATTGCAGCATGGTTTTATCTTCAAAGGTCGCCAGCTGCAACAGACGTGTGTATTGCCGTACTTCCGGGAATTCCTTTTTTACAGCAGCCGGTATAGGCGCGGATACATTCGCCAGGGTAAAATCTTTATGATTCATCGAAAAGGTCGTAGCCATCTGGTAGACATTGCTCGCATCCGGCTGATAGTTGTCATAGCTGAACTCGTGAAGCAGGTAAATAGATATGAGCATGCAGCAGGTAAGACCAGCAGCAAGCCCAAAGATATTTATGAAAGAAAAAGTCTTGCTCTTGATGAGATTGCGCCAGGCAACCTTGAAATAATTGATCAGCATGGTTGAACTATTGAATGTTCAGCCAGGTGCGAAAGAAATGCCAGCCATATAATTTCATGACATTCAACTATTTGAAAATAAAAAATTATATCAAACTGTTCAGTTTCGATACACAAAGTGTCCGGCTACGCGTTCCATCCTTTTGACACCCTCCCCATAAACGGATCACTGATACTGTCTTTCCCTGTCTCTATGCGACCGGCAAACCTTCGTTGAAAAGTTTCCCGGGAAGGCCATCTTACGCTGAGATCATACCAGCCCTGGCTTTTGGCAAAAGGCAGTGTCAGCGTAATCGTCTCTCCCCCCTTTAGTTCCCGGGAGATCATTGCTGCCCCATATCCATGATCGATCACCTCTATCTTAGCCAACTCGTTCGCGGTCCGGTTCTTAATTTTCAGTATACCATTTAATGTTCCTTTCTCATTGCTGAACTCCACATCCAGCGGATCGTTGGCGCCTCCTGTAAATTGCCGGTAAAAACCATTTGGTCCGTAAACATGAAGGCTATATTCCTTTCTTTCCATTATCGACCAGGCATCGGTGAGGCTATCGCCCGCTTTGACCCCATAGGCCCTGGTGCGGACCCGGGACTGTTCATCACTGGCATGCCAGTTCAGATCATACAGGTTGAAGGCAGCGCCCGCACCGGCGCCATTGCTAAACGTTATCGTAAATTCATTCCCATCCTCGCTAAGCCGGCCATTGACCTGCAGCTCATAGGGCAGCGCACAGGATGGACGCGTGCCCGGTTCCTGGTGCGTACTAAAGGACGAGCCATAAGGGCTTTTGATGAAAACGGCGATCTCTTCCTGGCTCAGGGCTTTAAAGGTATCGGGCAGTTTTTTGAACTGCGCCTTGTGAATGCCTTCCAGGAAACTATCCTTTTCCAGGACTGGCGGATGGTGGATGGTCTCGCCATGCCAGGGGCGGAAGACAGACGTGAGGTCCCCGCAGACCAGCCGCCTCCAGTCGGAGATGTTGGGCTCCACAACGGTCTTTCCCGTCTTATGAGAAAGGAACTTTTCGAGGAATTGCAGGGTCGAAGTATGATCGAATACCTGTGAGTTGACCCAGCCCCCACGCGTCCAGGGCGAGGCAACGATAAGGGGTACCCGAAAGCCCAGTCCGATACTGCACTCGCGTTCGAATTTCTCGGGAAATCCATTCCGTTCTTTTTCCTGCTCCAGCGTTATGAATTCGACGGTTGTATCGATGCCTGCCGAAACCTTACCGGTCTCCGGTCGGCGTGGATCAGGCGCCGTAAAAGGCGGAACATGGTCAAAATAACCGTCATTCTCGTCATAAGCAAGGATGAAAATAGTCTTCTTCCATACCTCCGGATTCTTAGTGAGAATGTCCAGTACTTCGGAGACATACCAGGCGCCGTACCATGGCGCGCTGGGATGGTCGGAAAAATTCTCCGGCGCAGACAGCCAGCTTACGGTCGGCAGCTTGCCGGAATTGACATCCTCCCTGAACTGATGCAGAACATCCCCTTTTGGCGCCTTCATCGTCCGTTCGGTGCCATTGTCATTATATTTAAGCTCTTCCAGCTCGTGATAGTGTGGATCACCGGTATTGGTGTCAAAAGCCTTGCGGTGGAGCGACTGCGCCAACGGAGACAGCTGATCGAATGATAGATCATTTTTTTTGCCCGTCTCTTTCAAGAACTGCACATGCCGATGATGCAGCTGAATATTGTACTGCGCAAAAAATTCCAGAGGGTTATCCTGGAAGTTCGAGAGCCAGGGATCTTCTTCGCCACGAAAACCCGTATCGATGCTCATTTCATTCTGATAACACTTCCACGGTATCCCCAGCGCCTCCAGCCGTTCCGGAAATGTTGTCCATTTCAATGTGCCAAAATCCATGTCATCATTCCATACATGCGCACGCGAACGCTCGTGCTGCTGTTCGCGGACCGTGCCCGTCCAGAAATAAAGCCGGTTGGGATTCGTACCGGTCAGCGAAGAGCAAAAGTTCTGATCACACACGGTAAACGCGTCCGCCAATGAGTAATAAAAAGGCAGATCGGCACGGGTATGATAACCCAGGGTCAGAGGCATATGAGCATATTCGGGAGTGCTGTTCTGCTTGAAGTCGAGCCACTGATCAAACTTGCCGTCATTGCGCGCACTGACCTGGTTCGACCAGGAATGCGGCAAAGAGTGCATCCAGGTCGCCTTTGTCTGATTGATGTCCAGCCGGAAAGGCGCATAGGTCTCGCCGGCTTTATTGGACTGCAGCCATACGGGGTTGGAGTTGGGCAGAAGTATCGCCCGCGGGTCGTTATATCCCCGCACGCCGCGGAGCGTACCCAGCGCATGGTCGAAACTCCTGTTCTCCTGCATCAGGATCACTACATGTTCCGCATCCTGCCAGGTACTCCCTTCGGGCGGGTTGATCGCGAGTGCGCGTTGAATTGACTCAGGTAACAATTGGGCCAGGCTGGCTGCACCCGAGAGTAAAGCGGCTTTTTTAAGAAATTCCCTTCGTGTATCGGACATAAATTGTTGTGATCTTGCGACCAAAACTAGCGACAATACACCAGCGAAAGATTACTAAATGATTAAGAAACCGAAGCTTTCGCCCGCGGACCGGTGCCAGAGACCACGTTGGATGCTAGGCATTGATCATATAAGAGACCAGACACAGCGCAGCGAATGCCAGTACAGTATAGAGAAAATTACGGCCGAAGCTTCTTGTCCTTTCGTTGAGTAGCGGGGAAGAGAAATAGTCTTCGCCGCAGTTTAAACAATTGTCGTTCATAATACTACCTTTTAATTGGTTCATTTAAATGTTTCAATATATCCTGCCTTTGAAAAGGGCTTCGGGCCCCCTCAGAGCATAAAGATACAAAACATTTAAATATTTCAATGCATAAATCTGACTTTTTTTATCGGCCTGGGGTTTACCCCTATTTCTTCAACCCTTCTAAAAAACCAATATACTCGTCGATGACCTCATTGTTCATCATATACTTGATATTGCGGCCTTCTTTTTCGGGGAGGATGATCGATGTTTCGGTGAGCTGTTTGAGATGATGACAGATAGAAGGCTGGGCCAGGTTGATATTCGCGTAGAGATCGACACAATACAGCCAATCGTTCTTCTTTTTGATCTCGCTGAGGATCTTGAGCCTTGTTGGGTCGGAAAGAGCCTTGGAGATCTTTTCCGCCTGTTTAGCGTCCATCTGCGGCATATGACAATTTTGTTACAAGTTACAATAAATCCCCTTCCCCTTCCTATCTTGCAAGCATGAATTTTCATCTCACTCAGATGCCCGAGCGGACGGCCAGACCCCGCACGCATGGTTTGACAATGGTAAACGACAAAGGTCTTAGTGTCGCAGAGGCCCGCAACCTCGTGTCCGGCGCAGGTCCGCACGTCGACCTGGTAAAGCTTGCCTTTGGCACCCCCCTCGTCACTACCGGTCTTAAAGAGAAGATAGAGATCTTCCAGAATGCCGATATACCGGTCTATTTCGGAGGTCTGCTCTTTGAAGCGTTTGTCATCCGCAACCAGTTCAATGACTATCTCGACCTGCTGAAACAATACAACATCTCCTATATCGAAGTTTCGGACGGTAGTATCGACATTTCGCACGAAGAGAAATGCGGTTATATAGAAAAGTTGTCCAAATACGGCATCGTCCTCAGCGAGATCGGATCAAAGGACAAGGACCGTGAGCACATCACACCTCCTTATCAGTGGATCCGGCTGATGCAGGCCGAACTGCAGGCGGGTTCATCCTATATCGTCGCAGAAGCCCGTGAAGCGGGAACAGTGGGCATTTACCGTAATTCCGGCGAAGTCCGCGAAGGGCTGGTACAGGAGATCCTGACAAAAGTTCCCGCCGAAAAGATCCTCTGGGAAGCGCCGCAAAAAGATCAGCAGCTGTACTTCCTGCAATTGATCGGGGCCAATGCCAATCTCGGGAATATCAACCCTACCGAGGTCATTGCACTGGAAGCGATGCGGGTCGGACTGAGAGGGGACACCTTTGACTTGTATCTCAAAAAATAGGGCGCGCCGCCCTTCATTACTCTTCCTCAGGGTCTTCGTTACGCGGCTGCAGGAGTTCCTTGTCCTCCTCACCGACTATCTCCCGGATATATTGATACTTGAGGTGGTCATAAAAGGAATGCTTGTCGACGATCATTGCAACCAGGCTGGCGATCATGCCTGCGAGCATAAGATGAAAGATAACGTTGTGGCGATCGGTCATTTCCAGCACCAGTATTGCGGAAGTGAACGGCGTCCGGGTAACCCCCGTCAAAAAGCCGACCATCCCCGCCAGCACTACCAGGTTCGTATCGGTTGGCGATAGATGCAGCCATCCGGAAAGTGTCGCCCCGATACTGGCGCCGGCGCTGAGAGCAGGCGCAAAGACACCTCCGGCAGCACCCGTTGTAAAGGAGATCAAAGGCCCTACAAAACGCAACAACGGCATATACCAGCTGTTGTATTTATCGCTGGAAAATAAGGAGGTCGTCATCAGCTCCTTCCCCGAACCCAGTACCCGTTCGTCCACAAAGAAAGCCAGGGCTGCCAGCAATACCGCACAGCCCACCACATATAGAACATGCTGCCGGGTGTGCCGCAAACCGGTTTTCCATTGAAAAAGGCGCAGTATAAATTTTGACATGCCCGCGCCCGCCAGTCCGGAAGGTATCGCCACCAGCGCCACGACAAAGAAAATGGTTCCCGAAAGATGACCGACATCGGGATAACCCAGGTAAAGATAGGGTCCCAGTAAGGCCTGGGCCGTCAACCCGGCAATGATCACGGCCGTGAACAGCGCCGTCTTAAAATAGCTGATATGGGTCCGGGTCAGCTCCTCCACCGCAAAGACGACCCCACCCAGCGGTGTGTTGAACGCAGCGGCCAGTCCGGCGGCGGCGCCTGTCATGATCATATTCCGCTTGGAGATCTTTGGCCACCACTTCGGCAGCCATTCATTCACTTTCCGGAAAATAGAGCCGGCCACCTGGATGGTCGGGCCTTCCCTGCCTATAACGCCTCCCCCCAACGCCATGATCAGGCTGGACGCTATTTTGATGAAGAGTATGCGCAGGCTTAGCAGCTTATTGACCTTTTCGTTGTATTTCGGGGTGGCCAGCTCGATAGATGCCATTACCTGCGGGATACCGCTTCCCCGGGCAAAGGGAGCGAACCGCCGGACCAGCCACCAGGCAACCAGGAAACATACCGGGGTGATGACAAACAGCAACCAGAGATGAAGGTGAATGATATAGGCCGTACCTTTTTCGGCCAGGGCAAAAAGCTTTGTGTAAACGACGGCTACGATACCCGTTAGCAGAGAAGCGATCCAAAAGGGGATAGCCTGCAGCAGGTTGTATTTGAGCTTCTCATTCCGGATCCTGTCAAAGGCCCTTTTTCCCAGCCCGCGTAGCCTTCCGATGAATTTCATAATGAATGCATTGTACCTGACAATTGCAAATATAGTTCCCATCCCCCGTGTAAGTGGTCGATTGCAGGTTTTCTAATAATATTCTAATGCTGTGGACGTTATAGACCCGGTTCGCAGGCTTTTCAGCCGGCGGAGCTTGACAGTGTGGATTTTAATGTATAAATTCGAGCCCGCAGGTTCTGTGCGTTGGCTCAATCGATAAGACGACAATGACCCGATGACACGAGCGCAGCGACTGCATCGGACCATTGAAAAAAAATTGTGACCCGATGACCCGAGCCGCAGGCGAACAGCATCGGTCCTCTGAAAAAACTTTATGACCCGATGAAATTTCTTTTCCCGCACAAACCACTGTTTTTCCAGGGCCGCGCCAAAGCATTTGGTTTGGACGGCGAATGGCAGGACAAACTCAAGGCCGCCGGGATCACCTCACAACAATTTTTCGTAAAGATCAAGACCATTGGGTCAGCCTCAGCATTAGACGAATACGAGAAAAGGAAGCTAGGTATCTTCAACCAGCTTAATTTTTTTCAGCTTCTTACGGGTATGATCATACCGATAGCCGGCGGTATCAGCAACCGGCATTTCCCGCCCATTGCCTGGATGGTGGCATCTATGCCCGCATTGATCAGCGTCCTCGTGCTGACCCTCAACCAGCGCGGCCGCTATGATGTAGCAAGGATCGTCTACTTTGTTTTTTATCCCCTGGTCACCAGCATCGTTTATCTCTGGGGGATAAATATGGGTGTCGAACTATCCTTCATCCTCTACGGCATCCTCTCCGTATTTTTTATACAGGACATCAGTCAGATGCTCTTTGCGCTGGGCTTGTCGATGACCAGCTATTTCGTGCTGGCTGTCCTCTGCAAGAATTACCGGTATCAGCTGGAAACGGCCAATATTGGGTTCTATTTCTTCAACGAGCTGCTTACCATCGTTTTCATTTTCTATGGACTCTTCCTCGTCAAAAAAGAGAACACCGGTTACCAGCACAGCATACTAAAGCAAAAAGAAGCCCTGGCGCAGAATGGCGTTTTGCTCCAGCGTCAGACGGAGGAGTTGACCCGGCTCAATTCTTTCAAAAGCCGGCTGTTCTCCATCATAGCCCACGACCTCAAATCACCGATCTATGCCCTGCGCAACCTTTTCCGCAACATGCAGATGTACGATCTTCCTGCCGACGAGATCAAAGGCATGGTCCCGGAAGTTGTCAATGAGCTGACCTATACCACCAGTCTCATGGAAAATCTTTTGTTGTGGGCCCGCAGCCAGATGCAGACCGACGCGGTCAAGCCGCAGATGATTGACATCTCCGGCCTGATAACAGAGGTAGGCCGGCTGCTGCGGCTACAGGCCGATGCTAAAAAGATCAGGATAACACTCGATACGGACAGCTCCATCATCGCGTTTGCTGACAAGGATATGGTCAATCTCATCCTGCGTAACCTGATCTCTAACGCCATCAAGTATACGCCAGACGAGGGCACTGTCCACGTTGGCGCCCGCAGAACCAGCGGAGCCATCGAGCTGTTCGTCAAAGATTCAGGCATGGGCATTCCTCCTGAAGCCCTGGAAAAGATCGAGGGTAACAATTTCTATTCGACCAAAGGAACCGCCGGAGAATCCGGGACCGGGCTGGGCCTGATGCTCTGCAGAGAGTTCGCCGCCCGCAATGACGGGAGCCTGCACATCGAAAGCGAACCGGAGAAAGGAAGCACCTTTACAGTGACCTTGCCTGCAGCGGAATAAAACTTCCTAACTTTGCCCCATGAAATTTCAACTCTGGTCCATCGGCAAAGATCACGAAACCTACGTTAAACTCGGTATCGACGACTTCACCCGGCGTATCTCGCGCTACTACCCGGTAGAATGGAACATCATTCCCGTCCCAAAAAATGCAGCGACCCTGTCCCAGCCTGATCTGAAGAAAAAGGAAGCGGAGATCATCCTCGAGACCCTCGCCAAAGACGACTTCCTTATCGCCCTCGACGAACGCGGCAGACAGATCGGCTCGGAAGGACTTGCCCAGTTCATCCAATCCAGGGCAAATGACAGTACAAAAAAGCTCGTCTTTCTCATAGGAGGCGTCTATGGCCTGGATGAAACAGTTCTCAAAAGAGCCGACTATCGCTGGTCCCTCTCCCAGCTGACACTTCCCCATCAACTGGTCCGCCTGCTGCTCGCAGAACAGCTGTACCGGGCCTGCACCATCATACGCAACGAGAAATATCACCACGCCTGAGCCCAACGCCAATTAGGATTACTCGCAAAATGACTTATCTTTAAAAAAAAATTCAATGTTCTCCTTTACAGTGGTTGTAGTAGTCCTTACCTGTCTTATTTCCTTTGTCGCGTTTAGCAGCTCAAAAGTCATGGATGATCTGATCTTCTGGCCCCCGGCGATAAGCATGCGTCACCAATATTACCGATTTATCACCTGCGGCTTTATCCATGCCGACTTCCTCCACCTGGCATTCAACATGTTTACGCTGTTCTTTTTCGGAAAAGGATTGGAACTCTTTTACAGAGGAGAATTAGGATTGCAATCTTATTATTATCCGATACTTTATTTCACCGCCCTTATCGCATCGAATATCCCTTCGTATCTGAAACGTAAAGACGACTACAACTACCGGAGCCTGGGTGCCTCCGGCGCCGTCTGTGCCGTCATGTTCGCCGTCATCATGATCCGCCCCTGGGAAGTCGTCAGTGTTTACGGCATCCGAATGCCATCGATCCTTTATGCAGCCCTTTTCCTGGGTTTTACCATTTACATGTCCAAACGCGGAGGCGATAATGTCAATCACGACGCCCATCTATGGGGAGCCGCCTACGGAGTGCTCTTTACGATCGCCGTCCATCCCGCAATAGTCGCAACATTCATCAACGAAATGAAAAACCCAAGGTTTTAAACAGCCCCCAGGGTCTGACCCCGAGCCCGGCAGCCACCCGATGATCCATCAATGCCGCAGCCACTTAAAATCCATCAATGCCGCAGCCACTCGATCTTCAACACCTGCTCGGTCCTCTCGCTGATCCGAAACCGGTCGTCAATCCTCAAACCTACGACCCAAACGATCTTTTTATTCATTTCAAGCACCCAAACCTTTTCCTTATCTCCTATTGAGAGCTTGCTGTCGATAAAAAAACGAGCCAGCTTTTTCTTTTTCCGCATACCCAGCGGATAGAAATAGTCCCCTGCCCGCCATTTGCGCAGCAGCAGCGGGAACCGAATATCCGCAGCATCCAGCCAGGCGACCGTGTTGCCAGAGCCCGAAGAGGAACCCCGCTTCGACTCGGCTCCGGACCTGACGGGACTCGAACCCACGACCTCCGCCGGCAGATCCGCCGCCGACAGCCGCTGCAAGACCAGCTGCCCCTGCTCATACAACACCCTCGTATCCCCCGCTTCTATCAATATATTCGCAGCCTGCATTGTCTGAAGCGGTGAGATGATCAGCCAGTCCCGGTTCCTCAGTATCCGGTGCGTAGCAGAGACGACATATTTTCCCGAACCGCTGTCCAGTAAAGCTATGACAGCACCGGTCTGCTGCGCAGAGAACCCAAAGGGCGTGATCATTTCATACACCAGCGTCGACAGGGGAGCAGATAACTTTAACTTTAATACCGGTATGAATACCTCATTACCCCGATGCTCCAATAGTTTCTTCAACTGCTGATCCACCGCCCGGCGATAGATCATTTCTATTTCACGAAAGCGGCCCGTATTCTCAGCCAGATTTTGCAGCGCATTAGGAAACACCTCCTCTATGCCAGGAATGATCCGATGACGGAAGTAGTTGCGGGTATATTTATCCGATTCATTCGAACTGTCTTCAACCCAGAGAAGCCCCGCATCCAGCGCCAACTGCTGCAGTGCCGCCCGCCCGGTAAACAAAAGCGGACGAACAACAATGCCCTGCCGGGGCAGCATCCCGCGAAGACCGGAGATCCCCGTTCCCTTAAAGAAATTCATCAGCAGGGTTTCGATATTGTCATCGAGATGATGCGCTGTGAGGACAACACCAGCCCCCCACTCTTCTATGATCTCTCTGAACCAGTCGTATCGCAGCTGCCGCGCCGCCACCTGGATGGACAACTTCTGCTCCGCGGCATAAACAGACGTATCCCACGCCTTTACGAACACCTTCTTCCCATACCTCTCCGCCAGCTGGATGACGAACTGTTCATCCCGGTCACTCTCCTCCCCACGTAGTCGAAAATTGCAATGGGCTATAACAAAATCAAACCCCGCCCGATGCAGCATCTCGCACAGGACAACAGAGTCCAGCCCCCCGCTGACAGCCACCAGCAACCGGTCCTGATGAGTGAAGAGGTTTTCTTTCTTTATGAATTCATTGAAACCGTGAAGTAGATCCATTTATGAGTTTTTACGATCTCTCTAATCCGCCAGATCATCATAAGCCGCCTGCAGCTCATTATAAGCCCTCTTCTCCCCCGCCACACGAGCCGCCACCATTCCCTTTTCATACCACGACAACGCCAACGCATGTTCGCCCGTGCGTTCAAGCAGCTTCCCTAATTGATAATACGAACCGATGGCAGCCGGGTCATATTCCAACACTTCCTCCAACAGACGGCGGGCCGTAACCTCATCCCCCAGCTTGCTATATTCCAATGCCAAAGCATGCTTTGCAAAACTGTCATTGGGGTCCGTTTGCAGAAATTCCTTCAATTTCCCGATCCGGTCCATAACCGTTAAATTTTTTTATAAATTATTCCCGAATTAACCCGCCAAACCTTATCTTTGTTTTAGTTGCATAAACAACTTTCGACGGCTCCCGGCCGTCTTACATTATTAGTCACTTCAAAACGCGAGCGCCAATGAAGATCTTAGTTTGCATCAGCAAGACGCCGGATACAACGGCGAAGATAGCCTTCACCCAGAACAATACAAAGTTTGCCAGCGAAGGCGTACAATGGATCATAAATCCCTATGATGAATGGTATGCCCTGGTACGGGCCATCGAACTAAAAGAAAAAGATCCCGCTACCGTTTTACACCTGGTGACGGTCGGCACCGCCGACACCGAACCCATTATCCGCAAGGCATTGGCCATCGGCGGAGATGAAGCCGTTCGCGTTAATGCGGATAGCCAGGACCCCTTTTATATTGCAGCACAAATTGCCGAAGTGGCCAGGCAGGGAGCCTACGACCTCATCTTTACCGGCAAAGAGACCATTGATTATAATGGCTCCGCAATAGGCGGCATGGTTGCCGAGCTCCTCGACCTTCCTTATGTCTCCCTCGCCACAAAGTTTGACTGGAACGGCTCCACAACTACCGTCATCCGGGAAACGGAAGGCGGCGAAGAGACCGACGAAGTATCACTCCCGCTGGTGGTCAGCTGCCAGAAAGGGGTCGCCGAACAACGCATCCCCAATATGAAAGGCATCATGAGCGCCCGGACCAAACCGCTGAAAGTAGTGGAGCCCACAGCCATAGAAGCCCTGACCAGCATCGTTGCATTCGAGCTGCCACCCGCCAAAGCCGGTGTCAGGCTGGTCCCGGCCGATAACCCGGCCGAGCTGATCCGCCTCCTCCACGAAGAAGCAAGAGTGTTTTAATCATCGAAGCAAGCGCGCTCTAATCATCGAAGCAAAAGTGCTCTAATCATCAAAACTTACGTATGTCAGTATTAATATTCATCGATCATTCAGAAGGTCAGATAAAAAAATCTTCGCTGGAAGTACTGAGCTATGGCGCCGCCCTGGCTGCCCAGCTGGGCACAACAGCAGAGGGGGTCCTGCTCGGAACGGTATCGTCCGACCTCGCCACCCTCGGTAAATACGGCATAAAAAAGGTCCACCAGGCAGCGCAGGAAAGCCTGAACGCCCTGGATGCGCAGGTCCAGGGAAAGATCATCGCCGATCTCGCGGCCGGATCAGGCGCCACAGTCGTCGTCTTCTCCAACAACTTCAGCGGAAAGGCCATCGCCCCACGCGTAGCGGTCCGGCTGAAGGCAGGGCTGGTATCGGGAGCCGTTGCGCTGCCTGATACCTCCAATGGTTTCGTGGTCAAAAAAAATGTCTTCTCTGGTAAGGCTTTTGCCCTCATCGCGGTGAATAGCCCAATCAAGGTGATAGCGCTCAATCCCAACAGCTACGCCATAAAAGAAGGGGAAGGAACCGCTGAAATATCGCCCCTGTCAGTCACTGCCCTGCCCCCAAAGGTCAGGGTCTTGTCCGCTACAGTCGCTTCCGGCGAAGTGCCCCTTACCGAGGCCGAGCTCGTTGTCAGCGGAGGCCGTGGCCTCAAAGGGCCCGAGAACTGGGGTATGGTCGAAGAGCTGGCATCGACGCTGGGAGCAGCCACCGCCTGCAGCCGCCCAGTCGCAGACGCCAACTGGCGCCCGCATCACGAACACGTAGGCCAGACCGGCATAGCAATTGCACCTAACTTATATATCGCCATCGGCATCTCAGGGGCCATTCAGCACCTGGCCGGCGTGAACCGTAGCAAGGTAATAGTGGTTATTAACAAAGATCCGGAGGCTCCATTCTTCAAAGCAGCCGATTATGGGATCGTTGGGGATGCCTTTGAAGTGGTGCCCAAAATGATCGATGCCGTGAAGAAACTTAAAGGAATAGCATAAAAACCAGGAGATTAAAATAGACCCCGCTCATTTTTTTTCATTCTGAGCGGGGTCTGTTTATTTAAAAAAATGCCTTAGTTTCGTGTATTATTTTATGAAGAAGATAGAACTGGAAATAGTGGCTTTGTCACATAGTATAACGCAAACCCATTCCTATGCGGTTGTACTGGGCGAAGTGAATGGCTTAAGACGCCTGCCCATCGTGATCGGAGGGTTTGAGGCTCAGGCAATTGCCGTGGCCCTCGAAAAAATGCACCCCAGCCGTCCCCTGACGCATGATCTGATGAAAAACTTCATGAGCGCCTTTACCATCGACCTGCAGGAGATCATTATCTGTGATCTGCAGGAAGGGATTTTTTATTCCAAGCTGGTCTGCGTCAGCGAACATGATACCGTGGAGATCGACTCCCGGACATCGGATGCCCTGGCCCTGGCCGTGCGCTTCGGCTGCCCCATCTTTACGTACGAACATATTCTCGACAGCGCAGGTATCCTGATGGAAGACAGCTCTTCCAAAAAGAAGAAGACCAGCGCTACTGCAACCGTTTCCACTACGGATAGCAGCAGCTCCCGGGAAGACCTGAAAGCCCTGTCGATGGACGATCTCACCTCCCTGCTCAATGAAGTGCTGGAACAGGAAGATTATATCCGGGCCATCGCCATCCGCGACGAGATCAATAGTCGGCGTAAAACCCGGTAGGGCATATATGATCATTTTCCCTAACTGTAAGATCAACCTCGGACTCAGGATCCTCCGCAAACGCAACGACGGTTATCACGACCTGGAAACGGTCTTCTATCCCCTTGCGCTGAAGGACGTCCTGGAGATCCAGCGTGACACCACCCTGAATTTCACCGCCTACGGTCTTCCTATTCCCGGCGACCGCGACGGGAACTTATGTATAAAGGCCTGGCAGCTCTTAAAAAAAGATTTCCCTGACCTGCCCTTCGTTCACATCCATCTGTACAAACATATTCCCATTGGGGCTGGTCTCGGCGGCGGCTCCTCTGATGGCGCATCCACCCTGCTGCTGCTGAACAAACAATTCAATCTCGGCCTGGACACCAGCCGCCTCCTGTCCTATGCCGCCGAACTGGGCAGCGACTGCCCTTTTTTCATTTTGAATGCGCCGAGCCTTGGCGGAGGACGCGGAGAAAAACTGCAGCCGGCGACAATAGACCTCTCCGGATATTGCTTCGTACTTATCGATCCTCGACTCCACATCAGTACAGCCCAGGCGTTTTCCTTATGTACCCCCTCCACTGCCGGCCCCTCGATCCACGAGATCATTCAACAGCCTATCGACACCTGGAAAGACCAGCTAATCAACGACTTTGAAGCCCCTGTTTTCCAATTGCATCCCCGCCTCCGGGAGATAAAAGACCTCTTATATTCCCACGGCGCCGTCTATGCGGCACTCTCCGGCAGTGGTTCCAGCCTTTTTGGCATCTTTGCGAAAGGGAAGCCGCCAGGCCTGCCCGCCTCTTCCCATTATGAAAAATTTGAATTACCTTGCTGAAAATTTCCGGTTATCTTCATCTATCCCTCCATATCGTTCCTCGATCAAAATCTTGACTTCCTCGATCACAATTCGTGACCATATTGCCCCCTGCTGACCTTCACCATCCTCGTTCATTATTTCATATCTTTTTTTATGCATATTACTGCCGCCCCGACGTCATTAACGGATTCCGCCCGTCATCACCTTGAACTGGAAGAAAAATACAGCGCCCATAACTATCATCCCCTGCCCGTCGTCCTCAACCGGGGAGCCGGCGTATTTGTCTGGGATGTGGATGGCCGGCGCTATTACGATTGTCTCAGCGGCTATTCAGCAGTAAACCAGGGACATTGCCATCCCCGGATCATCAACGCGCTGATAGAACAGGCCAGCAGGCTCACCCTGACATCCAGAGCCTTTCACAGCGATCTGCTGGGCGAGTATGCCCGTTATATCACCACTTATTTCGGTTACGATAAAGTGCTGCCCGTCAACACCGGCGTGGAAGCAGTAGAAACAGCCATCAAGCTCTGCCGCCGCTGGGGTTACCAGGTAAAGGGCATCCCCGATAACATGGCAAAGATCATCGTCTGTGCCGACAACTTCCACGGACGCACCACCACGGTCATTTCCTTTAGCACGGACACCGATTCCAATCGTCAGTTCGGGCCCTATGCCCCGGGGTTCGTCATCGTCCCCTACAACGATCTGCCTGCCTTGACCAGGGCGCTCGAAGACAAGCAGGTCGCAGGTTTTCTCGTGGAACCCATCCAGGGTGAAGCAGGTGTGGTGGTACCTGACGAAGGATATCTGCGGCAGGCCAAACAGGCTTGCGAAACGGCCAATGTCCTTTTTATCGGAGATGAGATCCAGACGGGACTCGGCAGGACAGGCCGGATGCTCGCCTGTGACCACGAAGACGTAAGACCGGATATCCTGATCCTCGGCAAGGCCCTTGGCGGCGGTGTATTACCCGTGTCAGCCGTGCTGGCCGATGACGAGATCATGCTGACGATCAGACCCGGTGAACATGGTTCGACATACGGCGGCAATCCGCTCGCCTGCAAGGTAGCGATGGAAGCCCTGCAGGTACTGAAGGACGAGAAGCTGACAGAGAACGCAGAGGAGATGGGTCAGCTGTTCCGCAAAGAGCTGGATCAGCTGAGATCACCTTTTATAAGCCTGGTACGTGGAAAAGGTCTCCTGAATGCCATCGTGATCGATCATCCAAGACCCGAAGCCGCCTGGGAACTTTGTCTGGCACTAAAGGAAAATGGCCTGCTGGCCAAACCGACACACGGAGATAAGATCCGTCTTGCTCCGCCATTGGTGATCACCCGCGATCAGCTGCTTGAATGCGTATCCATTGTAAAAAACAGTTTAAATGTCCTAGCTTTATGAACTAATATGAGTACAACTTCCAAACAGGCGGAGGATCATATGCAATCCGCAGAGCTTCAGCACCCCGGTGGACATCACGCACCGCACGGACACGAAGAGCAGCACATGCAAAGTCCGGCCATCCTCACCGACATCGTCATCGGCATGTCCGATGGTCTCACCGTCCCCTTTGCCCTGGCCGCCGGCCTCAGCGGCGCCGTACCCCAGAGCCAGCACCATCTGATCTGGATAGCAGGACTGGCAGAAATAGCAGCCGGCTCCATCGCAATGGGACTGGGCGGCTACCTGGCAGGCAGAACCGAAATGGATCATTATAATTCGGAGCTGAAACGGGAATACGAGGAGGTCGATCGCGTGCCGGAAAGAGAACGGGACGAGGTCAGGGAGTTCTTCTCCGGCCTGGGTCTGAGCAGTGACTTGCAGGATCAGGCAGTGGAAGAAATGACAAAGGACAAAGACAAATGGGTCGACTTCATGATGAAATACGAGTTGGGTCTCGACAAACCCGATCCCCGGCGTGCCCGCAAGAGCGCCTTCAACATCGGTTTCTCCTATGTTATCGGAGGTCTCATCCCGCTGAGTCCCTATTTCTTTATCAGCGATACCCTTACCGGTCTGAAACTATCGGCGATAATAACACTCGGCTGCCTGTTCGTCTTCGGATATTTCAAGAGTAAGCTCACTGGCGTAAGTCCACTGGGCGGCGCCATCCGCGTGATGATCATTGGCGCCCTGGCCGCAGGTTTTGCTTTTGCCGTTGCGCGGGCGATCCAACAATAATTTACCCTTCCTCCTTTTCTTCTTTTATCGGAAGATCAGGCAGCACCGCCATGACGATGACAACGATCGACATCCCCAATACCAGCCATAATCCTACCCTTCTTTCCGGGCAGATGCCGCGATAGCAGGCCGAATATAAAAGGAAGGCTTTGACACTAAAGGCGATCCCCATCGCTGAGACCAGGATATTGGCACGCTTGGCCCAGATCTTCGGGATGAGAAAAAGGATAATTTCTATACCGCAAAAAAAGACGATTACCTTTCCCGGCTTACCATAGATATTCCCCTGGGAAAAAAATCCGGTGAACTCCTTATCCAGATCAGGGAAATAAGCCCAGGGCATAAAACAGGCGCCGATCAGCAGCAGCGCAGCCATTATACCAATCCATTGCGAATATTTCATAAGACCGCGAATATACGTATATTAGGACACCAAAATTTAGACTCCTTATGCTTCATTACCCCCGTTTCCGACACGGCCTCACTGGCCTGCTTCTCTTTTCATTTATCATGACCACCAACGCCCAGCAACTGGACTCCGCCGCCATAGAAGGGCTCAAAAAACAAGCCCTCCTCTCCGTCGCCGCAAAAGAAAAGAACATCCAGGAAATGGTGGACATGGTCTTTAGCTTTGGCGAACTGGGTTTCCAGGAAGTAGAGACATCCAAATATCTTACGACCATCCTCGCCAAAAACGGTTTCACCGTAGAAAAAGGTATCGCCGGCATTCCTACCGCCTGGATGGCGCGCTGGGGCAGCGGCAGTCCGGTCATCGCCCTGGGCAGCGACATCGACTGCATTCCAAAAGCATCTCAAAAACCCGGCGAAGCCTTTAAAGATCCGATCGTAGAGGGCGCTCCCGGCCACGGAGAAGGACATAATTCAGGGCAGGCCGTGATCATCTTTGCCGCCCTGGCTGTAAAAGAACAGATGGAAAAGAACCACATCCCCGGCACCCTCGTTATCTGGCCCGGTGTCGCAGAAGAGCTGGTCGGCAGCAAGGCCTGGTATATCCGCGATGGTTATTTCAAAAATGTCGACGCCTGTATCTTCACCCATGTTAGCGGCAATTTCTCCTGCGACTACGGCGACCCCGGCATGAACGGCCTGGTATCGGTAAAGTTTTCCTTTGAAGGCGACGCAGCCCATGCGGCCGGAGCGCCCTGGCGCGGAAAGAGCGCCCTCGACGCCGTCGAGCTCATGGACGTAGGGTGGAACTTCAAACGGGAACACCTCAAACCCACCCAGCGATCTCATTATGTCATCGTAGACGGCGGCGACCAGCCCAATGTCGTCCCCTCCAAAGCAGCTGTTTGGTATTACTTCCGCGAAAGGACCTACGAAGACATCCGCAGCATGTACGATGCCGGCATCAATATAGCCAAAGGAGCAGCCCTGATGACCGATACCAAAATGACTTACCAGATGGAAGGCACCGCCTGGCCCGGTCATTTCAACAAGGCGTTGGCGCAGACCATGTATGCCAACATAAAAAGGGTCGGCTATCCCCAATGGTCAGATGCAGACGAACAGCTGGCATTGGGCGTGCAAAAGCTGGTAGAGGCTCCAAAAGTAGACCAGGAAGGCAAACCCATCCATGGCCTGCGCCACGATCTCGACACCCTGAAAGGTTCGGTCCCCTGGTCATGGGGCGGCGGCTCGGACGACATCGCCGACATCAGCTGGAACCTTCCCACCATCGTCCTCCGTTATCCCGCCAATATTCCCGGCACAAAAGGCCACCACTGGGCCGACGCCATCGCCATGGCAACCCCCATCGCACATAAAGGCTCACTGGCAGGCGCAAAAGCAACCGCACTGACACTCATCGACCTGCTCACCCGCCCGCAGGTACTGGCTGACGCGAAGGCTTACTTCACCGATGTACAGACAAAGGACGTGAAGTACAAACCCTTTATAACAAAGGACGATCCCCCCGCGATTACCCTCAACAGGGAGACGATGGAAAAATACAGGGATCAGATGAAGAAATATTATTATGATCCCTCCAAATATAAAACGTACCTCGAACAGCTGGGGATCACCTATCCCACGCTGGAAAAGAAACAGAACTAGTCAATAGTCTTTTTTCTTTTATATAAGAACAATTGCCATTTCTCTTCCGCCACACCGGCGGTATCCATTTCCGCACGCGCCAGCGTAAAGAAAAGATCTGAAAGGCGATTGATATAGGCTGCGATATAGTCCTCGACCTCGTCTTCCTTCATCAGCGTAACCAGCAGGCGCTCGCCTCTTCGCATCTGTGTACGGACAACATGACACAAGGCGGAGATCTCGTTGCCGCCAGGCAGTAGAAAATAATCCGAGGCGGTCGTCAAGGCGGCTTCCAGCTCGTCGATCCATTGTTCGCAAAATTCCGCTCCGTCGACAGGTCTGGGATTCGTATTTTCCTTTTTACAGTCGGATGGCCGCGCCAGGTGCGACATCATATCCATCATGTCTTTCTGGATCCGGTGCAGCCTGGGCTGCCAGACGTGGTCCGGACTTAGTTTCGCTCTTAAAAGGCCAATGGTAGAGTTGACCTCATCAAGCGTTCCATAACAGTTGACACGGGTATCGTCTTTGTATACACGCTTGCCTCCGAAAAGACCCGTAGTTCCTTTATCACCCTTTTTAGTGTATATTTTCATACTTATAAATTTTTATAGTGTTCGTATATTACCGCCGCGTCGCGTTCCTTCCTTCTCTCCCATTCCAGGATCTCCAGTTCAGGCTGCATGTAAAACCCATCGGCATAGCCAATACACAAATAGGCCACCAGCCGGCGGCCTTCAGGGGCATGAAGTATCCGGCCCACCTTTTCAGGGTCCAGGATACTAACCCAACCCACGCCGACATTCAGCGCCCTTGCCATCAACCATAGATTCTGCACTGCGCAAACCACGCTATAGAGTCCCGTCTCTTCCATGGTGGTCTGGCCCAGCACCGGTTTTTCCGGCGGTTTGTAGAATACGGCAATATTCAGGGGCGCTTCCAGGATGCCTTCCAGCTTTAACCGGGCATATTCCTGCTGTCGTTGAGAAAAAACTTCCAAAGCAGCCTCGTTGGCCCGGTCAAAACTTTCCTTTACCCGTTGCCGCAGCGCCAGGTCTTTTATCAAAACAAATTCCCATGGCTGGGAAAATCCTACAGAAGGAGCATGCAGAGCCGCCGTCAACAACTGATCGACGACATCATCAGGCAGCGGCTTGTCCGTAAACCGCTGACCACGCACATCCCGGCGAAGCCGGATGATCTCCTGCAGGATAGCCGCCTCTACATCCGTAAATAATTTCGCGTTCAGCATAGTAGTATAATTATCGCAGCAACGACCAGCGCCGTCACGGCATGATTGATATATCTGACATAATCAAATTCCTCATGTTTGATGTCCCTGTCCACTTCACCGATATAAGGCTTGACAACCAATACCCCCTTATAAGTATTAGGTCCTCCAAAACGGCAATTCAATATCCCCGCCAGCGCAGATTCGGGATAACCGGAGTTGGGACTGGCATGCGCATGCCCATAGAGGAAGAGAAATTGGAGTCCCCTGCGACTGCCCGTGACCAGCACCATCAGCAGGGCCGTAAACCGGGCCGGAATAAAATTGGCCGCGTCGTCAAGCCGCGCAGCAAAACGACCAAACAACCGGTATGGCTCAGATCGGTATCCGATCATCGAATCCAGCGTATTGATCATTTTATAGAGCATCATCGCAGGCACCCCGCCAACAGCATAGAACAATAAGGGTGCAATGACCCCATCGCTCAGGTTCTCGGACATCGATTCCAACACCGCAATCCGGATCTGCCGCGCCGAAAGCTGTCGCGTATCCCTTCCAACGATCCAGGAAAGCCGCTGGCGTCCAGCTTCCAGCCCTTCTTCATTGAGCGTATTAAATACTTCCTGCCCCTCCTGCAAAAGACTTTTATTGGCCAGTGCAAAAAACACGCATATGCTGCCGACGATGTAATACGCAGGCATCCACAACTGCCCGAGCAGCTTCAATACAAAAAAGAAGAACGCAGATACCCCTGCGCACAGGACGATCGTCAGAACCATTCCCTTGGCCAGACGCCCCCTGCCTCTATTCAATACCATCGTCCCTTTCCCGATAAGGAACCCCCACGCCTTTACAGGATGCGGCCAGTTCCGCGGGTCACCCAGCAGCAGGTCAGCCACATATCCGGCCAGCAATGGAATGATCAGAGTCCAGTTTGGCTGCATTGGTATAAGGCCTCAGTGAGCAATTGATTTTCGGCGGGAGACTGACAGGCCACCCGGAAATGATGCGGTGTCAGTCCCCTGAAATTAGCGGCGTCCCGAATCAGAAGACCATGCTTGTTGACAAGATGCCATTTCAATTCCGCCGCAGTAAAAGCATCCGGCGTCTCCATCAAAAAATAATGAGTATCGGTTGGGTGTACCCGCCAGCCGGTAGCGAGCTCCAGTTCCCTGCGCCATCCGGCCGTCTCCTCCAGCAATGAAGAGACGTCCAATGTGAACTGCTGCGGATGACCAAAGATATATGACGCAGCTTCCAGCGCCAGCTGATTGACGGACCAGGGCATCTTAAGCCGGCGCAAAAAGGGAATACGCGCAGCCTGTCCTACGGCAAACCCGATCCGCAATCCCGGAATACGACAGCTCTTCGTCAAAGAACGCAGCACTACCATATTGGGATTTTCGGCCAAAAAATGGAGAAGACTTGCATCGGTCCTGGCAAACCCGATATAAGATTCATCTATCACAAACAGCGATTGAGGATTACCTTGCATCAATTTCTTCAAACGATCAGGCGAAAACAACAATCCCGTAGGGTTATTGGGATTACAAAGAAAAACCAGATCGGTGGAGAACAGATCATCCTCCCTTACCGTCTCCCAGCTTTGCAAACGGACCTGTAATCCGAACAGCCGGCAGGCATCTTCATATTCCGCAAATGAGGGCGTAAAAATGGTGGCGGAGCCACCAAAGAAGGCCTGAGCGATCAGGTATATTGCCTCTGTCGCTCCATTCGTGACCAGAACCTGGTCTGCCAGTACCCCGTATGCTGCCGCCGAAGCTGCCTGTATCGAGCTCGCGTCCGCCTCGGGATAATGTATCACCGTGCCGATCTGCTCCTGCAAGTGTATCCGCAACCCCTCATCCAGCTGTCCATACAAAACATTAGAGCTGAAATTCGCCTTTACATTTCTATATTTCCAGACGTCATCGCCATGTCCTTCAAGCATAACGGTCAATTTAGATCATCCCCGGCTGCTGCAGGCTCCGGTAGATAGCCTGCAGATCCACGTTTTGCCGGATATGTTCGGCCAGCCGGTCATATTGTTGTTGTTTGAAAAAAGCATAATCCGACCACTGTATCACCAGTCCACCGGCGCCAGCCCGTAACAACAGGTCCTCGACTACGGACCGGTTGTCCAATATGCCATGCATATAAGTGCCCCAGCAGGTCCCGCTGTGATAATAGCCATCGGGCCGGCCCGCCGCTTCAGCCGGATAGTTCAGCGCCCGACCGGCCGGTCCGCCGACCGGCAATGACGCGCCATCCTCAACTACCGTCGTTCCCATATGGATCTCATATCCTTCGCACAGCGGCCCATCCGGCGAGCCAAAATGAAACCGCCTGCGTACTGTCGTCTTCTCTTTCTCCAATGTTGTATGCACCGGCAAAAGCCCCAACCCCTCAACAGTACGGACCTCGCCTTCTACACCATAAGGGTCGGCAATGGTACGCCCCATCATCTGGTAGCCGCCGCAGATGCCTACAACAGACCTGCCTGCCGGCACAGCCTCACATATAACCCCATCCATCCCCCGGCTGCGGATATAAAGCAGATCATCAATGGTATTCTTACTGCCCGGCAGAACGATCAGCTGCGCACCAGCCAGCTGCGCCGGATCATCGGTATAGTATACATGCAGCCCCTCCGTCTTTTCCAGCCATAAAAAATCAGTAAAATTGGAGAGATGAGGCAGCCTGATCACAGCGATGTTAAAAGCCCCGGGCCTGGACGTGCTGGCCTTCTGCCCCAATGCAACCGAGTCTTCTTCCTCGATGTGAATGTCTTTGTAAAATGGCAGCACGCCGACGATCGGTGTACCCGTCAGCTCCTCCAGCTGCCGCCGGCCGTCTTCAAAAAGCCGGCCGTCACCACGGAACTTATTGATCAGCACTCCCCGGATCAGGGCTTTCTCTTCCGGCGGCAGCAAGGCCAGTGTGCCATAAACGCTGGCAAAGACGCCCCCCCTGTCGATGTCCGCGATCAGATAAACATCGGCCTTTGCATAGAGGGCCATCCGCATATTCGTGATATCCCGTTTCCGGAGATTGATTTCGGAAATGCTGCCGGCTCCTTCCAGCACGACTGGATTATATTGTGCCGAGAGACGATCGTAGGCTTTCTTTACTTCTTCCCAGAGCTCAGCACGGTCCTTTCCCATAAAATAGTCGTAGGCCGATTGGTTCCCGGCAGGTCTGCCGTTCAATACCAGCTGGGCATTGCGGTCCCCGGTAGGTTTCAGCAGTACAGGGTTCATATCGCTGTGACAGGGAATGCCGGCTGCTTCGGCCTGAACGGCCTGGGCCCGTCCGATCTCCAGTCCTTCGGGCGTCACATAACTGTTGAGCGACATGTTCTGCGCTTTGAAGGGCGCCGGACGATAGCCATCCTGTTGAAGGATCCGGCAAAAACCGGCTGTGATGACACTCTTACCGACATCGGAAGCCGTACCTACAAACATCAGGGGCCGGAGGACGCTCGTCATAGTTTAAAATGAGGATGAGATATACTGTTCGGAATAAATGGGCTGACCGGCAGCCGTCTCCAATCGCGCCTGTAGTTCCGCAGCCTGCTGCGGCCGGGTCAAAAATCCCACGATCGTACCCGAATGCGCGACCATCAGTCCAGATTGTGTCGTCCGGGCCAGCTGCAGATATTCGTCCCAGCGGGCTAAAGGCACTACCGTCTGGTTGTATTCGGCGCTGTAGATAATACTGTCAAAAAGCGCATCGTAATCTCCGTCCTCCGCAGCCCGGAGGAATTGGCGTAACAGCCAGTCATAGAATTTTCCTGTTCCCGGCGTCCACGGACGCTGTACATCCAGTGTTTCGATCTGTCTCCCTGGCTCTGCGTCAAAATATAATACGGTCATCGGAGGCAGATTGATACACCTGTCGGCAATGCCCGCATGCTGCCGGAAAAGGACGATATCGTCCGTCAGACAGGGATCGGTTGGCTCGATGGCTGCCGCGATCCGGTAAAGATCTTCCGATGTACAACCGGCCCGCAGATGATCATTGACGACATACAGAACGCTCAGGATATCCGTAGAGCTGGAAGACAACCCCTTCCCGGGGGGTATATTCGACTGCAGCCTGACGGAAAAAGGACCAACCCCATCGGCTTCATATAACGTCCGAAACCTTGCCAGCGCCAGTCGACTCTTGGCCGGCAACAATTCCACTTCTCCAGGCCCCCATGGCCCCGGCGTCAATACCGCCTCAGAAAAAAAGATCCGGGACGGCAATCCACTGACAAGAAATCCGGAAGCGTCAGGTAAAAAACCCTGAATCAGCTCGCCTATCCGGGAATATATTTTAACGGAGTATACCATGTTTGGGAATGCAAACATAACTGATTTACCATAATCCGTATCTTCCCCCTATGAATTCGCAGTTTCTTCTCGCGGCGGCTCACAGTGGAGCAGGTAAAACCACCGTCACGCTGGGTCTGCTGAGAGCCTTACAGCGTATGGGTCTCCGGGTTCAGCCTTTTAAATGCGGCCCCGATTATATAGACCCCATCCATCATCGTACCGCCGCAGGAACAAACAGCATCAACCTGGACCGTTTCATGATGAGCGACGCGCATATCCGCCAGCTCTACAACCAATATGGATCGGCCGCGGATGTGGGCATAACGGAAGGGGTCATGGGCTTATTCGATGGAGCAAAAAAGAGGGAGGGAAGCAGTGCCGATATTGCCAGGCTGCTGGGCCTGCCGGTTATTCTCATCCTCGATGCAAACGCGATGGCCTATTCCGCGGCGGCCCTGCTTTATGGCTTGAAGAATTTTGACAGGAAGTTGACTATCGCTGGAGTCATCTTTAACTTTGTAGACAGCGGATCCCATTACCGGCTGCTGTGCGAAGCGGCTGAAGACGTGGGCATTAGGGCATTGGGCCATCTGCCCACGGGCGATAGCTTGCGGATCCCCTCCCGCCATCTCGGACTCGATACCACAGACGCCGATAAGGCAATCGTCGCAGCAGCCGATCACATCGAAAAACAGATTGACCTGGCGGCGCTGCTGGCCGCGACTCAGATCACACCGGGCGGTGCGCCGGCCATACAGGCTGCACCAACTGCAACGCCCTCACCCTCCCCTGCCACAAACAAAAAAATATTGGTGGCATATGATGAAGCTTTTCATTTCCTCTACGCCGAGAACATCCGGCGGCTGGAAGAATATGGACAGGTATCTTTCTTCAGTCCGATCAGGGACCGATACCTGCCCTTTACTCCCGACCTGCTCTATCTCCCCGGCGGTTACCCCGAATTATATCTGCCGGAGCTCAGCGGCAATCGATCCTTGCTGGACCAGATCAGCGCCTATGCCAATGCCAACGGCCCCATCCTTGCCGAATGCGGAGGCATGATGTACCTTGGCCGGGATCTGCAGGACGCCGCCGGAAAAACCTGGCCGATGGCCGGTGTGCTGGACATCGCCACAAGCATCTTCCGCAAAAAGATGACCCTTGGCTACCGGACGGTCCGGCTGGGCGGCCTCGTGCTGAAAGGACATGAATTTCACTACTCACAACCCCTTGGAGAATATGCCCGATCTGCCGCCGAAGTCTGCAACGCACACGGGGTCCGGATCGAAACACCTGTATTTTACAACCCGCGTCTGCTGGCCAGTTATGCGCATTTCTATTGGGGAGAGAACAAAGACATCCTGCAGCGCCTGCTGTCTTAATTCAAACGTATAGCGTTGACAGCTTTTTCCAACGCGGTATCTTTCAGATCAGGATAGGCCGTACCTTCAACACGTAACGTCGTAATATCGGAGAGACCAATAAAACCCAGCATCCACCGCAGATAAGGCTCTACAAAATCGTGCGCTTTTAAAGGCCCATCCGAAAACACCCCGCCGGTAGACAAAATGAGATATACCTTTTTCCCCTTGACAAGCCCTTCCGCACCTTTTTCAGAATAGCTGAAGGTGATGCCGGCTCTCACAACATGGTCGATCCATGCCTTTAGCGTAGAATGAATGCCAAAATTATACATCGGCGCACCGATTACCAGGATGTCCGCATCCATGATCTCTCCGATGGCTTCGTTCGAATGGCGGATAGCTTCCTTATCCTTTTCTGTTTGTTGCGAGGCCGGTGTAAAAAAGCTGGCGAGATGTGACTCTTCAAGATGCGGAAAATGCTTTTCTACAAGATTGACGGTCTTGATCTCACTGCCTGGATATTCCACCTTTAACTTATCCAGCAGGGCATCTGCCAGCTGAATGCTGTAAGAATTTGCGCCTCTCGGGCTCGAAATAATGTTAAGTATCTTTTTCATGTCGGCAAAGCTATCTACCTTTGCTATCTAAAGGATATCACTATCCTTTTAGATACCGGTATCCAAAAGGATACTCTACTAATAATCAACAAGATGCAATCAACTGTCACTCCCTCGAAAGAAGAATGCGCACGAGCCTTATCGGCCATTCGCGACACCCTATATGTACTTGGCGGTAAATGGAAGCTTCCCATTATCTCTGCCCTGCTCGAACGCCCGTTAAGGTTTAAAGAATTGCAAAAGACCCTCGAGGGCATTACGCCAAAGATCCTGTCAAAAGAGCTGAAGGAACTGGAGCTGAATGAGTTTGTCACCCGCACGGTCTATGCCACTTCGCCGGTAACGGTTGAATATGAATTGACCCCTTACAGCCACACACTGCAAAAGGTCCTGCTAGAGTTACGGGACTGGGGCCTCCAGCACCGCAAAAAGCTGAAAGATTGCAGCAAGGCCCGCCGCGCAGCCGGCACCCCCTCAAAAATTATTTTGAACTACCTGTCCTGATTTAAAGTGGCCGTTGGTGAGAACGCTGCTGGCAAAAAAAATGCAAAACTGTTAATGAGGACTTCCTTATCACAAAACACCGGAGCTTTTTTTATTTTCGGGTATGAGAAAACTTTTACCTTCCCTCCTCTTCTTTGTCATCACCTGCCACCCCGCCTCCGCCCAGACCTGGCAGGATACCGTCAGTAAGATAGAAGCCGTCTTCTCCAGGTATCAGCCCAACCACCCCGGCTGTATGGTATCCATCAGCCGAAACGGACAGCTCATTTATTCAAAAGCCTGGGGATTGGCCGACCTGGAGCGTAAGGTTCCATTGACGACTGGTTCCATTACAGAAGCAGGTTCCGTCTCCAAACAGTTCACGGCAGCAGCGATCCTGCTGCTCGAAAAGCAGGGCAAACTATCCATCGACGACGACGTTCATAAATATATCCCCGAATTACCGGACTATGGCCATCCCATCCCCTTGCGATACCTGCTGCACCATGCCAGCGGGATCCGTGACTGGGGGTCAGTGGCGGCCATCGCAGGCTGGCCGCGCGGTACAAAAGCCTATACGAATGATGACGCGCTGGACATCATCATCCATCAAAAAGCTCTCAATCATTCTCCCAATGAAGAATTCCTGTACAGCAATTCTAATTACACTTTACTGACGATAATCGTTCAACGGGTCAGCGGGATGAGCCTCGCGGACTTCACCCGCAAGTACATCTTCGAACCGGCAGGAATGACACATACTCAATGGCGGGATAACTACAAACGTATTGTTCCGGGACGCGCCATCGCCTATTCGAAGAACAGCGATAGTTCATATGAAATAAATATGCCCAATGAGAATGCCCATGGTCATGGAGGATTGCTCACGACTACCGAAGACCTGCTGAAATGGAGTGAGTTTTATGGCAGCGGTAAATTGGGAGGAGCAGATTTTTTGCGCAAACAGCTGGCTACGGAAAACCTCAATAACGGCCAATCCAATAAATATGGAGCAGGTTTATTTATCGGTGCCCTCTGGGGGTACGACCGGATCTATCACGATGGAGCTACGGCGGGTTACCGGGCCTTGCTGGAAAGCTTTCCACAATTACATCTGAGCATCGCCTGGTTGAGCAATACCGCCGAATTTGACATAAATGAACCCATTCAGGCACTGAATGCCCTATTTATCCCCGGCAAGGATCATAAGCTGAACAACTATCAAACTTATCGTGACGTAATGTACATCCACCCAAAACACAAGCCCGGTGAGTTCACAGGTTATTATTATTCAGATGAGGCACAGGCCGGGTTTACATTGGTTGCCAATGATGATCGGCTATGGATGGTCCGGTCAGCCGGGAGGATCGGGAAATTGCTGCTGAGCGGCAACTCCGCCCAGGGACCGCCTGAATTGTTCGATGGCGACAAGGATACGGAAATAAATTTCATCTGGGAAAAAGACAAACTCATCGGTTTTACGGTCACGGTCTCCCGCGCAAGAAATGTTCTTTTTATAAGGCAGACTTCAACCGCTACGCCGGCACAGCCTTCCCAAGCGCTGCAAAAATGACGGCATCCCCTAAACCCCAAAGCGATCCTGTCTACATCCCAAAACGATCCTGTCTACACTCCAAAAAAGAACCTGTCCCCTACACTCCAAAAATAACCGTGTCCAGATATTCATTCCTGAACTTCCCGGTCGGGTCATAATGCTTCAGCATGTTCTGAAAATTGCGCATCTTCGGATACAGCGCAGCCAGGCGCTGATGCGACATCGTAAACAGCTTGCCCCAGTGCGGCCGGGCATTGAACGGCGCCAGCTGCTGTTCGATCATCGGCAACAGTTGGCGCACCGCCGTCCATTCCGGCTTCCAGGTAAAATGTATCGCCGTGCTGGGTTGATGATAACAGGGACTCATGGGTAATTGATCCGCATCGATACAGCGGACCTCCGTGATCAGCAGGTGCGGGGAGATCTTCTCATGCAGCTGTTCGACGGCTTTTATGGCGGCATAGGAATGTTCGCGCGGAACAAAGAATTCCGACTGCAGTTCCTTCCCGCTGCTGGGAGTAAACCCCATCTTAAAATGTGGCAGTCGTTCGTGCCAGGGGCCAGGAACGCCCATCTGCTCGGTACAATTCTCCGCCCCCAGGTCCTTTATGGGATGCAGATTACGGGTGGCCGCCCGGGCGCCGAAAAATTCGGGATGCCCGCTGAAAGAGGCGGTCTTGCTTTTGATCCAAACTTCGTTGACATTGTTATTGCGCCAGTCGGTGAACAGACTGACACTATACCCCGCTCCCATTATCTCGTCAAAATGTTTTTCCAGCGCAGCCATTGGCAGGTTCTCGTATACATACTGCCGGATCTGGTAGCTCGGCTGTACGGCCAGCGTCACCTTCGTAACGGCACCCATACCCCCAAGATGGACAACGGCAAGCGGAAATTGTTCGCTGTATTTGGACAGGCTGACCAGTTCACCCGAAGCCGTTAAAAATTCCATGCCGGTCACGGCGCTGGAAAGATTGCCGTTGTGAACCCCCGACCCATGGGTCGCCGTTGTACAGCCGCCCGCTACAGAGATATGCGGCAGCGATGCCAGGTTGTGCAGCGCATAGCCTTTGTCATGGAGGAATACGGCCAGCTCGCCATACTTCACTCCCGCTTCGACAGTCACCGTCTGCTTTGCCGTATCCAGGGCAAGGACCTTATTCAGCTGGGCCAGCGAAAGAAAATGATCTTTCGAATCGGCAATATTATTGAAACAATGCCGGGTACCCAGCACCTTCAGCTTCGGATGTTTCTTTATCAGATCACGGGCCTCTTCGAGCGTGCCCGGCTTCCAGATCGAAGACGTGCCATAAGTAAAGTTACCGGCCCAGTTGGTGATCTTGTTTTCCTGTGCCAACCCCGCCAGGGGCGATAATGCAGAACCTGCCATCATAAAAGAAGATAATTTTAGAAAAGTTCTCTTGTCCATATGGTGCTTTTCGTTGGGACAAGTTACTTAATTTTAATTATGGTCCTAAATATTGTTATGCTCCTTATCGGCCTCGGCGCAGGCGCCGCCGTCGCCTGGATCTTCGCAAGCCGTTTCCTCAAAAAGGCCCAGCAGCAGCGTCGTGATACCTTTGGTAACCTGTCAGCCGAAGCGCTGAGAAACAACAACGAATCCTTTGTGCAGATGGCAAAAGTCCAGCTGGAAGAAAAGATCGTCGAAGCAAAGGGCGAGCTGGGAAAAAAAGAACAGGCGATAGAGACGCTGGTCAAACCCCTCAGAAACATATCCGCAAACTCAGCGCCAAAGCCTACTGGAGCCAGTTTGCCGAAGCGCCCGATTTTGTCATCCTGTATATACACACCGAATCCGCCTACGGCGTCGCACTGCAGGCCCGGCCCGGGATGATAGAAGAAGCCATGAGCAGCAGGATCATCGTCGCCACCCCAACCGTACTCTTGTCCATTCTGCTGGGAGTAGGCTATAGCTGGAATCAGCTGAAGACCATGGAAAATATCGAAGCCATCCGCGACGCCGCCGTGGAGCTGCACGACCGCAGCGCTATCCTCCTGGAGCACCTCGGCAACGTAGGCCGCGGCCTCGCCGGCACCGTCGCCCATTACAACAAAACCATCGGCTCGCTGGAAAGCAATTTCCTGCCACAGGCGCGCAAGATAAATACGCTGAGCCAGGCTTATGTCAAAAAACAGACACTCCCTGAGACGCCACCCATCGAGCTGGCCGTGAGGCCGGTTATTGAGATCCCGCCTTCGACGGACCTGCCGGCTTCACCCGACTAAGCTCCACGCATCCCTGTATCATTACCCATTCTGCACCCTTTCCTTTTCCTCCGTAGCACCATCCTGGTGTTTGTTCACCTTATACGTTTTCCCAAACCGGTAAGTAAATGACAAGGTCAGCACCCTGCTATCCCGCTTTATCTTAAAATATTCGGTAGCATCCGGAAAAGACGTAAACCCTTCCATCGCCCCCGTATACAGGATATCGCGGTAGCTCAATTTTAAAGTCCCCTTTTTGTTCAACACCCCCTTGCTGACCCCCGCGGATAGCTGGCCCGCCGGATACAACAGCTCCTGTACATCATTGCGCGCCCGGGTAGTATAAAAACCGGACAGTTCACCGGAATACCCTTTTCCAAAAGAGAACTGGTTAGTGAGGTTCATATTAAGCTGGCTGATCTCCGTCGTATAGCTGTTTCCATTAAAACCCCTCAGCTGCTTATGATTGAAGACCGCCGTAAAGTCGAACGACCACCACTTCAAAGGCGACAGGCTGAGGGTCGCCGAAACTCCTAAATTATAGACATGCCCGACATTCCCCTGCGTATAATAAAGAATGGTCTTTGAGGTATCGGAGAGAAAGATCTGCGAAAAATAGTTCGTGATAGAGCTGTAGGATACCGAAGAAGTAAGAAAATTATCGTACTGGTGGCTGATCTCAAAATTCCAGCTGTATTGCGGAAGAAGGTAGGGATTCCCGGTTTGGTAGGTGTATTTATTGATAATATAATAGAAAGGGTTCAGACTTTGAAATACGGGCCTGTCGATTCGTCTCCCGGCAGTCACCGTAAAACTGTTCAATGAATCCACTTTATAGGTCAGATAACCGCTTGGGAAGAAGCTTCCATAGTTGCGTGTTACCGAAGAGTCGTTCTGCTGAAACTGGTGCGCCGTATAGGAAGTATGTTCATATCTAAGCCCTCCCTGGAACGAAAGCTTATTATATTTCCCTTCGAACGACGCGTATGCAGCCCGGATATTTTCCCGGTAAACAAAATGATTGTCCTTGCTATTATCTTCTATCCATTGCTGATTTTCGAGGTCCTGGTAGGTCGCGGCATTATCCGTATGGCTGGAAGAAGATTTCACGCCGGCCTGGAAGCTGGCATTTGACGTAACTCTTACCGTATAGTCGATCTTGCCGGACAGGATGTTTATCGTAGTAGGGATATAGCTTCTGTAGATCTCGTTGTAGCCACCCGGCGTCTGAAGCTGGTTGTCAAAATCCTGCTTTCCTTCCATCTGATAATGCAGATAGTCGAGATCGGCGGACAGATCGGCAGTCTTTGACAGGGCGTGTCTGCCGTTGACATTTATGGCCCCGTTCCGGAATTTATTTTCAGGCGTGCTTTTGGTAAGAATAGAGGAGTCGACGGCACCGTCGGGCTGCAGCCAGCTTGCCGTTCCCGCGTTGTTGCCGCTTCGGCGAATGCTTGTTCCGGTGAGGACCAGGCCGATGGTCGTCGTTGGCGTCAGGGAATAGTCGACACCCGTTTTCAGCGTATTGTTAAAGACAGTGCCTTTAAAATAGGATGGCTGCTGAAGGATGGCGGTGAGGTCCTTGTTGTCGTCATAATACTTTCTGTACGCATAAAGGTTGGTAAGATATTTGACGGTGTTGATGTTATAATTCAAAAAAGTATTGACCCTGCCAACGCGGCAGTTCAGTACGAGACTGTTGTTGTTCTTGGGATATATCCCTTGCCCGTAGGAGGTGGTTAGACTGCCGTTGAAACCATTATTCTTATTCTTCTTTGTTTTTATATTGATAACACCGGCATTACCCGAAGCATCGTATTTGGCCGTAGGATTGCCGATCAGCTCTATCTGGGAGACCTGTGTCGAGCTCATGCTGCTCAGCAGGTTGTTGAGGTCCTCACCGGAGAGATAGGTCGGCTTGTCATCGATCGTAACAAGGACACCCGGCTTGCCGTTCAGCGTTATACCCCCGTTCCTGTCAACCGTTACCCCGGGCGACTTTTCCAGCACCTCCAGCACAGTCGAACCCGTATTGGTGACCGACGCGTCGACATTTACTATTGTTTTACCCTGTTTCCTCTCGACCGGAGGTTTACGGCCTGTCACCATCACTTTCTGTAAGGTACTATTGAAAGGTTGCAGGCTCGTCGTGTCCCTGCTGTTCAAACTATCCTTCGGACCCTGACAATACGCTGCAAAGGGAAGCGACCACAATGACATCAAAAGAAGCGCACAGCGAATATGCAATTTTCTAAACAAGACAGTTATAATTAAGGTTAGCGACAAGGAAGCCCGCCTTAAAGATCGGCCAGAATGGCCACAATCATCAGCCGTTGAACCCTCCGCACCGCCGCCGGTCAATCATTCCGTCCTCAGCCCCTTCGACGGATTCGCCAGCGCCGCTCTTATCGTATGAAAGATCACCGTCAGCATCGTTATTCCCAGAACGGCCAGCGCCGAAAGCAGGAAGGGCAGGACAGTCAAGCCCGTATTGTAAGTAAATATCTTTAGCCAGTTGCTCATAAACATCCACGCCACCGGGAAAGCGATCAAACAGGATATGCCGACCAGCAGCACAAAATTGGCCGTCATCAGCGAAATGATCTGCCCGATCCCCGCCCCCATTATCTTGCGGATGCTGATCTCCTTCTGACGTTGTTCCGTCGTAAAGGCGATCAGCCCCAACAATCCCAGACAGGTGATCAGGATCGTCAGGATGGAGAACGCCGTAAAGATCTTCCCCCTTTTCTGCTCAGCCACATATTGGGAATTGAAATCACGGTCAAGGAAAGTATATTGAAAAGGCAGTTCGGGGAATATGCTTTTCCAGTTCTTTTCAATACTGGCGACAGAAGCAGGAATATCTTTGGCGCTGACCTTTATCTGGATATTTGGCGCATTCGGCCGGTAGAACAGCAGCAGCGGC
Organism: Puia sp.; assembly: GCA_035492595.1. Lineage (GTDB taxonomy): Bacteria > Bacteroidota > Bacteroidia > Chitinophagales > Chitinophagaceae > Puia. The sequence goes on from DATJJA010000076.1 coordinate 50,190, forward strand.
GCGATAGGATTATAAAGGGATTTCTGATTAAAGTCCTTTACTACGCCCACTACTTCCCAGTAAAAGGAGGAGGTATCGGCGGCGCGCTTTATCCGTTGGCCGATCGGGTTACTCCATCCAAAGTATTTAACCAGGTTTTCGTTGACGATCACGCTTCGCAACGTATCATTGAGACCATTAAAAGCCCTGCCCTTCCTGATCTGCATACCTAATGTTTTGAAATAATCCTCGTCGACGCCGTAATTGTCGACGCCTTTGTCAGTATATCCTTTGTCCGTCGGCATCGAAAACAGGTTGAAATTGATCCCCTGCCCCGGCACGGCCTGCGCCGCGCTCACCGACAGGACCTGCGGATTCTTTCGCAGCTCATTCTTCAGGCTGCCGATCTGCCCCCTGATGTCCTTATTCGAGTTGGCAGCTATGGAAAGCACTTCCTGTTTGTCGAATCCGAGATCTTTTTTCTCCATATAGTTGAGCTGATCGTAGACGACCCAGGTACAGATCAGCATGATCATCGCTATGGAAAATTGCGTTACCACCAATACCCTGCGCAGGGTCACATTGCTCGATCCTTTTGCCAGGCTGCCTTTAAGGATATCGATAGGATTGAAAGAGGAGAGGTAAAGGGCAGGATAGCTCCCCCCCAGCAGACCAACGACCAGCACGATCCCCAGTAGTATCAGGATAGACCCCGGCTCTACCAGGGCATGAAAAGAAATGGATTTTCCCGACAAAGCATTGAAGATAGGCAGCAGCAGCGCCACCAGTCCCATGCTTATCAGCAACGCAAAGATGGTTGTCAGGGTCGACTCGACAAGGAACTGGGCGATCAGCTGCGGCCTGGTAGAACCGGAGACCTTGCGGATGCCGATCTCTTTCGCCCGTCTCGCCGACCGGGCCGTTGTCAGGTTCATATAGTTGATACAGGCGATGATGATCATGAACAGAGCCACCGCAGAAAAAATATAGATATAGGAGATGCTGCCAAGCTCTTCCGGCTCACCCTGAAAGTCAGAGTGTAAATGAATGGCCGTGATAGGCTGTACCCCATAATGGATCTTGATATTGAACTGTTTGAAGATCTGGGCCATATACTTGTCATATAAGGGCAGCAGCTTCTTTTCAAATGCGGCGGGGTCGATATTGGGTCGAAGCAGCACATAGGTATAGAAACCAAAGCCTCCCCAGCTGTTGGCAAAATCCTTCGGCAATGTGCTGGCAGAGATCAGTAAGTTGAACCGGATATGCGAATTGCCAGGAACGTCCCTGATGACACCGGTGATCTTGAATACGTCTCCACCCGCGTTTTGCATGGACTGGCCCACGACGCCGGTGGTCTTCCCAAAATATTTCTTAGCCAGCGACTCCGTCAGCACCATGGATTTGGGTTCCACCAGGGCGTTCCGGGCATTTCCTTCCAGGAATTCATAGGTAAAAATATTAAAAAGAGTACTGTCGGCATAATAGACCTTATCCTCGTACGAGCGCAACTCTCCCCTTTTGTACATCGTCTTTTCTACTCCCACGAAGCGCACCGCAGCCTCCACCTCAGGAAATTCCTTTTCCAGGGCAGGCCCCAATGGGAATTGCGTCGCCGTCCATTTCATCGTCTCCTTTTCCGGTTCCTTTATAAACGAGGTGATCCGGTAGATCCTGTCTGCCTTTTTATTGTAGCGGTCATAGCTGAGCTCATCCTTTATATAGAAGATCAGGAAGATGCTAAAGGTGATCCCGATAGTCAGACCAAGAATATTCAAAAGACTATACCAGCGATCCCGCTTGAAATTGCGGATGGCGACTTGAAGGAGGTTTTTTATCATGGCCAATTGGTAATTGTGCTACAAAATACTAAAAAACCGCCTGAATATTCAGGCGGTTCTTCCAATTATTGGCTATATGTGGTCATTTACTATACCCGGGGTTCTGGGTAATATTGGGATTGGCATCCGTTTCAGCCTGCGGAATAGGCAATATCCTTCTGATATCCGAAGTAGAGACAGACGGATAAGATGCATATCCCTGAGGCTGTGCCGGGCGCGTAAACGCCAGGTTCAGCCGCGTAAAATCAAAGAAGCGGAGCCCTTCAAAAGCCAGTTCTTTCCTTCTTTCGTTGAGGATATCTGTGATCAGCTGCGCTCCCGTCGAGGAATATCCGGCAAAAGAGGGATCACGCAATTGGGCTATCTGGTTCAATGACTTCAACGCATCCGGTTCATCCCCGGTCCGCGCATAGCATTCTGCCGCCGTGAGGATCACCTCTGCCAGGCGGATGATCTTGGTCTCATCCTTATCCGTGTTGGTGTAGTTCGAGTATTTGTTGATAATATATGCCTGCTGACCACCACGGGTACCATCGATCATCAGGGTTTTCCTGGAATCCGTGGCGCTGTAGTCGTTGTAAAGATCAGTGGTCGCCTGGATGTCTCCATAACCCGACTGCGAGTATATGGCGTCGACACCATTGTTCCCATTGTTGCTGGAGGCGTTCTCATTCAGCTCGAAAATGGTTTCCTGCTTGGTCGTAGTGGCCGTCGGGCTCGTCCAAAAAGCGCTGAAAGCAGCGGGCGTCTGCGCCAGCGTGTAACCGCCATTGCTAATGACCAGTTGTGCCGCCGCGAGGGCGTTGGGATAATCACCTTTATATAAATAAGCCCGGGACTCTATCGCCTTAGCCGCATATTTGGCTATATAATCCGAATTGGTGGCATGCAGGGTAGTACCAGCCACCGGCATCAGGGCATAGGCGCTGTCCAGGTCAGTGATGATCCGGGCATATACCGCAGATACGCTGGACCTTGGCAGCTTTAGCGTGAACCCGGTTACATAGGAAGGCAGGGTGATGATGGGCACTCCATCTGCATTGGGATTTACAGTATAGGGCGCACCAAACCAGTTGACCAGTTCCAGGTAGAGCAGGCCTCTTGCGGCATAGGCTTCCCCGATCAGCTGATTGGTATTATTCGACGCGGAAAATTTCTGTCCTTCATAAATGACCCGGTTGGCCTGCAGGATGGAATAATAAGCCTGGGAGTAGATGTCACTCATCTCCGCCGTGGTATTGATGAAGGTGTAGTTGTTCTCTGTCAGGTATCGCCCGGAGTTCGACACGTTGACGTAGGTATTATCCGCAAGCAGATCCCCCAGCACAGGCACATCCCGTCCAAAAAGCGTATAGGCCTTCATCAGGTTGTACATGCCGTTCGTCGCGTCGGCCAGATCACTCTGGGTCTTTATCGCGTCGGTGACCAGGACAGCATTTGGCGGCAGCTCGTTCAAAAAAGATTTTTTGCAGGAAGGCAGTAACACGGCCGCCACCAGTAAATGATAAAGCAGTTTATTGATTTTCATGTTGTAATCCTTAATTTGTTAAAAACCTACATTTAAACCCACTGTAAATGTGCGCACCTGGGGAATATCCTCGTTATAGACACCTGTCACCGCGACTTCAGGATCGAAAGGCAGGGATTTATCAAATGTCTTGAGCCAGAGATTGGTGGCCCTTCCATACAGATATAATTTGTTGATCCCCGTCTTTTCCAGTATGGTTAGCTTTTTGAGGTCATATCCCAGCGAAATGTTCTTTAAACGGATAAAATCTCCCTTGTACAGGAATCTCGTAGAAAAGCTCGACGAGCTGGAAGAGCTGCCCCCGCCGTATACCATCTTGGGAACATCCGTGACCTGGCCCGGCGTAGTCCATCTCCGCAGGTTATAAGCATACTTATTCGCACCGGTAATATAGGCGCCATCATTCAGATAATAAGACCAGTTGTCCGTGATCCGGTTGCCAAAGCTGCCGTAAACATCAACTGTCAGGCTCAGCCCTTTGTAGGTGAACGTATTGCTGAGACCGCTGGTCACCGATGGATCGGCATGTCCAAAAGGAACACGGGTTGCCGCGGAATAGTTCGTCGTATCCTTGGTCTTGCCTGCATCATAATACCACTGCGCATTTCCGTTCGCAGGGTTGACGCCAGCATACTGACGGGCATACCAGGTATAATAGCTATACCCTTTCCCCAGCCAATAACTTCCATTGGCGGCATCGGCCGCGGCCAGCTTCGTCATCTTATTCGTGTTCTTTGCAATATTGAAGTTCACGCTCCAGGTAAAATCCCTGGTCTTCACAGGGAGGCCCCTGATCGTCAGCTCAAATCCCCTGTTCTGCATGGCTCCGATGTTCTGAGGCTGTCCGGAGGCCGTTTGAGAGGTCGATGCAAATCCCAGCTCCATGGGCAGTTTCACCGTCTGGATCAGACCATCGATCTTGTTGTTGTAATAATCCAGGCTGACACCCAGGCGCTCGTTGAAAAATCCCATGTCTACACCGGCATCGAACTTCTTGGAAGACTCCCACCGCAGGTCCGGATTCCCGATAATGCTATAATCCTGCCCGTTAGCCAGGTTGTAGTTGAAGCCATAACTCGCCGTTCGACGCCAGGTATAATTCTGTAAGGCATTCGCATTACCCGTTGTCCCATAAGAAGTCCTCGCCTTCAGGGAAGTAAGGGTCGACTGATCCATAAAGAACTTTTCCTGATCGATATTCCAGGCACCTCCGACAGAATAGAAGCTTCCGTACAGATTGTTGCCCCCGAATCTCGAAGAACCTTCCCTTCTGACCGACCCGCTCATCGAATAACGATTCTTATAATTGATATTGGCCTTGGAATAAAAGCCGGCAAAGGTAAAATTCGAGTAGAGCTCGGAGGCCGTCGTTGGCGTCGAAGCTACACCTACTGACGTCAGCAGGGGCTGGGACGCCGGATAACCCGTAGCTGTAGCCTGATTATAATAGTTGGTCGACCGCTGCGACTCATAGCCCACGCTGGCATCCACATAAAAATCTTCAACATGGGGTATATTGTACCGGTAGTCCAGCTGGTTTCGGACGAGCCAGTTGAAGAACCGCGTATAGTAGCTGGAGCCGCTGCCATTGCTGCTCAGGGCGTCACCTACCGTCGGGTTCAGGAATATGGTCTCTTCCAGCGCCTGGTAGTCGATGCTGACATAACCCGTATATTTCAACTGATCCCAGATATTCCATTTGATGGTCTGGTTGCCAAGTATGCGCGTCTCCGACAGCAGTCGTTTGTCATGAGCGGCGATATACAAGGGATTATAGTCGCCTGAATTGGGGAAGTTTCCGTTACCCGTTATACTTGAGTTAACGGTACCATCCGGGTTATACGCCATCTGGAAAGGACGAAGGAACAACCAGGCAGAAGCCGCAGAGCCAAAATAGGCGCTGCCCTGCAAAGGCGTATTTTGTTGAACATTCGAGAAATTCAAACCCGTGGATACGGAGAATTGCTTATTGATCGTATGGTCGATGTTCAGCAGACCCGTGATCCTCCGGATATTTGATTTGAGGATGGTGGCATCCTGGTTGTAATAACCAGCCGATGAAAAATACCGCGTTTTTTCGTCACCACCGGAGAGAGATATGTTGTATTGGCGTTGCGGACCATTCTTGGTCACCAGCTTGTACCAGTCATTCCCCGCCGAATTCAGCGCATAAGTGCTATCTAAAGATGCGATCTTGGCATCCGTGTAGCCATAGTTCTTAAAGGCCTCGTTGAAGATCATACGATACTGGGCAGGAGTTAATACCTTACCGGCATCAGGCAGTGGCAGGTTGGTGCTGTTCCCATATTCTGCGTCCACCCGGACCTGTGTCTTGCCGGAACGACCTTTTTTCGTCGTGATCACGATGACCCCATTGGAGCCTCTCGAGCCATAGATAGCCGTAGCAGCCGCATCTTTCAATACTGTGATGGACTCAATATCATC
>DATJJA010000077.1:0-60670 GCA_035492595.1 Puia sp.
ATCGGAAAGGTACCATCATCGGGGTGGTAAAAGACTTTAATTTCAAACCAATCCACCAGGTTATCGAACCCCTGATCCTGCACCTCAATAGCTGGGGAGGTACTGTGGTGGTTCGCGCCAGGCCCGGCACCACAGAAGCAACCATCCATGCGCTGGAAAAGATCTCAAAAAACCTCAACCCCGCTTATCCGTTCAACTATAATTTCCTGGACCAGGATCTCGCCAATCTATACAAGGGGGAAGAACAAATGGGAAATATCTTTAAATTATTCGCCTTTCTGGCCATCTTCATCTCCAGCCTCGGCCTCTACGGTCTCTCCGCCTTCATGGCCCAGCAACGCACAAAGGAGATTGGCGTACGCAAAGTGCTGGGAGCCTCTATATTCAATATCGTCTATCTCTTGTCTACCGGATTCACCCGCCTGATCCTTATTGCAGTCGTCATATCGGTCCCCATTTCCTTTTTTGCCATCCATCGCTGGCTGGAAAGTTTTGCCTATCATATCGAAGCAGGCTGGACCGTTTTCTTCCTTGCATCGATGGCCGCCCTGGTCCTAGCCTGGCTTACCGTAAGCTTTGAAACGATCAAGGCTGCCATTATCAACCCCGCCAGCAGCCTGCGCTCCGGCGAATAGCAGTGCCGCGTCTTGCGCAGATCTCCGACCTGAACCCAGCGAGCGACCTTCTACAACACCGGGAAGGCCGCTCGCCGCGCCAGCGTACTACCTACCCGGGATTTATCGCCCTTACCACTTTATCCACCGGCTGCAGCTCCATACAATTAAAATGCCCCTTCGGACATTTCTTATATCCTATCTTGGAACAAGGCCGGCACGACAATCCCTGCACCTCCATCATCTCATAAGGCAGCTTCCGCTCACCCTCATTCCTCCCAAACTTCCCCACACCAGCGCTCCCGCTTCCCTCCCCCACACCAATGCCCCCACTTCCCCCACCCCCATAATTCAAAAGATAATTCTCCCCATAATAAGGATACATCCCGAACTCAGGCACCGTATTCCCCCAAATAGAAAGCACCGGCCGTTTGAACGCCGCCGCAATATGCATCAGCCCCGTATCATGCGTAACGATCAGCTTCGCCTGCCGGACAAGCGCAGCCGATTCATTCAGATTGAACTTCCCGCAGGAATTATAGATCCGTATCGGATCGATATTCGCCAATTCCATCCCCACGGCCGCATCTTCCGGTCCCCCTAACAGCACCAACGGAAAGCGAGTCTGCTCACAGATCTCCTTGAGCTTATGAAAAGGCAATTTCTTCGTAGCCAGCGCCGCGCCTATCACCAAACCAACATACCCTGCCTGGTGCGAAGTAGGGATATCCCCCAAACCCAGCTCATCCGCAGCCGGAATAAAATAATCCAAACCGGCCCCATCATTCTTTACCCCAAATGAAGCCAGCGTATCCATATACCGGTCCACGATATGCCGGTCAGGCATCCTGTTCCATTTAAAATTGGTATACCACCACTTCTCTATATTCAGCTTGGCAAACGAAAAAGACTTCTTCCCCAACGCCCTCTTCACCTTCAGGGTCCGCAGATTATGATGGAGGTCGATGACATAATCAAAATCCTCGCCGCGCAGCGACCCGATCACCCCTTCCAGGTCATCCGTCAGACAATGGATCTTATCGATATAGGGATTGGCGGCCAGTATCGGCCGGAAAGAAGCCTTGGTGAGATAATGCACTTCCGCCGTCGCAATCTGTCTTTTCAGACACCGGACAACAGGAGTGGTGAGTACGATATCACCGATGGAGCTGAAGCGAATGATCAAAAATTTCATCTGTACTCTGGTTCAATGGCTGGTGCCATTTCTTACTGCTCAATATAATCAAGGTCTTTACCAAACGTCTCCTTAGTCATGGCCAAAGCAATAAAAGCAATGACGAAAACAATGATCCCGGTAATCCAACCGCTCTGAAAATAAGCATGCTCAGGCGCCAGATACCCCTGCAAAGAGACAAACAACAGGGAAACCAGGTTCAGCGACCCCCTCGCCATATTCGGCACCGTCGTCGCCACAGTAGCCCGGATATTGGTCCCGAACTGCTCCGCCGCCATGGTCACGAACATCGCCCAGAACCCCGTCCCAAACCCCAGCACGATACAAACCCAATACAAAGTACTGACCTGGGCGCCCTGTAAATGAAAGAACCACACAACTCCTATTATACTGATAATATGAAAGATCAACAAGGAAGCTTTACGGCTTTTCAACCCCTGGCTGATAAACCCGATCAACACATCACCCACGGCTATAGCCGCATACGCATACATTATCGCCTTACCCGGATCCACCGTCCCCTGCACATTCATCTGCTTGGCAAACTTATTCGAAAAAGAGATCAGTATCCCTATCACATACCAGTTTGGCAACGCGATAAGAATAGCCGTCAGATACTTCTTCAACCGTTCACCCTTGGTAAACAACATAAAAAAATCCCCTTTCCGCACATTGCTTTGCTCGATATTCTTATACATCCCCGATTCCAATAATCCCACCCGCAGCAGCAAAAGGAGAAAACCAAGCCCGCCACCGATAAAATAACAGGTCCGCCACCCTTCTGCCGATGCCCCGAACTGTACTTTGATAAAATAAGCAAAGACAGCCCCGCTAAGCCCGATACCGGCCACCAGCGAGGTCGCCAGCCCGCGCCTTTCCTTTGGCATCAGCTCGCTCACAAGCGTGATCCCTGCCCCCAACTCACCAGCCAGACCCAGCCCGGTAATGAAACGCACCGCAGCATACTGCCCCACCGTATGGACAAACCCATTGGCGATACTACCCAGCGAATACAAAATGATAGAAGCAAACAACACTTTCAGCCTCCCCTTCTTGTCCCCCAATATCCCCCAGACGATACCGCCCACCAGCAGCCCGATCATCTGGAGATTGAGGATATCCAAACCCTTTTTATCGATATCCTCCGGGCTTAAACCCAGCGACTTCAGGGAAGGAACCCGTATAATGCTAAAAAGTAAAAGGTCATACACGTCCACAAAGTACCCCAGCGCCCCAACGATAACAGCCAGATTGAAAAGAGAGACTTTCTTTTGTTGTTCCATGCCAAATTATGAATTTTTATAAGGATCCTCGGTGGGAGCCGAATTCTTCCGGCCAAAAAATATCTTGTAAAGGACAGGAGCCGTTGTAATGATGACAATGCCGATCACGATGACTTCCAGGTGTTCCTTAAGATCAAAATTGTATTTTGTCTGCACGAACTGCTGCAGATAGTACCCGCCAAAGATCATGGCAAATACCCAGGCCAGGCAGCCAATGACATTATTGATCAGGAACTTCTTTCGGTCCATCGCCACAATTCCTGCGATGATCGGAGCAAAGGTCCGCACGATCGGCAGGAAACGGGCAAAGATTATCGCAACCGCACCATGCTTGTCATAGAACTCCTTGGCCTGGTACAAGTGCTTCTTCTTGAATAAAAGACTATCCTTCCGGTGAAAAAGAAAAGGCCCTGTCTTATGACCGAACCAATATCCCACCACATTCCCGGCGATCCCGCAGATAGATACCATCGCCCACAACAACACCAGGTTGAGAAAAGGGCTGCCTGTCCCCCCATCGATCATGCTGCCTATCAGCTTCTCGCAGTAAATGCCCGCAACAAACAAAAGACTATCCCCAGGCAAAAAGAAGCCGATCATCAGACCGGTCTCCGCAAAAACAATAAATAAGAGGACCCACAAACCGCCATTATTAATGTAGAATTCAGGGTTTACAAGGTCTTTTAAGTGGATCGTTAAGAGTTGTAGCATAAAAAAATTGTCATTTTATATTGACGGGACTTCCTTCCAGCTCACCTTCCCATTTGCTGACTACCACCGACGCGATGCTATTGCCCAATACGTTGGTGGCGCTTCGGGCCATGTCCAGTATCTGGTCGATGCCGAGCAAAAGTAACAAGCCCTGCTGCGGTATATTGTATAGCGAAAGAGTACCGGCTATAACTACCAGGGCTGCACGTGGAACTCCCGCGATCCCCTTACTTGTCAGCATTAGAACGAGTAACATGGAAATTTCTTGTCCCAGCGTCAGCTGTACATTGTACGCCTGCGCTATAAACAAGGATGCAAAGGTCATATAAAGCATGCTGCCATCCAGGTTAAATGAATAACCTAGCGGCAATACAAAACTTACGATCTTGGGTGGACAGCCGAAATTCTCCAGTTCGACTATCAGCCTCGGAAAAGCAGCTTCCGAACTGGCTGTACTAAAGGCCAGCAGCACCATATCCTTAATGGTCAGCGCCAGCTCTATCACCCGCCTGCCGATAAAAAAAGAAGCGATTACCATCAGCAGCAGCCACAACCCAAGAATGGAAAGATAAAAGGCAAGAATGAACTTACCATAGGTATAAAGTAATTCCGGTCCCTTAATGGCCATGATCGAGGCAATGGCCGCCATGGCGGCAACCGGTGCAAAATACATGACATACCCGGTCACCCGCAGGATGACCAGCGAGACTGCATCCAGGGCCTTGATCACGATCTTCCCCTTCTCCCCGATCGAAGCCGTAGCGATCCCAAAGAACACGGCAAACACGACGATCTGTAAGATCTCATTATTTGCCAACGCCTCGAAAATACTCTTTGGGAAAATATGAGTAATGAACGTCTTAAAGGAAATCGTAGACTCCAGCCCCGTGGAAGCACCGGCCGGAGGCATCGGCAGATTAAGCTCGGTGCCCAGCGACAGATTGCTCATGACGATCAACCCAAGCGACAGGGACAACAAGGTGGCGCCCATGAACCAAAGCAGGGTCTTGCCTCCGATCCGGCCTACCGCCTTGATATCCCCTAATTTGGCGATCCCAACCACAAGTGTGGAAAAAACCAGCGGAGCAATGATCATTTTGATCAGCCGCAAAAAGATATCCGTCAAAACATTGATGACATCGGAGAATGTGGCAACCTGGGCAGGACTGCCATTATAATGCACCCACAAGCCCAGCAGCACGCCCGCTACCATGGCTATCATAATCCATCCTGTAAGGCTGATCTTTGGCATATTCGGCAATATTTGCCCGGCTGCGCCCCGGGTCCCTGCACACAATAGGATGCAAACAATCGAAAATTTTTGAATTGTGGCAAAAAATTTTCAAAAAAAACTATTTCAAGGACACAATTTCATATAATATCTCCGCACACTCACGCGCAAAACTTAAAGAATTGCCCGGCGAAATTAAATATTTGTTTATTTTCGGCCCTAGTCGTCACACATCAACTTATCAAAACAAGCTTAATATGAGTTTATTTCGAAAGAAATCTTTGGATGTTCTTATGTCCCAGGCGGGAGATTCTGAAAAGGGTCTGAAAAGAACCCTTGGCGCCTGGAGCCTCATCGCCCTAGGCATCGGCGCCATTATCGGTGCTGGTTTGTTCGTCAGAACAGCCGCCGCCGCCGGGGAACATGCCGGACCCGCTGTTACCGTCTCCTTTATCGTTGCAGCCATCGGTTGTGCCTTTGCCGGCCTTTGCTACGCGGAATTTGCCTCCATGATCCCCATCGCCGGCAGCGCCTACACCTATGCCTACGCTACAATGGGTGAGCTCGTCGCCTGGATCATCGGCTGGGCCCTGATCCTCGAATACGCACTGGGTGCGGCTACCGTCTCCATCGCCTGGAGTGAATTCCTGAATAAGTTGCTGGGGGGGGCAATCCCTTTCGAATGGTCCCATTCCCCTTTTGAAAAGATCCTGATAGATGGTCAGTTACATTCGGGGATCATGAACGCTCCGGCCCTCATCATCCTTCTGCTTCTATCACTACTTTTAATAAAAGGTACCCAGGAATCAGCCTCAGTAAATGCAGTCATCGTCTTTATCAAGGTGGCGATCGTCCTGGTATTCATCGCAGTGGGCTGGCAATTCATCAATCCTGCCAACCATCATCCTTACTTGATCCCGGCAGACGCTCCCCCCGCACAGCTGAGGGACGGCTCATTATATAGTTATGCCGGCTTCTTCAGACACGGATGGGGAGGTGTGCTCACCGGGGCCGGTGTCGTATTCTTTGCCTTCATCGGCTTTGATGCCGTATCCACCGCCGCACAGGAAGCCAAGAACCCCAGCAGGGATATGCCTATAGGTATCCTGGGTTCACTGGTGATCTGTACGCTTCTCTATGTTCTTTTCTCCTGGGTCCTGACAGGTGTCGCTCCTTTTACAGACTTTGTAAAGGAAGGCAAAGAAGCCTCCGTAGCCTATGCGATCGACCACTATATGAAAGGATATGGCTGGCTGTCCAGCCTGGTGACCATCGGTATCCTCGCCGGCTTCTCTTCGGTTATTCTCGTGATGTTGCTGGGCCAAAGCCGGGTGTTCTATACTATGGCCACCGACGGTCTTCTGCCCAAGGTCTTCTGCGCCCTCCACCCCAAATTCCGCACGCCTTATAAGTCCAATATGATCCTTTTCGTATTCGTGGGCTTATTCGCTGCTTTTGTCCCGGGTAGCGTGGCGGGTGACCTGACCAGCATCGGAACCCTCTTCGCCTTCGTGCTGGTCAGCGCAGGCGTGTGGATCATGCGCAGGAACGACCCCAATCGTCCACGCCCCTTCAGGGCCCCCCTGGTACCCTTTGTACCAATTATGGGCATGCTGGTCTGCACCGCGATGATCGTATCCCTGGATGGAGAAACCCTGGTAACAGCCCTTGTCTGGATGATCATCGGCCTCATCATTTATTTCGCCTACAGTAAAAACAACAGTAAGCTCAAAGCTTAAATAGCCCATTTAAAAAGACCGTACACCTTGCGGCGTACGGTCTCCCCGGCAAAATTCTTTTGCCGGACATACATCGAAAAAGAAACCGCCCCGACTTTTTTCTTTCGGGGCGGTTTCTTTTTTATATTAAATTTGCCCCCCACACACCAAAAGTAAAGAACTATGGGTCGCATATTTGAAGTACGAAAACACACCATGTTTGCCCGTTGGGACCGGATGGCCAAACAATTCACCCGTATCGGCAAGGAAATCGCCATCGCCGTCAAGGCAGGAGGCCCCGACCCAGGTACAAACCCGGCCCTGCGCCGTTGTTTCCAGAACGCCAAGAGCGTTAACATGCCCAAAGACCGGGTGGAAGCCGCTATCAAACGCGCTCAGGGAAAGGAAATGGAGAACTATGAAGAGATCCTATACGAAGGCTATGGTCCTCATGGTGTTGCAATCCTGGTGGAAACAGCAACCGACAACCATGTCCGTACCGTGGCCAACGTAAAATCCCATTTTAACAAGGGCCATGGCGTCCTCGGCAACAGCGGCAGCGTCAGCTTCCAGTTCAAAAAAATGGGAACTTTCAAATTAAAACCCGAAGGCGTCAATATCGATGACCTTGAGCTCGAACTTATCGACCATGGCCTCGAAGAAATGGGAGACGGCACCGGCGAAAATGACGAACCCATCATCGTACTGCGCTCCGCCTTCAATGACTTCGGCAACATGCAAAAGGCCCTGGAAGAAAAAGGCATAACTCCTATCAGTTCGGAGATCGAATGGATCCCTACGACTACGGTAGAATTACCCGAAGACCAGGCACAGGAAGTGCTAAAGCTGGTCGACAAACTGGAACAGGACGAAGACGTTCAAAAGGTCTTCTACAATCTCAAATAACAAGATCCCGGCCTCCCCCACAGCGCCAGCTGTGGGGGAGATAACCGCACTATTCCGCCACCATCTCCCTCACTACATCAATAACCTGCTCCGCATTGGGCTTGCTAAAATAATCCCCGTCACTGGAATAGGCCGGCCGGTGCGCCTGCGCGGTAATCGTTCTCGGAGCCGTGTCCAGCCACTTATAACCGCCCTGCTCCTCCATCACTTTATTAAAGATAAAACCTGCCGCCCCACCCGGCACATCCTCATCAACGATAAGGATCCGGCTGGTCTTCTTCAGCGATTGCAAAATGCCATGATTGACGTCGAACGGCAAAAGGGTCTGCACATCCACCACCTCACAGCTGATCCCCCTCGCATCCAGCGCGACAGCCGCTTCCTGCACAACCCGCAAAGTGGCGCCATAGGAAACGATCGTAATATCGTCCCCTTCCCGGACAACTTCAGGAATACCCAGCGGAACGCGGAACTCCAGGAGATTCGCAGGCAGCTTCTCTTTCAGCCGGTACCCGTTGAGACATTCGATCATCAGGGCAGGATCGACTCCTTCCAAAAGGGTATTGTACATCCCGACAGCCTGCACCATATTCCTGGGGACACACACGTGCAAACCTCTTAGAGAATGGAGGATGAGCCCCATGGGCGAACCGCTGTGCCATATGCCTTCGAGACGATGTCCACGGCTCCTGACGATCAGGGGCGCCGTCTGTTTCCCGCCCGTCCGATACTGAAGGGAAGCCAGGTCATCACTCAAAGGCTGAAGACCATATAATAAATAGTCGATATATTGGATCTCCGCAATGGGCCGGAGGCCGCGGAAAGCCATCCCGATCCCCTGACCCATGATGGTCAGCTCCCGGATGCCGGTATCAAAAATGCGTTCAACACCATGTTTGGCCTGCAGGCCGGCAAATCCCTGGTTCACGTCCCCGATCTTTCCCAGATCCTCGCCAAAAGCGATCACCTTGGGATTATGCGTGAACAGCTCGTCAAAATACCGGTTCAGCACTTCATATCCGTTGAGCACCGGCGAATGGTCGGAAAACACGGCTTCCACTTCCGGTACCTGCAGGATATTACGGGCGCCCTCATGATAAAGGTGAGTATTATAAAGGGCCGCATTCTCTTTCTTTAATTCAGCCAGAAAACCTACGGCATTATGCGTAGCCGATGCGCCCCCCGCCAGTGCCTTCGCCCCACTTCCTGCCAAACCCTCTCCTCCCCCCGCCGGTGCCTTCGCCCCCAGCAACGCACCCCCGCCAGCAAGGCTGATGGCCTGGTGCAGCGCCTGCAACACTTCTTTACGACCTGGCTCCCGGTTGGCAGCCAGCGTCGAAGCGATCTTCAGCAGGTCCTCGGACTGATCCGGCGACTGTCCGGCCATATTCCGGATATGGTCGACCGAACGATTCACCTGGAGCCGGATAGGTTCCTGGTATTTTTCCCAGGCCCGGTTCCGGCTGTTGCGCGTAAGCTCTTTTGCCTCCGTCTCGATCTCATTCAGTTCATCTTCGGCAGCCAGGGCATTATCGATGATCCATTCCTTCATTTTTTTGATCCCATCCCACTCCCTTTCCCATTCGAGGCGTTCAGGACTTTTATATCTCTCATGGCTGCCCGAGGTGGAATGCCCCTGGGGCTGGGTCACTTCTTCGACATGGAAAAGGACGGGGGTATGTGTCTGCCGGACAGACCGTATACCCGCCTCAAAAGCCTCGCACATACCGGCATAATCCCAGGCCTTGACCTTATAAATATCGATGCCGTTGGTTCCATCTTTCTTCTGAAAGCCTTTCAGGGCTTCGGAAATAGACCCCTTTGTCGTTTGGAACTGGCGAGGTACCGAAATACCATAACCGTCATCCCAGACAAAGATAGCCAGCGGCACCTGCAGCACTCCTGCAGCGTTCAGCGTCTCCCAGAAATGCCCCTCGCTCGTGGACGCATCGCCGATCGTGCAGAAACATACTTCATTACCTTTATTGGAAAGCTCCTCAAAGGGCTGCAAAACTTTGATCTCCCGGAAAGCCTTCGAGGCGCTGGCCAGCCCCAGCGCTTTTGGCATCTGGGCGGCAGTAGGCGCCAGCCCGGCCGTAAGGTTCTTTCGGTTCACCAGGTCCAGCGTAGCCCCATCTGAATCGATAAAAGGTGTCGCAAAATGCGAATTCATCTGCCGTCCGGCACTATGCGGATCGTGCGCAGGATCAGGGTCTGCATATAATTGAGAAAAGAACTCTTCGATGGTGGCGGCGCCTGTAGCAAAGGCAAAGGTCTGGTCGCGATAATAACCCGCATAAAAATCACCGGGCTTGAAGAACTTGGCCATGGCGACCTGCGGGACCTCTTTCCCATCCCCAAAAATGCCAAATTTGGCCTTCCCGGTAAGCACCTCTTTGCGGCCCAGAAGGCTGGCTTCCCGACTCTCGCAGGCAGACCTGTAGTCTTTTAAAACTTCTTCCCGGAACTTGTCAAAGGACAGTTTTTCGGGATCAAGGACTTCTGAGGCAAAAAGATTTTCCATTAGAGTTAAAATTTGATCGCAAATAGGTCACTCAAAGCTGCAAATTTAGCATTCTCCTCAGATACACAACACCCTATCTCATTGATTGTTATTTTTAAAAGGACTCCGTCCCGTTTGATTGGTGCAAAAAAAATGGAAAAATATATTTTTACACCAAAATCGCTAAATGTCTCTTTAACGGGACTCCCGCCCGTTTGGTCCTAAAAAAAGGCAAAAAATAAAATAGGTGTTAATTTTATGGCGTTTTATTGGCAAAGCCGCGCTTAAGTCTGTACTTTTATTATTGCCGATAAGTCCTTAATTTTATATCCTGCTTAAAGCAGCCAAACTATGAAAAAATTAGCAATTGTGATCAGTCTTTTCTCCACCGTTCTTGCCGCACGTGCGCAGGCAGTCAACACCGGAGGAACAGCACTTCCCAAACCCGCAGATGTGCTTCAATTGAAGGAAAACAGCCACAACTTCGGAAAGATCCCGCAGGGAAGGCCCGCCACCTATACTTTCGAAATTGTGAATACCGGCAGCACGGCGATGAAGCTCGATAATGTACAGGCATCCTGTGGCTGCACCACCCCTGAGTGGAGCCGGGACCCCATAGAAGCCGGGGCGACAGCAAAGATCAGGGTCGGCTATAATGCCTATGCCGAAGGCACCTTTTCAAAGACTGTAACCGTTGTGTATAATACCAATCAGACAAAGACGCTCACCATTACAGGAGAGGTATACAAAGTACCCACGAGCTCGGCGCCTGAAAACTCATCCGTTCAGTTATTAAAACAAATAAATTAATAGAAATGAAGAAACTATTCCTCGCCGCCAGCGTACTACTCTTATCCGCTGGTGTATTTGCCCAGGCAAAAAAAGCCGAAGACGTTGTAAAGTTCAAAGAGCTGAGCTATGACTTTGGAAAGATCAAACAAGGCACGCCCGTATCACACGAATTTGAGTTCACCAATATAAGCACGTCTCCGGTTATCATCGAATCTGCCGTTCCATCCTGCGGTTGCACGACCCCGGTTAAACCCGAAGGCGCCATCGCAAAAGGAAAGGACGACAAGATCACCGCTGGTTTCAATGCCGCCAATGTTGGCCCTTTCAACAAATCCATTACAATAAAAGTAGCAGGTGTTGATTTGCCCGTTCAGTTGAAAATTACCGGTGAAGTACTGACAGCCGACGCCTATACAAAATACGAAGCCTCCAAGAACAACAAGTCCGGCCGCTAAGGCTGGTTCCCCAATAAAAAAAGAAAAACCTCCCGGTACCGGGAGGTTTTTCTTTTTACTTTTGCGCCATGTTAACCATTAGCCAACGCGGACAACAAATGCCGGCTTCGCCGATCCGGAAACTCGTGCCTTATGCAGAGGCAGCCAAAAAAAAAGGCGTCAAAGTATATCACCTCAATATCGGCCAGCCTGACATCGAAACGCCCAAAATGGCCCTCGACGCCGTGCGGAACTTCGACTTCAAGGTCCTGGAATATAGCCACAGCGCCGGTAATGAAAGCTATCGGCGCAAGCTGTCGACCTATTACCGGAATCTGGGCATCGACGTAGACTACCAGCAGATCATCGTTACCACCGGCGGGTCCGAAGCCATCCTCTTTGGCTTTATGAGCTGTCTTGACGCAGGTGATGAGGTCATCATCCCTGAACCTTTTTATGCCAACTACAACGGCTTTGCAGTGGCAGCCAACGTAAAGGTGGTGCCCCTCACCTCCTATATTGAGAACGGCTTCGCCCTGCCGCCCGTAGCGGAGTTTGAAAAACTCATCACGCCGCGTACCCGGGGCATCGTCATCTGCAACCCCAATAATCCAACGGGCTACCTCTATAGCAGGGAGGAAATGGAGACGCTGAAAGAACTGATCATTAAACATAATCTATATCTCTTCTCCGACGAAGCCTACCGCGACTTCTGCTACAGCGGCGTGCACGTCAGCGCGATGGACCTGAAAGGAGCGGAAGACAACGTGCTCATGATGGATACCATCTCCAAACGATACAGCGCCTGCGGAGGCCGTATCGGGGCATTGGTCACCCGTAACCAGGCCGTCCTCGACACGGTCATGAAATTTGCACAGGCCCGGCTCAGCCCGCCATCCTTCGCTCAGATCCTTGGTGAGGCGGCTACCGATCTGCCTGCTGACTACTTTGATGCAACCAGGGCCGAATACCTGAAGCGAAGAGACGTCCTCGTCAACCGGCTGAACAAGATCCCCGGCGTATTCTGCCCCAATCCGGGCGGCGCCTTCTACGCGATGGCCAGCCTGCCTGTCGACGACTCCGACGTGTTCTGCCAGTGGCTGCTCGAGTCTTTCTCGTATAATAATCAAACAGTAATGCTGGCCCCGGCGGGCGGCTTCTATGGCACAAAAGGATTAGGAAAGAAGGAAGTCCGGCTTGCCTATGTCCTCAACGCAGATGACCTCGACAAAGCCATGGATTGTTTAGAGAAAGCCCTCGAACAATATCCGGGTAGATCAAAATAATTCATCCGTCGCTGTTTCCCTTCGTGGCCCAGACCGCGTCTAACATAAAATATGCATAAATCAGGTCGACAAACAGATATTGATAAATATATATTTGTTTATCGATTTATTGAAATACGCGAATTTTAGGGGTAGATAAGACTATTTTGGCTCAATAAGACCTCAATTTTCATATTAAATAAAAAACAATACATTGTTTTGCGCCTGGCAGAGATAAATTTTTAAAAAAGTTAATAAAATTATTTCCATTTCTCAGCAAAACCTCCGATCTTGCACTCAGAACGAAAGGAGAAAAGAAGAAGCAAGTAAAAGGATTTAGCAAATAACCGTTTTTTAACCTTTTGATATTATTAAGTTCTTTCTTTGATACTTATTTTTGTGGCCGCAAGAGACAGTGAAAGAGAATAGTGAAATAGGCAAAGGGCCACCAGCAACATCGATCTTTTAAGAATTTTCATATGGCAAGCAATCGTTAGACGGCCTTCTGTTTCCACAGAGGGCCTTTTTTTGCCCTTCCCTTCCCGTCTCTCTCAGGATGCTCCTTCTCCTCTCATTAACCACCCTATCCCCAACCCAAAATCGCCTTCACCCCACCCTACTCACATCCTCCTCCCCTCCCCTTTTATTCTTCCCTTATTTCATCTCTTGAAAATGCTTTTTCCAATCTTTTTTCTCTATTTTTGCAGCCCATTTACAAACCCCGGTCAACCATGACAATTGTAAATGACTAACAACCGGCGCGATAGCTCAGTTGGTTAGAGCACAGGATTCATAACCCTGAGGTCTCGGGTTCAAATCCCGATCGCGCTACACCCCCAAAAAGGGCCACATTACTGTGGCCCTTTTCATTACAAATCAGTTCCTTCTAAAATACTTGCCGGTTAGATATTCCAGCTTATATTTCATCAGTAGATATACAAATTCCTAACATTCAAATAAATAACCGGTTCAACTCTCAATCTAACATCCAAGAAGATGTATCAGGCCTATGTACTGAGGAAGTTTTAGTATCTCACACAAACAAAACATCCATCGTCAGGTCATTCTGAATTAATGAAGCAGAATAGCTATTCTTATTCAACCCGAAAGTTGTTATCATAGTAAGAAAAACTGCTTTACGCGTTTTTGTCTCCTCCTTAAAAATACCAACCTTATTTCTCAGTTCTTCAGCATATTTTTTATTGATTGAGAAGTCATTGATCGAAAATTTCATTTCGCAAATATTGATCACTTGGTCCCGTCTGTCAATCACCAGGTCGATCTGAGTGTTCGGGCCCGCCCCGGTCTTGACCCATGACGAAGTCGCAGTTTGCACACCACTGATACCCAATGCCTGCTTTATTTCCCTGATATGAGCAAGACAAACCTGCTCGAAAGCATAACCACTCCACACACGTTGTTCGGGGCTATCCAGCCCGTTAATCCAGAAATTTTCATCAAGCACGCTCGCTTTTTTTACAAACCTCAAATAAAATAAAGAATAAAAATCAGAAAGCTGATATAGACTATTTTGTTCTTTTTTGCCATAGGATGCATATTTCCGGATAAAATTACTTTCCTCCAATTCTTTTAAAATCCTTGTAACACTGCCCCCTGTGGATAATTTAGCCTCTTTTATTAATTCACCACGGGTTAATCCCTTCGCTTTTTTGCTCAGGGCCTCAATGACTGCAATATGTTTCTCTGCATTATCAAATAGAGATTTATACAAGCTATCGAACTCTGCCCGTAACACAGCATTCTTCTCGAAGAACAATCTATTAATATTCTGAGCAGCGCTTTCAGCTGGATTTACTTGATCCAGATAAAACGGAATGCCGCCCAAGACCATATACAACTGCACGACCTGGTACCTATCAAATATCCCCGACTTGTATTTCAAAAACTCCTCGCATTCTTTTAAGGTAAATGGCTCCAGTTTTATTCGGTGAGTCACTCTGTTATATAAACCTCCCCTGTTGTGAATAAGCTTATTAATCATCCATCCTGCAGCTGAACCGCAAACGATCAATATGACGTCATTCCTTGCGCTTGCCCATGAGTTCCAAAAATGCTCAAGAGCTGATATAAAATTGGATTGTGCAGTATCTAGCCATGGCAGTTCATCGAGGAAAACGATTTTTTTTGAGCGCTTGCTGGATTCCAATAATACTATGAGTTGCCGAAATGCAGTGAACCACTCTGTAGCAGGCTCTCGTTCAGTACCCATTGGATCAAACTGAATAAGAGCAGCATGAAAATTTGCCAACTGTTGAGTTAAATTACCATTAGACAATCCAGTCAAATAAAAATCAAATTGATTATCAAAGGCTTGCCTAATTAAAAAGGTCTTTCCTACCCTTCTTCTCCCATACACTGCTAAAAAGGCCGGAGACTCTTCACCCTTCAGGCTATTTAGTAGGTTCAACTCTTTTTTACGGCCAATAAGTTTATTCATGACCTTCAATTTGGCCATAAAGGTACATATTTTTCCATTTTTGGCCAAGTCTGCCAATCTAACCAGCCAAAACTTATGTCACAAACTAATCTATGGCCAAATTCACCATATTCCAGTCAAATCTGTTGCAACCTTCCAATAAGTTTTGTCAGGATATTAGCCGGGCAATTCGCTAAAATTCTGCAAATCAATTAGCAATCGGTTAGACAATCGTCCCGTTCTGGCTACTCATGCAAAGGGCCGCATCAAATGCGGCCCTTTATAATTTGGTTCTCAAAAACCCATCCTCCTGGATCAAACAAAATCAAAGATTAAACATCACCTTCAACAAAACGATCCGCCCAGGCAGAGCATATGAACTGGCCGCAAACGCATTTGCCGAAAGATACAACGCCCTATAGGTCTTTACATTCAGAAAATTTACAGCGCTGAGCTCAAGACTGGCCTTACTCTTTTGAGGCTTGAATCTTACCAGGGCATCGGCAAAAAAGTACTTCAGGTCGGGATTGCCCTCCTGTCGGGTAAAGTAATGTTCGCCAGACAACTTGAATTGCACATTGGTCAGGGGGTTGTATTCAACCGCGGCCTGCTGCTGTAGCTGGTCGATATGACCCGCAGATGCATCTACCGCCGAATGACTGGCCGTTTGGATCAACGTGGCCTTATAGTCGATGGCCACATGTTCCCCTACCTTGGTATTCGCGCCAAACGAACCGGTTTTGGTGATCGTATTGAAAGGCAATGGCTGATCATTCTGTAGCTGGACCGATCGGGTACTCTGCCATTGTAAACCGGCGCTAAAGGTGGTCTTCAAAACAAAGGAATATTTGCTCACCGTCCCGCCAGCCGTCCAGGAGTCACTAGCATTCGGAAAAGGCAGAAGGACCTGCCGCTGCAAATTATTGGTAAGGATCGCTGAGGCGATCTTACTGGCCGCAAGATGGTCATAATTAATACTCAGGCTGGCGAAAAGCATGATCAGCGATTTGCGGTAACTGAAACTGGCTGAGGCATTCTGGTCCCGCTTTTCGATCAGATCTGCGCTGTTGGCATATAACGTCCGGTAATCTTTCAAAATAGTGCCCTGGTAAATATCTTCGATGGTACCCGTCTCATGGCGGGAACGATAGGAGAAATAGCAATAATTTTCAGCGCCAACCTGGTATTTTACTTTTAACAGCGGGTTAAAATATAAATGGGTCGACTGTTTGTCCAGCGTATACAGAGGATCGGAATAATCGATCTGCTGCAGACTGACCGGCAGGCTAAGGTTTGCCTGAAAGATCGTTCCGGGCAGGTCATAGTCCGCCGACGCGTATAATTTTGTCCGGGTCCAGGTCAAATGATTCATCGAGCTGTCCGATTGCGGGCTTATCTTGTTGTTAACCTGCACCACGCCGAGGTCGGACCTTAGCACCTGCGATTGAACGCTAAAACCCGTTTTATAGCTCTGCGTGATCAGATTGGATGGTATTTTGAACGACACATAATTCGTAGTGTACCAGGTCGGCACATTTACACGCTGAACCATTTGCGAATAGGGAGTATTGCTGTTAAAAATTTCCGGTTTATAATTCGGCCCGATAGCCCTGTTCTCCGGTTCGGCCGAATGACTGATATAGGAATAAGCCTGTATGATATGGTTTGACCTGAAGGATCTCATCAGGTTGAATTCATTGGAGAAGCTCAGCGGATTGTCATGAAGGACCTGTCCTACCGGGGCATCCCCCGTGTTCAGATCCGAATACGATACAGTCCGGTTATTATCCATCACCAGGACATCATTCAGATAATACTTGCTCCTGTTGATGTTCAGCGTTAATTGGGTGTGCAGGAGATCCGGCCGGGAACGGTTGTGCTGCGTCTCATTATACCGGACAGTATCTCCGGGCAAAAAGATGTTGCTCTGCTGGCTGTATTCCTGCCGCTGGTTATCATGGAAATACCAGGCATTTATCCTGACCTGCAGGTCGGAACGTAATTTGACCAGGTTATTAAGATTGAGAAGCGCAGATTGATCGAACAAATAACGGCTGCGCGATAATGCCGGGTTGTTTACCGTACCGAGCGTCAGCAGCGCTGCCGGCATAGCATGATCGATCAGTTGCTCATAGTTAGTTGAATTATGGGCAACCAATTCCTGCTGCAGGTCGTATCCGGTATTGTTACCCTTCAGATAATTGATGGCCTTGTAATTGTCCTTGAATAACATCGCGTTCAGGTCGACATCATAGTTGCCCGGCAGGCCCGCACCAATGGTCTCTTGTCCGATCAGTTGCATTTTAGCGCCTTTTTTTATACTCAGGTTCAGGGCCACGTCCTCGCTCATCACCTTATTTTGCAGCACCTTGATGGGCTGATCACCCTGGATAACCTGCACCTGCTCCACTACGCCTTGCGGAATGGTATTAGTGGCAATATTATATTTATCATCCAGCAGATTATCACCGTTAATATACAGGTTGGAGATCGGCTTGTTATTATAACTGATGGCGCCGTTGGAACTGATCGTTATCCCCGGCAGTTTTTTAAGTACATCCCCGATCACCCTATCCTGCGCACCCGCAAACTCAGAGACCTTGTAGCCAAGCGTATCGCCATGGATTCGCAACACAGGACGGCTGCTTTTGATCTCGACAGATTGCAGTTGGTTCGCTGATACGCCCATGATGAAATCATAGGCCAGGCGTACGTCCGCTACCCGACGGCTCAGGGCCTTGTAACCGATGCTCGTTACTTCTATCACCAGCCCGCTTAACGATGCACCCGCGGGGATTGGTAAAGTATAAGCACCGCCGGCATCCGTAACAGCATAACCGATGATCCGATTGGTAACGGTATTTCTTAGGTTGACACTGACATAAGGAATGGCCTTCCCGCTGCTATCCTTTACCGTGCCCCTGACAGTTTGCCCAAAGCCCGCCAGGTATAGCAACAAGCCAATAACCGACAGGCTCAAAACCTTTATAGGCATGCGCATCATTTTTCGGACAGTTCTATGGGGTTGTTGATGCCAGAACCTGGAGGACGGCTGCCTTTAGGGCCAGTCACAATATGATCCATCTTTGGGCCCGTGCCCTGATCGCTGGCCGTATTAATGGCACGCGCAAAGGCAGCGGGATCCTTTTGCATGGTCTCCCGTAGCTTATCGAATTCCTTTTGCGTGGTCCTGACCACTCTGGCCGGCGGTACGATCAAATTCGGGTCATCATTCAAACCCCGCAATATCGGCGGCAGATCCTTGTCATCCGTACTGCCGGACGCCGACTGGACCTTGGACGACGCCGGGAACGTTTTTTCCACACCATCAAAGGCAAATACCACTTCGTTTTTGGTATCGCGGGCATCCACAATGACGCCTGGCAAGCCGTTCAATTTCCAGGGGCCGCTATGCACCGGCAGATCAGGGCAAAACCAAACGATGTAATCCCGGCCCCCGAAATGGCCGGTAGCCTTCTGGCAGTGCAGACCGCCAAAGGTTGCCGTGTCGTCGCCGATCTTCCAGTCGATGGCGGGGATAGGTCCTTCGATCAGGTACTCGTTAACCATCAGTATATCTTTTATGAACAATTTCTGCTGAGCCAGGTACTGATAATATTGGGTGCGCGAACCTACTCCCCTTCGGTTGATCATGGGGCGCCCGTCAGGACTGCTGGCGACCGCCTCGGACCATGCCTTTTTAAACTGTTGATCGGCCACCAGCCCGTCATAGCTCCTATAGGCGCTTGCACTCTTGCCTATGAATAACACCATATTCTCTGTGTAAGCGTTTGCCCGGTTTGTCGTGTCCCTTACATGGGTAAATTTATAATGCACCATCATCCACGCGGTATCGGGCTTTTGCGCTTTAACGCCGATACAGGCCGCCAGTAAACCAACGGCCAGGAGTAATTGCTTTGTCATGGTCTTGTTATTTTTTTAACAAACCTATTCCCGGGACACCGCTCCCCGAAAACTTTGGTACGAATTAGTCCTGGATATGCCCGAAGACCGGTTATTTGTTATCCTGGATTTCAAAAACACCTCGTTTGGCTACCGATCCGGAGGGTTAAACACCTGGGGTTTTGATGGCAAGTGCAATGTTTTATCTTTGTTGGCATGCGCATGGCTAATAAAAAAGGTTGGATAGAAATATTGCTCCATCTGGTGTTTTGGGCAGGCGTTTTTTATGTACTTACTTCTTTGGATAGTTCGCATATCCGCGTATGGGCCAGGTTAGGCCCTAATCCGAAGGGTATGACTATGAGAGACAGCTACGATGATCAGCCGATCTCGGCCTATGTATATGCGATGCTTGGTTTTCTTGCGGCGCTTTTTTATGGCAATGTATTTTGGGTATTCCGGAAAGTCATCCGAAATAAAAATAGCATAGTACGGTTGACGATATGCGCCGCATGGCTCCTGCTGGTATTTGGTGCAAATTTCCTTATCGTCGGCCCCATGTTCGATCGGGCGAATCCAACGCCCCACCCGCCTCCCTTGCTGATTTCGACTTCCAACGGAGACACCGTATTCAGGCCGGTCCAGGCATTTAGTCCGGTGCAGCCTGGCGATCCTGTCCCCCATCCCCGTTTCGAGGCCATCAGCTTCATAATCCATGACTGGCGGCAAATGCAGCCCGTGATCCTGTTCGCTTTCCTGGTTATAGAGGGGATGGCTCTCGCCTATTTTATTCTGAAGGAATGGGCAAGAAGCGAGCTCATTCAAACCCGGCTGCAGGCCAACCAGATGAGCACCGAGATCAAATTCCTTAAATCGCAGATCAACCCGCATTTCCTGTTCAATACCCTCAATAACCTGTTTTCGATGGCGCTGGACAAAGAAAATGATGAACTCGCGGACGGTATTTCAAAACTTTCCGGAATGATGCGCTATATGCTGTATGACAGCAATGCGGAAACTGTTCCACTTGACAAGGAAATCACCTACCTGAAGGAATGCATCACCCTCAACAAACTGCGCTATGCCGACGAGGAAGTAAAAGTAGTGTTTGAACAAGGCGGGCAAATCGCTGATGCCCGAATCGCGCCGATGCTGTTTATCCCCTTTGTGGAAAATGCCTTTAAGCACGGCGTTGCCATAGGGCAAAGAACGACAATTCAGATCGCCATGATCGTTTCCGGACAAAAACTGATCTTTACCTGTGTCAATACGGATCACGGCTTTATCAAAAAAATGGAAATGGAGATCAGCGGCATCGGGCTCGACAATGTCAAACGAAGGCTGGAGCTGGTTTACCCGGGTAAACACCAACTGAAAATTAATAAAGAAGACGGTAAATTTATGGTTAACCTCCAAATCGATCTGTCATGATGACCTGCATTGCCATCGACGATGAACCGAAGGCCCTGGAAGTGATAGAACGGTATTGCCAAAAGAGCGGGTTAACCAATCTCAAGGCTACCTTTCGTGAACCGCTCAGGGCGATAGAGTTTCTGAACCGCGAAAAGGTCGACCTGATCTTCCTCGACATCAATATGCCGGATATCAGCGGGATACAACTCCTGCAAACCTTGTCACCACGGCCCCTGATCATTTTCACCACCGCCTATAGCCAATACGCCGTGGAAAGTTATGAGCTCAATGCACTGGACTACTTGCTGAAGCCGGTAACTTTTGAACGCTTCCTTATGGCCATCAATAAAGCCGCGGCGGCATTGTCGTCAAGAAACATCACCAGTACAGACGAAGACGCTGCCGTATTTATAAAAAGCGGGCCGCAGACCCACCGGGTCAGGGTCAGCGAAATATTATACCTGGAAAAGAACGGCAATTACATTACCGTCCGCCTGAAAGACGGGAACATACTGATCCGTGAAAATATGGGCGATATTTTCGACCTTCTGCCGACAGCGGATTTTATCCGGGTACATAAATCATACGTAGTGGGCATCAGACATATCAGTATGATCGAAGTTCATCAGCTTATTGTTAACGGTGAAAAGATCCCTATTGGCAGCACCTACCGCGACTCGCTCCGCAACCGGCTCAGGATAATGTGATACCGCCCGCCAATGGCTGTCACCCCGGCTATTGGCTAAAGAACGACATCCTGGCACATTATACCCACTCATTACGGTTTCCCATAATTCTTCGCCAATTATTCCTTGCATATTTGTGAGCCACTACAAACCAAATGATTCCAGAGCCCATAGATATACCCTTTTTTTACCCTAACTTAAAATAGCACGTATGAAAAAAGCATTGAAATTCACACTGATTAGCCTGGGAGTCCTCTTCATATTCGGCATTATTGGCACTGCCATCGGCGGCTCGGACTCCAATACCAGCAATACACTTAAAATCCGTGAGTCCAGTTCCTCAACTAGTTCCACCAATTCCGGTAACTCCAGAGCATATGTCAAACTCCTTGAGTTTTCCGGTAATGGGAGAAAAAAATCCCCTGTCTTTGAATTACACGGAAATCATGCCCGTTTAAGATACAAGTATAAAAGCGAAGGAGCCGGGATGGGACTCTTTAGCGTCTACATAACTAATCGGTCAGCACTTTATTAAATTACTCGATTTATAAATTTTAAACTCTGCGTTATGGGACTATTTGACAAAATCTATTCCTCAAATTCCGAAGCCTCACAAAAAGAAGGATATACTCCTCTTTCGGACTATGAAGCCTGGGTAGCTATTCTTTATGCCTGCATTTCAGTAGATGGACAAGTATCTGAAGTCGAAATTGATGCAATGTCGCGCCTCCTCATATTCAAAAACAAATTCGCGAATATTGAAATCGTCCCGTTTTTTAAAAACGCTATGCTCGCGAACAACAAGTTTGGCCCTCAACACATTATAGACAAAAGCGCTCCTCTAATAAAAGAAGGAGACAAATCAACGGTATTAGCCTTAGCAGCCGAATTAGTCTTATCCGACGGTATCCTTACTGATAAAGAAAAGGAGCTACTTGAGTATATTACTTTAAAATTAAATATTGACGAATTGTTAGCTTCTAAAATTATCGAGGTAACACTGATAAAAAATAAGGATAATCGAATATTGGTTAACTAATGCCGGACTGCTTTGGCACAAAAAAAGCCAGGTCCCCGCGAATATCATCCTGCGCAACCGAGGCGCTCATGGCGATCGCTTTTCTTATCGCTGCCCCCATGGCATATTATGGCCCGTTTATCTCTATACTAAATTCAAGAGCGCTATCTTAAAAGGCTATAAATCAGCAACGACTTAATTCAAAACTCTTTTCTGACCCTTAAAGTCAAACTCTTTGGCCCAAAAAACATAACACATCTTCAGCCAAATTGCTACCTTCATATTTGATAAACAGGATATGAAAGCAAAACCCATAAGGGTACCGGAAGACCTCGGGCGCCCACCGGATTATCATCGGGATTTAAAGCTGAACGGCCTCTCGATCGTCGAATCCTGTACCCATACCCAACGGCGTCAGGGAGCGATGTACCTTGAAGACCATATGCTTTTGGTCATATTGGAGGGACAAATGAAGATTACCCACGGAAATTCGGAGTACAACGTCCGCAAGAACGAGATAGTGCTCTTGAACAAGGCCATCCAGATCGACTACGATAAAACAGGGAACCCGCAGAAAGACAATATCTTTAACAGCCTCATGTTCTTCCTGAAAGATGAATTTTTGTATGACTTCATCAAATTAGCAAAGATCGGATCGGTCCAGACAGCCGAAGTCGCAAAGGTGACAGTAAAGCCGGTCAATCAGCGTATTCGTGCATTCTTTGATTCGGTCGTTCCCTTCTTTGCGGAGCCTGAAAACATCGACGGCCCCCTTGTTCGCCTCAAAATGCTGGAGTTACTCTATAACCTGAGCAACACGGACAAGAACCTTCTCCGGCAAGTACTGCAGCTAAAGCAACAGGTCTACGCGGATATTCCAACTGTGGTAATGGAAAACTATACCTCCCCTGCAACCTTGTCCGAGCTGGCCTATTTATCCGGCCGAAGCCTCTCCAGTTTCAAACGCGATTTTTTCTCGATCTACCACGTCACTCCTGCCCAGTGGATCCGTCAGCAGCGTCTCACAAAAGCAAAGGAGCTCCTTAATGCCGGCCTACCCGTTACAGAAGTCTGTTACTCCGTAGGATTTGAGAATCTTGCGCACTTCTCGCGCCTCTATAAAACACATTTCGGTTGTTCCCCATCCTCCCATCGCCCCGCACCCCAACCAACGGCATAGATGGGCAAAAAACTGGACGGAATAATCAAATAAATTGAACGATTTAGCAAAGGCCGACTCTGTGGATCTTCTCAACTTTGTGTCATCAAAAAGATACAAATATGAATACAGAAAAAGTATGGGTCATCACAGGCGCCTCCCGCGGCTTTGGATTTGAGATCGCGAAGGCTGCGCTGGCAAAGGGGGATAAAGTAGTAGCAACTGTTCGCAGTAAGCCTGCCCAGCTGGCCGCCCAACTCGGCAATGACCCCAATTTATTGGTTACGATATTGGATGTGACCAATGAGGACCAGGCGAAGACGGTTGCAACAGCAGCTATCGGGAAGTTCGGCCGCATCGACGTCCTGGTAAACAACGCAGGCTTCGGAATTCTCAGCGCCGTCGAAGAAGGCACCGATGCCGAAGTTCGCAGGAACTATGACACGAATGTCTTTGGTCTGCTAAATGTCTGCCGCGCTGTACTTCCCCATATGCGCAAAGTAAGATCTGGCCATGTCATCAATCTCTCATCCGTTGGCGGACTGACCGGCGTACCCGGCTGGGGACTTTACGGTTCTACAAAGTTCGCTGTTGAAGGCATCACCGAGGCCATGGCAGCTGAACTGGCGCCATTAGGCATCTTCGCTACTACCGTCGAACCAGGCTTCTTCCGCACCGACTTCCTCGATGCAAGCTCGCTCGACCGTACGTCCAATGTAATTTCCGACTACGCGGCAACTGTTGGCAACATGCGGGACTTTGCTTCGCAGGCCAACCACAAACAGCCGGGCAGTGCCGTTAAGCTGGCCCAGGCTATCCTGAAACTGGCTCATTCGCAACAGCCGCCGGTTCACCTGCCCCTCGGCAAGGATACATTGAAATTCTTTGGTGAAAAGATGGATAAGTTCAATGCAGAAATAAAGGAATGGAATGAGGTGATCACCAGCACTGATCACGAGGATGCCATCGCCTGATTGACTGCGGACACTTGCTCGTTGTCATTATCTGGCAACGAGCAGGTTATTCCCATGCAAACAACTCCTTCATTTCCCCCTTCTCAATTTATTTTCCGCGGTTATGTAATTTTCAGGAGGCCTGCATCTTTGAATAAATGCCTCTTATGTTGCGACGATCTATTGCAGCCGATCCCCGGTGGTTCCAGGTCCTCTTCCAGGCCTTCTTTTTGAGCTATGGCCTTCTTTTTCTGCGTTGGAGTCCGGACTGGCCACACTATATTACCAGCATTGGCGGATGCCTGACTATCAGCTATCTCGCGGAAACTATCCGGCGAAAGCGATTCCCGCCCTTCCGGGGCAGTGCTGGCTGGAACAGTTGGGGGTTAAGCACACTGATCAGCGCCATGAGCCTATGCCTGCTGCTCAAAACGAATCAGGTATCTATCAGCCTGCTGGCAGTCCTGCTGACCGTGGCTTCCAAATCTATTTTCCGGTTCAGACGGAAACACATCTTCAATCCATCCGCCTTTGGCATCACAGCAACCCTGTTGATCACCCGTAATGCCTGGCTTTCTCCTGCACAATGGGGCAATGGAGTACTCCTCTTTTTCCTGGTCGTGACCCTGGGAACCATCGTGGTTACCCGTGTGCAGAAACTGGACACCAGCCTCAGCTTTCTGTTGACGTTTGGCGGCTTGCTTTACTGGCGCCAGGTGGTCACGCTCGGGTGGCCCATGGATCATTTCTGGCATTCCATCAGCAGCGGAAGTCTGTTGCTTTTTAGTTTTTTTATGATCAGCGACCCAAAGACTTCGCCCAACCATCCCCTGGCCAGGTTGCTTTGGGCGACGGGGATCGCTGTCGGTTCATTCTACCTGTCCGCCTTCCGGTGGATGAACAATACGCCGGTCTGGATACTGGTAGCTGCTGCCCCCCTGGTTCCGGTCCTGGACAGGATACTCCCGGCCCGGAGCTTCGAATGGCAGACGAGGAGCATCCTTTTCTTTTCCAAACTTAAAAACCATTTTATGCGTACAAAACTGAGAAAGTTCGCTGCCCTGGTCATATTGCTGGCCATGATCGGCAACGAGGCAATGGCCTTCTGCGGCTTCTATGTCAGCAAAGCCGACGGCACCCTGAAAAACAAGACCTCCCAGGTGATCCTGGTTCGTGACGGAGACAGGAATACAGTCACGATGTTCAATGACTTCAAAGGTGATATAAAGGATTTTGCCATGGTGGTACCCGTGCCGGTAGTCCTTAAAAAGGGCGATATCAAGGTCGTCGATCAGTCGATCTTCGAGACCCTGAATGAATACAGCAAACCCAGACTGGTGGAATATTATGATGAGAATCCCTGCGGACTGCTCGAGTATAGATTAAGGGGTAATGTACCGGGAGTTGCCATGAAAGATGTGGTCGTCAGCGGTTATAGCCGGTCAAAGAACCTGGGTGTTACCATCGAGGCCAAATACCTCGTCGGAGAATACGATATCCTCATTCTCAGCGCCAGGGAGTCCTCCGGCCTGCGGACCTGGCTCACAGAGAACGGGTATAAAATTCCAGCCGGGGCCGATGAGGTCCTGGACCCCTACATCCGGAGCAACCTGAAATTCTTCGTGGTCAAAGTCAATGAAGAAGAAAAAAAGAAATTGCCGGGAAACTTCCTGCGCCCTATTCAGATCTCCTTCGAGTCGCCAAAATTCATGCTGCCCATTCGTTTGGGTATGGTCAATGCCGAAGGCGACCAGGATATGATCGTATACGCATTCAGCAAGACCGGCAGGATCGAATCTACCAACTATCCGACAGTATCCCTGCCCACAGGCAAGAACGTTCCCCTGTTCGTTCAGAACAATTTTGGGAACTTTTATGCCAATCTTTTCCAGTATCAATGGTTCGGCGCCGGCAATTCCGTAACCATGCTGGAATATGCCTGGGATGTTAGTCCTTCCAACTATGTGAAATGCGATCCCTGTATAGCCAGGGCGCCTTCCTCCAGCGACCTCGTGCAGGCAGGGGTTTGGTGGGTGGGTTCTTCCCGCAAAGGTTCGGACGATGCCGATAACGAGGAAGGCTATCATCCTGCAAAGGTCTTTTTTACACGCCTCCATATACGTTATAACCGGAAGGCGTTCCCACAGGACCTGTTCTTCCAGGAGACAGCAAATACGGGCAATTTCCAGGCCCGCTATATCGTCACGCATCCCGCGACAGGTGATCTCAGTTGCGAGGCCGGGAAAAAATACCTGGAGAATTTGAAAGCAAGGCGTAAGGACGAACTGAAGATGCTGGCCTATCTCACCGGGAAAGGTTACAATGACTGGGATGTCGTAGTACGGGCAGAGGAAGAAAAATTCATTCCCTCCGCAGATTCCTATGCCGCTGCGGCCCTTGCGATCGGGAATGCTCCTTCCGGCAAAAGGAAAATGATGATAGCGGGCTTCGGTATCTTAGGTTTTCTCTCGGTGATCAGCTTCAGTATCCGGAGCCGCAAAAGCCGAAATAACATCACCTGATACAGCGTTCTCCCAACCCTTACCTGGCCGCTTTAATATACCCCCATCCCTCTTTTTGCCTGCTTATGATCTCATAGATCCCGTCCGGGACGATCTCGACGCCCGCAAGGAGCTGGTCCCGGACGATATTGTTATTTCTCATGGCGACTCCGCAAACCTTAAAGGAAATATTCTTATTGGCGCTTAACCGGGTTACCTCTTCGGCCACATAGGACTTATCCTTCACCACCATTTCGAGGCCTTTAGCGTACATGACCACTTCCATTTTCGCTTCAGGATTCGAGTTACTGATCTCTGTCAGCCACCGGACCAGGTTTCTCTGATCGAGCGTATCCCGGCTGGTGAGGTCAAAGACTACCTTATAGTCGGATCGCTGGGCCGCCATTGAAAGAGAGCCTAACAGCAGCAACAGCACTAACCAATACTTTTGCATAAAAAAAATTTTATCGTTACTCATTGATGTTGCGACCGGTCGGTCCGGGCCCGAACGATCGGGAGGAAAGGTCCAAATTTATGTTGCCGGGAAGGATAGCTGTCTGCGAAAGGCCCAAAGGGATGATCCACCGGCTTTAGGGAAATGTCCGGCCAGTCCTGATTGAAATGCCCGACGGGCCTGGGACGGGAATTGATGAAGGCCGACAGATCCCAGGCCTCTTTGTCCGACAATTCCGCTTTCCTGTAATCCCCTATCAATGGCATATTGTCCCGTATAAACCCTGCAAGCCGGGACAGACGGAAAAAGCTTGCGCCCGTATTATAGCTATGGGCACCCCAGAGCGGAGGATAAATATAGTTCGCCCCGTCCTTATCCTTCAGGCCCTGTCCCTGCGGACCATGACAGATCTGGCATTTCAGAACATATAGTTGTTTGCCCCTATCCGGATCGGCGGGACGATCCAGATAGGGAAGGGCTGCAATGCCGCTGCCCGCAGGCTTTTTTCCCTGGGGAACACCTGTTCCCAGCCATTGCATATAGGCGATCATCGCGCGCACCTCCTTCGATCCGCTGTCAGGAGCCTCTCCATTTAGACTACGCTCAAAACAATCCGATATGCGCTGCGAGATGCTTTCGACGGCGCCTCGCCGCTCCTTGAATTTGGGATAGGTGGACGCAACACCGCCAAAATTGTTGCCCCATGGCTGTCTGCCTGCTCTCAAATGGCAGTTCTGGCAATTCATCCCGTTCTGTTTCCGGCTGATGCTGCCTGCAGGTCCGAAATAGAAGGCTGTTCGGGCGATCAGGTCCTGTCCATAACGAATCAATTCTCCACTGCGTCCTACCGGTATCGTAGAGCTATCCGGCCCCTGCCAGAGAGAACTGTCCTTTGCAGGTGCAGGAACGTTCACCGGTATCTTCCTGGAAGAGACATTACTGCGCCGCATTTCCAACACTCCGCCTATCAATGTTGCCAGTAGAACAATGGAGGCTGCTCCGGCAATTTCTCTATTTTTCATCAGCCAGCATAGCAATACGTACAGCCATGCTCCTGCGCCCTACCTACTGCCCACACGCCCGACGGCATAGGTTGAATGGACGGAAGTAAACCCGCCAGCCACTCACTTTTGATAGCGGCACCATCCTGGTTGGAATTCGTACCGGCAACAGCGCTATAGACCGTGAGGGCTACGTCGCAGACACAAAATAATACTCCGCTGGCTTGCAGGTCCCGGATGCCGATCTGTACAGGGCCAATACCCGGCACTTTATAGTCATCCGGTCTGGTCTCCCAAAACGGATTTCGGGTGGCCGGCGCGGACGTGCGCGGATCATTGATCTTGAACATTTCTCCCAACTTGTACTTTGCCCACAGGCCGTCTCCAAGGGCATAAGGTATTGCTTCATGACGCAATACAACTACGACGCTGCAGTCCTTTTCAATTGTCCCGGTGCTTGTATTGGTCATCAGGAATACTTTAGGCCAGGCAAATGTCAGTATCTCTTTTGGAGCGGTGGCATCGAAAACGATCCTGTGCTTCCCCTTGATCTGGTCCTTAAACCATGCATCGGGATCTGCCAGATCACTATCCAGAGAGCCTCTTCCTTGAACAACGGTAGGGGCTGCCGTTAGCGGGAGATTATTCATTCCTATAAGCGCGGTCGTGCCAGCCAGCTTTGCCAGAAAATCACGCCTGTTTGCCAACCTGGTTTGATGGATTTTGCTCATAACAGTGCATTTTGATGTTAGAAATAGATTTGTACGACGGATCCGGCAAGAGGCCGGAATTGTGGCTTAAGGGAAAGCACCGAAGAGCCGTTAAATTACGAAAAATATCAATACAAAACAATAATTATATGTCCCTCTTTTTCCTGCCAATTCATTGTAAACCAGCAAATCAGATAGCAGCCCGATCCCTGCTTATCAGATACCATTGGATTGGATTTCTTCACGGTAATTCCTATCTTACCCCCAATCTAATACTCTAAACATGAAAAGACAGCTCTGCCTCCTGCTTATCTTTTTTCCCATTCTACATTCGCTGACCGCTCAGGATCTCATCAAGGCGGTAGAATCAAAGGATTACAAAAAGGCGGAAATACTTCTGAAAAAAGGCGACAGTTCCAACATCACGGATCGAAAAGGTCGCTTTCCCTTATGGATCGCTGTCTGGAACAACGATACTGCCATGGTAAGACTGCTCATCCGCAACGATGCCAATGTAAATCAATCATTGGTAAATAAAGATGGCGTATCTCTGACCTGCATTGAGGTAGCTTGTCAAAATGGCTCGACGGATATTGTAAAGATCCTGGTTGACCGTGGAGTGAATGTCAATGCAAAAGGATATGACGGCCACACACCTCTAAGGATTGCCTCCAGAAA
This sequence comes from Puia sp., assembly GCA_035492595.1. GTDB lineage: Bacteria > Bacteroidota > Bacteroidia > Chitinophagales > Chitinophagaceae > Puia. The sequence continues at coordinate 29,566 of DATJJA010000077.1, forward strand.
TGGCTATCCGGACATCGTGAAGTTCCTTATTAGCAAGGGAGCCGCGATCGATTCAGAAGGAGATGATCTCGCTACACCTCTTGAATCCGCGGCAGGCAAGGGACATTTGGAAATCGTAATTCAGCTGACCGAAGCAGGTGCCAGGGTAAATCACCAGGATAAAGACAAGGACACTCCCCTCCATGAGGCGGCCAGAGGGGGATATCTGGAGGTTGTCCAATACCTCCTGTCTAAAGGCGCCGACACATCAATAAAAGACAATGATGGCAGTTCGGCAGAAGACATTGCCAAAGTATCAGGCCAGGCCAAAGTAGCAGAGTTGCTAAAGAGTCATAGAAAATAGACGGAGGATAAACCACACAGTTATCATGAACAATGCTTTAATCCCCCTGCCCAACCATCCATTCCACCAGCTCTTTCTTATCGACAAGATCCCAGGTCGCCGACTGTCTTCTCTTTTGCTGCGACAGCTGGTCATCCATATTACTATGAAAAACGACAAGTTCAGCTTTCTTATTCCCGATCAGCTTTTGTTCGTTGATAAATCCTGACATATCGGGATAATTGCAGTCATAGACACCTTTACCCAGCGCGGAGAACCAATAACGGATATCTGCATAGGTATACGCACGGATCGAAAGGTCCTTGTAGAGCATAGGCTTCTTCATCTCCAGGTCGAAATAGGAATAAGGAGAGAACTCTATGTATTTATCGATAGCTGTCACCGGAGTTGCTTTTAAGTGCTCGTCAAAAAGATAATGTACAAGATTGCCTTCAAAAAAACTTGTTTCCGTCTCATGGTCCCGCACCTGTTTCTGTCCTTCATACCACATCCGAACCCAATCGATGGCACACTCGCTAAGGATCACTCCTCTGATAGCCGGATTGAATACGGACTTCCCTTTCTTACAATATTCGACATACTTCAAAGCCCGGTGTCCGGATGTCATGAGCCCAAGAAAAAAGATATTCTTACCCGGCAAATGAAATCTTGTAAATGTGTCCTTCATCACGACATCCACATACTTCAATGAATTTTCGGAAAAATACCAGTCAACGGGCAAGCCTGTGGCAATCGTCAGAAAGGCAAACCCTCTTTTCAGAGATTCATTCCTGAATTCCTTATAAAGCAAGGTATCACCGGCAGATAGCCTGGAATCCTCCAGGTCGATGACCGTGCCAGCCAGGGCATGGCCATCATCAGGCAGGACCAGCGTAAAACCTTTGTCGCCATAAGGCAGCAAGTCCTTTTCTCCCGGCCCGTATCTTAGACTACCTTGCTGGCTCGTATAATCTTCTATGATCTTCTGGGAAAATGACTGCTGGGCAAATAGTAGAACGAAAAAAAACAGGAAAGCTCTTTTCATGAGGAAGTTTCCAGAAAAGCACCTAAAACAATACCAAACTTACAACTATTTAATGACCAATATGTTAAGGTCTCAATTTCGCAATAAAATGACCGGTTTCGATACAGCCTCTGTCCGCTGCATGGCAACATGCATGTGACCGTAGACGACAACCTTACTCCAATTACTTCAAATAAACCCCTCCTTGATCGCTTTATTGATCAATTCTCCTGTATTGGTGACCTTCATCTTTTGCAATAAATTCTTGCGATGACTGTCGATCGTATACTTGCTTAGATTTAACAGGACGGCTATCTCCTTACTCAGTCTGCCTTCGGCCAGGTGATAAAGAACCTCCTTTTCCCGTCTGGTCAAAATGCCATTCCTCTCAAAAAAACGATTGTTGACGTCTACATCCTGGTAAGAAGGTTCACCATCCATTCCAATATATGACAGCATCGGACGGCCTGTCTGTTTCAGATGTGAAATATCGGTGAGCACGATCAGCGTCCTCAATATTTTACCTTTATCATCATTGTGTACGACCACGGCCTGGTGCAGCACCCGGAAATACTCGCCTGATCTCCTCTTTATCCGGTAATCGATCCGCAACTTGTATTTCATCTGCTTTTCCGGCGGAAGCCCCAGTAAAAATTTACCGCACACTTCCTGGCAATTCAGGAACCAGGCCCGGTCTTCCGGATGGATGTTTTCCATAATGAGCTCCGTTGTAATTTCCGCTTTGGGATAGCCCAATAAGGAATCTACGTCATCACTGACAAAATCGAATTTAAGTTGTTGAAAATTGAATATAAGACAACAGCTTTCGCCAACCTGAAAAATAACAAGCAGCTTCTTGTAAAAATCCAATTCCAGTTTAAGTAATTCTCCTGTTGTTTCTTCACTGTCGGATAAATGCTTCCAGATCCTGTTTGCCTGGTTATTAAAAATTTCGAGCTTCATTGCGCTGATAAAATCATTATAAATAGGGATTGCCTACATACAAACTTTTCTCTTTTTTCGCATAAACAATTCAAATTCACACACTTCCGCCCCAACACTCTAAACCTTAAATTTACGTACAATGAAACAGTTTTTAAAATTAACCGTATTAATTTTAATAACGACCCTTAGTGCCTGTCATAAGAACAGTGACAAGCCTTCCACCCCTCCGCCATCAGGCAAAACAGTTCAGGCTACGATCAGCACTACCTTATCCGGCATCGACAGTTTTAGCAACTATGCGACAGCGTTTAATACCATCACCCTGACAGACGCTGATGTTTCGCAGGGAATTACCGTATTCGCACCTGTAAACCAGGCATTTACAACAGCTACCACTTCCATTGGGAATATGCCAGGGAGACAGGTCATCACTACCGGTGATCCAGCCAGCAGACCCGTAATTACCGGCTTTACCTTACCCGATACATCGGACCCGAAGGACTATATCGTAAAAGGTATCATTACCAGCTCCGCTCTAACGAATGGCGCTACGTTTACAGCTCTGAGTGGCTATCCCCTTACAGTAACCGCAGTTAATGGAAATCTGTACCTGAATGGCGTTCTGATCTCGGGAACAAATATTTCGTCCGGCGCCAATTACCTGCTCTATTCCATTTCCGGTCTGCTCAAGACCTCAAAGATCCTTAAAATAACCGGGCTTTCAGACTCCACCACCTTCCCCGGTTGGCTGTTAACGATCAATGGTCAAAACTTCGACACTGCCGTCGCCAACAATATTGTAAAGATAAATGGCGCACAGGCGCTGGTTCATACTGCAACAGCCAATCAGCTGGTAGTCACTGTTCCGCCCAATGCCACTTCCGGAAAAGTAACCGTAGCTACCAGGGGCACGACGCTTGAAAGCAAGCAAAGCGTACGTATCATGCAGGCCGTGGTCGGCACCATTCCGGCGTCAGTACAGGCTAATGTCTCCGGGATCCAGGGCATCACGCTCGATGCAAATGATAATTTATATTTTACGAACGACAACTACAACGGGCTGCAGGATGTTAATGTGGTTAAAATGGATAAAGCGGGCAATTCAGTCTTTTATACGCCGTGGTTCCCAAATCCAAATGGAGATGGCACCAGCATTCCTGTGGTTTCTTCTTCTTCATTATGGGCCATAGCGGTGGACAATCAAAATAATGTTTATTATCAGAATACCGCGGTTGGAACCGCCCCTGGTCAGTACACCGGTATTTTCAAATTCAATACAGGCAATTCATTTTATGGAGAATGGTGGGCCGGCAATAACGGCGATATAACCAGCGGTCCTTATACTGGCAACAAAAATGCTGTGCCGGTCAGGGCGCTTGCGTTAAAATTCGATGCAAAAGGTAATTTAATTGTAGGAGATCAGGCCGGCATAAGAAAGATCGCTCCCAATGGCCAGGTTAGCTTTGTTGCTGCTCCCAACAACTTTCTGGCTGCCGACCCAACCGTTACCAAAAGCCCTTCCCCTTATGGATTGGATATCGATGCCGCAGGGAACATTTTTGTAAGCGACGGAAGCCAGGGGAATAACCGGATATGGAAGATCAGCACCAATGGGACCATTACCTCCATTGCGGGCAATAATAACGCTATCGCCAAAGATGGGATCGGCGCCGATGCGCAATTTGGTGACCCTTTTGGTCTTGTATTGGACCAGCGGGGGAATATCTATGTATGCGATAATGATTATACGAATCAGAATTTTTTGATCCGTATGATCAACCCGCAGGGTGTAGTGACGACGATTGCAGGCCGCAACAACCCCAACGGCGCCAGCACGGACGGCATCGGGACGAATGCAATTTTTAACGGAGTGAATTCCATAGCTGTGGACAGTAAAGGTGTCCTATATGTCGGGCCGGATGAGGGCGGCATACGAACGATCACAATTCAATAAATTCCTGGGGCTGATCAAAAAGGTCAGCCCCATTCTTTTTCATGCTTTACTCCCCCCGTGCCGGCAGAGTGACAGTACCAATTATTCCGCCCTCAAATTCCTGACCGGGTTCGCCACCGCCGCCTTTATCGACTGGTAACTTACAGTCACCAATGCTATCATGATGGACAACAAACCCGCTAAAGCAAACACCCACCATTCGATAGCAACCCGGTATTCATAAGTTTGCAGCCATTTATACATACCCCACCACGCAAGTGGCGCGGCTATCAGGAAAGAGATGATCACCAGCTTTAAAAAATCTTTGGATAAGAGGGTAGTAATACTGGCCACCGATGCCCCCAGCACTTTGCGTACCCCGATCTCTTTGATCCTGTTCTCCGCCATATAGGTGGCCAGACCAAACAGACCAAGGCACGAAATAAATATGGTCAGACCTGCAAACAAACTGGCAAGTGTGCCCTGGGTTTTTTCATTCTCAAACTTTCTGGCATATTCTTCATCAATGAACTTGGGATCAAACGGATAATCCGGATTATATTTCGCAAAGATCGCCTTCGCCTTTTCCAGGTTCTTCGCAGTCGGATTACTTCCGTTCAGCTTTATCTGTATCACGTAAAAAGTCATGAACTTGCTCTTCGCACCACATATCAATATCGGCCTTGTTGGCTCATAAGGACTGGTAAGAATAAAATCTTTAATGACCCCTACAATATGCCAGTCAACGCCAAGATCCCCGACTATTTTGCCTATGGGATTCTTGAACTTCATGATCTTCAATGCCGATTCATTGACGATCAGGCCGGTTGAGTCGGTAGGATATTTACTCAGATCGAAATCCCGGCCCTGTACAAACTGCAAACCCGCAGTCGTTCCCAGTCCGTCATCAGCCAGATACCGGTCAAAAGAAGTCTGATCATTCGGGTCCTTCCCTTCCCAATCCTGTCCCCATCCATTGCTCCACCGTTCAGTAAGCGGAGAATTTGTCTTTGTGATCGACCTGGCGACACCCGATGCAAGCAATTCATTCTTTATCTGTGTATAGTTCCTTGGTATATCACCCGTCATGAATTGATAGATGAGATTATCTTTATTGTATCCCGTATTCCGGTCACGGGCATAATCTATCTGCTGTTTTATGACGATCGTGCAGATAATAAGAATGATGGCAAACGTGAACTGTAATACGACCAGCACTTTTCTCGGTGTTACCAGTGCATTTGCTTTTTTAAATGTTCCCTTCAATACCTTTACGGGCTGGAAAGAGGAAAGAAAGAATGCCGGATAACTCCCGGCCAGGAATCCGACAAACAGGATAAAGCCGACAAAGGCCATCCAGGTATAAACATTCCCAAAGTTGATGAACAGCTTTTTGTCGATCAACTGATCATAGGCAGGCAAACTGATCTGAACGATAACGACAGCCACCACTCCTGCCAGAAAGGCGAGCAGGACAGACTCTCCGATAAACTGGCTGATCAGTGACCCCTTCTGAGCACCCACCACTTTTCGTATACCTACCTCCTTCGCCCGTTTTTCACTTCTTGCAGTGCTGAGGTTCATAAAATTGATACAGGCGATCAGTAATATAAAGCCTGCAATGATGCCAAACAGTCTTACGAACAGGATACGGCCCTGGCTGTCTTCCACCCCATCGGTAAAGCTTGAATAAAGACGCCATCGGCTGATCGGGTAAAGGAACATCTCCCATTTCATCTTCTTTGCGTCTTCATTATATTTCTGTCTCAACTCCTTTACTTTTCCATTCACAGCCGTGATGTTGGCGTTCGGCTTCAGCAGTACATAAGTGGGTGTGCTATTATCACCCCAGCCCAGATTCTGCCCTTCTCCGTACTGTAAATTTGACCGCGGCAATAAATAGTCGAACTCAAACCGCGTATTGACAGGCAGATCTTTCAACACCCCGGTAACCGTGAAATTATCTCTATCGGCAACTGCTATGATTTTCCCCATCGGATCTTCATTGCCAAACAGACGCCTGGCTGTTTTTTCGGTAAGCACCACCGAATGCTTATCATTCAATGCGGTCGAAGCATCGCCCCTCAGCATCGGGAAGCTGAACACCTGTAAAAAACCAGTATCGACCAGGTATCCCGACTCTACGATCTTCTTATCCGCGACCACAAAAAGAGATTTCCTGTCGTTGACAACTCTTACGGCACGCTCTACTTCGGGTATATCTTTTACCAGGATGGGGCCGAACAGGTCGGGAACCGAATTCCAGGTCGACAACTTACTACCATCGAATTTTACCCGATTCCACGACTCATAAATCCTGTCCTTGTTTTTATGGAACTGGTCGTAGCTGACCTCGTCCTGTATCCACAAAAAAATAAGCATCGCAGCAGCCATGCCGATAGCCAACCCCGTAATATTGATCGCGGAAAATCCTTTATTTCGAAGAAGGTTCCTGTAAGCGACTTTGAAAAAATTTTTAATCATAACATATCGATAATTCGGTGAAAAGCAATGGAAAGGGAACCGGCGGCTACTATGCACTAAGAGAGTGCCAGATAAGCATACCCGTGATTTACAAGGGAATAATTTGACCACCCAATATGATTTTGTTCGCTTTTGATACAAAACTGTCCGGTTACAACACATCAGGGAGGAGGATAAAATCAACCAACAATTCGCTAAAAATCAGTAAATCAGCCAGTAATGGGCTAAATTTTGACCACATCGGCCAAATTCATATCTTCAGCACTCTCTTATACATATGAGCTCTACAGGCAAATCTTTTTTTCAATATGCAGCATGGCCGACCCTCCTCATACTCCTGCTGAGCCAAAGGATGCAAGGCCAGAACCTGGTGCCGAATCCCTCCTTTGAAGATATCAATACCTGCGCAGAATTCAATCAGCCTTGCAGCCCCTCCGCCTGGTTCTTTTTAAGCCGGAAACTTACGACCGGTTACTTTCCCCGATTCCCTTCCGCCACAGGCAGCCGGCACCTGCAGATCATCGCCGCCAGCCGGCAGACAGTCAACCGCCAATATTGGGAAACCATGCTCTTATGCCCTCTTGAAGCCGGCGAACGATACAGCGTCAGCCTAAAACTCGCCAGTCCGCGCAATAACACTGAGCTCAATACGGCGCCCCCCAATCTGCGTGATATAGGTCTATGGTTTACTAACCGTTTTGTCTTTGTGCAGGGCGACTCTATTCTGGAACCAAGAAACTATCTCTCTTTCGTTGGTGCGACAACCAGGGATTTGAAAAATGGATGGTTCGAGATCAAAAAAGAATTTATTCCAACAGCTAATTCCACTATTCTGATCGTCGGCAATTTCGTTCGGACCGCCAACACCGACATTATGGAACAACGGAACATCGGCAACCTCAGCATCGATATCCTGGTCGACGATATCTCTGTCATCCGGACAAAAGGGACCACCTGCGCAGGCTCTCAGAAGATCAAAGACTCTCTGTATGCGATCCTTAGGCGACATTCCGATAGAGAGCCCGGGGATGAAGAGCCCGACACCACCGATGTCCTGTCAGATCCCGATCGAAAAGACATCCCGCAACACCACCCTCCACACTCGACGGATACCTCAAAATTATCTCCTCGTCCCCCGGTGACCGATACCCTTGTCATCCATAATATCCAGTTTGATTTCGACAAATACCTGGTACAAAATGCGGACACCTTACAGCGATACAAAAGCCTCTTCACCAGACCAGGTATAAAAAAGATCCGGGTGGTCGGATTTACCGACGAGATCGGCTCCGAAACTTACAATCTGGACCTTTCCAAAAAAAGAGCCCGTGAGGTCGCTCGCATTCTGTCTGCAAAATTCAATCTACCCCCCGCCCTGATCGAAGCAGAAGGCAGAGGCATATCCAGGGCCTACCCGACAAAAGACCTCAACAGAAGAGTGGAGATCTATATCTTTCACGAATAGGAATACTGTAAACAAACACCTCCTGTACCAAAAGCGGACATCTATCTTGAGCAGTTCTTTGCAACTTGCTGACTGCTAAATAAATACAAGAATGGCACCTTCTTGGTTCATCCTTGCACGTATAACCATATCCCGGCTATATGGATAAAGAAAGATTACATTACTTACTGCAACAATATCTAAATAACAAAATCACCCGGGAAGAAGAGGAAGAACTGTTTGCCCGCGACCTGTTATTTAAATTCACCTGCAGCGTAACACCTGATGTAGATCAGGGATGGCAAAAGCTGCAGGCCGCTATGCAGGCTGAACCGCAATAAAAAATATTTTTCCCCTTTTCCTGTAACCATTTCTCGATTCCGTAGTACCCTTAAAGGGTGTAGCCCATCATAGCAGTCTTCTAATCACCTTCAAACTGCCTTACATGCTGAAAAACTACTTCAAAATAGCCCTGCGCAACCTGCGCAAAAGCAAGATGTATTCGTTTATCAACATTACCGGGCTGTCGGTAGGCCTTGCAGTAAGCATCCTCCTTTTGCTTTGGGTTGGGGACGAGTTGAGCTATGACCGGTTTAATGTACACACCGCAAACCTTTACAAACTGGCATCAAAATTTGGCAACACTGGCACACCCGTCATTTGGGGCACTACTCCCGCACCCATTGCCATCTACGCCAAAAAAGAAGTTCCCGAAGTGGAAGACGCCTGCCGCATAGTAGAGAACTGGACCGTTTCGGTCTTTGAATACGAGGGTAAAAAAATTACAGAATGGCATAATTGCCAGGCTGACGCCTCCTTATTCACCATGTTCACCTACCCTCTTGTTAAAGGCAACCCACAACACCCTTTTACCGATGCCCACTCCATTGTACTGTCCGAAACAACAGCAAAAAAATTCTTTGGCGATGAAGACCCCATGGGGAAAGTGCTAAAAGGAGACGACAAAAAAATATACCAGGTAACAGGCGTGATGAAGGACATGCCCGGGAACTCATCTATAAAGTTCAACATAGTTTTTAACATCCAGCAGTTGGAACAGGAATATGATACCACCGGTTATTTTAAATCCCTCGACGCCAACTGGGGCCAGTATAACTATGATACCTATGTCCTGCTAAAATCCAATGCCAACCCCGTCGCCGCCGGCCAAAAGATGGGCGCGATACATCGCCGCAGCCAGAATACCGAATTTACCAAACACATGGTTTACCTGCTCAACCCGCTTTCGAAAATACACCTCTACGCTTCAGACGGCGCAGATCAGGGTATGATGATCGTACGAATATTCTTTATAGTCGCCGTAATTGTACTCATGATAGCCTGCATAAACTATGTTAACCTTATTACTGCACGCGCCATCCGACGCAGTAAAGAAATAAGCCTCCGCAAGATCATCGGCGCAGACAAGACAGGACTCTTCCTGCAATTCCTAAGCGAATCCCTGCTCACCTTCCTCATCGCACTGGTATTGGCAACAGTCCTTATATACCTGATAATGCCTTTATACAATAATATTGCCGGCAAAGAGATCGTCTTCAAACCGTGGTCGCCCGACGTACTCGCAGTTTATGGCCTCACCCTTCTGACCATCCTGCTGCTGGCAGGTATATACCCGGCCATAACCCTGTCCTCTTTCAAACCCCTTGAAGCCATGAAGGGGAGACTCAGCGGCCTCGGCAGCAAAAACAATTTCCGGAAGGTCCTGGTAGTGGTGCAATTTAGCTTTTCCATCATGCTTATAATAAGCACGATCATCATAGGCAAACAGCTCAAATACATCCGTGAAAAAAACCTGGGATACGACAAAGAAAACGTACTCAGCTTCTGGATGCGCAATATTGACAAACATTATGAGGCGGCAAAGGCAGAACTCATGAGCAGTCCGGGGATACTGGGCGTTACAGAATCGGGAGTCAACATCATCAACAGTGGCACAGGGACCAGCGACGCCGACTGGGATGGCAAAAGAGCAGACCAGCAGGAATTTACAATTGGCCAGATGCCGGTAGAAAGAAATTTCCTGGAGGTGATGCACATACAACTCGTGGAAGGCAAAGGCTTTACCGGAACACCCGCCGACAGCAGCAATTTTATACTGAATGAAACCGCCATCCACGAAACCGGTATCAAGGAACCCGCAGTGGGCAAACGCTTTACATTTCACGGTATAAAAGGAGTGATTGCAGGCGTGGTAAAGGATTTCCATTTTCAGGATATGCATACCCGGATACGCCCGCTACTGATGCAATACGACAAACACTGGCGTGGGAAAATGTATGTAAGAACCACTGGCAAGGATGCACCAAAGGCGCTGGCCGCTGTAGAAAGCCTATGGAAAAAATACAATCAGGACTATGATTTTGATTACACCTTTTTAGACAATGCCTTTAACGATCTTTACAAAACCGATACGCACATTGGACTGCTCTTCAACTGCTTTGCCATGATAGCCATATTAATATCCTGCCTCGGCTTATTCGGGCTGGTGACCTTTACCGCCGAAAGCAAAGTAAAAGAGATTGGCGTCCGGAAAGTCCTCGGCGCAGGCGTACCGCAGATCGTAACCTTGTTGTCAAAAGACTTCGTCGCGCTCGTGCTGATTGCCGCTGCCATTGCCTTCCCGATCGCCTGGTACGGACTACGCAGCTTTTTGCAGAGTTATGCCTATCGTACTGACATAAGTTGGTGGACCTTTGCCCTCGCTGGCCTGGCAACACTGGTCATCGCCCTGATTACCGTCAGCTTTAAATGTCTACAGGCCGGGCTGGCTAACCCGGTGAAGAGCCTGCGATCGGAATAGATGAAGAAGCTAATATTCCGTGGCACCGGCTGCTCCATACCAGTACACCGTCGTGGCCGCATCGATAGTGCCGCCATTCCAGCTGAGCATCTCCAGATCATACTTAAAGGACCTTTTAAATGGGATCCCGTCCAGGTTACGGGTCCTCGTAAATGTATTGTGGCCAAAAGAGCTCGTGTTATCCGCCCTTGGTGCATTGGCCCACGGTGTTTGGTACAAAACCACCGGCGCCCATGAAGTATTATAATAGTCCTCCAAACCTGTTCCGAACTCCGAAGGAAATTTATCTTCATCCACCCACACCTTCGCATCGCCTTCTCCATACCACGACTTCATATGATTATTTACAGCCAGCGTATTGCCAAGATAGATCCCGCGCCCTCTTATTTTTATAAAATTCCATTCAATAGGCGCAGCTGTGTCACCTGCCGCAACTCTGCGCGCATCGTAATCCCACTTCGCATCTTTTATATCTTTTTCGCACTTATAGCTGGCATGAAAATACATGGAATGGGTATCCCATGTCCACTTGTCGACAGTAACAGCAACTGCAGCATTCACAACAAAAGGACCCTTGTTCATAAGCGTTATCTGCGCATCTCTTTGATAAGGCATTACCCATCTGCTGACAATGGTCCCATCCTCGTTCAGATCCCGGTACCAGCTTTTGATCACCTTGCCGCCATAGCCACTTCCGGAAAAGTCCCCCACAGGACACAAAACCGTCTGCGAACCATCAGCAACGATTTTCAGAATGACATTCCTCAGCGCTTCAGCAAGATCTTCCCTATTTGATGTTGTTACTCTTATGGTAAGCAACCTGATCGCCGCAGCGCCGCCGGGTAAGCTAAAAGACATCTCCTTGTGGCCTTCAATTGGCTGCTCCTCCTTTATCTGCTTTCCATGGTTGTACACCGGCGGTCGCCATAACACGGCCTCCGCCTGATCGATAGTTGCCTTGTACCTGGCCAGATCAGCCTTACTAAATGTCTTCACCCTTGTTCCTGCCGTATAGGTTCTGTAGTTGATCTGGTAGTAATGCGGCGTTTTAGTAGTTACCGTATCGGGGTACTCGATCGTTATTTTACAATGTTTTTGATAAGGCATCGGAAGATACATCGTACTACCCCCTTTCCCCTTAGGTTCATAGCTCGAATGCGGGTTTAGCAATGCAGGCCCCAAATTAAAGCCCCCCTGCAAAAGATCATAAGCCGGGATCTCAACAGATGCCTGCGGCTCATTGTCAAAATAAAAACGGAGCTTCCCGGCCTTGGTCAGGGATGTCAGCCAGAATCGCACAATTGCACCGGGACCGCCAGCATCCATCATTACATACTCCACATGTCCATTGTTGCTCTCCGTGCGGATGTATTGGTTGAAATCTCCATTCGCAAACCAACCCGGCCTGCCGGGACCAATAGACCTGCGGTCATAGCTGCTGGCCTGCTTCATAACATATGCCGGGCGGGCCCGGATAGCAACAGACGATGCGCTCGTCATTTCTTCCAATAATGATTTAACAGAAATAATATCCTGACATGCTCCAGGACCCGCATACCCAGCCAATAAAAAGAGGAACAGTAGATTTCTTCTCATCAGGCATAAATATATACCCCATCCTCCGGTTCCCCAAAAAATGACGCTCTAAACAAAGTAATTTGACGTTTTAAACAAAACGCCTTTCCCCCTCCCGGTCTAATTTTGTCAAATAAATACAAATCATGAACTTGACAGACAATTACGACGGCATCCTGCAAAAACCTATTGGCACCGGCTTCAACGCAAGATCAACCGCGAAAGAAGTATTAAAAGACATCGACCTTTCCGGCAAAACAGCTATCGTCACCGGCGGCTACGCAGGCATAGGCCTCGAAACTGTAAAATCCTTAGCCTCAGCCGGTGCAAAAGTTGTCATACCCGCCCGCGACACCCGGAAAGCTACCGACAACCTGAAAGGGATTCCCAACACAACGATCGAACCAATGGACCTGATGGACCCCGATTCCATCAACAACTTTGCAAAACACTTCCTCTATTCAAACGACTCCCTTCACCTCCTTGTCAACAACGCCGGTATCATGTGGGTTCCCTTGCAGCGGGACCAGCGAGGCTATGAATCCCAGCTCGCAACCAACCACCTGGGCCATTTTCAACTCACATTAAAACTCTGGCCCGCACTAAAAAAGGCAGGCGGCGCGAGAGTAGTCAACGTATCATCGTATGGCCACCAGATCGCCCCTTTTAATTTTGATGACCCCAATTTCTTAAACCGTGAATACGAAACATTACAAGGTTATGGGTCGTCCAAAACAGCTAACAATCTCTTTACCGTAGAGCTGGATCATCGGGGCAAAACATCCGGGGTAAGAGCATTTTCCCTGCACCCCGGTTCTGTGATCGGCACCGACCTGGGGCGTGTAGCCCCCATGGCTTTATTCCAGCAAATGGGCACCCACGATGCAAACGGAGATCTGTTCCCTGAAGTCGCAGCCCGGCTCAAGAACATCCCTCAGGGGGCAGCCACTTCGGTATGGTGCGCGACCAGCCCACAACTCGACAACCTTGGCGGCGTATACTGCGAAGATTCTGACATAGCAGAACTGGACCTGGGTAACATCGAACATAATTACAACGATCCCAGCTCCCTGAGAGGAGTACAACCCTATTCCGTAAATGCAGGCAACGCACAACGACTATGGCATCTCAGTGAAGAAATGACAGGACTGGCTTTTGATGCCAGCTGAATGGCTTAAATTTACCCCAAACCACAGAGGATAAGCACGCATGGAATACGAAACAAAATATTTAACTCCTGATATCAAGCTGTCGACTTATGAAGGCAGGATCTTCAGGACAGAAGTGACCTTTGAACATCATATCCTCGTTTGGTTCATATCCGGCGAGACAAAGCTCATTCAGTCCGACGCCTCCCATACTTTTACCGCAGGGGATATCTTTCTTATTCCACGCAACCAGCTGACAACAGTGATCAACTATCCAAAGGACGGGAAACCTCATAAGGCTGTGGCCATGCATCTCACAAAGGATCGCTTAAGGGACTTTTATACCAGGCACAAAGCCATCGGCCTTGTAAAACCGCTCCAAAAAATACACATCTTCCACACACATCCCCTGCTGGAAAGCTGCCTTGCATCTTTAATTCCCTATTTTGACCTGGAAGAGGGTCTGCCGCCAGATATTGCATCCATAAAGATCGAAGAAGCCATAAGTATCCTGAGATCGATCGAGCCGGAAATGGATAGCTTACTGGCTAATTTCGAAGAACCCGGCAAGATCGATCTTACCGAATTTATGGAACGCCATTACATGTTCAACATGCCCCTGGCAAAATTCAGTTACCTCACAGGCCGCAGCATAGCCACCTTTAGAAGAGATTTCAAAAAAGCCTTCAACACGACACCACAAAAATGGCTGACAGAAAAAAGGCTGGAGCTGGCACACTACCAGATCGGGGAAAACCACCGCAAACCCATTGACATTTATTATGAAGTAGGCTTTGAAAACATTTCCCATTTCTCGTACGCCTTTAAAAAGCACTTCGGCTATGCGCCCAACGCCATAAAATGAATCCTGCACCCTTTTGATCATTCCCCCACAAACCTTTCCATTATCCGCATTACCTCCGCACCCTCACTACCACTATCCGGATTGGGCCCCCTGTCTAAAAAATAGCGAACAGTAGCCTCGATCATCGGCTGCTGCACATGCGGCAAGGCATCGAAGGAGATCGTCTTTTTCTCATCATCAGCCAGAAGGGTTATCGTGTCACCACTAAAAACACTAAAACATATCTTACCCGCCGTACCGATGATCTCACAACAATCGCTTTTAGCAACGGCAGCCGCATTGAAACACCAGGTACCGCTAAATGCCACCCCGCTCTTGAACAATATATTCCCTGCCACCAGGTCGTCAGCGGCATAAAGACCTCCCTGGTTGGTGGCTACCCCCGTTACCTTTTCGACAGGACCAAAAAAATAATACATCAGATCCAACTGATGCGGGGCCAGGTCGTGAAAAAGGCCTCCCCCGGCAATGGCAGGATCTACCCGCCAGGCGGTCTTCGGATCAGCCATTTCTTCTGTTGTCAGCGGGCCCTTGGATAATTCAAGACGGGTAAGCAATACTTCACCGATGGCCTTGTCCCGGATCAGCTCCCTGATCTTCTTAAACCGCGGCTGCTCACGGCGATAATGCGCCACGACCAGCTTACTGTTCTTAGCCGCGGCGATATCCGCTATATGAGCGGCTGCCGCAAAACTGTTTGCCATCGGCTTTTCCACATACACATGTTTACCCGCATTTATGGCCGCCAGTGCATACTCTTCATGAGAAGAAGGAGGCGTGGCAATATATACAGCGTTGACCTCCGGATCATTTATCAGTCGGTCCGCATCGGCATACCACCGTGGCACCCCATGCCGGCGGGCATAATCCTCCGCCTTCACGGCATCGCGGCGCATCACCGCCACCAATGCAGAGTCCGCTGCCTTATTAAATGCCGGGCCGCTTTTTACTTCTGTTACATCCCCGCAGCCAATAATGCCCCAATTGATCTTTGTCATTATCATACCAGTTATTACCCCGTAAATTACTGAAAATCACACTTACAACCCAGTCGCAGATTAACCGCCGCCAGCTTCCTCCCAAACCCAAAGATCCAATGCCCGTTTCGCCCCCGCAAATGTCTGGCTCACGCTCAACTTAGTCCACTTTCCTCTGTTAGTCATTGGACCTACCCTGCTTGAGGCGATACTTTTGTGTACACAATCAAAAAAAAGACACATGTCGAAAGAATACAATTATCCGCGCCGCCAATTCCTGGGCGCTGCAGCCATGACCATCGCCGCGGGCCCCCTGGCCATCCTCGGAGCAGCCAATGCCCAATCACATAGGTCATCTGCGCTCACCGCGTCCACAGAACCCGGCCAGCCCCAAGGCGCACAACCCGGCCAGTTCCCGACTCAACCCGGCCAGGGCCACACCTCACAACCAGGCACCACCAAACAAAGCTCACCAACCGCTCTACCCCCAATAAAACAGGTCGACGCCGGAGTGCTCAACATCGGCTACGCCGAAGCAGGCCCCGCCGATGGCCCCGTAGTAGTCCTTCTGCACGGCTGGCCCTACGATATCAACAGCTTTGCCGAGGTCGCTCCCATACTCACAGCAAAAAGCTACAGGGTCATTATCCCGCATCTTCGCGGCTATGGCACGACCCGTTTTCTCTCGGACTCGACAATGCGCAACGGCCAGCAGTCAGTAGTCGCAGTTGACATCATCGCCCTGCTGGACGCACTGAAAATTAACACAGCGATCTTCGCCGGCTTTGACTGGGGTGCGCGCACGGCCTGTATCATCGCAGCCCTCTGGCCCGAACGCTGCAAAGCCATCGTCTCGGTCAGCGGCTATTTAATAGGCAATCAGGAAGCCGGAAAGCACCCTCTCCCACCCGCCGCCGAACACGATTGGTGGTACCAGTTCTATTTTGCAACGGAACGCGGCCAGGAAGGCTACGACAAAAACCGGCACGACTTTGCACGACTCATCTGGCAGCTCGCTTCCCCAAAATGGAACTTCGATGCCGCCACTTTCGATCGCAGCACCCCCGCTTTTGACAACCCGGACCACGTCAGCATCGTCATCCACAACTACCGCTGGCGGCTGGCCCTGGCGCCCGGCGAAGTAAAGTACGACGACCTCGAACGACGCCTTGCAACAGGCCCCGTCATCACAGTTCCTACCATCACCATGGAAGGGGATGCCAATGGTGCACCACACCCTGAACCCGCAGCCTATCGCAACAAATTCACAGGCAAATACACCCATAAGACCATCACCGGCGGCATCGGTCACAACCTGCCCCAGGAGGCTCCGCAGGCCTTCGCAGACGCCATCGTTGAAGTCGCAGGATACACCGTTTAAATTACCAGGTTACACCCGTCTCAACATCAGCCTGCCGGGACTGGATCGCAAAGTCGCCCAGGCCCTGGCCGATGCAGCGCACCAGACATGCCCCTACTCAAACGCCACACGCGGCAACATCGACGTTACGATCTACCTGGTCTGATTAAAAGGCTGACCGGCAATGTCGGTCAGGCTATCTTTACAGCTATCTTTGCGCCATGAACAACTTCGACAACATCCAGGAAACCATCACCGCCCGGCGCAGCATAAAACCCGCGACCCTCAACGGCAGAAAGATCCCCGACCAACAGATCAACCAACTATTATCCCTTGCCAACTGGGCCCCCACCCATGGCTATACCGAGCCCTGGCGCTTTGTAGTCTATAGCGGCGACGCCGTTCAGCAGTTCTGCCACCGCCATGCCGAAATGTATAAAGACATCACCCCTCCCGATAAATTCAATCCTGCCAAATATCAAAAACAGCAGCATAACGGCGACAAAACCTCTCATATCATTGCCGTATATATGCAAAGAGGCAACAACCCCAACATAACCGCGCTCGAAGAGATCTGCGCTACCGCCGCCGCCGTACAGAACATCCTTCTGGGAGCCGAAGCCCTTGGTATAGGCGTTTTATGGAGCACCGGTGGTGCCGTCTTACAACCCGCCATGAAAGACTACCTCGGTCTGGACGAAGAAGATCTGGTGATCGGCCTGTTGTATATGGGATATACTGACGAACCCGCAACCCCGGGAAGACGCAGCCCCATCGAAGCCAAAACAAAATGGATCGATAACATCACCCTACCCTGAACCACCTAACCCTACCCTGAACCACCTAACCCATCCCTGAACCATCTGATCAGCCTACCCAATTCCAACCCGGCTACTCGTCATCGCCGCCTGGCCCCGCTAAAACCTCTCAGAAACCCGCTTGCCGGATTTCAGCTATCTTTGCCCTTTCAATAAAACCGGATATGACTTTTAGCGACTTTAATCTGAACAAACCTTTACAGGATGCCCTGGCCGATCTGGGTTTCCAAAACCCCACTTCGATCCAGCAAAAGGTCTTCTCTGTGATCATGTCCGGCAGAGACGTATGTGGAATAGCCCAGACAGGGACCGGAAAAACATTCGCCTACTTATTGCCCTGCCTCCGGCTGCTGACCTTTTCAAAGACCAGGACTCCCCAGATGCTGATCATCGTACCCACCCGCGAACTCGTCGTGCAGGTAGTCCAGTCGATAAAGGAACTCACTACCTATATGACCCTTCAGGCCGTTGGCATATACGGCGGCGTCAACATCAATACGCAAAAGACAGAAGTAGAAAAAGGAGCAGACATCGTGGTGGCCACACCCGGCAGGTTATACGACCTTGCCCTGAACGGCGCCCTGCGCCTGAAGGACGTAAAGAAGCTGGTCATCGATGAGGTCGATGAAATGTTCAATCTTGGCTTCCGCACACAGCTGAGGAATATTCTGGACCTGCTGCCCGCCAAAAGACAGAACCTGCTCTTTTCGGCTACCATCACGGACGAAGTGGAGACACTCATGAACACCTATTTCAACAACCCGGTAAGAATCGAGGCGGCGCCCACCGGCACCCCGGTCGAGAACATCGACCAGAAATCTTATGAGGTCCCCAACTTCTATACCAAGGTCAATCTCCTGGAATGGCTCCTCAGTCACAACACAGAAATGACCAGGGTCCTGATCTTCGTCGCGACAAAATCACTGGCCGACCAGCTCTACGCACAACTAACCGAAAAATTCCCCGGAAAAACAGGTGTCATCCATTCCAATAAAGATCAGAACTACCGCTTTAACACGGTCAATAAATTCAAAAGCGGGGAATACCACTTTGTCATCGCCACCGATATCATAGCCCGGGGTCTCGACGTAGCCGAGGTCTCCCATGTCATCAACTTCGATATTCCCGATGTTCCCGAGAACTACATCCACCGGATCGGAAGGACCGGAAGAGCCGATCAAAAAGGAATAGCCATCAGCTTTATGACGGAAAAAGAAAAAGAGTACCGGGCAGCCATCCAGGACCTGATGAACTATACCATTCCCATCACTCCCCTACCGGAAGACCTGGAGATCTCAGACGTCCTGACAGAAGACGAAAAACCAAAAGTCTATACAAAAGTCATCCCGCTCAACATCCCAAAGCCGGAATTTTCAGGCGGAGCCTTTCATGAAAAGCTGGAGAAAAATAAAAAGGTCAACGTCATCGTGTCACATGCCGAACGGATGAAAAAGAAATATGGCAAACCCAAAACCCGTGGCGCCAAAAAGAAAAAATAGTCCCCCACCCCCAACCTGCGGCCTGACTCATCAACATCAATGCCCCAACTTACTATTTCAACTTATTCTTTCGAAGTGAATATTTATAAAAGTCTTCCACCTTCGTCCTGGCCCATGGTGTCTTTCGCAGAAACTTCAGACTCGATTGCACCGAAGGGTTCTCGTTGAAACACCTGATCCGGATCTCACTTCCCAACACCTCCCAGCCATAGCTCTCCACCAGGTGCGTTACGATCCTTTCAAGGGTCAACCCATGCAAAGGATCTTTCGAAGGACCTTGTTGCTGCATACTTTCCATTTTGGAGGACAAAGGTAATCAAAACCGCAACAGCACCTTTCCAAAAGGCCGTTCTTCGATCAGGAAACGCTGCGCCTCCGCCGCCTCAGCAGCATCGAATACTTTGCCGATAGTCGGTTTTATCCTGCCCGCTTCCAATAAAGGCAGTATCTGCCTCCAGACAAATTGTTGCTCCTCATCCGTAAACCAGCCGGAAAGACTCTGCCCGCGCATCTGCAAACCCTTCCATACAAAATCAGTATTATTCGCCGTAAAGGTAGTGCCCGCCGAATAACCGATATTGACAATGATCCCATTTCTCCCCAATGAACGAATGGCCTCGCCGGTCAGAGGGCCCCCAATGCTGTCGATAGCAATATCCACCCCCTTGCCACCCGTGATCCGTTTGACCCCTTCGGAGACACTCTCGTTTGCAAGATTGATCACATTGTCAAAACCCGCTGCTTCTGCCGCCCTGGCTTTCGCCTCCGAACCCGCAGTTGTGATCACTAAAGAAGCGCCATTGGCCTTCGCCAGTTGCACCCCCGCATTCCCCACTGCTCCACCGACCCCCAGCGACAATACACTTTTGCCAGGTGCAAAATCCGCCTTGTTCAGACAGGCCTGAGCGGAGAAAAATCCGACAAACGCCGCCGCCGCCTCTTCATCCGATATGTGATCAGGCGTTTTCACCAGCTCTCCGGGCGATACGGCCAGGTACTCCTGCCATACCCCGTCACTGACGATCCCCCTTATCGTTCCCTGCGGCGTAAAACCCGAAACGATCACCCGCGTGCCATCCGGAAACACACTGTTACCCCCTACAACCACACCCGCCCCTTCATTCCCCAGGATCATGGGAGGCTTCTTAGCCTGTGGTATCAACCCGCTGCGGATGGTATTGTCCACAGGATTAACAGCCGCCAGCTTTACTTTTACAAGCAGCTGGCCATCCTGCAACACCGGGACAGGCAGTTCAACCAGCTTTAATTTTTCGTAAGAACCATACTCCGTAAATTGGATCGCTTTCATCTTAGTTATTTTTAAATCCCTGAATTTCAATCTTAAGCATCTCTGCCAGCAACTTCATCTGCCCCTTACTACGTAGAACCCGGCAGGCCAGGATCGTCCCCTCCAGCAGATTGAACATCTTTATCCCGAACTTCCCCGCGTCTACCGAGCTGCGATACTCGCCCGTCCCGATACCGTCAGCTACTATCCGGCCGATCTGATCCTGGATGACCTTTATCCCCTTTCCCACCCTGTCCCTTAGCAACGGATCCGTATCATCCGCCTCAACACCAAAGTTCAGCAGGGGACACCCCCCCTGTTTCGCCATCACCAGCCTGTCATAATAATGGTCAAGCAACGCAATGAGCTTATCAGTTGCAGTTCGCTTATCCTTTATAGCCGCATTAATGCTGTCAAATAATCTTTTAGCCAGAAAATCAAAGACTTCCATCGTAATCTCCTCCTTGCTCTCAAAACGTCTGTAAACTCCCCCTTTAGCCAGACCCGTTGCTTCCATGATATCGCTGATGGACGTACCCGCTATACCCTTCCGGTTGTATAAAAAGGCCGCTTTTTCAATTATAAACTGGCGGGTGTCCTCTCCTTTGCTCATAATCAAAGATTTCTTTTACTCATCCGGCTCCAAAGATACGGACCGATCGGTCTCTTTTTAACATCGCCAGAAAAAATACCCAGAAACCCTGAATATTCAAAATGGCCAAAACCGGGAGTTTTAGTAACTTCAGTCACAATTTGCTCTCACGTTGGTTTGACCATTCCTGCCATTTAGCCACAACAAGCAACCATTAGGTAATCCGCGCCATTTCGGTCCACGGCAACAATTTATCTTTCACCTTCAAAACAATTTTTTTTATGAGCAACTATCATTTCGAGACCCTGCAATTACATGCCGGTCAACAGATCGATCCCACCACCAAATCGAGAGCGGTGCCAATTTATCAAACTACCTCCTACGGCTTCGACAACTCGGAACATGCAGCGAATCTCTTTGGACTCAGAGCATTCGGCAATATCTACACCCGCATCATGAACCCCACGACCGATGTATTCGAACAGCGCATGGCTGCACTGGAAGGAGGCGTGGCTGCCCTGGCGACAGCATCCGGACAAGCCGCTCAATTCCTGGCGCTCAATAATATCCTGCAGGCAGGCGACAACTTCATCAGTACGAGCTTCCTCTACGGCGGCACTTACAATCAGTTCAAAGTCGCTTTCAAAAGACTGGGAGTAGACGTGCGTTTCGCAGATGGAGACGATGTGGAAAGCTTTGTAAAACACATCGACAAAAATACAAAAGCGATTTACCTCGAGACGATCGGCAATCCCCGGCTGAACATCCCCGACTTCAAAAAATTCGCCGACCTGGCCAAAGAATACGACCTGCCGCTGATCGTAGACAATACCTTTGGTGCAGCAGGTTATCTCTTCCGACCCATCGAATGGGGAGCCAATATAGTGGTCGAATCCGCCACCAAATGGATCGGCGGCCATGGCACGACTATCGGCGGTGTCATCGTGGACGGGGGCAATTACAACTGGGGGAACGGCAAATTCCCACAATTCACCGAACCTTCCGAAGGATATCATGGCCTGAAATTCTGGGAAGTATTCGGAGAAGGTAACCCGCTTGGCCTTCCCAACGTCGCCTTTGCCATTCGCGCAAGGGTCGAAGGGCTGCGCGACTTCGGCTCCTCTCAGGGTCCCTTCAATTCCTTCCTGCTCCTGCAAGGCCTGGAGACCCTATCCCTCCGCGTACAACGACACGTCGAGAACGCACAGATCCTTGCCGAATGGCTCTCTGCTCATCCCCATGTGGACTTTGTGGAATATCCCGGTCTGAAAACCAATCCCTATCACGACCTGGCAAAAAAATATCTCCACAACGGCTATGGCGGCATCCTGAACTTCGGCATCAAAGGCGGCAAGGAGAACGCTGCAAAATTCATCGACTCCCTGAAGCTGGCCAGCCACCTCGCCAACGTAGGAGATGCCAAGACACTGGTGATCCACCCCGCCTCTACAACACATGAACAGTTGAGCGAAAAAGAACAGATCGCCTCCGGAGTACTCCCCAATCAGATACGGATCAGCGTCGGCATAGAACATATAGAAGATATCAAGGCGGACCTCCAGCAGGCCTTCGAAAAAGTTCTCAAGCCCCAGGAGGTTGCCGGTTAAATACGAATGCAGAATATGACACAGGTATTTACATTCGACCATCCCATCGTCCTCGAGACAGGAGCTGTTCTGCCTGGCTATCACCTGACCTATTCTACACATGGCCGGCTGAATGATGACGGTGGAAATGTGGTTTGGATCTTTCACGCCCTGACAGCCAACAGCGATCCCGTCGAATGGTGGCCCGGACTGGTTGGAGAAAACAAACTCTTCGACCCGGCCAACTACTTCATCGTTTGCGTTAACATGCCCGGCAGCTGCTATGGTAGCCTCGGCCCCCTCGACGATGACCCGCTTATCGGAGAACCCTATTATCACGACTTCCCCTTCTTCACGACCCGGGATATGATCCGCGCCTACCGGCCGCTAAAAGAATTTTTAGGCATTCAAAAGATCCATATCGGCATCGGGGGCAGTATGGGCGGCCAGCAGCTGCTGGAATGGGCCATCGAAGAACCGGACCTGTTCGACTACATATTCCCCATCGCCACCAATGCACAACATTCACCCTGGGGCATCGCCTTCAATACCGCACAACGAATGGCCATAGAAGCCGACAGCACCTGGAAGGAAAGGAACGAAAGAGCAGGCATCGAAGGAATGCGCGCCGCCCGGGCTGCCGCCCTGTTGTCCTATCGGCATTACGACACCTACTTAAAAATGCAACCCCGGTCGGCAGGTTTCCTGGCCGAGACCGATTCTGGAGACGCAGCTACCAGCGAGGGAGCTGCGTCTTATCAACGCTACCAGGGAGAAAAGCTGGTCCGCCGTTTCTCCGCATTCAGCTATTACAAGCTTAGTCAGAGTATGGACTCCCACGATGTGTCAAGAGGCCGCGGGAACCTCGAAAAAGCCCTCGGGCAGATCAGTGCCAAAACCCTGGTCGTAGGAATACAAACAGACATCCTCTTTCCCCTCCAGGAACAACAATTACTGGCCACACTGATCCCCGGTGCCTTCTTCCGGACGATCACCTCCCTCTATGGCCATGACGGATTTTTATTGGAATACCAGCAGATCGAAAAACTCATAAAACAATTCCTGATCCATACCGAAGCCGGAGATCCCGGAGCAGCGATAAGGCCCAGGCCGTAACGCTCCCGTTACCGGATCCCCACCTCAGCCACAACCACCCCATTGCCGGCTACTACATGCTGAACTGAAAATCTGAAGTACCGGCTGGTCACCATACGTCCCAACTGCACCACCTGCTCCAGGGGATTGGATTTGATATTCGAGAACTCCCCTTCAGCCGCCTTCTGCCAATTCACCCCATCGGCACTGATATAAAAAATATATTGGTCAGCAATACCATCTGTCTTCTTGTCCTGACGCGGCAAATAACTAAAGGCCTTAAAGGTCTGAGCCTTCCCCATGTCGATGCTAATGTCCTGGGGAAACACAGCCACCGCCGAGGAGTCCTTCTGCAGGCTGCTCCATACCGTTTTCTCATTTTCGTCGATCGCCTTCTCCCTTCCATCTGCCTCCATCACCTTCCACCCCGATTTCGACAGGCCGTAACTCCGCACAACAGAAGGAGCCTCCACATGCGCCGGTTCTTTAAACAAACCGAACTCACTCAACGCCACACACGCTCCCGACCCCACGATCCTCAACCGCACCTTATTCGTTGCAACGTTTTGCGGCAGACGGATAAGCCGCCCCGCTCCAATACTCGTACCCGCTCCGATCAAAACCCATTGGCCATCCTCAAATGCATCTACCGCAAACGAATCGATCCGCTGTCCCAGCTTGATATTCTCCCGCAGGCGTATCACATTGAAGGATACCCGCCTTCCCATATCCGCCACCAGCTGCGGAGTCCTCACAGAATCGTCCGTTGCCCAGTAACTATACCTGTCCCCGTCCACCAACCGGGAAGGTCCAAACAGGGAAGTATTCTTTCCCCGTATATTGCTCGCAGTGAAAGAAGCCCCCCTGGCCAGGTCCACCGAAAAGATCTCTTTCAATAAGTCGCCAAAGGCCTTTAACGAAGCCACATCATGCCCATCCAGCCTGCCATCCCTGTTTGGCGCCAGCCCAAGATCAAGATCGGCTCCCCGGCCTACACTCTGATAATAAAGGTCCAGCAGCTGATAGGGAGATTTGACCTGCAGATCCTGCGAGCCGTGATAGAACCACCCCGGGCGTAAAGGGACATCACATTCGGCCGGCAGCCAGAATTCACCGTTGCGTGTCCCAACCGTCGCCTCCCAATATTTACTATACCCATTCGCCGGTTTCTTCCCGGCATCCGGAGCCTGCGGCGTATACGTAGCCCAGCAGGTCACCCCCGCATGCCCTTCCTCATTTCCAACCCACCGCACATCCGGACCGATATCCCCAAAAATAGCAGCGCCAGGCTGCAGCTGACGGATCATGGCCCAGGTCGTATCCCAACCGTAGTAAGTCGTCCTGTCTATCTTCCGCGTCTCACGCGTACCCCCATAATAACCATTTCCCCCATTGGCCCCGTCATGCCAGGACATGAATAAAGGACCATAAGAGGTATACAGTTCTTTTATCTGCTCGCGATACGTCTTTACATATTCAGCGGTGCCATACAACGCGTTGTTCCTGTCCCAGGGCGAACAATACAGCCCCATCTTCATGCCCAGCTTATCACAGGCCTGCCGATACTCTCTCACCATATCCCCCTTGCCGCCCCGCCAGGGACTTTTTGTGATATTGTGCTCCGTTGTCTTCGTCGGCCAGAGACAAAGTCCATCATGATGTTTGGCAACGATCACCACACCTTTAAACCCTCCCGCCTTCGCCGCCGCCACGATCTGCCCGGCGTCAAAATTAACCGGGTTGACGATCGCCGGGTCCTCATCCCCATAACCCCATTCCTTATCCGTATAGGTGTCGACCCCAAAATGGATAAGGCAATACATCTCCATCTCATGCCAGGCAAGCTGCGTCGGCGTTGGCAACACCCCATATGGTTTTGGCGCATCCACAGCCACCGACCCGGCAACGTGGCCGGAGCGGGTCTGAGAAAAAGCTGCGACGCTCCCCAATAAAAAAAAGCAACCCAATAATTTTCGTATCATAAGATCTACTTAGTGTTTTAACCACGACGCAGGAATATCCCGCGGCTCCGATCCGTTGAAACTATACTTCAGTTTCAATAAATATCCCCCGCCACCTTCGATAAAATCAAGCGCAAACTCTTGCAATCCCTTCTTCAAAGCCACCTGTCCATTCTTTTCTATCGCCGAATGATTGCCGTCATTATTCACCACCTCCCTGCCCGCTATTGTCAAAGTGCCTCCATCATCACAGGTAAGATAAAAACTATACACTCCATCCTGCGGAACATCCAGGTAGCCCCGGTACTTCAATCCAAAAGCCGGAGCCTCCAATACCTGCGGCACCACAACAGAAGCAACTGTCATCACCGTATCCGGCGCAGGCCCATTCTCACGCGCCCCACCCGGCATCCTCGTCGTCATCTTGAACTGCCCCTTATACTGGCGGCAAACCAACCCCTCGCTTACGCCTCCGGCCATCACCGGCTCAGCCAATGCCTGCTTTTGATACTGCAGATCATAGACATCCCCCCTCGATCCATCCGGCCGGAAAGCCGCCACACGTACCAGCTCTGTTTGTCTGATCACAAACGGTCCGTCCAAAACCGCCGAGCCCGTAACAGGCGCTGTCCCATCCGTAGTATATCGGATCACCAGCTCATCCAGCGGCTTCTTTATCACCAGTGTGTCCGCCTGCGTAAAAACATTCAAAGACAAAAACCCCAAAAGATCAGGCAGCCGGTAATGTACTTTCAATACATTCAGCCGGCCATATCCCGCCCCGAGACGCCGCATGTAAGACCCATAATCCTTCTGCTCAGACCACAGGACCTCAGCCAAAGCCGTCATCCGGGGCATATACATATAATCCGCCCTGTTCTCGGACGGAATATATTCGGTCCAGATATTAGCCTGCGCTCCAATGATATTCTTAGCCTCGGCAGCAGTCAATCCCGTTGGTATAATATTGAAATTATACACGGCGCGCAACGAATTCTTGTCCGGAAGCGCATCGAAGTACAGCGGACTGCCCGGCGTCATGATCACGGGATTGCCGTTTTTGGCTGCTTCCTCCGGAGCCCTGGGGACCCAGCTACGCCAATACATGACCATGGCTGTCTTGCTGATCCCGCCTTCCAGGATCTCATCCCATCCGATCAGCTTACGACCCTTTGAATTAAAGAACGCCTCCATCTTATTGATAAAATAGCTCTGCAGCTCGGCCGTATTCTTCAACCCCTCTTGCTTCATCAGCGCCTGGCACTCCGCTGACTTCGCCCATAAAGAACGATCTACCTCATCCCCTCCGATATGTAAGTATTTGCTGGGGAAAATATCCATGATCTCCGTATATACATCCTGTGCGAATTGAAAGGTAGAAGGCAGACAGGGACAAATGGGTGTCGAAAACAGCTTCCCAAAAACACTCTGCCCGTCACAGCTTAAATAAGGATATTGATTGATTGCCGCCATCATATGCCCCGGCATATCTATCTCCGGGATAATGGTAATATGCTTGCCCGCAGCATACGCCACCAACGCCCGCATCTCGGCCTGAGTATAATAGCCGCCATACAACTTCTTCCCATCCTTTTCGATAATATGAGCCGGATCGATGACAAGATCAGGATTATCAACAGCCCTTTGCATACAGACCGAGTCCTGGTTATTAAAGGTCCGCCAGGCCCCGTTCTCCGTCAGCTTTGGATATTTCTTTATTTCGATCCGCCAGCCCTGATCATCCGTCAAATGCAGATGAAAAGTGTTGAACTTATATAAGGCCATCAAATCGATGAACTTTCTCAGATAGTCGATCGAAAAAAAATGCCTCGATACATCCAGGTGCATACCCCGCCATGCATATGCCGGAGCATCTTTAATAACTACCGCCGGCAGCACGATCCGCCCCCGCGCTTGGCCACTCACTCTATCCACCCCCGATGCTTCGGCACCACCCGATGTCCCAACTTGCCCACTCTCTCCACCCGATCCCGATGCTCCGGCACTACCCGCCGCCGCAACACCACCCCCTCCATCCAATCCCTGCGCTCCCGCACACCCCGCTTCCCCTCCACCTCTCACCATACTGCGCTCCACTCCCACGGGCAACAGCTGCCTCACCGTCTGCACCCCCATAAACATCCCGGCCGCCGTCCGCGCCGACAACACCACCTGTCCCGGTGTCACCATCAATCCATATCCCTCCTCCGCCGTTATCCCATTATCCAGCTTCATCACAATTTCCCCGGTCACTCCCTTCTCCGTACGACCCGCCGCTCCAACTCCGCCGGCTTGCTCACTCACCGCCAACGGCCTTCCAAAATAATTCTCAAAATATTGATTCAGCACCGCCGCCTCCGCGGTAAAAACTGGCGATGCCACTACGAGCCTCGTGGCCGGCGTCACAACAAACTCTCCCTTTCCCCCCACCAGCGAGGCCGGATAAGGCACTATCGGATACCTCTCCTCCAATGAGAGCTTAACCGAACGCATGGTACCCGGCTGTCCAACAACCCTCCCACAAAAGATCACCCCGAAAATTGCAACACCCGTCCATCTGCGACCGCGCGCGCCAGAACACAAGATCAAAAATATTCTTCTCATACTATTGAAGCTGGTTTAAAATAGGGCTCGGTATAGTATTCAGCGTCGTATGCCCATCCTTTAATTCATCAAAAACCACTACTTCATTCGCCCCTTTCTTCAACCAGCAGGCCGGCACATAAAGCGTTTGCTGCGGCCCTATCTCCCAATATTTTCCAAGGTTGATCCCGTTTAAAAAAACAAACCCCTTCCCAAAACCCCGCATATCCAGGTACGTATCCTTTACTTCATCCAATGAAAATGAACCCTTGTATAAAGCAGGCTGGCCTTTTACAGGCTTAGCGCCATATTTATAATTTGGTACAGCAGAAAAAGGAAAGCCATACATCGCCCAGTTATGCAGCGCCTGCCCATTCAGCGTTACCTCCCGCGTGATCCCCTGCCGGTTATCGGTCAGAAAAGGACCATAATTTATCCGGCCGGTATTCTCTACCCAAATGTCAAGAACAGCGCCGGCAGGAACATCCTTCAATTCCAGCGAATCCTGCTTCAGTCGTCTGTCCAGCGTCGCCAGCAGCGCCCCGTTCACATACACAATGGCATAATCCCTCAACTCTTTTATCCTCAACAGGCCGCTCCCGCCCTCTGCCAGCCTGGTACGATAAAGAACAAACCCATATGCCTGGTTCAGATCCTCAAAACATAAGGGATTAACAGACCGGACCGGCTTTGGCAAATTGCTCCAGACACCCGCATAACCTGACAGCTTGATACCGCTGATGGTCATCGTTGGTTTCTTTTCAGGCACCGCAGGCAAGGTCTGCCCCGCAGGCAAATATTTTTCTATCACCGATCGGAAAGCAAAGTATTTTTCGGTAGGATTTCCCGCTTCATCCAACGGCGCGTCATAGTCATAACTGGACACCTGCGGAGAATAAGGATTCTTTTTATTCATATTGGCCCCATTCATAAACCCACGGGTGCTGCCGCCATGAAACATATACAGGTTGAGCGATATTCCGGCACTTAATATCTTATCCATTGTCTCCGCCGCCTTTTTATAGCCTGTATTCGCATGCGGCTTCCCCCAATCATCAAACCAGCCGGGATACCACTCCGCTACATAAAATGGCCCCTTCCCATCGTGGTGCTTGCGGATCAGGCTCTTAACCGTTGCTGGATTCTCCTCCCCGTTGACAGCGGGCAGATATCCCGGCAGATAACCCCTGACCATCTGCTCAGAGCCGTCACAGGTAAACAACACACCATCGAACCCCGCATCCCGGAAGATCTGCCGGTTCAGATCGAGGTAACTCTTATCATCGCTATAAGAACCATACTCGTTCTCGATCTGTACCATTAATATATTCCCGCCATGCGTCACCAGCAGCGGCACCAGCTGCCTGGCCAGCTGATTGATATAGGCCCGGTAAGCATCGATAAACCGCGGGTCCTTACTCCGGACAATGACCGTACTATCTTTCAGCAGCCACCACGGATAACCACCAAACTCCCACTCCGCACAGGCATATGGACTTGGCCGCAACACGACCCATAAACCCTCTTCTTTCGCGGTCTTTACAAATTCAGCAATATCATTATTACCCGAAAAATCATACTTCCCCTTTTCTGCTTCATGCACATTCCAAAACACATAGGTGCCAATGGTATTCAACCCCATCGCCTTTGCCATCTTCATCCGATCGCGCCAATACGCCCGCGGCACCCGGGTGCAATGCATCTCACCACTGATTATTTGTAAGGGCTTCCCATCCAGTAAAAATGCGCTGTCCCCCAGCGCAAACTCATGCGGCTGGCCCTGCGCCGACACAAAAAGACAGCTAAAAATAAAGGCGATCCATATGATCCGGGAAAGAGGGATTTTCTTCATATATATGCGTGGACAATTTTTTAAGTCAAATTGCCTACAAGAACATGAAATACGGTAAAAAATAATTGACTCCGCTGATTAGAATACTTTTTTTAATCCCGATATGCTGTAATTGTTATACTTTTATTAAGTTTAGTAGCCGGAACATTATGGGCAATATCATTCACTGCTTTGAAAGATAAAAAAATTGATATTCAAAATCTGTGGAAACTCATCAGCATGTTTGATGATGACAAAGCATTTGAATCTCTTTTTTACTCCTTAAATACCCCCCTGATCAAATTCTCCATGATGTACCTCCACCAGAAAGAGGTGGCCGAAGAGATCGTCTCCGACGTATTCGTAAAATGCTGGGTCAACAGAAAAAGCCTGTGTGAAGTGCGTAATATTGACACATATCTCTTCGTGGCGGTGAAAAATCAGTCCTTAAACTACCTGAAGAAATACTCACACATCCACCTCGTACAAGTCGAAGATACCAACGAGGTAAGATTCGTAAAACCATATACACCCCAGGAAGCCCTCGAAAAAAAAGAGCTCCTGTTCAAAATGGAACAATCTATCGAAGAGCTGCCCCAGCAATGCCGCATCATCTTCCGGCTTATAAAAGAAGAAGGCATCAAATACAAAGAGGTAGCCGAAATTTTAAATATCTCCCCCCGGACCGTCCAAACCCAGCTTTTCAGAGCCATGAAAAAGCTAAGCCTGGTTCTATCCGACTACCTCAACCCCACCCGCGCCGCCAACCCACCTGGCGCCCCAGACTCCGCCACCATGCCGCGGCCCAGCAGCACCAACCCCGCCACTACCCCGGGCCATCCCGCGAAACCTGGCCCCGCCACTCCCCACAGCGCCGGATCCACCGACACCATCCTGAGCATCCTCCTGCTTCTCAGCCTTTGCAAATTATTTTTTCCCGCCTTGTAGGCAATT
>DATJJA010000078.1:0-16100 GCA_035492595.1 Puia sp.
CGCCAATCCCCGACTCGGCGCCCCCCGGTCACTTAGCAACCGGATATCCCTTGTCGATCCAATCGGTCTTTATATTGTGCTCGATATTCAACAGCTGCGGATGCGTAAACTTCATCTCGTTCAACAAGGCAAAAGCCGGACGTATATTCGGGCAATGCACAAAAGGACAACACCCGCAATAGATCACAATATTGGCGTCCTTTGGTAACTGGCTCAGCTGCTGCCTCAGCTTGTTAACATTATTGCTGTCCCTGGCAGGCCCGATGTCGATCGAACCCCTGATGACAGCCCCAGGCCCAATGCTAAAAACCAACGGCTGTTTCGCCGTGGGATCACCAATGGTCTTTGCAAGCTCGGCCGGCGCAAGCAGCTGCCCGGGCTTCCAGGGCTCCTCATTCACCGTCCGGAACGACAGGGCCAGGAAAACGACTACAATCCCAAAAGGAAGGAAAAATTTCGTAACTTTCATAGGCTAAAGATACGCAACGCCTAACGATTGTCTAAAACCCAAAGAGTAAAATATGGAAACTACAACCGCCCCGGGATTATCAATCCTCCGCCAGGGCATGCTCCTGGTCCTTGCCACATTTCTGCCTCTACTACTTCTACAAAACAGCGCATCTGCCCAGGAAAGTGACCAGGTCATGCGCGTGGCCAGACTCCAGATCGATACCGCTCAGCTGCAAGCGTATAAAGCCGCTCTGAAAGAAGAGATCACCCTTTCCTTGCGGCTGGAACCAGGCGTCCTGGCCTTTTATGCGGTATCCGAAACGAAGACACCCTCCCAGATCACGATCTTTGAAGTATATGCCGACGTGGACGCTTACAGGATCCACCTGGAAACACCCCATTACAAAAAATATAAAAGTCTCACACAGAATATGGTCAGCTCGCTCGACTTCGTCCAGGTCGATGCCATTCTCTTCGGCACAAAAACAATTAAAGCCCCTGGATACAGGTTCGCTTCCTCTTTTTAAAGATCCAGCGTAACCGGCGACACCGGCCTCGCACAACAGATCAATATATTCCCTTCCCCGGCCGGGTCCAGCGGCTCCGGCGAATATTCCACCTTGCCATCGAGCAGGGCGCTCTCACAACGATGACAGACCCCCGTCCTGCACGACCAGCTGACAGGGATATCCCCCGCTTCCGCCGCTTCAAGGATGCTCCCAAACCTGGGACTCCATGCAAAAGAAATATTGCTTTTTGTAAAGGTCACCAATGGCCCCGTCCCATCGTTCACTGCTGGTAAATGCGGAACCTTTCCGTTTTTACTGATCTCGCCCCGTTGCCCAAAACTCTCAAACCGGATCCGCTCCTGCGCAACACCCAGCGCCTGCAAGGCAGTGATCGTATTGGTAAGATATCCCCCCGGACCGCATAGATAAAAGTCCGCCTCCACAGGCACCCCCAGCTGCTTCAGGACATCCAGACTCAGACGACCCCGGATATCAAAGTCGACACCCTGGACTTCACCGGCACCAGGCCGGCTATATATGTTGACGACCCGTAAAGACCCCATCTCCGAAGCGATCTGCCTGATCTCCTTTAAAAAACAATGATGCCCGAGATCCTGGGTCGCATAGATCCACCATACTTTCCGCCCGTTCGATGCACATTTTAGTGCATACAGCATCGCCAGTAAGGGCGTGATCCCGACGCCAGCCGCCAGAAGTACAACCGGTTCTTCCGCAGGCAGAAGCACAAAGGTCCCCCGGGGGGCGCTGATCTCCATTATATCACCTTCCTTACAATGTTCGTGTAACCAATAAGTGCCCCGCCCCGAGATCTCCCGCTTCACCGCGATACGATAACTGCCGGCTCCGGGTGGACCACAAAGCGAATACATCCTGATCAGCGTCTGTGCACCGGGTAAAGACGGGTACCCGGGTAAAGACGGGTCCCCGGGTAAAGACGGGTCCCCGGAGTTGATTATTGCCGGGATCCTCACGGCTATATGCTGACCCGCCTGAAAAGGAGCCAACTCTCCTCCGTCTTCCGGCGTGAATTCGAACGATCGCACATCTGTACTTTCGATAAAAGCCCGCTTGATCACAAACCGGCGAAACCCCACCCATGCAAGTGGACGCGCCTCCGGCCCCGCAAGACCGGCATTGCCGCTGCTACCCCCACTTCGTGCAGCGTTCAGCAATTCATTGAATGAATATTGCCACCCTTTGCTCAACGCCGGTATCTTCAGCGCCCTTATCAGGCCTTCCACGGGATGCTCCTTAGAGTATAACAGCTGATCCACATCCACCACACTCATACCCTCAGCGCCCGAAGATAATTTCCGGATCGGATCACCGGCCCCTACCTCCCCCTCCTGGATCACCCGGAAATAAAAACCCGTCCGCTTGTGCGCGACCAGCAACGCAGGCATTTCCTGGACTCCCAGACTGATCCCGATCTTGTAACAGGTCACCCTCGGCTGCGTAACCTCAAATATCGCCGAGCCGATCTGGTACCGGTCTCCGATACATACATCCTTATCTGCAAGGCCCTCTACCGTAAAATTCTCTCCGAATTGCCCATAATACAGATCGTCCCGCTGTAATACACGCCTCCAATACTCGTAGGATTCACGTTGATACACAAAGACGGCCCGGTGCTCTCCGCCATGCGCCATCAGATCGCCCTGCCCATCCCCATCGAGGTTCATATGACGAGCCATGACACGATGATCGACAGGCTTTTTAAAGATCGACGTCCGCACCTTTTGGCCTCTCCATTCAATTTCCTGTGGAAGACTGATGTTGATCGATAGGACTTTCATATCCCTGCGTTTTTGTAAAGTTACCTTTAATTGGTAACCTCATAAAAAGCCTTCTTCGGCTTCAGATCCTTATCAAACAACAACGGATAATCCTTTCGCCCCCTCACCGGGAAATTATCAAGCCAGCTGTTCCGGTCGGAAATATTCCAAAAGGTCACCCCGCTGATCACCTGTTTATATTTGCGGAACAGCTCAAAACACATTTTGTATTTCTCTTCCTGTTGTTTTCTCCGCTCCTCCGTAAAGGCCGTATCGGCATCATCAGCCCGCCGTGCCCTTGCTTCATGCTCCTTGGGGTAGACCGATATATCGAGCTCGGTGATCTGCAGGGACACCCCCAACGTAGAAAAGATTTGCAGGGTGGAATCCAGCCTTTCCCGCGATGGTTCATTGACAGCCCAGTGCGCCTGCATCCCCAGCCCGCCGATAGGTATACCCGCATCCCGGAGGCTTTTGACAAGCCGGCAGATCTTTTCCCGCTTCACCGGATTGATCTCATTGTAATCATTGTAAAAAAGAAGAGCATCCGGATCGGCCTCATGCGCATATTGAAACGCCCTGGCGACAAATTCCTCCCCACAGATCTCATAGAACTTCGACGGCCGGAAATATTCATCCGGCTTGTCGGAGATGACCTCGTTCACCACATCCCAGGCATAGATCTTTCCTTTATATCGGTTCACAACCGTGGTGATATGCTCCTTCAGACGCTTCAACAGAACCTCCTTCGATACTGTCTTACCCGTACTGTCCGTAAAGAACCACCGCGGCGCCTGGTTATGCCAGCAGAGATTGTGACCCCGGACACGTAGATGGTTCCGGACGGCAAACGCCACTATGGAATCCGCATCACTCCAGGAATATTCTTTCTCCGTCGGATGGATCGGCCCCATCTTCATCGCATTCTCCGGCGTAAGACTATTGAACTGCTGCAACACCAGCGAAGCTTCATCCGTCTTCAGCGCGCGCGGCGAGACCGCCACCCCAACCGGAAAATACCCGGCATAATAATCCTTCAATCCCTTGCCATCCGACATACGCCTGGCATCCATCATGCCCTTACCATCCGACATACGCCCGGCATCCATCATGCCCTTCCCATCCGGCACATGCCCGGCATCCGCCACGCCCTCATCCGTCCTGAAAGGCGCAGCCGGCAAACCTTCTTTATTATAAAGATTCGGATTATCCGGGTTATCAGCCCATCCATAGCGCACATACAATGGCGCAGCAACCCCATCATTCCACACCACCACCCTGTCTCCCTCGATCCTCGCCTTAGCCCATACAAACTTCTTATCAGCCCCCGCAATAGCAAATTCTCCGGGTTCCTCCCCGTCATTGGTCGTCAGCCCGCTGCCCGTTCCCGTAAAAGAGACGATGATCCGGTTCCCTTCAACACTCGCACTCTGATAACGCGGCCCCGATGCCACGATCCCTTTTTCTCCATATGCCAACTGTTCGGCCAGCAATGCCAGCCGGTCCCCAACATCCTTCTTACGGTCCGGATGAATATCATTCCATTCCCCCAGGTCGATGGCTACCGCCATACCGGTAGCCGGCAGAGCCAGCGCCTTCGACTGCGCCTCACGCGTGGCAGCCCACTGGCTTTCCCCAGGCAGATAACGAATATCTCCATAGCCCGGAAGCTGCACATATAAAAAAGGGATATCCCCCTCCCGCCATTTTGCACGCCAGTCCCTGATCAATGCCGGCATCAGCCGGGTATAAGCCGCTGCATCTCCGGTATTGGCTTCTCCCTGGTACCATAATATCCCCTTCACACCATAAAAGGTCGCTGGCGCCAGCATCGCATTATACAAGGCCGCCGGATTGTTCTGCGCAGAAAACCCTCCTCCAAAACCCCTCGTCGCCACCGCTTCCCCGACCTTATATGACCAGGTCCCTTTCAGATCCAGCGTATCCTGTCCCACCACCAGGCAATAGGGCTTATCAGGCACAAATCCACCCTTGCCCCCCTGGTTCGTTACCCGCACCACGATAAGGTTCTTACCGGCCCGCAGGATCCCATCCGGCAATACATACCTTCTCTGCGGATACATATAGGTTGTATGCCCCACTTCCTTACCGTTGATATATACGACGTCCGCATCCACAATACGACCCAGCACGAGCTTTGCCGTCTTTCCCGCCACAGAGCCCGGCAGATCTATTTCCTTCCTGTACCACACCACGCCATGCAAACCCGCAGCACCCTGGTCTTCCCAGTACCCGGGAATAGTAATCGGTCGCCAGTGCATCGGTTTATAGCTCTCCTCATACCAGGCCGGACGCGCAGCCAGTCCCTTGTCAGCTGAGACGACCCGGCCGCCGCCATCGGCCAACCCCCTACGGCGGAGGCCACTGACATATGCCGTATCTCTGTTCTTCAATATCGTCGCCGACAGATCAGGAAATTCCTTCAGCCCCTCTTCGCTGATCCATGCCTGTATAGGAGTGCCTCCGACGGAAGCATTGATCAACCCGATAGGAATATGATATTTTTCAAAAAGGTCCCTCGCAAAAAAATAGGCTATCGCCGAAAAATCGCGCACATGCTGCGGATCGGCGCTCTTCCAGTACCCCGTGGGAAGGTCCCGGTGCGGCCCGTCCAGGTCGGTCATCGTCGGTATCCAGAACTCCCGTATCTCCGGGTAATGCGCATTCTTTATATCGGCGCCATACCGGTCGCTATGCAAAGTCATCTGATGTACCATGTTCGATTGACCCGAACAGATCCAAACGTCGCCGACAAGCACATCCTGCAGGATAATATGATTGCGTCCATCGATATTCATCGTATAAGGACCGCCCGCCTTCATCGGCGACAGCTCTATCACCCAGCTGCTATCTGCCGCGGCAACAGCCCGATACCGCTGCCCGTTGATCCGCACGCTCACCTTTTCACCTGGATCAGCCCAGCCCCAGCACTTCACCCGTATGTCCCGCTGCAGGACCATGCTGTCGCGTATCAGACGCGGAAGCCGCACATCGGCATAAGAAGAGAGAGAAAACATCGCAAAAAGGAATAACAACATTGCCTTCATAGCATCCATTGGTTTTACTTGTCTGTTTATACCTGTTCTCACTACCCATGTGCCGAATTTATTCCTTTTTTTCTCAACTAATGCAACCGATTGCAATTATTTCTGAAAATATCCCTTTCCCCAAAAATCTCTGAAACGGTGAGATGATAATCCTGTCCCGCTTCCTCATCCGCCCAGCAGGGGCGAAAAACTCTTCGCCGCAACTATCTCCTGGAAGATCGGATCCATACCATCATAGATCCTGCTGAACAAAAAGGGCCCCATGCTTACCCTTTTTACACCCAGTTCATTCAATGTCTCAAAACCAGGGAGACCAGGAATACACATGACGTTCAACGGCAGCCTCGTATGTGTCACCGCATCCGCAATATCCTCCTCATCATAGATGCAGGGCAAAAATATTCCGTCCGCTCCGGCCGCTTCATAAACCATTAGCCTGCGTCTTGTTTCCTGTTGCTTATCCTCAACATTCAGAATAAATGTATCGCAGCGGATATTGATAAAGAGGTTCAAATTTGCTGCGATCAACCTGCTTTTTATATTTTCGATCATTTTTGCAAAGACCTTCGCCTCCTTCAAAACACGAACTTTACCATTACTGACCGAGTCCTCGATATTGATCCCTGCAACACCCAGATCGATGAGCTTCAGGATATTCGCATAGATCTCATCTTCGGATCCCCCATATCCCATTTCCATATCGACGGATACCGGGATCTCCACAGAAGATAATATTCGCTTAATGACAAAAAGATAGTCGGTAAAAGGCATCTCTTCCCCATCCTCATAACCCAGACTACCTGCCACTGCGGCGCTTGACGTGGCAATAGCCGGGATCTTCTTCTCCTGGAAGAACAAGGCGCTCTTCACATTCCATACATTCGGCAATACAAATAATTCCGGCAAGAGATGTAAGCCTCTGAAAATTTCGAATTTTGAATGCATAACTTTTTTTATGCAAACTTACCCGAACCCCAAAACCTGAAATTGTAAAAAACGGAACAGCTCAATTATTGGCCATCACCAGCGCAGCAGCTTAATTACTGGCTATCACCAGCGCAGCAGCTCAATTACTGGCCACCATCAGCGCAACGGGAGAGCTTTCGATCGAGTAGCTCGAAGGAGTGAGCCCTGTAAAAGATTTGAACTCTTTTATAAAGTGGGACTGGTCAAAATATCCGCAATCATAGGCGATGGAAGTCAGCGACGCATCCTTTCTGGCAACAAGCTGGAGACTGTTCTGAAAACGGTTGATCTTACTATACAATTTCGGGGTAAGACCGGTATACTGTAAAAAGATCTTTTGCAGATAACGGGCCGTAATCCCATGCCTGGCCGCAACATCTCCTAAATTTTCAAAAAAATCCTCCCGCCCCATCTCATTCATGATATCACTCACTACATTCATCTTACCAAATTTTCTTTCCGAAAGCAACAGTCGCCGCAGGAGAAACGCTTCGACCATCCCGATCCTTTTATTCCACGCACTCGTCTCCAGCAATTTCGAATAAAGTACACCCACGGCATCATCCGCCAGATCGCGAAAATCAACTACCTGGTTGTTGAACAGATCAACGGCATCATTTAAAAAACATCCCGCAGCATGTGGAAAGAACCTGACCCCCAGCATGATATTCCTTCCTATCGATCTTACAGGCAAAGGCTTGATGATCTGCCCCCATAATTCAATAGCCGGAGTGGTCACAAAACCATTTTCGGCAGCCGTTTGCCACTTACCTGTTCCCAGGTTAAATATCAGCTCTATACAGCCGCTGGGAAAGACGGTATCCTCAAATGTTACATTCGCCTCGGATTCATAGATGTAGTAACACTTCACATACTGCTTCAGCCTATCCCCCGGTCTGATCTCACTATATTTCATGGTTATAAAATTAGTAATTTTAATTTACTATGCTCCCCTGGAAATCCATCATACAAATACAAAAAGACAATGACATGCCCGTTTACCTGCAGATCGCAGGCGCGATGGCTCTCGAAATAAAAAGAGGCCATGTCGGACCCGGCGTGAAACTACCGGGAACCCGTCTTTTATCGGAAATGCTGGCCATACACCGAAAAACGATCGTACGCGCATACGAAGAGCTGGCAGCACAGGGATGGATCGAAATGCGGGCTTCCCAGGGCAGTTTTACCAGTAGGGAAATACCCGAGATCAATCCCCGCAGATTCACGGACAAACAGCAAAAGCTCAACAGCTTCCCGGCTGAAACAGGTTATCCGATACGCAGCCAGCTTCTCGTCAAGACGCCCTCCCAGCCACTCCGCCATATACCCGGTTTTCATGACGGACCCGATCCCCGGCTGATGCCCAGCTACGAGCTGGCCAAGGCCTACCGCAGTGTCCTGTCAAAGAAAGTGAACTTGCGATATACCTCCTATGTGGAAGTACCCGGCGTCGAAAAATTCCGGAAGATCCTCTCGGATTATCTCAACAGCAGCCGCGGACTTCAAACGACTTTTGAGAATGTCCTCATCACAAGAGGCAGCACAATGGGTCTCTACCTCATCGTAAACACCCTCTTTTCCAAAAAGGACATCGTTATAGTCGGAGACACCAACTACTATTATGCTGACCACGCATTCCTCAACGCCGGCATGCAGCTCATGCGGGTCAGTGTGGACGACTTTGGTATCGACGTAGATGCCATAGAAAAAATATGCCGTAAAAAAAAGATCAGCGCCGTCTTCATAACCTCCCATCATC
This sequence comes from Puia sp., assembly GCA_035492595.1. Classification (GTDB taxonomy): domain Bacteria; phylum Bacteroidota; class Bacteroidia; order Chitinophagales; family Chitinophagaceae; genus Puia. The sequence goes on from DATJJA010000078.1 coordinate 8,549, forward strand.
ATTATCCTACCACGGTCACCCTCTCCGCTTCCCGGAGGATGAAGCTCCTCTCCCTGGCCGAACAATTCGGGTTCGTCATCATAGAGGATGATTACGATTATGATTTTCACTACCTGAGCAGCCCCATCCTGCCCCTGGTAAGCGCCGACAGCAAAGGCATGGTCATCTATATCGGCAACCTCAGCAAAACCATTTCCCCCGCTATCCGGGTTGGGTATGTGATAGCTCCGGTCAACCTGATACAGGAACTTGGCCGGCTAAGACAATTGATAGACGCCCAGGGAGATCCCATCATGGAACTGGCGCTCGCCGATCTTTTCCAGGACGGCAGCATCAGGAGACATATGAAAAAGGCGCTGCAGGAATACCACCGCCGCAGAGACTTTGTCAGCGCCGCTCTCTGCGAACAGCTCGCCGGTAAGATCGATTTTAGAGTTCCGGACGGAGGCCTCGCCATCTGGGCTAAATTCCACCCCGCTATCCCCCTCCCTTTACTCTCGCAAAAAATGAAAGACCAGGGAATCATCCTGTCCAACGGACTGATCCATAATACCGGCTCCACGTCCCTCAATGCCACCCGGATCGGCTTCGGTTGGATGAACGAAAAAGAAGCCGAAAGAGCCATCGACATGCTTATCTCGACCATAGGATCGATGGTTAAACGATAATTTCGTGTGCCAAACCGGACTACCTGATATCTAAAAACCGTCCTACTGGATAGTCCGATACTTTTCTATTTTTGAGGGGTAAATAAAAAATTTATGACAAACACACTGCTGGCAACATTCTCCCTTCTGTTTGCCCTGCTGGTCAACGAACCCGGCAAAGCCTTTTCTCAAAGCCCCATCGCCGCTCCGGCCTATTATTATTCTTCCAGCGAACGACAATCTGCCATCGGCGAAAGACTACAACAGGAATTCCGTGAGAGCTTCCCCGACGCCGAAAAGATAAGCTGGCAGGAATCTGACAATGGATACCTCGTCAGTTTTGTTCAAAAGGGAATGCCGCGCCGGATCAGCTACAAACGGAACGGCGAATTTATCAGCGCGTTCCGCAACTACGGAGAACGCGAACTCCCCTATTATCTCGTCAACAGCCTGAAAAAGAAATATCCCGGCCAAAGGATTTTTGGCGTGACCGAGATCAGCACGATCTCCGACATCAGCTATTTCGTAAAGCTCGAAGGACCCCGACGCTGGATAACTGTAACGATGAGCAAAGAAGGCGATTGGTTCGTCACAGATAGCTATCGCAAACAAAATTAGATCCCAAATCAACCAAAAGCGCTGGTCCACCCAAAAGCGCCGGTCTCCCCTGGCCGGCGCCTTTATAATAAATCATTCGCCAATATCTTCCCGGAAATACCGCTCGAATGCGTGATCAGATCGGGTATACATTTAAGTAAAAATGTATATGTTTGCAACATGCTAATGTTATTTCTGTGTAACTCCGATGCAAACCGGAAACACTGAATATCTTCGCACTGCTAACTTATTTTGTATCACGCAAACCGAATAACACCATGTCAGAACCAAAATTCGCGACACGGGTAGCCTATTGGCTATTCCTGATCCCACTGCTAGCACTCTTCTCATTCCAATCGGTCAACAGAGTATCCGGAAAGATCACACAGCCTGACGGCTCTCCCCTCGCAGGCGCTACCATCTCTGTAAAGGGCAGTCAGCAATCAGCCACCACCGACAAGAACGGCAATTACACCATCTCCGTCCCGGACGCCAACGCCACCCTGATCATCACATTCGTAGGTTTTGCAACCCGCGAAGTCCAGGCAGGCGGCCAGACACAGGTCAACGTTACACTGCAATCGGCATCCACCGAGCTCGCAAATGTAGTGGTCATGGGTTACGGCACCCAGACAAAACGGGATGTAACCGGCGCCGTAAAATCACTAAAGACAGAAGACTTCAATCGCGGTGTCGTTACCTCCCCGGAACAGCTGATCCAGGGTAAGGCCGCCGGTGTAAATGTAACATCGTCCAGCGGAGAGCCCGGTTCACCCATAAGCATCTCCATAAGAGGCCCGGGTGGCATTCGAACAGGTAATACCCCTCTTTTTGTAGTGGATGGACTGCCTTTGGACAATTCGCCCACAACGGGAAGTTCCACAACCGGGGGTGTCACCACAGGCGCAGGTGATCCACTGGCCTTCCTAAACGCGGCGGACATCCTGTCCATGGACATATTAAAGGATGCATCCGCCACAGCTATCTATGGTTCCCGCGGTGCCAACGGCGTCATCATCATTACGACAAAAAAAGGAAGGACCGGCTCTTCCGTCCTTTCGCTTTCTTCCAGCCTGGGTGTTTCAAAACTGGCCCGCGCCCTTCCCGTCTTTAGCGCCGACGCATTCCGGAAGATCGTTCCTGAGATCGGCGGGACACTGGACGATAAAGGCGGTAATACCGATTGGCAGAAGCTGATAACCAGGACCGCCCTTACCCAAAATTATAATATGGGTCTCAGCGGCGGCACCGACAAGCTGACCTATTACGCCTCCTTCAGTGCACAAAAACAGGAGGGGATCATCAAAAACAATTCATTGGACAGGTATACCGGGAGATTCAATGCCACCCAGAAATTCCTGGATGACAGGCTCATTATCGATGCCGTCCTGAATTATTCGGCAACAAGGACCGTCCGCCCGCCCTTTGGCATCGGTGACGCTTTGACCAACAACCCGACTTACCCGGCCTATGATTCCAGCGGTAAACCCGCCGTATACAACAACATCAGCAATCCCCTGATCTATTTCAACCTGGACCGGGATGTCACTACCATCAATCGCTTTATAGGTAATATTTCCCCCTCTTTTAAGATCATAAAAGGATTGGTCTACAAGCTCAACTTCGGCATCGACAATTCTACCGGAACAAGGAATGACCAAAAACTCGCCAGCGCGACGCCTTCCCGCCCGGGTAGTCTCGAGACCATTTACACCATCAACAGGAATACGCTGGTCGAAAATTATCTCACTTATTCACTAACAAAGTCGGTGCATAACCTTTCCGTGCTCGGTGGTTATTCCTACCAAAAGTTCTTTATCCAGACAAGGGATTACATGACGACGAATTATCCCGTAGGGAACATTCAGCCCATCTACGATCCAAGTACCGGGCAGCCCGCCGCTTCGACCAACAATACCGCATCAGGTTCTGCCCTCGTCAACGAACAACAGTCCTTCTTCGGGCGGGTGACCTATCAGTACGATAACAAATACCTCGCAACAGCCAATTTCAGGGCCGACGGCTCCACCAAGTTCGGTAGCAATAACAAGTATGGCTATTTCCCCTCTTTCTCCCTCGGTTGGATCATCACAGAAGAAGACTTCATGAAGAACTCCAACCTGTTCAGCAACCTGAAATTAAGAGCAGGATGGGGCCGCACAGGTAACCAGGAAATACCGTCGAAAAAGACCCAGCCTTTGTTCATCGCGTCAGGCGGAAGCTACCCCCTCTACCCTTCCGGGAATTATCCCGCCAGCTATACATATGTAAGACCAGCCAATCCCAATCTTCAATGGGAGCTTTCCAATCAGACCGACCTCGGCCTCGAATTTGGATTACTGCAAGGTGCCCTGACAGGGACCGTGGATTACTTCAGGAAGTCTTCCAGCCATATCCTGCTTAAGGGATATCCCGCCGATCCCGTACAACCCGCACAGGAATACTGGTCGAATATAAAGGATATGACCATTGACAACAACGGATTGGAAGTAGAGCTGAACTATGCGAAAAAGATCGGCAAGGACATCAGTTTCTCGATAGGCGGCAATATAACCAGCATCCATAACGAAGTAAAGCATTCTCCTTACACCGTCATCACAACAGGCTCGGCACAGGGGTCGGGGCTGACCTCCGCCACGATCAACGGATACGTCAACGGCCATCCCATCGGTTCGTTCTATTTGCTCAAATACATCGGCATCGGCGACAACGGCCTGAGCAGGTATGAAGACGTGGATAAAGACAATATCATCTCCGATAAGGACCGCCAGGTACTGGGGACCGCATTACCCAACCTGCTATATGGCTTCTACGGTAGTTTTGGCTTCAAAGGATTTAGTCTCCAGGCGAACTTCAACGGCGTGTCGGGGAACAAGCTCTACGACAACACAGCCAACACGAATTTTTACAAAGCACGATTGGCCAAGAGCGTCAATACTACACCCGCGGCAGCAGCCGAACCGAAAGAGAGCATCAACAATGCTGCCTCCGTAAGCAGCCGATACCTGAAAAGCGGCGCCTATCTGCGCATGAATAACCTTTCCCTGGCCTATGACATCAATACAAAAGGACTAAACATCGATAAATGGGCAAAAGCTATCCGGTTTTCAGTGACAGGACAGAATTTGTTCGTCATTACCAAATATGACGGCTTTGATCCCGAGGTCAACACAGACAGAAGCGATGACGGGGTCTCTTCCTTTGGCATCGACTATAATAGCTATCCCAAAGCAAGGACCGTCCTTTTCGCCATTAATGTAACATTCTAAAAAAGAACAGAAAATGAAATCAATAAAATATTTACTCTGTTTTGTATGCCTTGCCATCTTCAGTTGTACAAAACTAAAAGAACAGGTCCTGGACGAGTCTTCCGTTTCCGGGCTCACGGACAGGCAACTGGCAGAAGGCATCATCGCGCCAGTATACAATGTTTTGCCTGACATTTTTCTGCACACCCGGTATTTTACGCTCCAGGAGATCTCCACCGACGAAGCGATCCTTCCGTACCGCGGTGGTACGGATTGGGGCGACAACGGTATCTATCTGTCCATGCACAGACATGAGACAGTCAGCACCGATCCAAATGTACAGGGGACATGGACCTCTATCGTGACCGGACTGTCCCGGTCCGTCACCGCCATCACCTCGCTTAAGACAAATAAGGATGCCAGCGCCAACCTGTTTTTGGCGGAGGCAAGAGGCATGCGGGCATATTATTCTTTGCTGACCCTCGATCTCTTCGGGATAGTATTCATCAAGGAAGATCCGAATGCGACATCAAAAGTCGTAAGGGGTGATGACGCGATCAGGTATATCGAATCCGAACTGCTGGCGATCGAACCAGTTGTAGACGACGCCAACGGTCCCGGGCGGATCACAAAGTCGGCTGTATGGGGTTTACTGGCCCGTCTTTACCTTAACGCAGCGATATACCGCGATCGTTATGCCGCTTCCTTTACCTTTAAAAGCGATGACATGGCCAAGGTGGTAGACTATTGCAATAAGATCATCTCCTCCGGCCACTACAACCTGGCGAGTGAATATTTCTCCATTTTCAGCAACGACAATCATACGAATAAGGAGCTGATCTTTGCAGTGGATCAACGCCCCGATCTTAGCAACAGTCATAACAGGATGGCCTATTTCTCCCTCTCCGGCGATCAGTTCGCTTTGCCGGCCTTTCCTAGCGCGAACGGCACCGATGGCCCGGCCCTTACCCCGGAATTTTATGACGCCTGGGCCAACGCCACTTCACCTGCCGACCCCGCGGCCGCCGATCCAAGATTCTATAAAGAGAACCTTCCCCAGGCCGACGGTTGTGTGGACGCTGCAGCCTTCAATATCAACCGGGGGATCCTGAGGGGACAGCAATATGGCCTCACCAAAGATGCCAGCGGCGCATTCGTAAAATGCCCGGATGGGAAACTCCAGGTCAGCAAACTCTACAATGCGACAAGAAGCAAACCCACCTTGCCGGTAAATTTTACCAGGGAGATAGACTACTCTACCGCAGGCAGCAATTATAGTACCGGTTACCGGGTGGAAAAATACGAGTTTAGCAAGAGCTCCAATACCGGCCGTAACAAAGGTGAAGCCGACATCGTCATCCTCCGTCTTGCCGATGTCTATCTGATGAGGGCCGAAGCGAAGCTCAGGGGAGCCAACGACGCAGCCGGCGCGCTGGCAGACGTAAATACCGTCAGAGCAGCCCGTACAGCAACCACACCCGCCGCGCCATTAACTTCCCTGACCCTGGACCTCCTGTTCAGGGAAAGAGGTTTCGAATTCTATTGGGAAATGGTAAGACGTACCGATATGATACGTTTTGGACAATACGAAGGCGCCTGGACAGAAAAAACCAGCACGGATAAAATGAAAAGGATCTTCCCCATTCCTCAAACCGCCATTGACGCGGCATCCAACCTGCCGGGTTACCTCAAACAAAACGACGGTTATTAAGAGCACATAATCAGGCCACAAAGCGAACAGGCCCAAAAAACTGAAGCTGCCCTGGTTTACTCATCTGTAAGCCGGGGCAGCTTCTTTAATCAAAATCTCCGCAAACCCTCCCCTGACTTAATTCTCACACCCAAAGTCACACTAATCATGCTAACATTGACCTGATTCGTCTCCTGCCTATATCAGCTAGCTTATTAATGTTAAATAAATGATCCTCTCTTAAACCCACCAGAAAAGCTAATCCAATAAAAACCTTTTTAATGGCTTATAAATAGACTTAATCCCCAGTTTCAATCCTCGCTTATACATTGACAAATATCGTTTTGAAATTCTCTCATTTGTTTCATGGTAAAGTCGATATAATTCAAATCTACTATCGTTAACCAGTTCTTTTGCAAAATCGAGGCCCCTCCCATATTCACCTTTCGCAATTCGCCCAACACCGAGTTTGATGATCTTCTCAAAACAATAAATCGCTATATCATTTTGATCGTTTGCCTTCCTCACCCCAGCCATTGTATACAATACATCTGCATTGTCGGAATTTATTTCAAATGCCCGAATAATATACTTTTCAGCCATTCGCCATTTCCTTCTATCGATACTCAACCTCATATTGTCATTTTCATCAAGCCGGCTTTCATCAAGATAAGTTTGAGCTATACATTGAAGTAAATAATAATCTTCTTTATAAGATAATTTCTTGATCAGTTCTCTAGCTTTTGCAGAGTTCACACCAACAATGCTGCGATATTCAGCAAGGATTTCTTTTTTATTCACAATTAATTTTTTTTCTTCTTGGCTGCTTCTTTTGCGGCATCCGCGGCCTTTTGTTCCCTTTTGGCTCTAGCAATCCGCTTGTCATGTTTACCCGGATTGCTTTTATTGCTATTGTGGTCACCGCGTACTACCTGATTACTATTGCCGGTTTTTTCTTTATCCTCAGACGACGCAGCCTCTCTCTTTGCTGCCCTTTCTTTTGCTTTTGCTTCTTTGGCTGCTGCTTCTTTGGTTTCACCCACCAAATCCTTTGGCCCCTTTACTGCTTTAGCTTTAACGTCCCGCGGCCAATTTAAGACCTTGGTCGCTGTTGAATGAGTCGGCTATACAATTACACCGTCCATCCTATGAGACCATTGTAATGAGGTGGGAATTCCTGTCATGGACACATTATTTGACCCGGTTTCATCAGCTCCTTCATAAGCAACAGCAATTAAGATTGCCCCTCCTATCACAATAACGGTAGCAGCATCAGATACATAATTGGCGGGACCTCCAGTATAAGTTTGAATTGTTAAACCAACGGTAAAGCCTGCGCTCATAATACTTCCACCATCGCCACCACCTAT
>DATJJA010000079.1:0-8205 GCA_035492595.1 Puia sp.
GGATGGATGTCTTTGCATGGCGTATTATAGATCTGCTCGGGCTTTGAGAACCCCGGCGCAAAAGGCAGTTCGGTCCTGCCTACCTCTACAACACCCATGGGCACCTCATAAGAAACCCGGGCGCTGTCCATTGCCAGCGGAAAAGCCATCCGGAATTCCCGGCTGCGTTCCCCGTTGAATCCGAGGATGTCCGCCTGGAAATCGATCCGTCTCGACATCGTATAAAAGATCACCCGTTGTCTGACCGTACAATTTCGCCACGGATGTACGGTTTCCAGCACCGTTCGAACAGGCCCATTCTCCAGCAGCGACCATGCCGTATTGTACTGGCCCATTTTCTCGAACCCTTCCATAGTGGGCTGCTGAACACTGGTGAACTCGCCGGCGCCGTTGCCCACAGATTGAAGAGAGAATACCTCTCCGGCCAGCAGCCTGCCGGGCGCGATCAACTCCCGCTGTTGTGCTTTGTCAAATATAGACTTAATACCGCCGCTCCCAAGCTCTATCTTATAAAATCTTGTATCCACCACATTGCCCGTTATATTGATGGGTAGTTTGTCAGCATCGTCCGTCTTGCCGGGTACAAGGTAATACGTGGCATAGCCGATGGAAGGAACATCCCGGGCAATGAAGCAGATAGTCATCATGGCATTCGCCCCGCCGGCCGGCGAGGATATCACCTGGTACTCCACCTGCTTGCCCGTCTCGTCTACCAGGCGAAACGCGTTGTCATAAATACCCTCGGTGTTTACCGTCGCCTCTACCGGGTCGCTACGTTTCCAGGACAAGGGATTGAAGACGACAATTGGCTTTCCTTCTCCTTTATATTTTATGTAATGGGCAATCACGTCCAACTGGCTGCGCAGGATGGAATCGCCCACGTGAGCAGCCATTACATAGTTGTCGGCAAAGATCTGGTCGGTGGTATCGCCGTGTTTGCCACCCCACCCATGATCTGGATAGATGGCATGCTGCCAGGCATCGTCGAAGGCATGCCGGGGATAGTCGGTAAATCGCCCCTTGAGCGCCGCCGACACAGCGGAGAATTTCTCCGCGGCTGTGAGTAGCCTTGATGCCAGGCGCCCGGCCCTCACCGCCTTTTCATGGGTCGGGCCATGAATATAGAGCCAGAGATTGGGATACTCGCCGCCAACGCTATCGATCTTACCGTGTCCACCGGCAAGGGCAGCTAGTGCATCTGCTCCCGTAGCATAGGTTATCCGTGGCAGGTCCGATCGCTCTTCGCTCACCTCCTTGTTCCATTGCGCAAAATACGCGTCATAGTCCAGCGGCTCGGAGAAATCCTCAGAGCTGATGTAGATAAAATCGGGCGTCAGCGACCTGGACTTGTAATAGGTATTGAATGCAGCCAGTTTCCGGGTAAAGGCAGCAGTGCGCTGCGTCTCGCCCGCCGCATTCCTGATCACCCGCCCCGACTCCTCATATTGCCCGGGCGTCCAGCAGGTAATATAGCTTCCATCGGGACTGTACCATTTGTATACGCCGGGTTGGAACCTGCTGAACTGTAAATATTTTATGCCTGCTTTTGAAAATATTTGCGCTGTTTGCATGGACCTGCCGGGTACATCTTCCGACCATGCGCAGGTGAAACTGCCGCCGGGTATCAGCTTTTGCAGTTTCTTTTTGCCATAATACACTTCACGGATCAGCGCCTCCCCATCGTACAACCCTTCATAAGGCTGGTTATAGGTGGCGCCCCACTCCAGCCTGCCTTCCCGCGTGAACCGGGCTATCTCGGGCAGCCGCTCCGGATGCACGTCCAGGTATTCATAAAGATTCAGCGCATTCTCCATAGAGAATTTGAAATCCCTGCTCGCCGAGAGCCGCTTCAATGCGGGCGTGATCACATGGAGATCGCGAAACCTCCTGCAGCTGTCGGGAGTGTCCATCCAGGCTATATCCTGATGAGATGACGGCACGACATGTATCGTGCCGCCGGTGAAATAATCGTGTGACGGGTCCTGGCCGCGGCCGGCGCCGGGGGTTAGCACTACGGCGATGCATAGCAATGTCTCTACAAAACTTCTCATTTCAACAAGGGGTTGACTTCCACTTCGGACAGAGGAATGGGAAATTGAAGGTTGGCGCTTTGGAATGTTGCTCCGGACGGCAACACGAAACCAACCGCGTCCACAAAATTGCCATGCACGGCGTCGAAGATCTTGTGCGTACGTACGATGTCATACCATGCCTTGTTCTCTGCGCACAGCTCCCATATCCGCTCCTTCCACACGGCAGTGCGGAAGCCGGCCTGGCTCAGACCGGACAAGGGCGCCAATCCCGCCCGGGCCCGGATAGCGTTGACAGCTGTATACGCATCTGCGCCGGGGCTGCCGTCTGCTTCATTCTCTGCCTCGGCATACGTCAGCAGGACATCGGCATACCTTATTAGCGGGAAGTCCTTGCCGGACCTTGGCGCGCGGTCCAGGAGATTTTTATCGAAGAACTTATACAGGCTCCAGGGAAAGGTATATTTGACGCCGTCCACATTGATGGAATCGTAGAAAAATCCAAACTGCTGTCCCCGCAGATCCGCCGGATCATAGGATGCAAGGAAGCTGGTCTCGGGATAAAGCAACCCCATGTCATTGTTGACATACCCGTTCCGATTGAATGAGACGCCTTTAGGGTACAGCTCGATGGGCAAGATGTTGTTGACGATGTCAAGGCCAAAATTGATGCTGAAGATATTCTCTTCTTTATTGTCGAAGTCGGGATTGTTGAGTTTGTCGAACCATGTAAGCGACGCATCCGTCTGGAAGAGATGAAAATTCCCGTCGGTAATAACCTCTTTTGCCTTGTCGCGGGCGAGCGCAAACTTATCGGCCTCATTGACGGGGAATCCGGCCATGCTGAGATAGACTTTCGCCAGCAAGGCCTTCGCAGCGCCGGTGGAAACCCTGCCGTTGCCGTCGGGGGTAGACGGGAGTCCGCTGGATTCCGCATCCTGAAGATCGGGTACGATGGCCTGCTCGTAGATATCCTTGACGGGCGTCTTGCCGATAAGGCCGTCCGAAGACTGAGCGGTGGGCTTCAGCTTCAGGGGCACGTCCCCGAAAATGTTCACGAGCGTGTAATAATAATAGGCGCGGAGGAACTTCGCCTCGCCAATCATCGACTTCTTGACGGCATCGTCCATGGAGATATTGGGCACATTGGCAATGACGAGGTTGGCCGCCTCTATGCCCTCGTACGCCGAAGTGAACCACTGCTGCAGCAGCGGACTGGCGGAGTTCTGCCGCAGACTGTACACATTCGTGAGATCATTGCCTTCGGACACGGTCCGGAACTCGCCGGTCACCAGCTCTAGCATGGCGTAAGAATAGTTCCTGCCACCCCCGGTGAAGGGTGGGTAGAGGAAATAATAGATGCCGTTGACAGCCGACTGCGCATCCTGCTGTGTCTTGTAATACTGATTCGTCGTAATGACGGACTTGGGTGACTCTTCCAGCCACTTCTTACATCCGGAGAGGCCAAGTGCGATAAAGAGAATTGGGATAATATTTTTCATATGCAATATGTTTAGAAATTAGCAGTAAGACCTACCGTAAAAGTGCGCGGTCTGGGTGATCCATAGAATTCGATGCCCTGCGCGAACGATCCGCCAAAAGTGCTGACCTCGGGATCGAACCCGCGATATTTGCTAAGAAGGAAGAAGTTTTGCACATTGGCGTACAAGCGCAGGCCCGCAAGGCCGAGGCGAACCGCTTGTTTTGCCGGCAGTGCGTAGCCGAGGTTGATACTCTTGCCCCGCACGAATGAGCCGTCTTCCACCCAACGGCTGTCCATAAAGAACGGCAAGTCCGTACCCCAGGGATCGATGTTGGCAAATCGCAGGGAAGGCACCATCGTATTCTGATGATCCGGCGTCCAGGCATCCTTGAGAATGGTGCCATAGCTGTTGGCGTAATATTGCCTGTCTTCCACCGTGAGCGTGGTAATATTCATCACCTTGTTGCCATGCCGTACCTGCACATCAGCACTTAGTGTCCAGTTCTTGTATCGCACGGTGGTGGTAAGGTCCAGTTCATATTTAGGGAACATATTACCCAGCACCATGGCATCGCTGTTGTCGAATACATGGTCGTTGTTGACATCCAGCCGTTTGATATCACCCGGCTTCTTGCCATATAGCGCGGCCTGTGCGGCTTCCTTGTCGCCCCAGGTGCCGATGCGCTTGAAGCCCCAGAAATTGCCAATGGGTTTTCCTACCTGTAGGATATTGGTCTCTCCCAGGAAATTAGGTCCAGGAAAAATGTCCGCGTTCGTCGTACCCAGCGCGAGGATCTTGTTGGTATTGCTGGAGAGTTGTGCTCCGAGGCTCCAGGCAAAATCATGGTTCCGGACGACGTCGCCGCTCACCGCCAGCTCGAAACCCGTATTCTGCAAGCTGCCGATATTGGTCGTCACAGAGGTATAACCGGTGACGGAGGAAATGGGCACATTCAGCAGCAAATTTGTGGTCTTCTTCTTATAATAATCCGCTGTTAGGCTGAGCCGGTTGTCCAATACACGCAGGTCCAGGCCGATGTCCGTTTGTGCTGTTTGTTCCCATTTCAAGTTTGGATTCGGGACGCTTACGGGGCCTGTACCCTTGATTCTCTGGTCGTTCAGGCTGATCGTGTATACACCCACATTGCCGAGCGAGGAATAGGGGGCTATCTCGGAGTTGCCGGTGATCCCATAGCTGCCGCGCAGTTTCAGGAAAGAGATGAAATTATTATCGGCCAGGAACTTCTCCTTGGACACGATCCAGCCCAGGGCGCCGGATGGGAAAAACGCGAACTTGGTGGCGTCCCCGAACTTGGACGAACCGTCGTATCTCCCGGTGAAGGTCACCAGGTACTTGTCCAGGTAGGCGTAGTTAACGCGCCCGTAGTAGGAATTTAGCTTGTAGTTGCTGTATGCGGACTGCGGAGTGCCCTGGACAGCACCCGCGCTGAGGTTATTGTACTGGTAGTAGTCGGTGGAAAAGCCGGTGGCGCTGGCGGTGGCCGTCTCCTCTGTCGATTCCATCCAGCTGGTACCCAGCACGGCGTTCAGGTGATGACGCGATCCGAAATTCCTGTCATAGGTGAGATAATTTTCCGCCTGCCAGTAGACGGTCCTGGAATTGCCTACGCTGGCGGCGCCGCTGGTGGGAAGCCCGATATCCTCCAGGTCCTTGCCGACGTAGAGATTGTTCTTCGTCGACAATATTTGCGTGGAATAGGTCGTCTTGAATGTAAGCCCCGGGGCCAGACGCACATTCCCATAGAAGTTGGCCAACACCTGATCCGTCAGGTAAAGATTGACCATCTGATCCAGCTGTCGTACAGGGTTTTCCGCCGGATAGATCCCCGCCTTGCTGTGGCCGCCGGACCCATCGAAATTGTACCCGAACTGGTCCAGCCGGCTCCAATCCCCATTAGGATATTTCACCGGGAAGATAGGCAGGAACTCCACCATCATGCGGGTGGCATTCTCGGCTCCCACGGCAAAATCGTCCACCCTGTTCGTCTTAATCTGATTATAGGCGATGTCCCCCCCGACTGTGAGCCACGAACGCAAGTTCATCTCGGTATTGTAACGGGCGGAGAATTTCTTGTAATAGGTATTGAGCAGGATGCCCTGGTCGTCCTGGTAGCCGACATACAGCCCGTTCTTCGACTTGTCGGTACCTTGCGTCATGGAAATATAATGACGATTCGACGTCACCGTACGCGTTGCCTCCTTTTGCCAGTCCGTATTATAGAGCGGATTGCCATTCGCGTCGAACAGGTCGGGGTAGTCCGCATGCAGATCGGGCAATGGTCCGCGGGCGGGATCATAGGCCCATGCGCGTTTGAACCACTCCAGCCAGCCTTTGGAATCCAGCATGTTCATACGTCTTGCCAGCGTGTTCACGCTGACGCTGCCGTTGTAGGCAATGCCGAAATCGCCATTCTTTGCTTTCTTGGTAGTCACGATGATAACCCCATTCGCTCCGCGGGAACCATAAATGGCGGTAGAAGAGGCATCCTTCAATACATCCACGGATTCAATGTCGCTGGGATTCAGGGATTGAAAATCCGCGCCCACGATCCCGTCGATGACAAAGAGAGGGGCATTGGAGGCGGAGATGGAATTGAAACCGCGGAGGTTGACGCTCACTCCGCCGCCAGGACGTCCGCTGTTGCTGTATACGCTGAGTCCCGGAACCTTTCCGGACAAGGCTTCCAACGGATTGGAGGTGATCCTGTCCGCCAGGTCGGCGGCTTTCACAGAGGCCACGGCGCCGGTAACATCGGCCTTCTTTTGCGTACCATACCCGATGACGACTACATCATTGAGGACGCCGACCTGCGGCTGAAGCACGACACGCATCTCCATGCCGCTCCGTGCCTCCAACTTCTCCGTCGAATAACCCGTAATGGAAAAAACAAGGGTGGCTCCATCGGCAGCCTTGATGTGGAAGGCGCCGCGCTGGTCGCTGACGGCGCCAGCCTGGCTGCCCAGCACCTGAACGCTCACCCCCGGAATGGGCGCCCCGGCGCTGTCTGTGATAATACCATTCACCGTACGCGCTGTCTGCTGGCCGGATGCCGGCAGGACACCGATGAACAGGACACTCAAAAAGCAGAACGCTTTAATAAGAGCTAGGAAGAACCTGGATTCTCTTTTCATAATAGCAGTTGGTCGTTAAAAAATATTGTTAAGAAATATAGGAGTCAGGCGAGCTGGATAGAGGCTTGGATGAAGTCATGTTGAATTGAACGATACGAAGATATACCCGGCTGGAAGCGATATCTAAAACTCCATTAACAGCTATTGCAATTATTTTACTGTTTTGCACCTTGCCGGCCATCGAAAAGAAGAAAATACTTTTATGTGCTGGAGAATATTACTACTTTACATATTCAAACTGAGTGTTATGAAGGCGCAACTGATAGAAGTGGGATTGCAGAAAGAGCAGACGTTCTTTATCAAGCAGCTTGATTGCGATCATTTCAATACCCCTTTTCACTTCCATGAACTTTGTGAGCTGAATTTCGTTGTAGAAAGCTCGGGTAAACGGATTGTTGGCGACAATATCGCCAACTTTTCGTCGGGCGATCTGGTGCTAATGAGCTCCAACCTGCCTCATATCTGGTATAACGACCCGGATTATCTCAGGGACCCCAACCGGGGCACGGCAAAGGCCATCGTCACTTATTTCAATCCCAGCTTCCTTATACATCTCACCCACGAGGAACATTATAAGATCAAGATCACCCATCTGCTGGACAAAGCACGCAGGGGCATCCGGCTCCTGGGAGAATCACAGCGACAGGCTATTGATCGACTGCAACGCATCGTTCACAAGAAAGGTCTCGAAAAGGTGATCGACTTCCTCGATATCATTAATCTCTTCATCGAGACCACAGAATACGAATGTCTTGCTTCCATAGGCTATCAACATTCGTTCAACGAAAAGGATACCCGGCGAATGAGCACCGTCTATCAGTATCTCATCCAAAACTTCACGGAACCGATCACGTTGGCGGAGATCGCGGCTGTTGCCAATCTTTCTGCGCCGGCCTTTTGCAATTTTTTTAAGAAGCGGACGCAGAAATCGTTTTCCCGCTTCCTTAACGAATTGAGGGTGGGACACGCCTGCAAGCTCTTGCAAAATAATGAACTGTCCATTTCCGACGTGGGCTATCAGTCCGGTTACCACAATATGACGAATTTTAATAAGTTCTTCAAAGAGATCACCGGCAAGACGCCATCTCAATACCGGAAGGAGATCACTGATTCGCTGGCTGGTGCCGAAGAGGGAAAGCTCAGCTAGCCCGTCGAGGTCACTTGGGTAATGCAAATGCGCAGTAAGGGAACTGCACCAAAAAACCCCGCCGCCCGAAAGCGGCAGGGCCACACTTCAACCCGTCCGACTGCTCACTTCACCGAAATGTGTTTCGAGGGCGCTTGTTTGGCGGCTTCCGTTTTGGGAAGCAGCACTTTGAGCAACCCGTTTTCGTACGTGGCATCGATCTTTTCTTTGTTTACCCAGTCCGGCAAAGCAAAACTGCGGGAGAAAGAGGAATAACTGTATTCCTTGCGCGTATAGCGTTCGTCTTTCTCTTCCTTTTCTTCTTTGGTTTCCGCGCTGATCGTCAAGGTGCCGCCTTCCACGTCGATGTTGAAGTCATCCTTCTTCATCCCGGGCGCAGCGAGGCTGACCTC
>DATJJA010000080.1:0-17434 GCA_035492595.1 Puia sp.
ACATGATGGCGATAACCTTTTGTCCCTGGCAAACCAGGACCCGGCATCTCATGTCGGAAAGTATCTTACTGTGGATAAAGAGCATGGCGCAGCACTGATTGCAAAAGAAGGCGCCGTTGACATTTTTGCCGCCGATGCACCTCCGCAGGTCCAGGCCTACATCACAGCCAACATCAAACCCGAGCCGCTGGCCCCTCTTGCAACCCCCGTTCACCTGACTGAAGCCAATTATGGCAGCATCAGAAAGGTCTATATCCATACTCTGAATGATCATTGCATCAGCTATCCTGCACAGCAGGCGATGGTAAAAGCAGGCAAGGTCGCCAAGGTATATAGCCTGCCCAGCAGTCACACTCCTTTCATCTCTATGCCGGGTAAACTGGCTGAGATCATCCTTACAGAAAGCAAATAATTCTCTGCAACAGGACAAAATAAAAAGAGGCTGTCTCCGAAACGAGGCAGCCTCTTTTAAAAATTACACTTTATAAATTCTTTATCTCCGCGATCAACTCCTGCAAAACCTTCTTCCCGTCCCCGAACAACATCGCCGTCTTCGGCCTGAAAAACAGCTCATTCTCTATCCCTGCATAACCGGGCTTCATACTCCGCTTGTTCACAATACAGGTCTTCGCCAACTCCACATCCAATATCGGCATTCCATAAATAGGTGAGGACGGATCGGTCCGTGCAGCCGGATTCACCACATCATTGGCCCCCAATACCATCACCACATCCGTTGTCGGAAACTCTGCATTCGCCTGCTCCAGCTCAAGCAGATTATCATAGCTGACATCCGCCTCCGCCAACAGCACATTCATATGCCCGGGCATCCGCCCCGCTACCGGATGGATCGCATACTTCACCTCCACCCCCTTTTCAGCCAACAGCTTCTCCAGCTCATGACAGGCATGCTGCGCCTGCGCCACCGCCAGCCCATAACCCGGCACGATCATCACCTTGTGCGCATAGGTCATCAGCAAGGCCGTATCGCTGATGCTGATGGACCTGTACACCCCCGCAGCCCCGGAGCCAGCCCCCGCACCGCCATTCGCACCAGCGCCGGAACCAGCGCCCAAACCCACACTCCCAAATGACCCGATCAACACACTGCTCAGCGACCTGTTCATCGCCTTACACATCATGATCGTCAACAGTGTCCCCGCCGCCCCGACCAATATCCCGCCGGTCAGCATTGCCTTATTGTCATACAAAAACCCTCCGCAGGCAGCAGCCACACCGGTAAATGAATTCAACAGGGAAATGACAACCGGCATATCCGCCCCTCCGATAGGCAGCACAAAACATACCCCATAAACCATCGCCAGAAAAGCAATGATATAGAACACAAAAAAGTTATCGACGGAAATATCGAACAAAAACCAGGTAGCCAGCCCGACGACAACGATCAGCAAAACGAGATTGAATAAATGCTGCCCCTTAAAAGTAATATCCTTCACCCTCCCATTCAGCTTCCCCCAGGCAACCACGCTGCCCGCAAACGAAACGGTCCCAATGATCAGACCCAGCAGTATGATCATCAATGAAGCAAAGGTCGTCGTTTCACTCAGGTTGCCGAACTCCGACAAGGAGATCAATGCCGCACACGCCCCTCCCATTCCATTAAAAAGACTCACCATCTCCGGCATCGCCGTCATCTTCACCTTCCGCGCAGCCAAAGTCCCCGCAATCCCGCCAATCACCAACCCCCCAAAGATCCATCCATGATTATGCAACCGCATCCCCTCATTCTCATACAAAAACATCGTCCCCAGAATAGCCAGCGCCATCCCACCCGCAGCGATGAGATTACCCCTCCGCGCCGTAGCCGGACTCGACAGCATCTTAAGCCCAAGAATAAACGTAACAGATGCGATCAGGTAACAAACCGTCAGGATGTTTATTCCCATATCATTTGCGCTTTTTCTTAAACATTTCCAACATCCGGTCCGTCACGACAAAACCACCCACGACATTCAGTGTCCCCAGCACCACCGCCAGAAACCCCAGCCCCAGCGCAACATAATTATCACTCTCCGCCTTACCCATCACAATGATCGCACCGATGATCACTACCCCATGAATAGCATTGGCCCCGCTCATCAGCGGCGTATGCAGCACCGCAGGCACCCGGCCAATGACCTCGATCCCAAGGAATACCATCAGAATGACGACATAGATCATCTCCTGGTGATCGCTAAGCCATGATAATATATTATTCATATGGTCTGCTTTTCCCTTTCCTGTAAACATCACCCCTCCCCCAATGCCTTTACCCGCTCATTCACCACCTCCCCTCCAAACGTGATACAACAACCCTTCACCAGCTCATCATTCATATCCGGCTTCAGCCGCCCCGCCCCATCAAAGATCAATTCCAAAAAATTCAACACATTCTTCCCATACAGCTTACTCGCATCATAGGGCATCGTCGACGCCAGCGCAGAATTACCTACGATCATTACCCCATCATGAACCACCGTCTCATTACTGCTCGTCAGCTCGGTATTCCCACCCGTGGCCGCAGCCAGATCGACGATCACCGAACCGGGACGCATCGTCTGGATCATCGCCGCCGTCACGAGTACTGGCGCCCGACGGCCAGGGATCTGGGCCGTAGTAATGATCACATCCGCCCGCGCAACGCTCTCCGCGATCCTGTCCTGCTGCCGCTGCGCAAAGTCTACAGACTGCTCCACCGCATATCCCCCCGCTTTAGACGCATCAGCAGCCCCATCTACTTCAATGAACTTCCCCCCCAAACTCATGACCTCCTCCTTGACGGCCGGCCGGGTATCGAACACCTCCACGACAGCCCCAAGCCGCCTGGCCGTAGCAATAGCCTGCAACCCGGCCACACCCGCACCCAGGACCAATACCTTCGCCGGCGGGATGCTGCCCGCCGCAGTCATGAACATTGGAAAATAACGTGGAAAGATACCGGCTGCCACCAGGACAGCCTTATACCCGGCAATATTCGCCTGCGAACTCAGCACATCCATCGGCTGGGCGCGCGTAGTCCGGGGTAACATATCGAGACTAAAACAAGTGATCTTCTGCCTGGCCCACATAGCCATGACGGAGGCGTTAAATAAGGGATTAAAGACGCCCACCAGGACCTTACCGCGCACCGTCTCCGGAATATTTTCAGGATGTATCCCCAGTAAGACATCCGCACCGGAGATCAATTCCTCCCTCGAGCGGACCAGCGCCCCCACACTGCTATAGGCCGCATCCGGACAATAAGCCAGACTCCCCGCACCCGATTGCACCCACACAGTCAGCTTTCGCTTCATCAGGACCGCCGCGCCTTCCGCCAGCAATGAGACTCTGGATTCAAATGACGGTTCCCTGAGTACGCCAACGATCATAGTGGAGGGTTAGTTTGAATTGGACCGGGCTTCGCCCGCTTTGCCCTCTTAAGTTACGAACTATTTGTTACTTCACAACTATCGATTTTGTCTGGGAAGTATGCGCGCTAAAATAACCCAGAGCCCCACCCGTTATATTGGTCACCGGGTTTGACGCCGTAGTTCCCCCATTCCCGGTGGAGGACTGGTCCACACTATACCAGTATTTATACACCGCCTTGTCGATACACTGCATTTCCACACTGACATTATCTTTGACATGCAACGTACTGTCCGGGTCCGGCCGCAGCAGCGAAAAAGTACTCGTTCTCCCATCCGAAAAATCATCGTTCTGATAAAACAAGGTCTTGTCCAGCACCCCATTGATCGTCTCATTGAACCGGTAGGAATTACCCTGCCCCACAGGATCGGTGAACACCGGCACCACCGCCTTCACCATCCTGGAAAAATTATACACATCCACAATATAAAGACTGTCAAGATTCACCTGGCGCGGCATGACAGAGCTGGAAGTATAGGTCTTCCCGCCAACCGATATGCTCAGATAATAAGTCCTCCCTTCCACCCCCTGTAACGACTGCGTCTGATACACGCCCGGCTGCACTTCCAAAAGCGTTTCTCCATTACCGGTATTATCCCGGATGCTCACGCTGGCCCCGCCAACCCCCTGAAATACATAATCGGAGGTCACCTCACCGGTCTTGCCGATCGTCACCCGGTAAGGCCCCTGCAGATTAGTGACATTCCCCTCGATCACATACTTCCCGGATTCATTCTTCAGATTCAGATCGACCACTTTCTGACAGGCCGCCAGTCCCATAATAACCAACAATGCAAGGAAACATCGCATAAACTAAAATTTAAAATTGTAGGAAATAAAAGGTACCGCACTAAATAAAGTGGTTTGAACCGCCTCCGTCTTATCCGGATCGGTCTTATTATCCCGGAACGTGATGATAAAGGCATTGTTCCGGGCATAGGCATTATAAATACCAAACGCCAGTTCAGAACTAAATTTCTTCGTCTGCTTCAGCTGCACCGTCGTACTAAGGTCAAGCCTGTGATAAGCAGGCATCCGATATCCGTTTCGCTCCGAATAATAATACACCGTCCTTCCATCCGACTTGTATTTCCCGCTCGGGAAACTGACGGCATTCCCCGTATTATATACCCAGCTGGCCGACAACAGCCACTTACGATCCAGCTTGTACATGCCTACGATGGAAATGTCATGGGTCCTGTCCTGGTAAGCGTTGTACCACTGGTCATTATTGATGCCATCGATCTTCTTCTCCGATTTCGACAAAGTATAACCGATCCACCCCGTCAACCGCCCCTGCTTCTTTCGCAACAACCATTCGACACCATACGCACGCCCCTTGCCATACAACAATTCCGTTTCGATCGTGCCGTTACTCAATACATCGGCGCCATCCCGGTAATCGATCTGGTTCTGCAGCGCCTTATAATAGGCCTCTACCGTCACCTCGTACTTATCATCCCGCAGGTTCTTATAATACCCTACCGATACCTGGTGCGACCGCTCAGGACGGATCATTTTATTGCTCAATACCCACCTGTCTGTAGGCAGCCCGGCGCTCCCCGAAGAGATCAGATGCATATTCTGAGTATTCCCCGCATAAGAAGCTTTTAAAGAAGTATTCGGATCCAGCTGGTAACTCACCCCAAAGCGGAACTCCGGATTGACATAGGTCTTCAGGATCTGACCACTCCCATTATGTACCGTGTCTGTAACCTGGCCGGAAGGCGCCACATTGACAAAATCCCCCTTTCCAATGGCACTGAAAGCCTCCAGCCGCGCCCCATATGTCACATTCACCCGCTCCGATGCCTTCCAGTCATTGCTGATATACACCGCATTTTCCAGACCATATCTTCTCTGAAAAGCCGTATCGTTCACCCCGCTGCTGGCCCCCTGCGAGTCCAGTACACCCGGTGTCATGGAATGATGGATCGAATTGAACCCCAAACGCAACGTACTGCGGGGACTCAGATACCACTGCAGCTCTTCCTTCAGATTAAGATCCCTCAGCTCGGACCGCACTAAAAAATCGCTTCCATTATTGTTGATCTTTAATTTATAATTGTAATCGCTGTAAATAAGAGAGGTATTGGAAAACAGCCGCGGACCGAAACTATGGTTCCATCTAACCGTAGCCGTGGCATTCCCCCAGTTGATGCCAAAGATATCCGCACTCGACAGCTCATCCCGCCCAAAATAACCGGACACATACAGCTTATCCCGATGGCTCAGCGTAAAATTCAGCTTGGCGTTCAGATCGTAAAAATAAAGGCTGTTCTTATTCTTCGTGGAGTCATTGGACAACTTCAGGAACATATCCGCATAGGTCCGCCTCGCCGTGAACAAAAATGACGACTTATCCTTTTCAATGGGCCCCTCCACATTGATCCTGGCGGAGATCAGACCGACGCCACCCGTGACATGATAATCCTGGTTATTTCCTTCATTCATCCGGACATCCACAACCGAAGAAAGCCTTCCGCCATATTGGGCCGGCATATCCCCCTTGTAGAGAGTAACATCCTTGATCGCATCGGAATTAAAAGTCGAAAAGAATCCCAGCAAATGCGACGCATTATACACCGGCGCCTCGTCCAGCAGGATCAGGTTCTGATCCGTCCCCCCGCCGCGGACACTCAGCCCGCTATTGCCTTCAGCAACGGACTTCACACCAGGCAGCAGCTGTAAGGTTTTTAATACATCCCGCTCTCCGAACAATACCGGAACACTCCTGATCTCCGCCGTACTGATATGCTCGACCCCCATCTGCGTTCCCCGGATAGTCCTCCCCCGGCTGCTCTGCGCCGTAACAACCACATTCTGTAACTGCCCCTGCTCTTCCAGCAGCGTCTCCAGCTGTATATTCTCTTTCAGGTCGACATCGGTGATCTTGCTCTGCCGCCCAACCGAAGAAATGACAAGCGTATACTTCCCCTCCGGAAGCGTAAGCGAATAATAACCATAATCATTGGTCGTGACCCCGATATTTTTTCCTGAAACGATCACCGTCGCCCGGATGATGCTTTCCCCTGTAGCTTTTGCTTTGACCGATCCGCTGATCGTATGCTTCACCTGCGCTGACAAACCCAGCGACATCACAGACAGGAACAATAACAACATTGAACGCATAGAATAATTATTTTTTAGTGAGTGAAATTGCAATCCCGCCCGTCACACCAAAAAACAGCCCGTAATAGGAATGAGAGTTCCTGTCGCTCCAGAGATAGTGGTCGACAATATCTTCTCCCTGTCCGTTCTTACCACGGAAATAATTGAAGCTCGGTCCGGCAAAGATCTCGACACGCGACCCCAGCCGATATGCAGGCAATACCCGCAGCGACGACTTCATCCAATCTCCATGTTTAAAGTCGGTCAACCCAACACTGACCACCTCCACATTCAACCGGAACCGTTCGGTCGACACAAGATGTGCGCCAAGCCCCGCTTCCCAGGCAGCCAGTTCCCGCTTACCTTTGTGATTACACCCAAGACCTGCAATGCCATACAGCCGTCTGCCACCCGATCTGAAACTGACCAGCGTAGTCAACGTCTCATCCGTACTGACACCGATGGTCTTCTCCCCATTCTTTACAAAATTGAAAATGGCGATCGGGTAATCGCTGCTGTCTGCAATATTGATAAACCCAGCGATCTGTACTCCCCTGACCTTTTTGGCGACATTGATAAACCCGCTGACCTGGTTATCCGCATTGGCGGCCGTGTTGATAAACCCGCTCACCTGCGTCCCTGCATTGGCGGCGACATTAATAAATCCACCCACTTGCGTCCCCGCATTCGCGCTCGTATTAATGAACCCCGCAACCTGCAAACCCGATGAGTTCCTCCGGGCAAAATTCCCAAACCCGGCGATCTCCGCTCCACTACTACGCCCCACGACATTGGCAAACCCGGCGATCTGTAATCCCGACGCGCTGTCTAATACAACGTTCGCCAACCCCGCCAGGCTCAGCCCCGTCTCCGCACGGGATACACCCGCCAGCGCATTCAACGAAAAATAATTGGTGTAGGTCCTGCCTTGAATACCATTAGTACTTATCGGGTATGCAATACCGATATTAATGTGTTTCACATCCGGGACCCCGGACTGTGCAGCAGCGGTGCTCACAACGCTAAAAAAAAGAAGTGTGGTAAAAATTATCCTGGTGTCCATACAGGATAGACACCCTGCCTTTCCTTCACCCCTACCCCAAACTAAAAAATGTTTATTCCCGCAGTCCAACCCACCCATCCCCTGACATTACCGACAGGGAACGTATGATAACCGGCCCTTGGCAAAATAGTTCTATACCCATCGGGGAGATGGGTCTCAATTGGAGAAGTGGTCATCGATATAGCAGGCCCGGCAAAAAGAGAGACCTTTCCCAGTTTTACCCGCAACAAGGTCTGAAGTCTTACAACAGGGGGCAAATTCCTGTCATGCCCCACAATAAAGCTATTCAAGATCCCCTCGGTATTCAATGAAAGACGGTGGTACAGTCTCGCCTCATTCCCGATCCCTATACCATAAGCATAAACCTTTTCATTATTCCCTGGATCAAAGCCAACCTGTAAAATACTATACATGGCACGCCGGCCCATCTTATAGGAAAGATTCAACGGCGTTATTTCGTTGGAAGACAAAGTAAATTCATGGATCCCATTCTTTACAATATTGACAAGCCCGATCATGACACCGGATGAGCTATCCGCTATATTGATCAACCCGATCTGCACCCCCTTCAACCGTCTCGCATAATTGACCAGCCCACTCACCTGCACACCACTTACCTCCTTTTTGCTGACATTCACCGCCCCGGCGATCTGAACGCCTCTCACCTCCTTCTGGCCGACATTCACCGCACCAGCAGCCTGAACGCCCTTCACCTCTCCCTGGCTGACGTTCACCACACCCGCCAGCTGAACTCCTGTCATCGCCCCTTTCACCGCATTGCTGATACCCGCCGCCTGCACCCCCACCACCGAATCGAGGTCATGGTTATAGATACCCGCCAGTTGAACCCCCAGCACCTTCCCTCCGACGACATTCACAACACCAGCGGCCTGCACATATTGCACCGCATTCTTATCGATATTGAACACCCCCGCCAGCTCCACTCCATTCATCCCGGCAGTATATCCTCCCAAGATGTTGAGCGAAAGCTTATTCACTACCTGCCCGCTCATCCGCCCATGCGTTCCCAATCCCGGTGTCAGTGACATCTGTACCGGCTTGTTGGCAAAAAAATCCGCCAGGTTCAGACTCTGGACGACAGACCTCGAAGACAAAAAGAACTTCCCCAGCCATGTCTTTTCAACCCGGTTCGTAACGACAAAAGGTGACAGATCGGAGATCTTCTCATGAACGATCGGGACAACGAATTGCTGATCCGATCCCGGCTGGACAAACAACACCGTATCTCTATAGAACTGCTTGCTGATGATGATGGTAGTCGAACGGGCAGACCTCTCCTTCAGCCTCAATCGAAAAAAACCATTGGTATCCGTTAACGTGGATACCAATTGATCACTCTCATAGATACTTACATTGCTTATCTTCTCCCGCGTGGTCTCGTCTTTTATATACCCGCTGATCGTATACGATCGAACGGGCAAAATATTTGGCGGGGCCTTTGGTCTTTGTAAAATGATGACATACTTCCCGTTCTCCGAATAATCATAATTCTCGCCAAGTAACCGATCCAGCACCTGTCTTACGGTCATTCGGTCGGCCTGTATACTCACAAGACTGTCCCCTTTAAGGATAGTGGTATTATACGAAAAGATAAAGCCCCCCTTTCGCCCGATCTCGGCCAGCGCCTGGGTCAGCGGTCGCTCGTGGATATTGACAGAGATCTTTTTGTCCAGCTTATTCTGGGCAACAACCCCGGGTCCGGTCCCAAAGAACAACAACCCCAAAAACGACGCGGGCCGGCTGAATAGTCGGATATAAAACGATCCGGCAGGAATAAGGCGCTTTATAAAATTCATAACTTATTTCAAAATGATATCCTGCCCGCTGCGGACAACAGTAATAGCAAATGTTTTGGCGACCACATCCAATATCCCGTCCAGTGACTCATCGACAAAAGTCGTTGTCAGCAGTAAATTACTCAGCCTGCTCTGGCCGATCACGATATGTACTTTATATACCTCATTCAGCTTCTCGACGAGTCGCCACATTGGAGTACCATTACACTCAAAGGTCCTGGTTCTGTAATAATTGTAAAGCTGATCCGGATTATTCTCTTTTATTAGTTTAGCATCGTCCATGCCGATGACAGCCTTTTCATGGGCCCCCACACGAACGACATTCCCTCCTTTTTTGATCTCTACCAACCCGGTCTCGACGATCACCTCCGTTTTTCCCTTTATATCCCTTACATTAAAGGAGGTCCCCAATACCGTAATGGTCACCCCGTTCGTTTGGACCTCAAAAGCTTTATTCTTATCCGGGGCCACCGCAAAAAAAGCCTCTCCTTCCATCTCCACCCGTCGGACTCCCCCCGCAAAATTCCTTCTGTACCGGATCGACGACTCTTTGTTCATCGTAACAACCGACCCCTCCGGCAAAGTATCCGACAACACCCTTACCCCGGAATTGACAGACAAAAATTGACCCGGCTTATAAGAATAAGTATAAAAGAACCATCCCCCCGCCATCGCAATGACAAATACAGCCGCCACCCGAAGCATCAACTGGCGCCGCCTTCCACTGCCCATCTCAATGATCACACCCCTCCCGCGGCTCACCTCTCCCCTTTCAACCTTCTCCTTAAACCTCCCCCATGCCACTTTCTCATCCACCGTACTATGGACAGCCAGCTTCCTGCTCTCCTCCCAGATGCGTTGAAAATCCATAAAATACCGCTCATTCGCAGGGCTTTCCGCTCTCCAGCCCTGGACAAAGCCCAGCTCCTCCGCGGTGGACTCTCCCAATACCACCTTCACCAGGAGATCATCTATGTTGTTGTTGTCTGTCACCGCTGGTTTATTTAAAAAAGGTGATAAATAGTAATATCGTCGGTAAAAAATCAACCAGTTTCAATCGCAATAATTTCAGGGCCTTCCCCATCTGGTTCTCTATGGTTTTGACAGAAAGCCCCAGCCTGTCCGCGATCTCCCTGTATTTCAGGTCCTCAAAACGGCTCATTTGAAATATCGTCCGGCACTGCTCCGGCAGCTCCTGGAGGGCACCCTCCAGCTTTTTCTCCAGCTCCTTCATTACGACCTTCTCAGCCGGCTTCTCCTGTTCGGTTTGTTTATGTTGACGCATAGCGTAAGATTGATAAGCGGACCGCACCTTCCGATGTCTCAGATAATTGAGACTCTCATTATGTACCGCCCTGTATAAATAGACAGAAATATTCTCCTTTATCGTTATCTCCTCTTTCTTCTCCCAAAGCTTCAAAAATATATTCTGGACGATCTCTTCAGCCGGCATCGGATCTCTCATGATGGTACAGGCATAGGAATGCAGGCCCTTAAAATGAGATTTAAAAACCTGCTCAAACAAGTCCTCCCCCCCCAGGTCAGCTGTAAAAATACCGGTGCTATTTGCCATCATCCTGTTAGCTTATAACTAAATGACACGGTAAGGAACACTTACCCCTATCCAAAAATAAAAAAAGGGCGCCACAGGCTACCCCTCCCCCAATCACCGCCCAATATCACCCACCAAAAAACCACTCCACAAAAAAACCACTCCCACCCAATATCCCCCCAAAACATCAAAACCGTATCACAAAATCCTGCTTCACCTTAAATTCCTCCCTAAAAAAAACAAGCCCTATAAAAAAAAGATCGATCGTCAGATAAACCCTCGGATCATTCTTAATGACCTCCCACGCCTCCTCCATCTCCGCACTCCAATGAATATCATCAAAAATCAAGACAGCAGGCCGGCCCGCATGCTTCATCAACTCATTAAAATAGACCAAAGTCGGGTCCCGCCGATGATTCCCATCTATAAAGGCAAGATCAACACACCCCATCTCCTCCAGCACCCCCGGCAACACAAGGTCAAAGTTCCCTACCACCACCTTCGCCTCCAATCCCAGCGAACCAAGATTCCTCTCCGCCACCGCAGCCACCTGCCCCGAACCTTCGATCGACCATACCCTTCCCCCGGCGCCAACACTCCCCTTCGCCTCCGCCCCGGCCCCGATCACATCCCCCCCGTTCACCCCAATGCCGCCCCCAACCGCAGCCCCGGCGCTCACATCCCTTCCATCCCAAGCCACGCCAGTGCCGGCCGCGCCTTCACTCCCAACCGCGGCCGCAGTACCCCCACCCCTCACTCCCGCTGCCAAATAAGCCGTCGAAAACCCCAGCGAGGTCCCCAACTCCACCACTCTCGCCGGCCGATAATATCGCGCCACCCTATAAAGCAGCTGCCCCAGCTTCGCCGGCTTCGCCGCACGCCGCGTAATATCCCCCACACTTCGCTGCCGCGGAGCCTTCCACGCCGAACCCGCCCCCAGATCCTCTATCTCAAGCAGCGTCCCATCCACACGAAGCCGCCTGCGCAGCCCTTCGATAGCAGCATAATCCGGGTAAGCAGCCCGGTCATTCAATACATGCAGGATAAAATCGAAAACGAACGGCGAGTGAACACCATGCCCCTTCCCGTTGGCAGCCGTAAAGTAATAATGGAGATATTTTTGTGCAAGCCGGTAACGCGAATACATCCGGCAAACCTACGTAAAATGACCAATCCAACCTCAACCCCGGTTGCCCTCACCTATTTCTTCCTTTCCCAGATCTGAAAACTATAGGCATACGCATGCTTCTCATCCACAGGAAAATCCCTGTTATCCGTCAATTCCCAAACCTTCTCATCGATCTCAGGAAACCAGGTGTCCCCTTCCAGTACGGCATGAACGCGCGTCATATAGATCTTATCAGCAACCGGCATAGCCTCCGCATAGATCTGACCTCCACCTATGACAAAGGTCTCCCTGCAATCCGTCTCCTCCGCCATCCGCAACGCCGTGGCCAGGTCAGGCACTACATCCGCCTTCTTATCCTTTCCCGGATGCCAGTTCTTATTGCGCGTGATCACAAAATTGAAGCGCCCCGGCAAAGGCTCTCCAGCCAACGCTTCATAAGTCTTGCGCCCCATCACAACCGGCATACCCCAGGTCGTATTCTTAAAATACTTCATGTCGCTCGGCAGGTGCCAGAGCAGGCGGTTGTCCTTTCCTATAACATTATTGGTACTGGCGGCTACGATGAGACTAATGATCATAAAATGAATTACGGCAAAAAATATTGCTTAATACACCTGGCCCACAAACGACGCACCCCAATTGCGACGCCTCAACCCGGCATCCCCTCAACTCGACGACGCCTCAACCCGGCGTCACTCTAAACCGCGACCGGCGCCTTGATACCCGGATGACTCTGATAATTCTCCAGTGTAAAATCCTCAAAATGAAAACCAAAAATATCCTTCACCGCAGGATTCAACTTCATCACCGGTAATGGATACGGTTGGCGTGTCAGCTGCAGACGCGCCTGCTCCAGGTGATTATTATATAAATGGACATCCCCGAAAGTATGGATAAATTCGCCGGGCTCCAGCCCGCATACCTGTGCTACCATCAGGGTCAGCAGAGCATAGGAAGCTATATTGAAAGGCACACCCAAAAATACATCGGCGCTGCGCTGATAAAGCTGACAGCTCAGCTTGCCATCGGCTACATAGAACTGGAACAAGGCATGACAGGGCATCAGAGCCATTTCCGGAAGATCAGCCACATTCCAGGCGCTGACGATCAGCCGGCGACTGTCCGGGGTCTTTTTGATCTGGTCGATAACCTGTGCGACCTGGTCGATCGTTTTTCCACCCGCCCCTTCCCAGCTGCGCCATTGCTTGCCATAGACAGGCCCCAGCTCTCCCTGCGCATCAGCCCATTCATCCCAGATGCTGACCCCATGCTCTTTCAAATACCGGATATTCGTCTCGCCACGAAGGAACCAAAGCAGCTCATAAATGATGCTCTTCATATGCGCCTTCTTGGTCGTCACCAGGGGAAAACCCTTCGAGAGGTCAAACCGCAGCTGATAGCCAAAACAGCTCGTCGTACCCGTGCCCGTCCGGTCCGTCTTGGTAGCGCCCTTGTCAATTATGTGCTGAAGAAGATCTAAATACGCTTGCATGGGTGCAATTTACAAAATCCGGGCTATTGGCGGTTTTAAAGAACTTATGTATTTTAGGCCGGACTCTGACACCCGTATAAGGACTCTAACACCCGTATAAAACTGCCGTAGCATTTGAAACCTCTCATCGTTGCCACCATCGTATGGGTGCCGCTCATAGGGCTTTGGATCATTGGAAGGCTGACTTTCACGTTCCGGCTCTCCAGGGTGAGCACCTCTGCCAATCAGCCAACACTAAAGATCCGCCGGTTCATTTTTACTTCCAGTCTAAAAAAACCCGGACGATTCAACCTCATCTGTTACCGGGCCCTGACACCGGAAACTGGTCCGGCCATCTGGACACACCGCTTGTGCGGTATTCCCGGCGACACTATTGAAATAAAGGCAGGCATCCTGTATGTCAACCAACAGGATGCCGACAAGAGCCTGTCGCTGATGCATGTCTATAAATTATCCGTGCAGGATACCGCCAGCCTTATCTACGACCAAAAACTGGCCTACACCATCCCGCCATATTCCGATACGATCTATATTCCTTTGGGAGATGAATATGTACGCCGCAATAAAATACCGGGTGTGCAATATATTTTGCCCCCCGGCTTGCGGGAGCCGGCTATCTTCCGGATCTTCCGGGAGAACTGGAACCAGGATCATTTCGGGCCGGTAAAAGTACCGAAAGGTAAGTTCTTTGTCCTGGGAGACAATCGCAGCTGCACTATGGATTCCCGCTACCAGGGCTTTATCGATCAGTCAAAATATCTGGGAACGGTGCTGTGGAAATAAGGACGCGATCCCGCTAATATTCCCATACAGAAAACGATAAATAATTGTCCGTTCAAAGAATTTTCATATATTTGATATATCAACTATTAGCATATCAAATATCTATCATGCCTTCGGAGCGGCTCGACAACATCATTTTTTATTCCCTGGAGAAGGCCATCAAGGCCTATCGCCAATTTGCCCAGCGAAACATCACCAGGGCCAATTTCGACATTACCATCGACCAGTGGCTCGTGCTGAAGACCCTGGAAGAAAACCCCGCCATCACCCAACAGGAACTGGCCGTCAACGTTTTCAAAGATCTGGCGTCGATCACCCGGATCCTGGACCTGCTGATCGACAAAGGCTATCTCACCCGCGAACCGGCCCCCGCCGACCGGAGGAGATTCAAACTGACGGTCACCAAAGATGGCCTGAACATCCTCGATTCAGTGCAACCGCTGATCCACAGCAACCGGGCGGTGGCCCTCAAGGGCATTTCAAAAGCGGATATCCGTCAACTACAGGAAATACTGGACAAGTTGATCGCCAATACGCAACTATAACCTTACGAAACCCGATAATCATTTACTAATACCCTGTTATACGATCATACAATGAAAAAAATCCCATGCTTCCTGCTGGCATTGATTTGCCTCTGCTGGCAGTCTCGGGCGCAAGTGCGGCCCCGGACCCAGACGCCAACTCAGCAGCAACTGCAATCTCAGGCTCCGGTCATGACCCCCGTAATCCGGCAGCAAGTCGTCGATAGCCTGGCCCGGTCCCTTCTGACGAACTATATTTTCCGCGACACGGCCGCACGAATGGGCAACTATATCCGGCGGCGGCTCAAAGAAGGCGCTTATGACAGGATCACTAAACCGAATGAATTCGCGGCGACGCTGACGGCCGATCTGCACTCCGTCTATAACGATCTGCATCTGGGCATCCAGTTCGATCCTCAGCTGGAAAAAATGCTGCAGGACACATCGACCACGGACCAGGAGGAGAGAAGAAAAGAAAATATCCGGCGGGAGGCGCACCAGAACTTCGGATTCAAAAAAGTGGAGATCCTCAATGCCAATATCGGCTACCTGAGCTTCGATGGCTTCTTTGGCGTCAACGCCGAGTCGCGCGCGACCGTCAATGGCGCTTTTGCCTTTCTGAAAAATATCGATGCGCTGATCATCGATCTACGTCACAACGGCGGTGGAGAACCGCAAATGGTGCAATACATCTGCAGCCACCTGTTACCGGCAAAGACGCATATCAACGACTTGTATGAACGAAGGATCGACAAGACCTACCCGTCCTGGACGGACTCCCTCGACAACCCCGCCTCCTTTTACACGATGCCGGTCTATATCCTGACCGCCAGGCGGACCTTCTCCGGGGCTGAGGAATTTGCCTACGATCTGCAGACGCAGCACCGGGCGACAGTCGTCGGCGAAACCACAGGAGGAGGCGCACACCCCGTCGGCCCGGAGACCATCAGCAACGGCTTTATCGGGAACATCCCCTTCGCCCGGGCCATCAACCCCATCACGCATACCAATTGGGAGGCGACAGGCGTCAAACCGGACCTGCGGGTCGGCGCCGACAGCGCGCTGGATGCCGCGATACTGGCTTATTACAGCGACCGGATCAACCATGCAACTGATTCCAATGCGATCAGACCGGTCATCTGGGCACGTGATATGCTGCTGGCCCAGCTGCACCCCGTGCAAGTAGACACGGCCATCTTAAAAACCCTTGTGGGAAATTTTGGCGCCAGGAGAGCTCTTATTTACAGGAATGGCTCGCTGTACTATGTCAACGCCGTCGGCATGGAGACGAAACTGGTACCCTTGTCGGAAACCGCCTTTAAGCCGGTGGACATCGATCAGATAAAGATTGAACTCAAAAAAGACTCCCGGGGACAGGTAACCACGCTATACCTGGTCTACGACGATGGCGGCGGGGCGCAGTTCCCGCGAACCCAATAAGGCCGGGCCGCCCGCCGGACCGCTGCCGGCCGGCGTGCTGCCCCCTATTTATCCTCCAACATGCTATTGACAATACTATAGAATTCTTTCTTTTGCTCTTCATAATGCGCCCCCGTTCCCGGACCGCTAAAACCGGTATGAACCTTCTCAATCTTACCGGTCTTACCGACAAATATCGTAGTGGGAAAATTCACGATCCTCTCCAACTGCGGCAGCGTTTTCTCCGCGCGCTGCGGATCACCCACCGCGACACCCGTTATCAGCATCGGGTATTTCACCTGGAAACGCTGCTGAAAACTACGCAGACTGGTTTGAGACCGCGCAAAATCCGTGCTGCGCTCATAAGCCAGCGCCACGATCTCTACCCCCTTACTCTTATACTCGTCATAAAACCCGCTGAGAAAACGCGTTTCATCCATACAATTAGGACACCATGAACCCATTATCTGTACCAGCACCACCTTGCCCTTAAAACGGGGCTCGCTAAAAGACACCTCACCACCGTTGATGTCTTTGAACCTAAAGGTAAATGGCGCATCTTTTTTCCATTTGGTCATGGCAAACTGGTCTTCCAGTTTTGCATTCTCATCCTTTTGCGCTGTCCACGTCTCATGCGCCGTCGGGCCTGCAAAATAATCCCCACCCGACAAACTGTTACCATCGATCTTAGCCGTAAAAAAATACGCATGGGTCCCATCAAAACAGGAAAGCTTCAGCGAATCTCCGATCACCGCCCCTTCGAGATAACGGAGATCTCCCCCCGCATCCAGGAAAGTACCGGTAACCCGGCTGCCCTGCTGCTGAAATTCGCCAACCCGGAATGTCGTGTCCCTGCCATTGGGCGAACGAAATACTGCCGCCCAACGACCCGCTACACTGGCCCCGCCGGCCGCAGCGCCTGTCCCACCCGTCGACCCAACACCACCACCCGCAAAACGAAAACCCTCCCCATAGAACGCCTTAAAAGGAACCGCCTGGTAAGTATCTACTAAATGCCGAAGCCAGACGCCCTCCAGGTTCCCCTCCTTCGTCACCGCCGCCCTCAGCTGCGACTCATAAAAAGGCAAACGGATAATAACAGAGTCCCCCTCCCGCGAAATATCCTCCACCAGCAG
>DATJJA010000081.1:0-21139 GCA_035492595.1 Puia sp.
TCAATGATCATTCAGCGGCAGCCCCCGCTGCTGGAACTCCTTCCAATTAAGATATTCCTCTCCGTGGCGTTGTTCGACCATCGTGATACAACCGTCCACCGGGCATACCAGTTGGCAGAGGTTGCAGCCCACACATTCCTCTTCCTTGATCGTATACGTATTATAGGGCTGACCCTGCGCCAGGCTGATGGATTGATGCGAGGCATCCTCGCAGGCGATGTAACAGAGCCCGCAATGTATACACTTCGCCGGGTCGATACGTGCCACAATATGATAGTTCATATCAAGGTCCTCCCAGTGCGTAAGCGTAGGCACCGACCTGCCGATAAAGTCGGTTATCTGCCTAAACCCTTTTTCATCCATCCAGTTGCTGAGTCCCTCACAGAGGTCTTCGATGATCCGGAATCCATATTTCATAACGGCAGTGCATACCTGCAGACTCGTAGCGCCCAGCAGCATGAATTCCGCCGCATCCTTCCAGGTGCTGATCCCCCCGATGCCGGATACCGGCACTTTGGACGTAACCGGATCCTGGGCAATGGTGGTCAGCATTTTCAGGGCGATGGGTTTGACGGCGGGACCACAGTAGCCGCCAAAAGTAGATTTACCCGCGACATTGGGATTGGGGACAAAGGTATCCAGGTCGACACCGGTCACCGACTGGATGGTATTGATCAGCGAAAGCGCATGACTGCCGGCTTCCACTGCCGCGCGGCCGGTTGGCACTACCGAGTGTACATTAGGCGTCAGCTTGGTGATGACGGGGATCGTTGCGGTCTCCATCACCCATTCCACAACGAGACGCGCAATCTCCGGGTCCTGTCCTACGGCAGCGCCCATCCCTCTTTCAGTCATGCCATGGGGACAGCCGAAGTTCAGCTCCAGTCCATGGGCTCCGGTGTCTTCGACCTTGCGGATCAGCTCGTGCCAGCTTTCCCTGTCATTATCCGCCATCAGTGAGACGATCATCGCCCGGTCTGGGAAAAGCCGGATACATTCCTTTATTTCCTGCAGATTGATGTCGAGAGGTCGGTCGCTGATCAGCTCGATATTGTTCAGCCCCATGACCCGGCTGCCATTATAGTCGACAGCCGAATATCTTGACGACACATTCTTTACCTGGCTGCCAAGCGTCTTCCAGACGACGCCGCCCCATCCGGCTTCGAAGGCCCTCAGAACGTTCACCTTCTTATCCGTCGGAGGCGCACTGGCCAGCCAGAAAGGGTTGGGACTGCGGATACCCAGAAAATCGGTATGTAAATTTGCCATAGTTTTTTATTTAAGCTTTATCCGCATTTGCGCGGCTGCTCAGATAATCGAGGATCGCCGCCGCCGCATCCTTGCCGGCCTGCACCGCGTCCACCACTTCTTTTCCCCCGTTGACACAGTCGCCGCCGGCAAAGACACCGGCGTAGTTTGCCGGAGCGCCGGACACGCTGACTCCATTGGTAACCCCGCCGTTGCCAACCACGATCTTTCCCATGTCATTCGCCAGACCCGTGTCCTCCACCAGCTGCATGAATGGCGTCTGACCTGCTGCCTTGATAATCATATCCACCTCAAGCGTGATCGTCTCTCCGGTATCAATGGGACTGCGCCGGCCACTACTATCCGGTGCGCCCAGCTGCATCACGCTGCAGACGAGGCCGGTCACATGCTGAGAGTCAGCACTTGCACGAAGCGAAGTCGCGGCACCCATACCGGCACCAGAGCCGGCAGCATTGTCGACATCAGTGGTCCGGGACGGCGCACCAATTATAGCTTTCGGCGCCGCGAGCCAAAGAATGCGACACCCATCCAGTTTTGCAATATCCAGCTCCGCCTGCGTACAAGGCATTTCGTCCTGGGTTCGCCGATAGACGATGGTCACTTCCTTCGCTCCAAGGCGTCGGGCTTGCGTAGCTGCATCGATAGCCGTCATTCCCAATCCGATGACAGCCACTTTATCGCCAACCGCCACCTCGGGATATCCCTTCGAACGCAGATCATAAATAAAGCTTATCGCATCCACGACGCCGGTCAGCTCTTCTCCCGGTATCTCCAGCTGCCGGGCCAGTCCCACGCCAAAAGCGAGATATACGGCATCGTATTGCTGCTGCAGGCCGGCCAGCGATATATTCCTTCCCAGTTCCTGTCCATACAATACGGTGATACCACCGATCGAAAGAATGTATTCCAGTTCCTCCTCGCAAAAAGCAGGTGTGACCTTATAGGCCGCAATGCCATAGGTCATAAGACCACCGCCCTTTTCTTCTTTTTCAAAAATGGTCACGTCGGCGCCGGACCGGGCCAGTACATGTGCACAGCTGAGACCGGATGGACCGGCGCCGACCACAGCGACTTTTTTACCCGTAGGCTGCGCCCGTTGAAACAGCGGCCATTTATCCCGGATGGCTTTTTCGGTGGCATACCGCTGCAGTTTAGCAATTGGTATCGGCTCTTCTTCCATGAGATTGTAGACACAGGCGCCCTCACAGAGCTTTTCTACCGGGCATACCCGGGAGCAGCCGCCGCCCATGATATTAGACTGGAAGATCGTATGAGCGGAGCCTTTGAGATTATCGGTGCTGATCTGTTTGATGAACTTCGGCACATCGATGCCCGTGGGACAGCTTTTGGTACAGGGGGCGTCATAACAGAACAGACAGCGGTTCGCATCGACAAGCGCCGCGTCCCTCGTTTCGAACGGCGGGTGAATGTCGCTGAAGTTACGCGCGTATTCTTCGTCACTGAGCCTATGATTGCTTATCGCCATAATAGAGGTATTGATTAATAAAGCGCCGTCGCCAACACAGCCAGACTGCGATGGGTGGGCGCCGCTAGAGCTCAGTCAGTTTGCCATAGGTTTCCGGGCGGCGGTCGCGAAAGAACTGCCAGACACTTCTCACCTCTTCAATTTTGTCCAGGTCAAATTCCGCGATCAGGAGCTCATCCCTGTCTTCCGAAGCCTGTGCAAATACCTGCCCGCGGGGGTCGACAAAATAGCTGCTGCCATAGAAGCGGCCAAGGTTCCAGGGTTTTTCCTCCCCGACACGATTGATACAGCCCATGAAATAACCATTGGCAGCAGCATGGGCAGGCTGCTCCAGCTTCCAAAGGTATTGGGAGAGCCCCGCTACGGTAGCCGATGGATTGTAGACGATCTCTGCGCCATTGAGACCCAGGCAGCGCGCCCCGTCAGGGAAATGGCGGTCATAGCAGATATAGACGCCGACCTTTGCATAACGGGTCTGGAAGACGGGATAACCCAGGTTGCCCGGTTTGAAAAAGAACTTCTCCCAGAACCCGGAAGTGTGGGGGATATGGTTCTTCCTGTATTTGCCCAGCAGCGTTCCATCGGCATCGATGACGGCAGCTGTATTATAGAGTACACCAGGTTGTTCCTTCTCATAGATCGGAACGATCATGACCATCTGGTATTTTTTGGCATATTCGGTCATCAGCTCTGTCGTCGGGCCGGGGATGGTCTCCGCAGAGCCATACCAGGCGCTGTTCTGTCCCGGACAGAAATAGGGGGTATTAAAGATCTCCTGGAGACAAAGGATCTGCACACCTTTTTTCCCCGCCTCTTCGATAAGGGGGATATGCTTTTGCATCATGGCTTCTTTGATCTCTTCGATAGTACCTTCTCCTTCCGTTTTTGGGAGGCTCATTTGGATGAGGCCGGATTTGATGATTCTGGGCATTACTGATTGTATTTTTGGTTAACTGGTTCGCTGAATGCTGTGCTGGATTGGCCTTAGATCCTCCCATTGACTTTCGCGCGCCGGATGAACTGACCATATCCTTTCTCCACCAGACATTCATCTTTATCGATCGCGAGCTGCCCGCGAAGAAATACCCTGCACACTTTTCCCGTCAGCTCCCAGCCTTCATAAGCGGAATAGTCGACATTCATGTGATGCGTAGCGACCGAAAGCATATGCTGCTTTTTTGGATCGAACAACACGATGTCGGCATCGCTGCCCGGCGCAAGGGTCCCCTTTCTCGGGAACATCCCAAAGATCTTTGCAGGATTGGTACAGGCCACTTCGACAAATTTGTTGAGACTGATCCTGCCCTTGTTCACTCCTTCACTGTACAATAATTCCATTCGGTTCTCGATAGCCGGATGGCCGTTGGGGATCTTCGAGAAATCCCTTTCACCCATGAGCTTCTGCTTCCAGAAGAAAGGACAGTGATCGGTGGCCACTACATTGACAAGCCCCTGGTTGATGCCCGCCCATAAGGTCTCCTGGTCCTTTTTCTGCCGTAGCGGCGGACTCATGACCCATTTGGCTCCTTCGAAATCCCGTTGATATAGGCCGGCATCCAGCAGAAGGTACTGGATACAGGTTTCGACAAATACTTTTTGGTTGCGTCGGGTCGCATTCCGCACTGCATTGAGAGCGCCTTCACAGGTCAGGTGTACGATATATCCCGGACAGCCGGTATAGTCGGCTATGTCGGCAAACCGGCCCGAGGCCTCCGCCTCAGTGACCTCGGGTTGGGACAGATAGTGATATAAAGGGGAGAGCTTGCCTTCGGACCGGTGTTGGTCTATCAGGTAGTCGATCATATCCCCGTTGGTAGCATGTACAGTGACCATACCCCCCTGCTTTCTGACCTCCTGCATCAGGGCTGTCATCTGTCTGTCGTCGATCATCAGGGCGCCTTTATACGCCATGAACGTCTTAAACGAAGTGATGCCTTCCCGTTCCACCATCTCGCGGATCTCTGCACGGGTCGATTCATTGAAATCGGTGACGGCCATGTGAAAGCTATAGTCGCCGACAGCGGTACCCGTTGCCCGGCCCTGCCATTCGGTAAGCGCTTCCTTCAGCGAATGCCCCTGCTTTTGCAGGACAAAGTCGATCACCGTAGTCGTGCCGCCAAATAAGGCGGCGCGCGTGCCGGTCTCATGCGTGTCGCTGGAGAAGGTACCCATAAAGGGCATGTCGAGATGGACATGCGGGTCGACGCCTCCGGGTAAGACAAGAAATCCGGTCGCATCGATCGTGGTGTCGGCTTGCAGAGACAGGTTCTTTCCAAGAGCGGAGATAGTCTCCCCCTCGATAAAAACATCCCCGATATAATCATCGGCAGCCGTGACGATCCTTCCGTTCTTAATCAACACTGACATAGTTTACCTCCTGTTTGTATTTTTTGGCGGGACGCATCAGGAGGCAATAAGTGCCTCCGGCGACAAAGAAACCCGTAAACCAGGCATAACTGTACAGGTTAACCAGCCAGGAAGGGAATCTGTCCGCACCGGCAAGCCCAACGGTCACAAGAAAACCCGGAACATTCGGGAGGATGCCCAGGACAAGGCTGATCAGCGCGCTGCGGTTAAAACCTCCCGAGTACCTGTACATGCCATTCTGAAGATACAGATCATCCAGCACCAGCTGCTGACGCCGGATAAAATAATAGTCTGCAATAAGGATTCCGCCGACCGGTCCGAGCAGGCTGGAATATCCGACCAGCCACGTGAAGATATAACCGCTGGGGTCTGCGATCAACTTCCAGGGCATGATCAGGATGCCGATGACACCGGTGATAAGTCCGCCGGTCCTGAAATTGATCCGGGCCGGGGCCAGGTTCGCAAAGTCATTGGCCGGGCTGACGATATTGGCGGCGATATTGGTGGCGAGCGTAGAGAGTGCTACGGCAAGCATGGCAAAGCTGACCAGCAGTTGGCTATCGAATTTGCCGGCCAGTACGACAGGGTCCCAGATGGTCGTTCCAAAGATGATGGTGGTGGAGGATGTCACGACCACTCCTATAAAGGCAAAGAGGGTCATAGAAGGCGGAAGCCCGGCAGCCTGCCCTTTGATCTGGGCTTTCTGACTGACGGCATATCGCGTAAAGTCGGGGATATTCAGCGACAGGGTAGCCCAGAAGCCCACCATGCCGGTGAGACCAGGGATAAAGAACGCCCAGAACGCCGAAGCCGACGTAAAACGCGAAGGCAGAGCGAGAACGGCCCTCAATCCTCCGCTGACGTGTGAGATCGCCCAGTACAATAGAGCCAGCGCAGCCAGGGGAAGAAAAAAGGCTTTGAACACCAGCAGCTTCCGGATGCTGTCTACCCCAAGCCAGACGACCCACATATTGATCAGCCAGAACAACACAAAACAAATGGCAGGCCCCGTCGCCAGTCCGAGTGCAGCCGGCAGGGTTGGCAGATGATCCAAAGCCGGGATCCACAGCCGCAGCAATTGATACAGGGCAAAGCCCCCGATCCAGGTCTGAATGCCAAACCATCCGCAGGCTACGATGGCCCGCAGCATCGCGGGGACATTGGCGCCTTTAACGCCGAAGCTCGCTCTTGCAAAGACAGGGAAAGGAATGCCATATTTGGCGCCTGCATGACCGTTGAGGATCATCGGCACCAGCACTATCGTATTGCCGAGAAAAATAGTACCGATCGCCTGCCACCAGCTCATGCCGCCTCCGATAAGAGAGCTGGCCAGCATATAGGTGGGGATACAAAGGCTCATGCTGATCCATAGGGCGGCATAATTCCAGGTCGTCCAGGTACGATCGGCCGGAGCGACAGGAGCCAGGTCTTCACTGTACAGCGTCGGATCGGGCCCGACGCCCAGCACCTCCTGGTGTAATGGGTGATCAGAATGCATAGGCAGTTGATTTAAGTGGTATGGGCATCGGCAATCGTCAGCGCATCGCTGATCATCGCCAGCCCTTCATCGATCTGCTCGCGGGTGATGCTCAGCGGCGGTGCGATAAAGACATAGTTCCAGCGCACAAAAGTATACATGCCCAGCTGCCGGAGACGGCCGGCTACCTGGTTCATGACAGCCATCTGGTCAGGCGTGGCGTTGAACGGGGCCATCGGCTCTTTTGTGTCGCGGTTCTTCACCAGCTCGAGACAGCCCAGAAGACCCGTATTCCGGAAGTCGCCGATACAGGCATGTCTTTCTTTCAGCCCTTCGACCTGCTGATCGACATAAAGCCCCATGGCGGCAGCATTCCCGATCAGGTTCTCATCCTCGTATACCTTCAGCGTTTCCAGGCCTGCGGCACAAGCCACGGGATGCGCCGAATAGGTGAGGCCAAGCCACAATACCTGATCGTTGAAGTGTTCGGCTATCTTGTCGGTGACGATCAGCGCGCCAAGCGGGATATAACCTGCCGTAATGCCCTTTGCCGTTGCGATCATGTCGGGGACGACACCATGCAGCTCGGTAGCGAACCATTTCCCGGTACGACCGAAGCCGCTCATGACCTCATCGGCGATCAGCAATATACCATGCCGGTCACACAGCGCCCTGATCTTTTGCAGATAGTCCGGAGGATATTTGATACAGCCCGAAGTTCCGCTCTCTCCTTCCATTAAGATCGCGGCAATGTTCTCAGGACCTTCGAAATCAACGATCCTTTCGATATGCTGCACACATTCGCGATGGCAGGATTCGATCTTTTTATCCCAGGGGCAGCGATAGCAATATGGGTCTTCGACGTGTACGATGTTTGGCGCCTGCTGGGCATCGGCAGCCAGCTTACGCGGATCACCGCCTGCTGTCATGGCGCCATAGGAGCTGCCATGAAAGGCACGGTAACGGGCGATGATCTTATGACGCCCGGTATACAGCCTCGCCAGCTTGATGGCGTTCTCTATCGCCGTAGCGCCGCAGACGGTGAAAAGGGTCTTCTGCAGATTACCCGGTGTGATCTCCGCGAGCTTTTTTCCCAGGTCACCCCGGACACGGGTCACGCAGCCGGGAGTGACATAACTGACCTCCTGCATCTGGCGGTACACCGCCTCGGCGATACGCGGATGACCATGACCGATATTGACGTTCATGAGACCGGAAGAGAAGTCAAGATATCTTTTCCCATCGTAGTCGTAGAGATACACGCCTTCGGCACGCTGGACGGCGATGGGATTCAATCCTTTTTGCCTGCTCCAGGAAAATAGGGTATAGTCGAGATTGTCCCGGATGATCTCCTGGGTTTCGGAGAGAGCGATGGGTGCTGGCATATAATAAGATTTAAATTAACTCATCCAATTGACACCCGCTTCAGGGTTCCACTTGACGGTACTTTTCTTCAGCCTTGTCCAGAATTCTATGGAGCTTTTCCCCGTAATATCTCCCACGCCAAACCTGCTTTCATTCCATCCTCCGAAGGAAAAGGGTTCCCGAGGCACCGGTACCCCGACGTTCACGCCGATCATGCCCGCGCTGGCGCGATCTATGACATAACGGGCAGAGGCCCCGCTGCGGGTGTAGACGGAAGCGGCATTGCCATAAGGACTGGCGTTTTCGATGGCCAGCGCTTCGTCCAGGGTAGACACCCGCATGATGCTGATGACAGGGCCAAAGATCTCTTCGGTGGCTACCGCCATGCCCGGTCTTACCCAGTCGATCACCGTAGGACCGACATACGTGCCATTCTCCTTTCCGG
Organism: Puia sp.; assembly: GCA_035492595.1. Lineage (GTDB taxonomy): Bacteria > Bacteroidota > Bacteroidia > Chitinophagales > Chitinophagaceae > Puia. The sequence continues at coordinate 8,410 of DATJJA010000081.1, forward strand.
GGACGACATATCCCCGGCCGTCGACGAGGATCTTTGCGCCCTGCTGTTCGGCTTCTGTAATATATCTTTCGATCCTTTCTTTTGCCGCCCGGTTGATGACCGCGCCAAGGTTCTTTCCGGGAACAACACGCTTCGCCTCTTCGCAGATCCTTTCGATAATGGCGTCTACGGCTCCGACGGCCAGCATGGCGGATGCAGCCATACAGCGCTGACCGGCACAGCCGCTCATTGAGACGACGACGTCCCTGGCTGTCATTTCGGGCTGCGCATCCGGGAGCACCAGTAAATGGTTTTTTGCGCCGCCCAGCGCCAGGCAACGTTTGAGATTGTGGGTCGCCCGCTGATAGACCAGCCGGGCCACTTTTGTGGAGCCGACAAAAGAGACGGCATCGATGCCGGGGTGATCGCAAATGGCGTTGACGATCTCGCTTTCGCCATTGACAATATTAAGTACCCCATCCGGCAGGCCGGCTTCCTTCAGGAGCAGGGCAAGCCGCCCGACGCTGAGTGGTACCTTTTCGGATGGTTTGATGATCATGCAGTTGCCAAGGACCAGCGCATTGGGAATGGTCCAGTTGGGTACCATGGCCGGGAAGTTGAAAGGTACGATCGAGGCCACCACACCTACTGGGGTACGATCGGTCCTGCATTCCACCCCTCTGCTGACTTCCAGCACTTCTCCCGCGATCAGCTGCGGCATGGAGGTCGCAAACTCGGTAAGTTCGATGGATTTGTCTATTTCGGCAATGGCCTCATCCCGGGTTTTGCCATTCTCTTCGCTGACAAGGGCGGCCAGCGCCTCTTTGTTTTGCTCCAGGAGATATTTATAGCGGAAAAAGACCTGCGCCCGTTCCTTTACCGTTGTCCGGCTCCAGCCGGGATAGGCTGCCCGGGCCGCGTTGACAGCCGCGTCGAGGTCGGCAGCCGTCGAGCAGTAGACATCGGCCAACGGGGCGCCATCCAGCGGGGAAATGACAGCGAGATTGCGACCGGCTTTACCTGCGACAAAGCTGCCGTTGATATAATTCGTCAAAGACCCGTATTTGGATGCAAGAATAGCAGGAGAGGTAGCTGGTTCCATATGCATTTGGTTATGATATACAATATACCGAAAAAATGTATATGGACCCGCAGGAATGCTGGCCCGGGCAACGGGACCGGCGTCGGGGTTGCCTGGCGACGGGACGCGGCCTGTTTATTACCTGCTCACGACCAATACCTGGAAAGTACCGGGGATCGTTTTGGGCCTTTCGCCCGTGGCTGCTTTTTCAGTGGCTGCGGCCGGCAGATATACTGTGTGTATAGCGGGATCGACTGCCAGCGTTCGGGCGCTTCTTTTTGTCGGAAGGTTTCCCTCCACCGTAAAGGAAGAAGCAGAACCTTCCTTTATGATCGTCAGCTTCCCTTCGCCGCAGGAGGCGAAGATCAGCTTCAGTCCATCGTCGAAGCCTACGCCGTCACAGCCATCTCCGATGGGCAGCCTGCTGACGACAGCGCCATTCGCGGCGTCCATTACGACAAGCTGTTGGTCACAGCCGGCAAACAGGCGATGGGTCTTATTGTCGATGGCCAGACCGGTCGGACCTTCGGCGCCAAGCGGCCAGCTCGCGATAACGCTGTTGCTGCGTATATCTACCACCGTTATCTTATTCCTGTCTTCGATATTGACAAAGATCTTCCCGGCTTCGTCCGAAACGGCCGTTTCGGGTTTGCCGTCGAGTGGAATGGTAGCTGTCACTTTGCCGGAAGAAGGATCGATGACCGACAGGTCATGGCTTCTGCCGTTACAGGTAATGATCTTTTTGGAGAAAGGGTCATACATGATCGCATCGGGGTTTTGCCCTGCGGGGATCTGCTGCAATACAGCCGCTGTCTTCAGATCAAAGACGGTTACGTCGTTGGACCGTCCGTTGCTGGTATATCCCTTTCCCAGCGTTTCGACAAAGGCGATGCCATGAACCCCCGCCGTATTGGGGATCACGCCAACCGAGTCGCCCGTCCGCTGATCGAGGATATTCACCTGTGTGCCATGAGAGACGTAGAGCTTGTGACCGGGGCCCACGGCAATGTAATCCCAGCCTCCGGGACTTCCTATCTTAAAGGTCTTTGACAAACGGAAACCCGCTACGTCCTGCGCGTTGGCGGTTTGGAAAATGAGACAAAGGATGGGTATAAGGGAGTTGCGCCAGCGTTTCATTGAATGAATTTACTGGTAAGGTAGAAGCGGAATCTGGCAGAATTCTGGATGTCAGCGCTGGTGAACGGCGCAGCGAAAGCGCCGGTGAACGGCGGAGCGAAAGACCCGGCATCCATCCGCGAACGGCGCCTGCTCATGCTTAACTCACGCGTTTGCCCTGCAGCAGCATATCCACTGCCTGGTCAAGACTGCCCGCACGGATGATCTCGCCGCCATTGACAAAAAAGATCTCATCCGCATTCTCGATGGTATTGAGCCGGTGCGCGATGATAACCCGCGTAGTGGTCTCCGGTAGACGCAGGAGGATCTCTTCCAGCATTTTTTCGGTGACGGTGTCGATATTGGCAGTAGCCTCATCGAGGATCAGCAGCTCCGGATTGCGAAGCACTGCGCGGATAAAGGCGATAAGCTGTTTCTGCCCCAGGCTGATGCCATCCCCGGCGGAGACGATCTTTGTGGCAAGGCCCTCGTCAAAACGCGTCAGCAGCGTTTCCAGCCCCGACTGCTGCAGGACCGTGTGCAGGTCCCCGTCGGAGAAGTCTTTATATTCCTCGTTGCCATACAGGATATTCTCCTTTACGGTGCCTGTAAAGAGGAAGGGTTCCTGCAGGATAAAGCCGATCTTTTTGGTGCGTTCGGCAGGAGTATAGGTTCGGATATCCCTGCCATCGAGCAGAACTTTACCTTCGGTGGGGTCATAAAGCCGGGCGATAAGGGAAGCGGTAGTGGTCTTGCCACCGCCGGTAGGGCCTACAAGAGCGTAGGTTTTTCCCTTTTCCATCCGGAAGCTGTTGTTGAAAAGGACGTTCTTGCCATCGGGGTAGCGGAAGGAAACATCGCGGAACTCAAGGAGGGGTGCGGCAGCATGCAGCGCAGTTGAGTCGCCGTCATTTGTTGACGCTGCAGTCCCGGCCGCCGCAGCTCCGTCCTCCGGCAGTGTGACCAGATCGGACTCCATCGACAGGATCTTCGAGATCCGGTCCCAGCTTGCTATCGCCAGCTGAAAGTTAGCCCACAGCGCCGCCATCTGCCTCAACGGATCATAAAAGTTGTTGACATACATAAAAAAGCTGATCAGGAAACCTGCGGTAAACTGCCCGACAGTGATAAGGTAGATGCCATAGGTCAGCACAACCAGCTGTCCAAGGCTCGCAAAGAAGCCGAATACGGGAGTATATACCTGGTTGGCGATACCCGCCCCGATGGACGTGGAATAGTTGTTCTTATTAGCCTCGGAAAAACGTTGCCGGAAATAGTCCCGGCGGTTAAAGGCCAGTACCACCTTAAAATTTCCAAGACTTTCCTGGATCTCGGCGCTCATTGCCCCGGTGCTCTTTAAGTTGGCGGCGTTCTTTTTCTTTACCCATGGGGAAACGAATTTCGCAAAGACCCACATCAGCAGCGCGGGAGACAAGGTCGCCAGTCCCAGCCGCCAGTTGATGATGATCAGGAAAATACCGGCCCCGGCAATGATAAAGAGACTGGAAACAAATTGCATCAGGGACTGGGAAAAGAACTGGTTGATCTTGTCCGTATCGTTGTTGACACGGGAGATAAGATCCCCGGCCTTGTTCTGCGAAAAGAAAGCAACGGGCAGTTCCTGCAGCTTGTTAAAGATGGCGTTGCGCAGGGAGAACAGCAGCCGCTGACCAAAACCACCCATGAGGGTCGTCCGGAGGTATACCGCCCCAAGGTTTAAGGCAAAGATCAGCAGGAGCCAGCCGCAGTTACGGAGAATGCCGGCATAGTCCTGGTGTGTCTTATCCAGGATGTACTTATTGATCGTCTCCCCGACGATGATGGGCGCCACCATGGTCAATATCGCATAAATGATCATGATGACCAAGGCAAGATAAAGTCTGCCCTTTTGATCGGGCAGCAAACCTATCAGCTTGCGGAGGGCGGGCCAGATCGGAGTCTTCTTCTGTTCCCCTGTGACGATATTAAGATTGTAGTTTGTATTGCTCATCGGTATCGGTATTAAGACTGTAATTCGTGCTGCTCATCAGTATCGGTATTAAGATTGTAGTTCGTGCTGCTCATAATGGCTGGTGCTTCTTTGTGATTGATAGATCTGAACATATTCCGGGCAGGTAGCCATCAGATGTTCATGTGTGCCGGAGGCGATCATTTCGCTTTCCATCAGCAGGATTACCTGCTCATAATCTTCTATCGAAGAGATCTTCTGGGTGACCGACAACAGCGTGATGCCCGGATAGTTCTGCCTTACATTGGCCAGGATCTTTTGCTCGGTCTGGGAGTCGACACGCGCCGTAAAATCATCCAGCAAAAGGATGCGGGGCTGTATGGCCAGTGCCCGCGCCAGCATGATCCGCTGTTTCTGACCGCCCGACAGGCTGGTGCCTCTTTCGGATACGATGGTATTGAGCTTGTTGGGCAGGGAATCGATGAAGTCCTTTAGCTCGGCTGTTTCGATCGCCTTAGACAGAGATTCATCGGTCACGGTGTCACTGAAAGCTATATTCTCCCGGATGCTCATATTGAACATGATACTATCCTGGAAAACGAATCCCACCTGCCGGTGAAAGTCTTCTTTCTTATAGTTGTCCAGGGGCTGCCCATCGAGCTCGATACTACCCGAGTCAGGATGGTTCAGCGCGGTCAGCAGGTACAGCAGCTGCGTTTTACCGGCTGCGGTCGGCCCGATGATCGCCGTCTTTGATCCGGACGCTACGGTAAAAGAAATATCGCTGAGCACTTTCTTTTCTCCATAGGAGAGCGTGACGTCCTTCAGCTCTATCCTGCCTTCGAGGTCTTTGGTGATCGTGCCGGTCTCAACCGGATCAGGTGCATTGAGCACTCCCGAGATGCGCATATACGAGGCCGAGGCCTGAGCGATGACGTTGCTCATGAACCCGATGACAAGGATCGGAAAGATCAGCAGCTGCAGGTAGTTGTTGAAGGCGGAGAAATTCCCAAGGGTCATATGCCCCGCGATCACAAAATGTCCGCCCAGCGCCAGGATGGTCAGTGTAGCCATGTTGGCGGTGAAGATGATAACAGGAATAAGCGAGGCGAACATTTTCAGGATCCTTTGTCCCAGACCCAGGGCCTTTGCATTCGCTTCGAGGAACTTCACATATTCCAGGTTCTGTGAATGGATGACCCGGATAAGGGCAGCTCCAAGGATACTTTCGTTGATGACCTTATTCAGCCAGTCGATGATCTCACGGCTTGTTTTAAACAGCGCCCGCACCTTTTTCAGTACGACATAAAAGGTAATACCGATGATCGGGATGATGGCGATGACGGCCAGCGCCAGCTGCCACTGGATAAAGAGAAGCAGGATGCTGGCACCGATGATCACGAAGATCGAAGAGAAGATCGAAACCACGGCCTGGGAAACAAACATCTTTATGGAATCCACATCCGATGTCAGATTGGTCAGCAGCTGCGAAGGATTGGTCTTTTGCAGGAAAGTATAGTTCTGCCGGGAAATGCGATCCGCCAGGCGGGTCCGCAGATCGCGGGCAACCCGTTCAGAAGCATAGGTCTGTAAGAAGGTGGTGCCCCAGGTAAAGATAAATACGCCGATGGCTGCAGCCAGGAATTTCCAGATGATATAATGAGTGTTCAGCCTGGCGCCCGTAAAGCTATCGATGCCCTCGGCGATGATCTTTGGGATCCAGAGGTTGATGCCATTGCTGATAAAGGACAGCAGCACCAATAATATAATGAGGCCCCTGTAGGGCCTTAGCAGGGCAAAAAGGCCGGGCCCTTTAGGCTTGCCGCCCGGTTTGCCTCCTGGTCCGGCCGCAGCGTCTGGCCGGGCCGATGCCGGAGCATTCGATCCCGGTCCGGCGGCTTTATCTGCCGGCGCTGCAGCGGCCCCGGGTTTTGTCGTTGGTTGATTCTTTTGGCTCATCGGACGTAAAAATAGGAAAATATGGACTGGAGCTAAACAGTATTCCCCCGGAGCGATGGGAAAAGGCCGGTAGAAGGGGAGGATTTGTCGGTGGAAATGATATATTTGTCTGTTCCTGACCCCAAACTGGACGAAGTCCAGTCGTACCCGAAGTGTACCAACATTATTATATGAAGAAAATTATCTTTCCATTATTTTTTCTGCCCCTGATCAGTTTTGCACAGTTACGGCAGATGCCGGCCTATCCCTTAATAACACATTCCACTTATTTCAGTGTATGGTCATTCGGCGATGAGGCTGCGGGCACAAGGACCAGTCACTGGACCGGTAAGCCGCAGGACTTATTGGGCTACGTCCGGGTAGATGGAACGATGTACCGTTTCCTCGGGAGGATGGCCGCAGATACCGCCATGACAACAGCTGCCGCAGCATCCGGCGCATACGTCCTCCGACCTATGTCTGCCGAAGTCGATACCGCACTCGCGGCCGATCAGCAATGGGTCAGCGTCAACGCGACACAAACAAAGTACCAATTTGGCTGTGGAGGTCTCGATCTCTCGCTGACGTTCACCTCGCCCCTGCTACTCCAGGACCTGAGCCTTTTATCCCGGCCGATCACTTATATCAGCTTTCGCTTACGCTCCAACGATGGTTCTCCGCACAGCGCTGAGCTCTTTTTCAGCGTCGCCGGCGACCTGGCGGTCAATACTCCCGGGCAGGCGCTGAAGGGGCAGAAGGGTATTGCAGGCCCTTTATCTTTTCTTAGGACGGGAACAAAGCAGCAGCCGGTGCTCGCCAAAAAAGGCGATGACCAACGTATCGACTGGGGATGGCTCTATGTGGCTACACCGGCAGGACAGGCGACTGTTCAAGCGATCACCGGCGGAAAAAAAGGACAGCCCCAATTTTTAAATACAAGCTTCGCAAAGGTAACAGTTGGAGAGGACCCCGTGGAAAAGCTGGCGCTGATCGGCTATGACGAATCGTATTCGGTCCAGTTCTTTCATGAGAACCTGAGGCCCTTGTGGCGGTCAGAAACCAACGGAGGCTTGGCGCCAACCGGCAGCTCCGCGCCCGCAAAGAGTTCTGGCGTCACTGGCGCCTCAACTATGGAAGGTCTTTTACAGCGATCCTACACCGACTACGATAAGGTCCTGTCCCGCTGCGACACCTTCAACAAAACCATGTACTCGCAGGCCATGACCATCGGCGGACAGCATTATGCCCAGCTCTGTGCTGCGGCCTACCGGCAAAGCATATCCGCACATGCGCTGGTGCGAAGCCCGCAGGGCGAACTGCTTTTTCTATCCAAGGAGAATTTCAGCGGGGGATGTATCAATACGGTCGACGTGACCTATCCTTCAGCGCCGCTGTACCTGTTATATAACCCGGTGTTGCTGGAAGGAATGCTGAATGGAATATTTTATTACAGTGAAAGCGGTAAATGGGCAAAACCATTTGCAGCACATGACCTGGGAACCTATCCCCTGGCCAATGGCCAAACCTATGGAGAAGACATGCCGGTGGAGGAATGCGGGAATATGCTGCTGCTGACAGCCGGCATCACCCGTGCGGAAGGGAATACGGAGTATGCGCGCAAGCACTGGCCCACGCTGAGCGGCTGGGCCCGTTATCTGGAGAAGAACGGCTTCGACCCGGTCAACCAGCTCTGTACCGATGACTTCGCCGGGCATCTTGCCCGTAATGCCAATCTATCCGTAAAGGCGATAGTCGCCCTCGGGGCATATGGATGGATGGCGCAGCAGATGGGGCAGACCGACACCGCAGCAAAATATCAGGACCTGGCAAAGTCCCTTGCAAAAAAATGGATGGCCCTTGCCGATGCCGGCGATCACTACGCGCTGACCTTTGATAAGAAAGACTCGTGGAGCCAGAAGTACAATCTGGTGTGGGATAAATTGCTGACCCTTGACCTTTTCCCGGCAGAGGTCTACGAAAAGGAAATATCCTGGTACTTAAAGGAACAAAAGGCCTTCGGCCTGCCGCTGGATAGCCGCGAGACCTATACCAAGTCGGATTGGATACTCTGGACGGCGATGCTGACCGGGAAACAGGAAGACTTTGATGCACTTGTAGACCCCGTCTATAAATTTTTGACGGAAACACCGGACCGGGTGCCACTCAGCGACTGGCATCAGACTACCGATGGAAAAAAGAGGGGATTCCAGGCGCGCAGTGTGGTGGGAGGATATTTTATAAAGCTGCTTGCCGACAAGTGGGGGGTAAACGGCACTGCTGCCGCAGGCAAACCATAGCAGCGTTATTGGCAAACGATAGCGGCATACCAGGCAAACCGGGCGCCGCGGCTACAACTCCCTGAGCAGGCCCATCAATTTCTTACCCGCCACCTTCCAGTTCAGCCTTTGCTGAAACTCATGAAAGGACGACAATGCCATCCTTTCATATTCCTCATAATTGGAGAAGAGATTGGCTATATACAACGCATAATCAGCGGCAGGCGTTCCGAGGGGAAAGGTGCGCCCATTGACGTCATCCCTGACGATCGTCGGGATCCCGCCCACATTGGAAGCAATATCGGCTACGCCAAACGAATTGGCTTCGCAGAGCACCAGTCCATATGCCTCTGCATTGGCCGGCAGCAGCAGGAAATGACTGTCGGCGATGAGACCTTCCAGCTTGGCCCTGCCTTCGGGTGTCGACTTGCTGATAAAGCCATGGTCTATTACATATTCAGGCAGATCGGCGACCGGCAGCGTCACGAGCCCGGCAATATGCAGTTCCGTCTTAAGACCGGCCTTGTTCAGTCGTTCGGCGATCTCCAACACCAGCGGGCCGCCCTTCCGGATCCAGTCGACGCCAAGGAACAGCAGCTTACAGGTGTCTTTAGGCCGTTTGCTGATGATCCTTTTGATATCCGCGAGAGAGCGGTTACATTCGATGTTGGCGCCAAAGGGTACGACCTTCACTTTTGAGGGGTCCACATCATAATGCTCGATGGCGGTCTGCGCTGCCCAGTCCGAAGAATATACGGCCATCGCACAGGAAGACAGCGCTTCCTGTTCCAGCTTATGTCCATGACGCACCGTTTCGCTGCAGAGGTTGGTATAATCCTCATAGAATCCAAGCATTCCTGCAAATGTGGCATCGGTATAAAAAACCTTGGGGATCTTCGACTGGACGCGAGCTATGGCGACAGAGCCGGGAGACAAGATACAATTGGCGGAAGCGCTGAGCCGGGAGCTGACCTGGTCCGCAAAACTTTTTGCCACCCATGGATCCCGCTGATGCTGGTAACGCTTTCCCAGCACCTTGTTATAAAACAGTCTTTTTATTTTGGTCAGCTTCTCAAAAGGAGAATGCAGGTTGCCGATGAAATCCATCTCGGCGTCTTCCTGCATCAGCGAATGGGCCAGATTATAACCCGTCCCGGACCAGTTATGGACATCACGGGCATCATAAGTAGTAACGTAGGCTATCTTCATAATTAATTGATCGGGTTATATATAAATTGTCGGTCGCCGGGATGCGCTCAGACGGCACGGGACGCGCTCAGACGGCATCGGCAACCGGTAACGATAAAGCTTGTTTTCCTCCGCCTGCGCTGGCAGGATGGGTGCGGACTTCCCGCCGTCCTTTGAGCCGGAGGAATGGTTTTTCGATAAAATAATAAGAGATGTTGGCGACGGCAAAGATCAGCAGGAGATTCAGGGGAAGCCTGCCGAAGAGGCCGACGGCATGCGAGAAGAACAGCTGCTGCCAGATATACAGGCTATAGGAGAGTTTGCCGATATAGTTCATAAAGGACAGGTTGAGCAGCTGATACCATACCGTTTGCGTCCTGCTGATGGAGCTGAGGATCAGCGCGCCGACGGCCAGGTCGCCGATGGTACCCGTTGTTTTTAAAAAGGGAACAACGGTCCACTGATAGATCTCCAGCGGCATCGACTTCGAGGCACTACGGTCGAGACAGAGCAACAGCAGCAGGATGCCGGCGAAGATAAAGGGGATCTTACTTATCCGGGCGTCGATCTGCTTCCTGTAAATAGCGAATATACAACCCCACATCAGCGCATCACCCTTTTGGAAGATGGTGAGCGGATTCATAAAGTCAACCGGATGTTTTATATACACGATCCTCAGGATCGGCACGAGCAGGATCATCGCCCAGGCAAAAGATACGCGATAACGACGAAAATACTTGAAGATGAACGGCCAGATCAGATAGAAATGCTCTTCGACCGAGAGGGACCAAAGGTGAGCGGATTCCCAGTCATTCGACCAGTTGAAGTACTTGGTATACGTAAGCGAGGTCAGCCAGGACGTGGGTTTGAAGTGCAGGATGCCTGCAAGCTGCAGGACGAGATAAACCAGCAGCAGCACATAGTATACGGGAAAGATGCGGAAGACCCGCCGCAGATAAAAATCTTTCAGCGAGATCGCGCCCATCAATTTCTCCTCCTGCAGCAGGAGCGTCGTGATCAGGAATCCGGAAAGGATAAAAAAGACGTTCACGCCAAGCTCGCGATCTCCTAACAGGGGAACCCGGTAGGCATTGCTGAACTCCTGTATATTTATATGTACCAGCAGAACGCTGAAAATGCTTAAGGCACGAAGGCCATTGAGACTTGGGATATAATTTCTCATCTTGGTTTAGTCTGGGTAAAAAGATCCGGGCTGCCATCCTGTAGTCCGGGCCGACCGGCTAGAAAGCGTTCTTGTCGCCTTTGAACGTATTATACACGGTTAGGAAAATGATGCGAAGGTCCAGCCAGAGACTCCAGTTCTCCATATACCAGATATCGTGTTCGATACGATGGCGGAGTTCGTCCGGCTCCTTGATCTCGCCCCGGAATCCATTCACCTGCGCCCATCCCGTTACGCCGGGCTTGACGAAATGCCGGACCATGTATTGATCCTGGAGCCTTGAAAAGGATTCCGTATGAGCCAGCATATGCGGTCTTGGACCCACGATGGACATGTCTCCTTTAAGGACGTTGACGAACTGGGGAAGCTCATCCAGGTTACTCTTCCGTAGAAATTTCCCGAGCGGTGTGATCCGGCTGTCGTTCCGGGTCACCTGCTTTGTATGCGCCTCCCTGTTCACCGACAGGGTCCTGAATTTATAACAGTTGAATTTCCTGTTATCCTTTCCGCTCCGCGGCTGTACGAAAAATACGGGTCCTCTTGAATTCAGCTTGATCAGGATCGCCAGGATCGGGGTCAGCCAGGACAAAATAAAAATGATGACGAAAAGGCTGAAAAGGATGTCGAAGATCCGCTTTTTTATACTGTTGGTCACTTCTTCCAGCGGTTCGGGGCGCAGCGAAAGTACCGGGAGCTCATTCATGTATTCCATGTGGATATTGCGATTCACATAGAACTTGAAATCCGGAACGAACTTGAACCGGATCAGGGACCTTTCTGCCGTATGCGCCATCTCGTAGATAGACGTGTTGACTTCCGGGGAGATCGTCGAATAGATCTCGTTGACATTATTCTTTACCGCATAGGAAATGCAGTCATCGATATTCCCGATGATCGGCAGCAGCGAAAGCTCGTCCACGAGACTGGAATCTTCAAAATAACCTTCTACCATCGTATTCTTCTTCTGCATCGTAAAGTTATAAGCCAGCTTCCGGGCCACTTCGTTATAGCCGATGATCACCACTTTTTTATTCACGCCGCCCACTTTTGTCCCGTAATACGCAACCACTAACATGATCAGGCGGGTACCCAGCAGGATAAAGCTGAAAATGCCAACGCTCAGCACGATAAAGAGGCGGGAGAATGGATAATGGTAAAAGAAAACGAAAAACACCATCAGGATAAAAAAGACGATGAGACATCGCACGGTCCTTTTCAGGAACCACTCATAGGTGCGATTCGCCTGTTCGATATACAGGGCCGTTCCATATGCGGACAGTAGCCAGAGCATGTTGGCCACGATGAACAGCACGACATATTTTGGTTCGCTTCCCAGGGGGATGTGATGGAGGGAATTGATAAGGATCAAATACACCACATTGAGGACCAGGAGGTCCACGCAAACAAAGAAGAATCTGAAAAGATTGCTGTAGCGACTATACATATGATTCTTTTTAGGGTGATGCTAAATTGTTTTGGGTCAAAAACTTCTCTTGATGGAAAGAATAAGTCCTGCCGAATGATAGAACAGGTTTCCATAGTCCAGACCAGCCATACAACCGGCCTGCCAGCCATTGTCGAGGTCCCTCGTCACTTCCAGGCTGCCGGATAATTGGTTTACTTCCTTAAACCACATGTACTTTGGTACGGGTGTATAGCGGGCCGGTGATCCGGTCGTATGTCCCCACGGGCTGGTGCCGAAAGTCCCGTAATTGAACGAGTAGGATCCCCTGGCTACGAACCGGTAGTTGTAAATGCTTCCTTCGATGGCCCCATAAAATGCCATCACCCGGTTGTTATTGAAAAAGTCCCCCCTGGAATTGGGGAAGCCCGACCGGGTAGTATAGGCGGGAGTGACGAAAGGGCTGCCCAGCCCCTGCCCTTTATACGACCAGCCCTGGTAGTATTCAAAATTGTTATAGTAGTTCTCGTCCCCTGAGTTGGTTGGTTTGGACCAGGGATATCCCGCCTGGTTCTTGCTGTAAAACAGCTCAAAAACAACCTTATGCCATTGGAAGGGA
>DATJJA010000082.1:0-28619 GCA_035492595.1 Puia sp.
GCAGAACCCGGATATACCGGCCAGCGATCAGAACCCCGGGTACTAACGGAATGGCGTCAAGACCCCAAGCGCGACTAATAAAACGCATCATACTATGGAAGTAAAAGCATGGGCCGAAAAAATATCGATCCCGACTTACCCTATCGGCCAGCCTGAAAAGAATCCTATGTTCCTGGAAAAAAGAGTCTACCAGGGCAGCAGCGGCGTTGTATATCCGCATCCGGTGGTCGAGAAGATCGCCGATGAAAAGATCGAACAGGAATACAATGCCCTGTTCCTGGAAAACGACTACCTGAAGATCATGATCCTGCCTGAGCTGGGCGGGCGGATCCAGCGTGCCTATGATAAAGTGGCCGGACGGGATTTTATTTATTATAACCAGGTCATCAAACCGGCACTCGTTGGTCTCGCCGGTCCCTGGATCTCGGGAGGCATCGAATTCAACTGGCCGCAGCATCATCGTCCCAGTACATACAGTCCGATCGACTTTACGATCGAAGAGTTCCCCGATGGCAGCAGGACCGTTTGGGTCAATGAGATCGAGGTGATGTTCCGGACAAAGGGGATGGCTGGTTTTACGCTGTATCCCGACAAAGCCTACCTGGAGATAAAGGGCAGGGTTTTTAACAGGACCCCCTTCCCCCAGACCTTTCTTTGGTGGGCTAATCCGGCGGTGAAGGTGAATGATTTTTATCAGTCGGTATTCCCACCCGATGTGTATGCCGTTTTTGACCACGGAAAAAGAGATGTCTCCGATTTTCCCATTGCGACCGGTACTTACTATAAGGTCAACTATGCTCCCGGGACGGATATTTCGCGTTATGCCAATATCCCGGTGCCCACTTCCTATATGGCGATCCGATCGGGTTATGATTTTATGGGTTGTTACGAACACGATACAAAGGCGGGCATGTTACACGTCGCCAATCATCATGTATCGCCGGGAAAAAAACAATGGACCTGGGGTAATGGAGACTTTGGACAGGCCTGGGACAGGAACCTGACGGATGAGGATGGTCCTTATATCGAGCTGATGACGGGGGTGTTCACCGACAACCAGCCCGATTTCTCCTGGCTTTTCCCAAATGAAGAAAAGACCTTCGAACAATATTTCATGCCGTATACATTGGTGGGACAGGTTAAGAACGCCACAAAGGAAGCGATGCTGAACCTGCAATGGGAGAACAATGTCCTGCAGATAAAAGTATATGCGACGGCTGTATACAAAGATGCGATCGTCCGGCTGTTGCAGACCGGCCGCGTGGTGCAGGAATGGACAAGAGATATCTCTCCCCGGCAGGTTTTTGAGGAGGTGTATGAGCCGGCCACAACCGGTAAGCGCGGAGACTGGGGGCTTGTAGTTACTGCAGCCGATGGACAAATACTGGTGGCCTGGCAGGACAGCGATGATACCGAAGGAAAGAAGGATATCCCACCCGCAGCTACGGCGGCTAAGAAGCCCGCTGATATCGCAACGGTAGAAGAACTTTATCTCAATGGACTTCACCTGGAGCAATACAGGCATGCTACTTTCAATCCCATCGATTATTATGAAGAGGGGCTGCGCAGGAGTCCCGAAGACATCCGGTGTAACAATGCCATGGGGCTGCTGCTTTTGCGACGGGGGCAGTTTGCCAAAGCAGAGCCTTATTTTAAAAAGGCAATAGGATCCCTTACGCGGCGTAACCCGAATCCCTATGATGGAGAAGCTTATTATAACCTGGGCTGGTCTTTGAAATTACAGGGACGACTGGACGAAGCCTATGATGCCTTTTACAAAGCGGTGTGGAATGATGCGTGGCAGCATAGCGGATACCTGGCGCTGGCGCGTATCGCCGCCACGCGGAAGGATTGGAAAGAAGCGTTGACATTGGTGGAGCGATCGCTGATCCGTAATTATCATAGCCCTGTTGCACGGCATCTGAAGGCCGTCCTCCTGCGCAAGCTGGGCCGGAATAAAGAGCTGGCGCTTTTTATCGGTGAATCGCTGACCATCGATGCGTTTAATTTTGGCTGTCTCTTTGAACAGGGCAGCGTTGCGCTGATGCGGGATAGTCTGAATAACTACCTGGAGCTCTCGCTTGACTATGCGCAGGCGGGTTTGAACGAAGAGGCGGACCAGGTGCTGGCAGCGTATAAAGGTTCGGTTTCTCCGCTGATCAACTATTATCGCGGCTGGTTTGCCTCGCAGCAGGGGAAGGAAAAGGAGGCAATGAGCTTTTATTCTGCCGCTGCGAAAGAGGATCCAACGAGCTGCTTCCCAAATAAGATCGAAGAGATCCTGATCCTGCAGGATGCCCGGCGTCTGAATCCGCGTGATGCCAGGGTCGGCTATTACCTGGGGAATCTCTGGTATGACAAGCGGCAATATTCCGACGCCATCGCCTGTTGGGAAGCCGCCTCGGCGCTGGATAATAAATTCCCTACGGTATTCAGGAACCTGGCCCTGGCCTGGTATAATAAGCTGGGAAAAAAAGAGCTGGCTCTCAACGCGCTGGAGAAAGCCTTTGCGCTGGACCCCAGTGATGCGAGGATATTGATGGAGCTGGACCAGCTATATAAGATCATGGGCCGGCCCTTCGTACAGCGACTTGAATTGTTGGAAAAATATGCCGGTCTTACAGAACAGCGGGATGATCTTTATCTCGAAAGGGTAACGTTGTACAACCAATTGAAACAATATGAAAAGGCGGGACAACTGCTGGCGACCAGGAAGTTTCATCCCTGGGAAGGGGGGGAAGGCAAGGTCGTAGGCCAATGGCTCCTATGTCATATTGAACTGGCGAAAGCCGCCATAAGGGCCGGTGAATGGCAAAAGGCGCTGGAACTTCTGACAGTTACAGCAACCTGGCCTGAAAACCTGGGAGAAGGGAAGTTATATGGTACGCAGGAAAATGACCTTCACTATCTCCTGGGCTGTGTATATGAGGGACTGGGGCAGACTGCAACCGCACAGGAGAAATTCAAGGCCGCGACTGTCGGTATCAGCCAGCCCGTTCAGGCCATATATTACAATGACCCGCAGCCTGACAAGATCATTTACCAGGCACTGGCATGGAGAAAACTGGGTGAGCCCGAAAAGGCCCGCCGCATCTTTGAAAGTTTTATTGCATTTGGTGAGCTGCATCGCAGTGATACGATCACCATCGACTATTTTGCCGTTTCCCTCCCGGACATGCTGGTCTTTGATCAGGACATAGATCTGCGGAATCGAATCCATTGCCTCTACCTCATCGGACTGGGACATCTGGGATTGGGTGACCCGGTCACGGCTACCCGTTATCTCCAGGAAGTGCTGCAGCTGGACCGGAATCATCAGGGCGCTGCGGTTTACCTGGAAATGAAACCCTTCTTTCCATCCGCTAAAAAACAGGATCAACTATGCTGACGACGGAACTTTGTCAATATGTGCTCAGTAATAGTAAAGTTCGCGTTGGTATCCTCAATCTTGGCGCTACTATCACCTCTATAGAAACCCCTGACCGGTCAGGCCGGATGAAAAATATAGTGGCCGGTTTTGCTGATCTGGAACGGTACTGGCAGAATGAATACTATCTGGGCTGTCTCGTAGGGAGATGCGCCAACCGGATCAGACAGGGACGATTCCGGCTTGACGGAACCGAGATCAGGCTATCGGTCAATAACGATGGCAATCACCTCCATGGAGGCTTCGAAGGGCTGCATCGCAAAATGTGGAAACTGCATTCCCGGATCGACTCGGACGCCGGGGAAGGTATCGTGCTGGAGTATATGAGCCCTGACGGTGAGGAAGGTTATCCCGGTAATCTTCGGATACAGGTCACCTACCTGTTAAACAGGACGGGGAGTTTCTCCATCGGTTATACCGCTGTTACGGATAAGAGTACCCCGGTGAATCTTACCAATCATACTTATTTCAATCTATCGGGGTTTGAAAGACCTACTATCGAGGATCACCAGCTGCGGGTGTTTGCCGGGACATATACTGAGAAAAATGAATTGAATCTGCCAACCGGCAGGATCCTGCCGCTGGCGGGTACGCCGATGGACTTTTCGATTTCGAGGCGGATAGGGGACAGAATCCGAGATCTGCCGCTGGATATGGGATATGATCATAATTATGTGCTGGATCGAACCGGTCAGGTCTCTGGCGTAATGGGGACAGGTGCTGCGATCGTCCCCGCCGCCGGAAGCGGGATCGTCCCTGCTGCCGAGCTATATGATCCTGTTTCCGGCCGGAGCCTGCGTGTACTGACGGACAGACCGGGTCTCCAGGTATATACGGCCAACTGGTGGGATGGGGTCATCACAGGCCGGCAGCAGGTGCCCTATGTTCAGCATGGCGCCGTTGCGCTGGAAACACAGGCTTTCCCTGACAGTCCGAACCATCCATCTTTTCCGGACATCATCCTGAGACCGGGTGAAGTATATGATACAACCAGTATTTTTGAATTTAATACTAAATGATGACTATGTCCGGTACTTCCTATAATCGATCGTATATTCTTGGGTTGGCATTCATCTCAGCATTGGGTGGTTACCTGTTCGGATTTGATTTTGCGGTGATCTCCGGAGCGCTGCCTTTTTTAAGGGATCAATTCGGACTGAACAGCTACTGGGAGGGACTGGTGGCAGCGAGTCTGGCCCTGGGCGCCGCATTGGGCTGTATCGTTGCAGGAAGTATCTCGGATCGTTATGGACGCAGAAAGGGATTGCTGCTGGCGGCTGCTGTATT
Source organism: Puia sp. (assembly GCA_035492595.1). Lineage (GTDB taxonomy): Bacteria > Bacteroidota > Bacteroidia > Chitinophagales > Chitinophagaceae > Puia. The sequence goes on from DATJJA010000082.1 coordinate 4,715, forward strand.
CGGGCTGTCGGCATTGGCAATGGCGTTTGCCCCGGGGCGTAATTTCTTTATCGGTGCGCGATGTATGGCAGGGATCGGAGTCGGTATGGCTTCCATGTTATCCCCCATGTATATTGCAGAAGTATCTCCGGCGCCTTTGCGGGGCCGGATGGTCGCCATCAACCAACTGACAGTCGTGACGGGGATCCTGATCACCAATCTTGTGAACTATACTTTACGAAACAATGGCGTCGAAGCCTGGCGCTGGATGTTCGGACTGGGTTTTATTCCTTCGGCATTGTTCTTTGCCGGTGCATTGTGGCTTCCGGAAAGCCCGCGCTGGCTGATAAAATCGGGAGATACAAAAACCGCAGCGATTATTTTGGAGAAGATAGGCGGACCCGCTTTTGCGACGGAGTCCCTGACCAACATTCAAAAGTCCATCGGTGCGGGAGGAAAGCTGAGCTATGCGGCCGTCTTTAAAAAAGCCGTGCTGCCATCCGTCCTCATCGGCATCGGGCTGGCCGTGTTCCAGCAGCTTTGCGGGATCAATGTTGTCTTTAATTATACTACCATTATCTTTAACAGCATCGGGATACCGCGGGACGGTCAATTGCTTCAAACTGTCTTTATCGGCGGCGTAAATCTTGTGTTTACGATATTGGCTATGCTCCTGGTCGACAAACTGGGTCGTAAGCCGCTGATGCTTTTTGGCGCCGGCGGGCTTTGTCTTTTATACATCGTTGTCGTCAGGGCATTGGGCACGCATTCTCCCCTTGTCTCCTGGTATCTGCTGACAGCCATCGGCACCTATGCCTTGTCGCTGGCCCCGGTGACCTGGGTGCTGATCTCGGAGATCTTCCCGAACAATGTACGGGGCGCGGCCACTTCTGTTGCAGTCCTGAGCCTGTGGGCGGCCTACTTTATTCTGATCTTTACCTTTCCTATCTTATACGAAAGGTTAAAGGATGTCACTTTCTACATCTACTCTGCCATCTGTGGTCTGGGCTTTCTCTTTATTCTTTTCGGAGTGAGGGAAACGAAGGGGAAAACTTTGGAAGAGTTGGAAGAGGTTATGGCCAGACATCACTAGAATAATCGGATAATCCATCAAAATAGCCGGATTCGCTATTTTCTTTCCTGATCGCGGAATATACTTTTGGCAGCAGAATATTGATTTTTTTTAATTGCTTCACCAAAACGATGCTTCTGTATGAAGAAGAAAATAGGCTATTCCATATGCCTGCTGCTTTCTCTTTTTGCCCTACCCAGGGTATTAGCCCAACAACCCACCAAAACAGTACATCCACACATTACTATCACCGGCACTGTCATCGACACTACAGGCCGAAGGGTCGAAGGTGCGAGTGTTACTGTGCCAGGTAAAAAGACTGTCGGGACGAGCACCGATGTCAACGGCCGTTTTATCCTGGATGTGGACGAAGGCGCCATCCTCATCATCTCCTATGTAGGCTATGCCGAACAAAGGATCACGGCTACAGCCCAACGCAAGTCGCTGGACATTGTCCTGCGTACTGCAGCGGCGGGAGAGTCTGTCGTTGTCACCGCTTATGGCAAAAAGGTACGTAAGGAGGCCGTAGTTGGCTCGGTGACCACCGTGAACCCGGACGCCCTGCGTATTCCCGCAAGTAATCTTACCAATGCTCTTGCGGGTCAGGTTGCCGGGGTCATCTCTTTTCAGCGGGGCGGCCAGCCGGGAGCCGACAACTCCCAGTTCTTTATACGGGGAGTAACAACGTTGGGGTACAGCGCCAGCCCGCTGATCCTTGTGGACAATGTGGAGCTGACGTCCAATGACCTGGCCCGTCTCAACGTGGATGACATCGCCAGTTTCTCCATCCTGAAGGACGCAAGCGCTGCAGCATTGTATGGAGCGAGAGGCGCCAACGGGGTTATCCTCGTTACCACTAAAGAAGGAAAGATCGGAAGGGCCCGGATAAATCTCCGGTATGAGAATTCCGTTTCGAAACCTACTAAGAATGTAGATCTGGCGGACCCTGTAACCTATATGAAGGGGTATAATGAGGCGGCGACGACCAGAGGAGCAGCGCCTTTCTATACGCCCAATCAGATCCAGGATGCCACGGCGACGTGGAACCATGCTCCCGGCAGCAATCCCTATTTGAATCCGGCTGTGGACTGGATGTCGATGCTGTTTAAAAAACAGACCACGACCCAGCGGGCCAACTTCAGCGTACAGGGAGGGAATGACCTGGCAAGATATTATATCTCCGGGTCCTATGACAGGGATAATGGCATCCTGCAGACAAATCCGGTGAACAACTTCAATACGGGAATGAAGTTTGAGAACTATCAGCTGCGATCCAACATCAATGTAAAGATAACGAAGACGACAGAGGTCGTTGCCCGTCTCTGGGGAAACTTTAATGACTATACAGGGCCGATCACCAATGACCAGTCCGGTCTGGCGACAGACCTTTATGACAAGGTGCTGCATACCAACCCTGCCGCCTTTCCGGCTTTCTATCTCCCGGATTCGGCCAACCTGCTGACCAAACACATTCTGTTTGGCAATTCTACCTCTACGGGCACATTGCAGGATAATCCCTATGCCGACCTGATGTACGGCTATAAGAGCTTTTCCGAATCAAGGATCTCGGCTCAGTTCGAAATAAACCAGAACTTCAATTTTATTACAAAAGGGCTATCATTTCACGGTATCTTCAGCACCAACCGGTATTCTTATTTCGACCTAAGCCGTCATTATAACCCCTTTTATTACGATGCTACGATCACCGACCCGAAGAGCGGTCAATATACCCTGAACTGGCTGAACAACTCACCGGGCTCGGCCTTTGAGTATCTTACCTATAACGGGGGGAATAAGAATATAACGACGTATATCTATATGCAGGGGTCAATGGATTATGATCATAGCTTTGGCGATCATCGCGTGGGACTTACTGTACTGGGTACCCGCGAACAAACGGAGAATCCTAATGCACTTGATCCTCTTACCAATCAGCCCTCTCTGCAGGCCTCGCTGCCCGCGCGTAACCTGGGTGTTTCGGGAAGGGCTTCCTACTCGTTCGACAACCGGTATTTCATGGAATTCAACTTCGGTTACAACGGCTCTGAGAAATTTGCGCCCAATCATCGTTTTGGATTCTTCCCCACGATAGGAGCGGGCTGGGTCATCTCCAACGAGCAATTCTGGAAAGGGGGGATAGGAGATGTGATCACCCGGTTGAAGATAAGGGGCAGCTACGGAAAGGTGGGGAATGACAATATCGGCAAACAGCGGTTCTTTTATCTCTCCAGTGTAAATCCGGATGGCGGTCCGGGCGCCACTTTTGGTACGAATAACGGTTTCTCACTAAATGGTACGACGATCCTGGCGTATCCGAATCCTGACGTCACCTGGGAAACCGCGAAGAAAAGTAATGTCGCGGTGGAAATGACGGTAGGCAAGGGGCTTAGCCTCGTTGCCGAGCTGTATCATGAATTCCGGTACAACATTCTGATCCCGCGTAGTTATATTCCTGTTACCGCGGGTATCGAGAACAGCGCAGCCGCCAACCTGCAGGCTAATCTTGGTACGGCTTACTCGACAGGCGTCGATCTTCATATGGATTATAACAAACGACTCTCCAAAGATCTCGCCGTGACCCTGATGGGCAATTTTACTTATTCCACGAACAAGGTCGGGTATCTCGAAGAACCGCAATATCCTGATTCGTATCTTTTCCATTCCGGTCACCCGATCGATCAGCAATTCGGGTTTATTGGCGAACGGCTTTTTGTGGATGACAAGGAAGCGGCGAACTCCCCTGCACAGGCATCCTTCAGCGGTCCACTGCCCCAGGGTGGAGATATCAAATACAGGGATATCAATAAGGATGGGGTCATCGACGGATATGACAAGGCAGCTATCGGTCTGCCTACTACGCCGGAGATCATCTATGGCTTTGGTTTCTCCGTCATGTACAGGCAATTCGATCTGAATGCCTTTTTCCAGGGACTGGCGAGGGAATCCTTCTTTGTGAACTCTTCCAATGACAACGATACCTATTACGGGAAATACGGGACCGAACCTTTTGTGAACAATGCCCAGCTGCTAAAGGCCTATGCCGACAACCACTGGAGCCTTGAAAATCAGAACCTGTATGCCTTATGGCCCCGTTACTCTCTTTATAACAATGTCAACAACGCCCAGCAGAGCTCCTGGTGGCTAAGGGATGGCAGCTTTATGCGGCTGAAGTCGCTGGAAGCGGGGTTTACCTTCCCTGCAAAATGGACAAAGCGTATCTATATGGATAAAGCCCGTCTTTACTTCAATGGGCTGAACCTGCTGACCTTTAGCCATTTCAAGCTTTGGGACCCCGAGATGGCGGGCCAGGGATTTGGCTATCCGATCCAGAAAGTCATCAATGTCGGTTTGAACCTGAATTTCTAAGATTAAAAAAAGAGTCATGAAGATCTTCATAAAATTATTGTTAACAGGGCTTCCGGTATTAATGCTCTCCTCCTGTAAAAAATATCTGAATGTCACTCCTGATAATGTGGCCACCCTGAACAGCTCTTTCACAAATGCCAACGAAACACAGGCTTATCTGTTCGGGTGTTACAACAACCTGCAGAATCTGTCCGATGTAAGACACAATGCGGGTTTTACCACTTCGGGAGAGATCGTATTCCCTATCAATCTCAACGACCGGACTACCCTTGGCGGAGGAGGCGGAGACGCGGGTTTTACGATCATGCAGGGGTTGCAGAATTCCGGTAACCCTTTGCTGAATTTCTGGGACGGATATAATATGGGACTGAACCTGTGGCAGTCGATCCGGATGTGTAATACTTTTCTTGACAATGTCAATACGCCGCTGGACCTGCCGGCTTATCAGAAAACAAGATGGATCGCCGAGGCAAAATTTCTGAAAGCCTATTATCATTACTGGCTGATCCGGATGTATGGTCCTATCCCTATTGCCGACGTAGCGTTGCCGATCAATGCCACTTCCGGCCAGGTAAGGGTTCCGCAGCAGTCGGTGGATTCCTGTTTCAACTATGTGGTACATCTGCTGGATACGGCCATTGCCGGTCTGCCTGCAGTGATCCAGAATACGGCGACGGAGCAGGGCCGGATCACGTCCACTATTGCTTTGGCGGTGAAAGCGGAAGTGCTGGCTACTATGGCAAGTCCCCTGTTCAATGGCAATCCTGACTATGCCGGTATGAAAGCAAAGGACGGGAAACCCTTCTTCTCCACTGCGGCAGATCCCGAAAAATGGCAGCGGGCGCTGGATGCCTGTAAGGCCGCGCTGACTGCCGTCAATGCTACCGGAGCATCTTTATACCAGCTGAAGCTGAATGGCAATGTGACCCATATGAGTGACAGTACAAAGAAGCTGCTGACCATCCAGGGGGCTATTACCGACACCTGGAATCCGGAACAGATCTGGACCCTGAATACCATATACGGCTGGCAGTATATGACTGCGGCAAGGGTCAATGCCGATGCTGCCTCTAATCTGTTCGCTGTATACTCCAATTTCTCCGTGCCTGTTGCGGAATCGGAACTTTTCTATACCAATAACGGAATACCCATCAATGAAGACAAGACCTGGGATTATCCGAACCGGTACAAGCTGCAGCAGGGTGACAGCGCGCATGTCTATTATATAAAGAAAGGATATACCTGTCCCAAAGGGAATTTCAACCGGGAGAACAGGTACTATGCGGATGTCGCCTTTGACGGCAGCATCTGGTATGGCGCGGGTAATACCGATGACAACAACCCCAACTATGTCAATGCCGTCAACGGATTTGCTGCTGCGCCCGATGCGCTGCGGATCAATGTGACAGGTTACTGGGCAAAAAAGCTGGTGCCCTGGCAGTCTTATTTCGGACAGACAAGCGTGCCCTATAACTATTCATGGCCTTTTATGCGTCTTCCGGCACTCTGGCTTTTATATGCTGAATGTCTGAATGAGGTCAATGGACCCGGTGCTGAAGCGTATCAATATATAGACCAGGTTCGGGCAAGAGCGGGTCTGCCCGGTGTACAGGCGGCCTGGGCCCAGTATTCCAGCAACCCCGGCAAGCCGAATACAAAAGAAGGGCTGCGGGCTATCATCCACCAGGAACGCCGTATCGAACTGGCCTTTGAAGGGCAGGCCGGATGGGATCTGAGAAGATGGAAAGAATTGCAAAGCGTATTGTCGGGCCCCATACAGGGATGGAACACCAATACCGGGACCAATGGGAGGACCACTGCGGGTTACTATCAGCTCGTCAACTATTATCAGCCGGTGTTTGGCCTGGGGAATTATATCTACCCGATACAGACGTATGACCTGCTGATCAACCCGAATCTTGTGCAGAGTCTTTATTGGTAAACTAATTTTATTAAACGCATTTTATGCAAAGAATATATAAAGTTGCTTGTTTGACGATGGTTGCCATAACACTGGCGCTAAGTCAGTTTGGTTGTAAAAAAGTGGACGGGTTCAATGCCGTTGTTTCTACGGACATGACCAAACCCGGGCCTGTCACCAATATAAAGGTGGTCAATTTCAACGGTGGGGCCTATATCACTTATTCGCTGCCCGATTCAAAGAATATCCTTTATGTCCAGGCGAATTATGCTATCAACGATAAGGCCAGCCGGCAGACGAAATCCTCTTATTATTCGGATAGTATCACGGTAAGCGGGTTTGCCAAAAGCCAGGACTATAAGGTGACACTCCAGGTCGTGAGCCGGGCGGAGGTAAAATCCGATTCTGTTGTGGTGACCGTACATCCGGATACACCGGCATATCTGCTGACGAAGCCTACCCTGAAATTGCAGGCCGATTTCGGAGGGGTCAATGTCATTGCGCTCAATAAAATAAAGGCCGATATCGGGATCATCCTGATCACTCCCGGAAAGACGAGCAGCAGGCTGGAGATCGTTAACCAGGTCTATACCAATGCCGACTCCGTGAATTTCAGCGTGAGGGGGTATGATACCGTTTCAAGACAGTTCGGAGTCTATATCACGGATTCATGGGGAAATATTTCGGACACGGTCTTTGCCACGCTGAAACCCATTTACGAGGTACAGATGGCAAAATCCCTCTTCAAACCATATGTGCTTCCCACCGATGTCCTGCCTTATGACAGCTATCGCGGTCTGATCAACTTATGGGACAACAATATCAAGGAACCAACCTACAACACAGCGCAGCCGATCACCCCGCTGGTTTGGCCGTCCTGGATGACCTTTGATATGGGACAGACGGCCAAGCTTAGCCGTTATACCATGGTGGGCCGGACAGGAGATGCGCCCGGAGAATTCATGTGGGGGTATGGCACACCCCAGACCTGGGTCATCTGGGGAAGGGCTGATGTGCCGGTAGATGAATCGATGCCGGACAGTACCGCTCTTCCACCGGTGGGACAGGCTACTCCCAACGGCTGGATAAATATGGGTCAGTTCACTGCGCCGCCCAAACCTTCCGGTTTGCCCAGTCCGCAATTCAATGCTACGGACCTGGCATTTTGGCAAGGCGGCTTCCCCTTCAACTTTTCGCTTGCGCTGCCAAAGGTCCGGTACATTCGTTTCGAATGTCTTACGAATATGGGCGGGACGAATAATTTCTTTGATATGAATGAAATGACATTCTTTGGCGATCCGAGATAAGATCTCACATCTTAAAAAATTATTACAATGAAAGCATTTTATAAAAATAGTTGGATCGGGTTGGCTTGTTTTATAGCTGTCTGCGGTTGTACCCGGAAGGCCAATGACTACCGTTCCTTTTTGAATGGCCAGGAGATCACCTATCCCGGAAAGATTATCGGCCCCAATGCCTACCCCGGCAACCTGCGTCTGCTGCTGACCTGGAATCCAAGCCCGGATCCCAGCGTCTCAAAATACGTAGTGTACTGGAACAACTATACCGATTCCACTGTGGTCAATGCTGTATCGCATTCAACCACGGACACGGTAAAATGCCTGATCAACAATCTGGCTGAATATTCGTACACCTTCTTTATTTATTCCTATGACGCCAGTGGCAACCGGAGTATTCTGACCGAGTTGGACAATGCAAAAGTAGTCGGTCCTATCTATCAGGCGGGGCTTCACAACCGGCCGCTGGATCCGGCTAAACAGCCGGGCTTCAACTCCGATGGTTCGGTCAACCTGTATTTCCAGCACCCATATGATACTATCAATATTACTACCCGTATCCGCTATGTGAATGTTTCGGGAGACACGCTGGTCACTTATCTGCCGCCGGCCTCCGACTCCATTGTCCTGCCCTCTTTTAAGCTGGGGACAAATGTCCTGTTCCAGTCCTCTTTCATACCTAAAGTGGGAGCTATCGATACCTTTTATACCTTGTCAGCTGATACGGCCGCTCCGAGGAAACTGGTCATGTGTGACAAAAGCCTTTTCAGCGGGATGTATTTTGCGAATGACCTGAAGCCATATGATGGCAACACGTACCTGGCGCGTTTGTGGGATGGCAACATGCAGCCGAGGGATTACCCGAATGTGTTTCACAGCGATGGAAGCACCCCTTTACCGGGGTCTGTGACCTTTGACATGGGCAAAATATATGATCATCTCAACAAGGTGGAAGAGACGGGCAGGACTCAGGCTCATAACCCGGATGACTTTGAGATCTGGGGTATCGCCGACACCACCGGAGCCATACCGGCCTACAACAGCTATGATGCCGGATGGAAGGCGGATGTCACCTCGAAAGGCTGGACCTTGCTGAAAGAGGTCGTAAGGGCGGATGATGGGATCAATCCATTTGACGCCACCCTGATCGATAATCCGCCGAAGGTAAGATTCATCATTATCCGTTTCCTCCATACCGTAGATGGTTCAGGGTATGTAAATTTGAGCCAGGTAACATTCTGGGATCTTGAATAGATCCGGTAAACTTTATAATTCATGATCGTAAAAAAAGTAATTTTCCCTGTCATCATCGGGCTCTCCGCATCCGTATTCGCTTTTGGACAAAAGGAACCGCTGCGTTTGTGGTATGACAAACCCGCATCGCAGTGGGAAGAGGCCTTGCCGCTTGGCAACGGCCGGCTGGGGTTGACACCCGACGGGGGGGTGACAGAAGAGAAGATCGTATTGAACGATATAACGTTATGGACGGGGGCGCCGCAGGATGCCAACAATTATAATGCGTATAAGAGCCTGCCGCAGATACGAAGGTATCTGCTTGAAGGAAAGAATGATTCGGCTCAGGCGCTGGTCGACCGGTCATTTATTTGTACGGGGCCGGGATCGGGCGGTACACGATATGGTTGTTTTCAGATGCTGGGGAATCTCAATCTACGGTTTAGCTATGACGGCGGTGCTGAGTTTTCCGGCACGCCACGGTTCGATCACTATTCGCGGGAACTGTCATTGACCGATGCCATCGCACGTTGCAGTTATAAGATTGGGACTGTCACCTATAAAAGAGAATACCTGACCAGCTACGGGGATGATGTGGCTATCATCCGGTTTACGGCTGATCAGCCCGGGAAATTGAATTGCCGGATCACAATGGACCGGCCGGAGAAAGGAGAGGCGGCTGTCTATGGCAGTGAGCTGGATCTTTCCGGGCAGCTCGACAACGGCATTGACGGGAAGGGCATGTCTTATATCGCAAGAGTGAAGACGCAGCTAAAAGATGGAAGCTGTGAGGCTGATGGGCAGACGCTGTTGGTGAAAGGAGCGACGGAGCTGATCGTCTATGTGTCGATGGGAACGGACTGGAAAGGCGCGGATCATGAGAGGGTGACCCGGCGGCTGTTGGCTGCCGCTATGAAAAAGTCCTATGAGGAGCAGGTAAAGGAACATGTCAGCGCCTACCGGCGATTGTTCGATAGACTGGATCTGCAGATCGCAACTGCCCCGGTTGCCGCGGGTAGTCCGGCTATCGCGGACCCTGCCGGTCTTCCGACCGATCAGCGGCTGCTGCGTTTTCGTCAGGACCCGAAGGCCGACAATGGACTGGCGGTATTATTCTTTCAATTCGGCCGCTATCTCAGCATCAGCAGCACCCGGGTGGGACTTTTACCGCCCAATTTACAGGGGCTATGGGCTAACCAGATCCATACTCCCTGGAATGGGGACTATCATTTAGACATCAACGTAGAAATGAATCACTGGCCGGTGGAAGTGACAAATCTTTCCGAGCTGAACCTGCCGCTGGCCGATCTTGTCGGAGGGATGGTGCCGAATGGAGAGAAGACGGCAAAGGCCTATTACAATGCCGGTGGATGGGTGGCGCATGTTATCACCAATCCCTGGGGATGGACCGAACCCGGCGAGTCGGCGTCCTGGGGAGTGACAAAGGTTGGAGCGGGCTGGCTTTGCGACAATCTCTGGCAGCATTATGATTTTACAAACGATCTGGCATATCTGAAGCGGATCTATCCGATCTTAAAAGGCGCGGCAAGATTTTATGATGACATGCTCGTCATGGACCCGGCACATGGCTGGCTGGTGACGGCGCCGTCTTCTTCGCCGGAGAACACCTTTTATATGCCTAATGGACGGACGGCGAGTATTTGTATGGGACCGACCATCGACAACCAGATCATTCGTCAGCTGTTCCGCAACGTGATCAGGGCTTCCCGGGTCCTGGGGATCGACCCTGTCTTCAGGGATAGCCTGGTCAAAAGACTGGAGAGAATACCTCCACCGGGTATTGTGGCTCCGGACGGACGATTACAGGAATGGCTGGAAGACTATAAGGAAACTGATGTTCATCATCGTCACGTGTCGCACCTCTATGGGCTTTATCCGGCCGATCTGATAACACCGGATTCTACTCCTGTGCTGGCGGAAGCCTGCAGGAAGACGCTCGAGGCGCGGGGGGATGATGGCCCCAGCTGGAGCATTGCCTATAAGATGATCTGGTGGGCGAGGCTGTATGATGGGGACCGGGCCTACCGGATCCTGACGGAGATCATGAAGCCTACACTGGCGACGAATATCAACTATGGGGCTGGCGGCGGTATCTATCCCAACCTGCTCTCTGCCGGACCGCCTTTTCAGATCGATGGCAATTTTGGCGCGACGGCTGCCATAGCAGAAATGCTGGTCCAAAGTCACGGTGGATATATACATCTGTTGCCAGCCCTGCCGGAAGTCTGGAAGGCTTCGGGGAAGGTAAGGGGTTTGAAGGCTCGTGGAAATTTTACGGTGGACATGGAATGGAAGGATGGTAAGGTCGTCAGCTACAAAATAAGCTCACCAGATCATAAGGTTGTGAAATTAAAATTCAATGGTATATTGAGGGAAATAAGAACCACTTAATATGCGGATGATAAAAGCTATAATGGTGAAGACAGCGACATTGGCGGTTATGTATGCAAATGCACAACAGACGGGGGCAGCGCAGAACCGGCAGCATCGCCAGCCGGTCGACTACGTCAATCCTTTTATCGGCGCCAGCACCAGTGCTGCAGCAGGCGGCAATCTTGCGGGACTGGGCAAGACCTTTCCGGGCGCCGCCACTCCTTTTGGGATGACACAGCTCAGCCCCAACACGATAACGGGCGGCGACAATGGTTCCGGTTACAGCTATGAACATACGAATATCGAAGGCTTTGCCCTGACGCAGATGAGTGGGGTAGGGTGGTATGGCGATCTCGGGAATTTCCTCGTCACGCCTTCGGTTGGAGAATTAAAAACCAGCGCGGCCGGCTATCGCTCGGAATATGATAAGAAAAGCGAGACGGCTTCCGCAGGATATTATGCAGTAACATTAAAAAGAGGTTCGATCCGATGCGAGATGACAGCCGCACCGCACAGCGGCATCATGCGATTTACTTTCCCTGAGGCGAAGACTTCCCGGATCCAGATCGATCTTGCCCGGCGGGTAGGCGGAACCTCCGTCCTGCAATCTGTCAAACTGGTGAATGACACTACGCTGGAAGGCTGGATGAAATGTACGCCGGATGGTGGCGGATGGGGGAACGGAGAGGGAAATGCAAGCTATACCGTATATTTCTGCGCCCGGTGCAGCAAACCCTTTCGGAATTTTGGCGTCTGGAGCGCGGATGTTCCGAAGCGACGTAAATTGGAAGATGTGACCAGCGCTGCCTACCAGGAGATAGTGGCGCATGCAGAGTTGTTACCCGGTGTAACCGAAAAAGAAGGCAGACATTTGGGCTTCTACGGAGAATTCCCCACAAAAAAAGACGAGCCCATCCTGCTAAAGACCGGTATATCATTCGTAAGCATAGATGGAGCAAGGCATAATCTCGATGCAGAGATCAGCGACTTCAACTTCGACAGGATACGCCGGCAGGCCCGTGAGAGCTGGAATAAAGCATTGTCTGCCATCACCGTCAGCGGTGGATCGGAAGAGGAAAAAACCTGTTTTTATACGGCCCTGTATCATACGTTCCTGGACCCCCGTACCTGCGAAGATGTGGACGGTATTTATTTAGGCGGAGATGGACGACGTCATCACGTAACCGATTTTACAAAACGAACGATCTTCAGCGGATGGGATGTTTTTCGCAGTCAAATGCCCTTACAGACAATGATCAATCCCCGGGTGGTGATCGATCTGATCAATTCCCTGATGACGCTGGCCGAAGAGAATGGAAAGGGATATTTCGATCGCTGGGAGCTGCTGAATGCTTACAGCGGCTGTATGGTCGGTAATCCGGCTATCTCCGTGGTAGCGGATGCTTATATAAAAGGCCTGGGAGGATTTGATCCTGCGAAGGCCCGGGAGATATGTATTGCCACCTCGGAGCGTTTTGGCAACGGGACCCGTGGTTTTAGTGGCGGAGGGAACAGCATCTCCAATACACTGGAATATGCCTATTCGGACTGGTGTCTGTCGCGGCTGTCGGCAGGACTGGGGCATAAGGAAGAAGCGCAGAAGTACCTGCAGCGCGCGCAGGATTATAAGAATGTATTTGACAAAGAAAAAGGCTGCTTCCGGCCCCGCCGGGAGGATGGAGGCTGGGAGCCATGGCCGGCTAAAGGAAGGCTGGCAGAGGGATATGGTACGGTGGAAAGCAATCCGTATCAGCAGGGATGGTTTGTGCCGCAGGACATCGCGGGGATGGTAACGCTGATGGGCGGGCGCGAAAAAGTATTAGCTGATCTGGAGTGGTTCTTTGAAAAGACGCCGGAGAACATGTTATGGAATGAATACTACAATCACGCCAATGAACCCGTACACCATGTTGCTTTCCTGTTCAATTACCTCGGGGCGCCCTGGCTTACCCAGAAATGGTCCAGAATCATCTGCCGCAGGGCGTATCATAATACGGTGGAAGGGCTGGTTGGAAATGATGATGTAGGACAGATGTCCGCCTGGTATGTCCTTGCAGCGTCCGGGCTTTATCCGGTATGTCCCGGCAGCACACGGTATGAGATCTCAAGCCCCGTCTTTGACGCAATTGCGATACGGACGGGAACTGGCAGGACCTTCAGGGTGAAAGCCCGGAATAATTCTCCATCCGCTGTTTATATCCAGGATGCGAAGCTGAATGGGAAGCCGTATAATAAATGTTTTATCGACTATCGCGATATTATGACAGGCGGCGAGCTGGAATTGACGATGGGTGAAAAGCCGTCAAAAACCTGGGGATTATGATCAAAAATATAACTATAAAAGATGTTCGCTTTTCACTGGACAAAGGGGCGGGCAGCGATGCTATCCACCGTGACCCGGTATACTCCTATGCGGTGACGATACTGGAGGATGAAAATGGTCTCTCCGGTACGGGGCTGGCGTTTACGCTGGGGGAAGGCAATGACATGGTTTGCCAGGCGGCGCGATTTTATGCAGAGCACCTGAAAGGAAAGGACATCGAAGAACTGATGGCGGATTTTGGAAACACTTTTAATACTTTATCCAATGAGCAGCAGTTCCGCTGGCTGGGACCGCACAAAGGGGTCGTTCATCTTGGACTGGCTTCTGTGACCAATGCCTGTTTCGATCTGTGGGCAAAGAAAAGAGGGGTGCCATTATGGAAGTTGCTCATCGATCTTTCTCCCCAGGAGCTCCTTCAAACCCTCGATCTCTCTTATCTTGAAGACGTGCTGCCTGCTTCTACGGCGCTGCAGCTGTTGAAAGATAACGAGGCGGGCAGAACGGAACGGAAGAAGATCCTGGCGTCGGGTTATCCGGGTTACGATACCTCCATCGGCTGGTTTAATTATTCGGATGAAAAGGTGCGGGAGAACACGCTGAGGGCGGTGGGAGAAGGTTTTACAGCGATGAAGCTGAAAGTGGGTTCACCCGACCCGGCGCGGGATATCCGTCGGGCGGGGATCGTTCGTGCCGCAGCCGGGCCGGATATCCGCATCATGGTAGACGCCAACCAGCAATGGACATTGCCGCAGGCCCTGAAAATATGCAGGGAACTGCAGCCGATGGATCCTTTCTGGATCGAAGAACCCACGCATCCGGACGATGTGCTGGCGCACAAGATGCTTGCGGAAGCGCTGGCTCCGGTAAAGCTGGCACTTGGGGAGCACGTACCCAATCGCATCATCTTCAAGAATTATCTGCAGGCGCGGGCGGCAGGTTTTATACAGGTCGATGCGGTGCGGGTAGGCGGCGTCAGCGAATTTATCACTGTCAGCCTGCTCAGCCGTCTGTATGACATTCCCGTTGTGCCGCATGTAGGGGATATGGGGCAGTTGCATCAGCACCTGGTCCTGTTCAATCATATTTCTCTGGGACATGAAGTTTTGTTCCTCGAACATATCCCGCATCTTAAAAAGCATTTTCTGCATGCGGCCGATATCCGGGAGGGCGTTTATAGGACGCCTCAGGAGCCCGGCAGCAGCTGTGATCTACAATAAACCGAGAGCATGATCAAGTCCGTCGATCTGGTTATTAGTGTGCTATATATCCTGGGTATCCTGGTTATCGGACTATGGGTTGGGGTTAGACATAGGGTCAGGGGGCGTGCCGGAAGCGCCGGCAACAGGGCTGACGCCGGGGCGCCTGGCGAGGGATCGGAAGGAAGCGCCAGCTCCTATTTTCTCGCGGGTAAGTCGCTGCGCTGGCCGGCGATCGGGCTGGCTTTATTTGCCACCAATATCTCCACGGTCCATTTGGTAAGTCTTGCACAGAGCGGCTTTGATTCCGGTCTGCTCAATGGTAATTTCGAATGGATGGCTGCGTTGACGCTGATCCTGCTGGCTTTGTTCTTTGTGCCGTTCTATATCACATCGGGAGTAGCAACACTGCCCGATTTTCTTGAGAAGCGGTATGACCGGGCGAGCCGGGACTGGCTGGTCATTATTTCCATTGTGTCGGCGGTGATCATTCATATTGCGTTCTCCATGTTAGCCGGAGGCATTGTATTAAAGACCCTGTTCGGCGTCAGTCTCTATAAAAGCGTCATTGTCATTTCGCTGGTCACGGCATTGTATACTATCATCGGCGGGCTGAAAGCTGTGGTCGTCACGGAATCGATCCAGACCGTGGTGCTGATAACGGGGGCTTGCGTCATTAGCTGGGCTGCCTGGCATCGCATGGGCGGCTGGCACCCGATGGTGCGGGTATTAAAGGATGGAGGGGAGATGAAAAAACTGTCTATGCTGCGTCCAGGGGGAGACAAGAGCGGGATGCCGTGGTATGCTGTATTTCTTGGTTACCCGGTATTGGGCATCTGGTACTGGTGTGCCGATCAAACCATCGTGCAGCGTGTGCTTGGCGCAAGGGATGAACAGCATGCGCGAATAGGACCTTTGTTTTGCGGCTTTATAAAGATATTACCGGTCTTTATTTTTGTGCTGCCGGGACTCTTTGCCTATACGCTGGCAGCTGCCGGAAAGCTGGACCTCCATTCGCTGACGACAGTGGAGGGTGATAGGACCATCGTCAACAGCAAGGGCATATATACCCTGATGATCACCCAGCTTCTGCCTTCGGGGCTGGTGGGTGTCCTGGTCGCCGCCCTGCTGTCCGGGCTCATGGGGCAGGTGTCGGGGGCTCTGAACTCGATATCGACCCTGGTAAGCTATGACATCTACAGGCGCCGTCGGCCGGCAGCCAGCGATAAGCAGCTGGTACGGGCGGGCAGGATCTCGGCCGGTATTGCATTGCTGGTATCCCTGGCATTGCTGCCCCTGCTGGATCAGTATGAGAGCATCTTCAATGGGCTCAACGATATCATCGCGCATATTGCACCGCCTATCACCTGTGTTTTTTTACTCGGTGTATTCTGGAAACAGGCATCGCCGGTTTCGGCGAAACTGACATTGTGGATCGGGTCGGCATTAGGAGCGGCTGTCTTTGCATTCAACAAGCTGGTGCCGGATACTATTCTGGGCCGGATACCCTTCATGATGATGGCCTTTTACCTTTTTTTGGTTTGTGTGGCTTTACAGGTACTGTTCTCTTTTGTTTTCCCGGGCGGCCAGCCCGCAGGATCTGCACGATTGTATTGGACATCGCCGCTCGAGCCACTGCAAAGACCCGGCTGGAAGGGGCCGGGTAACTATAAATTCCTGTCGACGCTGTTATTGGTGGTGATGGGCGTTCTATTCTGGCTTTTCCATTAAAACACAACTTCTCTGATGAAACAGTTAAACGATAAAGTGATATTTTTAACGGGTGGCTCTCGGGGTATCGGTCTCGAATGTGCGAAGAGGTACGTGGATGCGGGCGCATATGTGGCGATAGTTGCCAACGAAGCAGCCTCTATTGCAGAGGCTGTAAGTTTGCTGGGGGAGAAGACCACAGGTTTACTCTGCGATGTGTCCCGGCCGCAGGAAGTAGAACAGGCCATCCGGCGGACGCTGGACATCTATGGAAGGATAGACGTGATCCATAACAATGCAGGTATTGCCCATCCTTCGAAGGCGCTGGATGAGACGGAAGAAAATGAGTGGGACGAGCTTTTTGGGATCAACCTCAAAAGTATTTTATACACTACGCAATATGGGCTGGCGGCTTTGAAAGCTTCTCACGGCTGTATCCTGAATACCAGTAGTCTTGTGGGTGAGATCGGACAGGAGAATCATGCTGCGTATGCGGCGACCAAGGGGGCCATCAATGCGCTGACCAAGTCTATGGCACTGGACTATGCACGGTACAAGATCCGGGTAAATGCGGTGGCTCCGGCGGGGGTGTGGACGCCCTTGTTACGGGAATGGGCAACCGCGCAGGAAAATGGGTCGCTGGAAGAATATCTCGATAGTATCCATGTCCTGGGCTATTGCCCGGGGGGAGATGTGGTGGCGGATGCCTGTGTGTTCCTGGTGTCAGAGCAGTCGCGTTTTATTACAGGGAGCATTTTGCCGGTCAGCGGCGGCGCGGAGCTGGGATACAGGCGTGTGATGACAGAGGCTCCCAAAGATCTGAAATATGAAAAGGATAAATAAATTTTGTGTTTTGTTCGCACTGGCTGCCTTCTCTTGCGGTGGTGCGATGGCTCAGCCCTGGTTTTCGACCCGGGGCGAGCTGAATCAGTTCTATATGGATGTCCTGGTACGGAAGACGGCGACGGTAGGTTTTCTTGGTGGCTCGATAACCTACAATCCCGGTTGGAGGGACAAGGTCTGCGGATATTTGCAGGAGCGATTCCCGGAAACGAAATTTCGGTTCATAGCAGCGGGTATCCCTTCACTGGGCAGTCTCCCGCATGCCTTTCGGGTACAACGGGATCTGCTGGATTCCGGACGCATAGACCTGGTGTTTATGGAGACCGCTGTCAACGATCGGGTAAATGGCACGGATAGCCTTACACAGGCGCGGGCCCTCGAAGGGATCGTCCGGCATATAAAAAGGGTTGATCGGGAAACTCAGATCATCATGATGGCCTTTGCCGATGAAGGTAAAACGGCGGATTATGATCGCGGTCTGACACCGGTGGAAATAACCAACCAGGAACGGGTAGCCGATCATTATCACCTTCCTTCCATTAACCTGGGTAAGGAGATATGGGATAGAATAAGGCAGGGTAAGCTGGACTGGAAGAGGGACATTAAGGACGTACATCCCTCGGAGCTCGGGCAGGAATTATATTTTGCAACGATCCGCCGGCTGCTGGATAGCTGTTACAGGCTCTATCATGCGGAGGCTGCGCCTTTGGGGACTCTTCCGGCGCCGATGGACCGGGCTTGTTTGTCGGACGGGCGTTATGTCGATGTGCGTCAGGGGGTGGGGGACCCGAGCTGGAAGATCGATACGGACTGGACACCTGCAGATAACGTCAATACCCGCCCGGGATTTGTACATGTACCGGTGCTGATGGCGGAGAAGCCGGGCGCGGAGCTGGAATTTCCTTTTAAAGGGAATGCCGTCGGAATAGCCGTTGTGTCGGGACCCGATGCTGGGATCATCGAATACAATATCGATGGTGGAGCATTCAAAAAGATCGACCTGTATACACAGTGGAGCAGCTGGCTGCACCTGCCCTGGTATTTATTATTAGGGAGCGGATTGAACGGGCTCCCGCATAAGCTGCACCTTCGGATCAGCGGCGACAGGAATCCAAAAAGCAAAGGGACCAGCTGTCGCATCGTTCATTTTTTGGTGAACGATTAGTGTAATCCGGGCAAATCCGATTATTTTCGTCATCAAAATCCGAACATCATGCCGATAGCTCTGGTATTCTGCCGAAATGCGCTCTGTTTTCTTGTTCTCTGTCTGAGCTTTCCCGCTGCTGCACAGCTTGTCAACCCAGGTGTTGAGCGGATCGTCATCCCCGTCGAGACGGCAAATAATGCACTCGTCCTTGAAGTTGACAGTCTGCAGGATGTGCGTACACTTTATCTGGGCCGCAGGCTGCACGAGAACAGGGACTATCTCCAACTGGCAGAGAACTATCCTGATGCGAATGACTACAAGGTACTATTCGATGCAGCATATGCGCCGGCAGGCGGCAGGGGGCTTATCGAGCCTGCTGTCAGTGTCACTCATGCCGATGGGAATCCCTCACTGGATCTCCGGTATGTCAGTCATCATACCGAACGTCCGGCTCCGGATGTGACCTTGCTGAGTATAAAGCTAAAAGATCCGGTCTATGATGTAGAAGTTACGCTATATTATAAAAGCTATTACAAACAGGATGTGATAGAACAGTGGTCGTCTATCCTGCATCATGAAAAAGGGAATATCGTTCTGCAAAAATTCGCTTCCGCAAATCTTCACCTGAATGCATCCGCTTACTGGTTGAGGCAGTATCATGGCGATTGGGCCAAAGAAATGCAGCCGGAAGAAAGCCGGCTGACACATGGCATCAAGACGCTGGATAGTAAGCTGGGGACAAGAGCTGACCTCTTTCAGCCGCCGGTATTCATGGTCTCCCTGGACAGGCCCGCTACCGAGGATGACGGAAAGGTACTGCTTGGCGGTCTGGAATGGAGCGGCAATTTCCGTACCGATCTGGAGATAGATCCATCGGACGGACTGCGCATCATCTCTGGCGTGAATAATTACGCGTCCGCCTATACGCTGGCTCCGGGTCAGGAATTTACCAGCCCCGCTTTTGTCTATACTTACTCTGACCAGGGAAAAGGGGACGCCAGCAGGAAGATCCAGCGCTGGGCCCGGGAGTACAAATTACTGGACGGCAAGGGACCAAGGCTCACTTTGCTGAACAACTGGGAATCGACCTATTTTGACTTCAATGAGCAGCGCCTGGCGGAGTTGCTTAAAGATACCCGGAAACTGGGCGTCGATCTTTTTCTGCTGGATGATGGCTGGTTTGGCAACCGGTATCCCCGCAATGACGATCATGCAGCGCTGGGTGACTGGCAGGAGAACAAACAGAAACTACCCAATGGAATAGGCTCGCTGGTCCGGGAGGCGCAGAGCGACGGGGTAAAGTTTGGGATCTGGATCGAGCCGGAAATGGTCAGCCCCAAAAGCGAACTATACGCCCGGCATCCCGACTGGGTGGTCAGGCAACCCCGGCGTGACGAATATTATTTCAGGAATCAGCTGGTACTCGATCTCAGTAATCAGCAGGTTCAGGACTTTGTCTTCGGGGTTGTCGACTCGTTGTTCGGGAAGGCGCCGGCTCTGGCCTATATCAAGTGGGATTGCAATGCCGTCATCTATAATGCCTGGTCTGCTCATCTGGGTAAAGATCAGTCCCATTTTTACATAGACTATGTCCTTGGTTTGTATAAAGTATTGAGCAGGATCAGGGCTAAATACCCACGGGTACCGATGATGCTTTGTTCCGGCGGTGGCGGACGGGTCGATTATGGCGCATTACAGTATTTTACGGAATTCTGGCCCAGTGACAATACAGATCCGCTGGAGCGGGTTTTCATACAATGGGAATACTCTTATTTCTATCCTGCCATCGCAAGCTCCAATCATGTCACGGACTGGGGGAAACAACCGCTGAAGTTCAGGACGGATGTAGCCATGATGGGAAAGCTGGGATTCGACATAGTGGTCAGCCGGCTCAATGAAGCGGATCTGGGCTTTGCAAAGCAGGCCGTGGAAAACTACCGAAAGCTGGCGCCCGTCATATGGTGGGGTGATCAATACCGTTTATCCGATCCGCAGCATGACCAGGTGGCCTCGGTCCTTTATGTCGATTCGCTGAAGTCTTCGGCAGTCATGTTCAACTATCTCGTGAATTACCGCTATGATGCGGGCAGCCGGCTGCCGGTGCTGTTAAAAGGACTCGATGGGGCCAGGAGATACCGGGTCAGGGAGATCAACCTTTTTCCGGGAACCAGTTCTTCGCTTCACTTCGATGGGACCTGGTCCGGCGAATATTTGATGCGGGTTGGCATCGACCCCAGGGTCAACAGTCATCGCAGCAGTGTGGTGATCGAAGTGAAAGAGGATAAATGACCTAAGTATAAAAATGAAGAGACCCGGCATATCGCCGGGTCTCTCTTAAAACGCCCCTGCCTGTTGAAATCGCCTGCCGATTGAAGCTCTTTTCCTACCTTATTTGTTGCTCTATGTTGGTTCGCGTTCGATTTATTAATACAAATTTACACTTTTCATTCTCTCAGGTCAATGTACAGATCATAGCAATTACTGTATATTACGATGTTTGTTAAGAATGTGATCGCGCCATTATTTTTTGTGTTTTTGCTTTTGGAAGCTCATCGAATGCCGCATCGATCGAAGCGGATAAATTGCGGACGGTAACTTTTCCCATCATTCTTTTTCCGTTGATAAAAAAAGTGGGCGCCTCTTTCACCCCCAGCTTCATTCCTGCCAGGAGATCGTCCTGTACATAACGACCATATTTTCCGGTGATGAGGGCGTCGAGAAAGTTCATGCTGCCGATGCCCAGTTCGCGTGCATAGAAAGCAAGGCTGGCTGTACCCAGGTTCCTGCGGTTGTGCAGGATCATGTCGTGCATCTGAACGAACTTACCCAGCTGTGCAGCTGCGATCGCAGCTTCCGCGGCCTTATGCGCTTTCTGATGGATCCTGGTCTGCGGGAAATGCCGGTAGTTGAAGTTGATCATCGGGTAACGTTGCAGGACTTCTCTCACGATGAGGTCATTGTGCAACGCGACCTCGCATTCATAGTCGCCGTACTCCATTAATGTGACGGGCGCTTTTTGCGGGCCGATAAAAACGGATGCCGGTGGGATGATTGGTACTTCGTTTCTGTTGATCATAACTTTCCTGTTTTATTGAATGAATGCCATTGCCAGGGTCAGCTGCGGAGATAAACGAAATTACAATAGAGAGCTGGTCGGGCCAATGTACAGATTGTTGCAACTGCTGTACAAAACCCAATAAGGTCATACACTTAATTGAAGCGGGGTATCCTTTCTTTTCTGAAGTCGGTGAAATTCTTTCCGTATACGCTCTTGAAGAATTTGCTGAAATGTGCGATGTCGTCAAAACCCAGGTGATAAGCTATTTCCTTCATGCTCGTGGTGGGACATGCTGCCTGTCGTTTCGCTTCGAGGACTATGCGCTGCCGGATGTGATAACCTGCCGGGTAGCCCGAAACTTTTTTAACGACCTCGTTAAGATAATTGGGAGTTACCGACAGCTCGCCGGCATACTCTTTTACGAGCTTCCAGTTCATATATTTCCTTTCGACGAGAGAAATAAAATTCTTTACCAGGCTGACATTCCGGGTTTGTGCGGCAACCGGCAGCGAGCTTTCGAACTGGCGGGCGAGATAGATCAGGAAAATGCTGATATACCGTTTGATGATCTCCGAACGTAAAAGGTACCCATTGATCAGCTCGCGGTGCAGTTTCCTGCTGATGTCTTCGATCTCGTCAGCTACTTCGGGTTCCACCCGGATACCGGGCGAGTGCATCAGCAGATGGAACAATCCTGACCGGTACATCAGCTCGAAGTCATCACTGCCGGAATTGAGAAGTTTTTCGGAGAATGAAATGATATATCCCTCTGTTTCGTCGAACTCCAGCTGGTGAAGCTGGCCGGGGAGGATACAATACAGGGAATTGTTTCCCATTTTGTATCTTTTCAGATCGATGTCCAGAAAGCCGTTCCCTTTTTTTATCCATATGATCTCTACGTGCTGATGCCGGTGAGGCATGCCCTGGGGTCCTGAATCGTGCTGGCTGCACCATTGTAAAGTTTGAATTTCAAAGGGAATCTCTTTTTCTTTGTAGCCACCAGGCAAACCGGTCATTTCGCCGGAAATGAGGAAGCTGGTTTTGGCGGTCTGTGTGGCAGTTGTTTGTAGTGGCATAATGATAAAGAATTTACGGGGATAGTATGCCCAATTGTGTGCCATATTGTAAGTGATTGTAAATCAGTGTATTGTGTCTTTTCGGCTCTGCCGGTATTACGATATATCGCTTTTTCACCGGAATATGATCGATATATCGCCGGAGTTCTTGTTAATTTTATTTGTTATGGGGTATGTACGGACGGTAATAGCTGGTCTTTTGTTATTGTGCTGTGTTGGAGGGAATGCCCAGTCGGGTCTGCAGCGGCTGGACGAACATATTCTCGAGAACCTGGCTTCGGGCCGGACGGATGGGCAGACGCAAATATGGCGACTGATCTCGAATGCAAATAATTATGTGAATGCGGCGATACCGGTGGGAGTGCTTGCAGACGGCCTGATCCGCAATGACGCCGATACGAAGCGCAACGCGTTGTATATTGCAGGCAGCACGGTTACCACCTATCTGCTGAATCTTGCGATAAAAAAGCTGGTCAGGCGGCCGCGGCCGTTCGTCACGGATGTGCATCTTGTGCCGGTATACCGGCCTGGCGAATATTCTTTTCCCTCGGGTCATACTTCTTCGGCGTTCAGCGCCGTTACTTCCCTGTCGAGGGTTTATCCCAAATGGTATGTGATAGCTCCTTCTTTTCTATGGGCATCTGCAGTCGGTTATTCGCGGATGTACCTGGGTGTTCATTATCCGACAGATGTGACCTCGGGGGCAGTGTTGGGAGCGGGGACGGCGTTTGCCATGGGATTTTTGCGGCCCTGAGGTCGACGGATCGGTCATTTGTCTCCAGCATCTCCAGCCCCCCGGCCTTTCCAGCCACTCCAGCGAAATTTCGGCATTTCGATTTTAGCTACAATATTTTCTCAAGGAATACCTGATACGCGAGTTCAATGAAGATTTTTTCAAACGTCCCAAGGCGGACAATGGGGTTTGGCTGACGGAGTCGGTGCCGGAGAGGTATATTGATTTTGGATAACGTTTGCAACTACTGTCTATGACTTTCAATAAAAGCTCATTAATTCAAAGATATCCCGAACCGGAAACCATTCCATTCCTTTTTTTCTGGGGGCATCAGCCTTCCAAAGATGGAAGTATTACCAAAAGCTGTTTTAGCCAGTGGTGGGTTGCGCCTTTTGAAGTGGATGGTATTGTCTACCAAACCGCGGAACATTGGATGATGGCCGGGAAGGCGCGATTGTTTGGAGACGAAGTGGCGGCGATGAAAATAATTGCAGCGGGTACACCTGCGGCGGCAAAGAAGGGCGGACGTCTTGTCAAAGAAGTAAGAGAAAAACTA